>DASXUL010000153.1:0-65625 GCA_036504855.1 Armatimonadota bacterium | reverse complement strand
TGGACGGCCGAGCCATCGCTCCGCCGTCCACGCCTATGTACATCATGCTGAACAAGCCGGCCGGTTACGCTTGCACGCGGCGGGATCCGCACCTGCCAAGCACTGTGTATCATCTCCTGCCGCGCGGGATGAACCGGCTGTTCACGGTCGGTCGCCTGGACGTCGATACGGAGGGCCTCTTGCTGCTGACCAACGACGGGACCTGGGCCAACGACATCGCGCACCCCCGCAAGCACGTGTCCAAGACGTACCTGGCCGAGGTGTCCGGCGTGCCGGTTCCGGCCGACCTCGATCAGTTGCGGCGCGGCATCGAGCTGGAAGACGGCCTCACGCTGCCGGCCCGCGCGCGCCTCGTCTGGCAGCGTCCCTCGCAAGAGCGGGCGAGGCTGCAGATCGTCATCACCGAGGGGCGCAAACGGCAGGTGCGCCGGATGCTGGCCGCGGTTGGGCTGCCGGTGGTCTGGCTACAGCGGACCTCCATCGGTCCCGTGGAACTCGGCGCCCTGCCGCTCGGCCGGTGGCGCGAGCTGTCGCCGGACGAGATCGAAGCCCTCCGGCGGGAGGCGGGCGCATGAGAACCGCTCGGAAAGGCGTCTTACTGCTGGCTCTCCTCGCGGCCGGCTGCCATGGGCCGGCGCCAAAACGCCATTCCTCTCTCGGCCGGCCGAAACGCATCGTCTCACTCGCACCCAGCGTCACCGAGATGCTCTACGCGGTAGGCGCGGGTGACCATGTGGTGGGCGCGGACGATTTCAGCAACTACCCGCCCGAGGCGAAGCGGCTTGCCCGCATCGGCGGGCTGTCGGTGAACAATGAAGCCGTGCTCGCGTTGCGCCCGGACGTGGTGGTCGGAGTGGCGGACCTGCAGGGAGCCTCGCTAGCCCGTCTGGCGCGGCTTGGCCAGAGAACCATGGCCGTGGACACAGCCGGCTACCAGAAGACCATCGACGCGATCCGCGGCCTGGGATCGCTGGGAGACCCCGCGAGAGCCGACGCCGCCGCCAAGCGCCTGGAGGCAGCGCGCGCCGCCGCGCGGGCGGCGGCGCCGCGCCGCGCTCCCGCCGTGCTCTGCGTGGCGGAGGCATCCCCGAACCTTTTCGTGGCGGGGCAGGGGACCTTTCAGGACGACCTCCTGCGCCTGGCCGGCGCCCGCAACGCGGCTCCCATCCATGGTTTCGCGCCTCTGTCGCGGGAAACGCTCGCTCGTATCCAGCCGGATCTGGCGCTCGTGGCTGATGAAGCGGATGCGGCGGCCATGCGCCGGCGGTTCGCGGGCCGAAAGCTCCGTATCGCCGTCATGCCGCGCGATATCCTGGTGCGCCCCGGGCCGCGCCTTGGCGAGGGCCTGGCGTGGCTCTCTCACGCGATTCAGGGGACGGCCAAACCATGAGGCGAGCGCCGTGGGCGTGGGCGGGCCTGGCGCTGGTCCTGGCGGCGGCAGCGCTGGCCGGCCTCCTGGCCGGCACGGAACGCATCCCGTGGCGGCACGTACTGGCGCTGATCGCGCAGCCGTCCGTTCGCGAGGCAGACCCCACCGGCGCTCAGATCGTGCTGATGCTGCGCCTCCCGCGCGTGATGGCCGCGGCGATGGCCGGAGCGTGCCTCAGCGTCTCGGGAGTGGCGCTGCAATCGCTGCTCCAGAATCCGCTGGCCGACCCCTATGTGCTGGGCGTCTCGGCCGGCGCCAGCGCCGGCGCCGCCGTGGTGATCGCGCTGGGGCTCGTTTCCGCGCTCGCCGGCTTCGCGATTCCCGTTGCGGCCCTGGCTGGGGCGCTGGCCGCCACGGCCCTTGTATTCGGCCTCGCCCGGTCTGGCGGACGGATGTCCGGCCCGCTGCTGCTTCTCTCAGGCGTGGTGGTGGCATCCGTTCTCGGCTCATTGGTCTCCATGATCCTCTACCTCTCCGGCGCACAGGACCGCATGCAGGCGATCCTGTTGTGGACGATGGGCGGCTTCTCCGAGGCGGACGGCACGCGCGTGTGTCTGCTCGCGCCGGTTGCCATCGCGGGGGCCGGGGCGCTTTGGGCGATGGGCCGAGGCCTCAACCTCCTGGCCTTCGGCGAAGACCCGGCCCGCTTCCTCGGGGCGGATGTGGATCGCGTTCGCTCGCGCGTGCTCTTCCTCGCCGCGCTCCTGACGGCATGCGCCGTTGCCGTGGGCGGCGTTATCGGCTTCGTGGGCCTCATCGTTCCGCATGCGGCCCGGCGCATCGTTGGTCCCGACCACCGCGCCCTGCTGCCGGCCGCCTTCCTCGGCGGCGCGGCATTCCTGGTTCTGGCCGACCTCGCCGCCCGCACCGTGCATCCGCCCATGGAGGTCCCTGTTGGCCTGTTGACTGGCGTGCTGGGCGGCCCCTTCTTCCTCGGGCTCTTGCGCGCCAAGGCGGGGAAGCCGTGACCGCGGCCCTGGAGATCAATGGGGTAACCGTGCGCTTCAACGCCGCGGCCGCCGTCTCGGACGTTTCGATGCGGGTCGCGCCCGGCGAGTGGCTGGCCCTCATTGGCCCGAACGGCGCCGGGAAGACCTCCCTCCTGCACGCCATCGCGTCGGCTCTGGAGGTTTCCGAGGGAAGCATCAATGTGGAAGGGGATGCGCTGCGCTCACTCCCATCTCGCGAGCGCGCGCGGCGTATGGCGGTCGTGCCGCAGGAGCAGGCCCTCCCGGCCGGTTGGACCGTGGGACAAGTGGTGGCTCAGGGGCGCGCCCCGCACCTGGGAACGTGGCGGCGCGAGGGGCCGGCGGACCGCGAGGCAGTGTCCGCCGCTCTGCGCAGCACCGCCACGGACGCCCTCGCGTTGCGCGCGGTGGAGAGCCTGTCAGGCGGCGAGCGGCAGCGCGTGCTCCTCGCCCGCGCTCTGGCTCAGGCCCCGCACATTCTGCTGCTGGACGAGCCCACAGCCTTCCTGGACCTGCAGTTCCAGTGGGAGATGCTGGAGCTCGTTGAGGAGGCGCGGCGCGAGCGCGGGCTTACGGTGGTGAGCGTTCTGCACGACCTCAATCTGGCGGCCGCCTTCGCAGACCGGGTGGCGCTCCTGAAGGGAGGCCGCGTGCTGGCCCTGGGCGCCCCCGCGGACGTGATGACAGAGGAGGCCATTGAGGCCGGTTACGGCCGCCGCGTCACGGTGGGCGTGCATCCGGCCACGGGCCGTCCCACGGTGCTGTCGTGGCCTTCGGACGCAGCCCCAAACGCCCGAGCGCGCATCCACGTGATCGGCGGCGGAGGGAGCGCCGCCGCCATCCTCCGCCGCCTTGCCTCGGACGGCAACCAGGTGACAACGGGCGTATTGAACGTTGGCGACACAGACTGGGAGACGGCGCGTGCGCTGGGCCTGTCGGTTGCCGACGAGGCGCCATTCTCGGCCATTTCATCCGCTGCGTTTCAGCGCGCGGAACGCCTCATCCGCAAGGCTGCTGTTGTGCTGGTCGCCCCCACGGCTGTTGGGCCGGGGAATATGGACAACCTTCGCCTCGCCGTGGAGGCCGCCCAGCGCGGACAGCGCGTGTTATTGACCGGGGAAATGGGGCCAAACCGCGATTTCACCGGCGGCGGCGCGGCGAGGCTGTGGGATGCCGCGGTGGCCGCCGGCGCCGTCGAGGCCAACGACCTGGCTTCGGCGATTCAACTCCTTCTGCCCTGAAGCGCGGCTGCGAAACGCCTGCACAACGCCGTCTCCGGCCGCTTCATAGCGGCGTCGAAAAGCGAGGGCCTCCCAAATCAGAAGGGGACGGCGCGATTTCGCGCCGTCCCCTTCTGATTTGGCATCAATTGGAGGCGTGGACCGGAATTGAACCGGTGAATCACGGTTTTGCAGACCGTTCCCTTGGCCACTTGGGTACCACGCCTTGCTCACTCCAGTTTAGCATGGGTGCGCGGAGATGTCCAGACCGATATGACGTTGCGCTCCCCTGCTTTCGGTATGATTCTTGCACGCAATTTGAGCGAGGTGACACACGTGCGCAGCCGTTCCTGCGCCCGTGGCTCGCGGGCCGGGCTGAGCATCGCCCTGGCCGGACCGCACATAACGCCATTCTGCAGCGCTTGTTGACCGGGGGCGGAGCCGCCTCGTCCGCCCTCCCGGCACAACCGCACTACAGCGCTGGCTACTCCGAGATCCATTCCAAAGGAGAGTCTCGTGAAACTCCGCACCCTAATGAGCCTGCTCGCCTGTACAGCGATCGCCGGCTCCGCATCCGCCGCAGTCAGCGTGTTCGACTTCGACGGGAACTACAACGCGTCCGCTGGTCCCGCCGTGATGTCCGAGTTCGGCCCCTCCATGGGAACCTTCGGAACAGACACAATCGCCGGCCAGAACAGCGGCGTCTTCAACTTCAGCGGCGCCGCCCCGAAAACCCAGGGCCTTCTGGTTACGCACGGCGCTCCGCCCAACGGCGGCGGTTCATACGTCAACCAGTTCACTCTGGGCTATGACATCAAGTGGCCCGACGTCGGCGGCTACAGCTCCCTTCTCCAGACCGGCATCGCCGACACCAGCGATGGCGACCTGTTCCTCCACAATGGCGGTTTCGGCATTTCCTCCAACTACCAGGGCTCCATTGCGGCCAACAACTGGTATCGCCTGATGTTCGTGTTTGACCTGAAGCCTACCGGCAGCGACTCAATGCTCTACAAGTACGTCGATGGCGCCCAGGTGGGCAGCCAGAAGCTTTCGGCGGGAGCGGATGGGCGCTGGAGCCTGGACCCGTCCTTCCTCCTCTTTGGGGACGAAGACGGCGAGAGCAAAGCCGGTTCGATCAGCAGCTTCTACTTCAACGATCAGGCGCTGACCGCCGATAGCGTTGCCGCCTTCGGTCGCGCTAACGCCGGCGGTTTCCTCGGCGGCGACACTGCCGTTCCGGAACCGGCCACCCTCAGCCTGCTCGCCCTCGGCGTTATCCCCGCGCTCCGCCGCCGCAAGACGGCTCGCTGATCTCAGCTCCGCGGATGTCAGGCCGCGGCCGTTTCACGAAGCAGGGGGAGGGCGGTATCCGCCCTCCCCCTGCTTTTGCACTTCTATTGCGAACCCAGCTATTTCGCCTGTTCGTTGAGGATCTGCCGCATGAGGTCCGGCTTGTTCGTGATGATGCTGTTCACGCCCAGCGCGATCAGCCGCTTCATCTCGGTGGCGTCATCGACGGTCCACACGTTGACCTCCAGCCCCTTCGAATGCGCAAACTCCATGAAGGCAGCGGTCACCTCAGGGTACATGGGGTGAAGGGCCGTGATGCCGACGGGGAGGGTCTCCGGGGTCTTGCCGCTGTAGAGGAAGCCCGTGGCGATGCGAGGGTTCACCTGGTGCACCCGTTCGAGGACCGGCCCGCTGAACGAGGAGATGATGACCTTCTTCTCCAGGTGGCGCTTCTCAATCAGGCCAACAACGGCCGCAACGAGTTTGTTGATGTCCTTGGTGTTCGCCTTGATCTCGCAGTTCACAAACGGGCGGCGCTTCATCGTGAACACTTGATCCAGGGTGGGCATGGGCTCACCCTTGTACTTCGGATCCTTCCACGAGCCGGCGTCCAGCTTCTTGATATAGGCCAGCGGCAGCGTTTCCACCACGCCCGTGCCGTCTGTAGTGCGATCGACGGTTCCGTCGTGAAGGACGACCGGCACTCCGTCGGATGTCAGGCTCGTGTCCAGCTCCACCTCATCGGCGCCCAACTCAACGGCCAACCGGAACGCGGACAGCGTGTTCTCCGGGGCGGCGGCAGATGCGCCGCGGTGAGCGCACACGAGGGGGACGCGGGACGTGGAGGCGCCGGATTTGCCGCCGGCAAACGCGGCCCCAGCGAGGGCGAGCGCGGCTGCTACTGCTAGCATGTGGTTCATTGCTACTTCCTTCGTGAGATTAGGGCACGCAATGGCGGAAGGGGACTAGCGGCTTCCGCCGGCGCACCGCTCTTTCGGCCAGTATAGCCCGCCTGGCAGGCGGATGTAACCGTTCTAGTGCGGCGCCGCCGCGCCATTGAGTATAATTCGGGTATCAACGATCATTCGGCGCGCCGGCGCGCAGAACCGGCCGGCCGCTCAGGAGTGCCTTCGTATGCGTTTTCGTTCCCCAAGGGCGGCGCTGCCCGCCGCTCTGTTCGTCCTCTCCTCAGGTCTCGCCCACGCCCTACCCATTCCATCGCGCCAGGGCGGCGTTGAAGGGTTCCTCCCGCCCGAGGCGCCGCAGCCGCAAGGCGTCTCCGCCGCTCCGTATGGCGCGGTAGGCGGCGGGTCCAACGGCAACCTGTCCGCCGTTAATGCGCTCCTCTCCGGGGTGGGCCTCTACATCGGCATCGAGTGGGGGAGTTGGACGGACGCCCGACGTCAGCAAGCCATCTCGGAAGCATCCAACTGGGGGTTCGCGTTCCTATCGCCGAAAATCGCCACCGAGGGCGGCAAAACGTGGTACTCCTCCGGCGCCCAGCTTGATAACTGGATCGCCTGGTGCTCCGCGGCCGGCATCAAGTTCTTCCCGTATTCCTACGTAAACCCCAGCACCGGCGGCACGGGAACGACCGTCGCCACGAACCGCGCGGCGCAAATTGCCGGCGACATCGCCCAGCACTGTGGCCTCGTGCTCGTAGACATGGAAGCGGAATGGCAGACGGACGGCGCCACCTATTACGGGCCGCAGATGGCCGCCTTCGGCACGGCGTACCGGTCTGTATGCCCGAACACGCCCATCGTGGTCACGGGGTTCGGCGATCCGAAGACCGTTCAGGGTTCCGCGTGGCCGTATACGGAAATGCGGAGCTTCGCGGACGCCTACGCGCCCCAATGGTATTACCCATGGTGGAGTTGGTATCGGGGAACCAAGGGGGTGGCCGGCGTCAAGAACGTCATCGACACGTGTTACTCCCAGTGCGCCGGCTACTTCGGAAGCGCATACCCGATGCTTCCAAACGCCGCGTGGGAGAACGATCCCAGCGATGCGGCAACGCCGGCTGCCCTGCCCGATCTGTACGCCGGAACGGCTTACATGCGCAAGTTCAACGCGCCCATCATCTGGTGGGAGTACCAGTACATGACCCGCGCCATCGCCAGCGCGCTCGTGGGATATGGATACTTCACAGATCAGCCGGTTCCGTCTGGGTCTCCGGCGCGTCCGTCCGCTATCGTCGCGTCCTCTGGCTCCGTCGCCTCGGCCGGTTCCGTTACCTTGACGATCAACATCGGCGGCCCGGCTCCCCCCGGAGGCCAGGCGATTGCGCTTGCCAGCAGCAACTCCGCCGCCCTGCCGGCTCCCGCCAGCGTTACCGTGGCGCGAGGCGCAGCGTCCGCTCAGGTGACGCTCACGGCGGGAACGGTAAACGCCGACACGAGCGTCACCATTTCCGCGAAGAACACCGCCACAGGAACCACTGTTTCCGCCTCAAAGACCCTGACTGTTCTGGCCCCGCCGATGTCGCTGATCGGGATGGACATCAACCCAGCAACGGTCATTGCCGGCCAGACGGCGGTCGGCTCAGTGACTCTGGACGGCCCCGCGCCGGCTGGCGGCGTCACCGTTTCGCTCTCCAGCGATTCTGCCGCGGCGAAGCCGGTGTCTGATACCGTCATCGTGCCGGCCAATAGCGCCACCGGCGCGTTCACAATCTCCACATCGGCCGCCATCAGCGCACAGGCCCAGGCCGTTATCTCGGCCACTCTGCGGGGCGCCACCTACCGCGCCACGCTCACCGTGAACCCGATAGTCGTCTCCGGGCTGACCCTCAGCCCCGCCACGGTGCAGTCCGGCCAGGTTTCCACCGCCACGGTGACGCTGAACTCAGCGGCTCCAATCGGCGGGTTGTTCGTTGACGTTACGTCCGACAACCCGTCCGGCGCCGCGGTGGTGGCTCCTGCTCCTGTCTATGAGCGCCAGACGGCCGGTACGGCCAGCATTGTAGGCCAGTGGGTAAGCAAGCCAACAACCGTTCAGATCACCGCGGCAATGAATGGAGGCAGCGCCACTGAACCGCTGACGGTTCTGCCGAGCAACGATCTCAACGAAGACGGGGTGGTGGACTTCGCCGACGTGCAACTCATCCTCCAGATGGCCGCGGGTTTCCGCGTCGCCACTTCGGAGGACTTCCTGGCCGCCGACCTGGACGGTTCCGGCGCCATTGACCTCGCGGACGCGACGACGCTGGCCCGCCTGGTTGGCGGATTCCGCTGACGCCCAACGCAGCATCGCCTCGCCCGGGCGTCAGCACCGGGCGAGGCGACTTGTTGCGGATGTGAGCGCGCGCCTGCCTAGCCGTTCGGCGAGGCTTCCAAACAGCGGCTGTGCCGCGCCGCATGTTCCGGCGAATGCCAGGTGCGGCATTCGGCGCAGAAGAGCAGAGTCACATCGCCGCACACAACACAACGTTTGCTCACCGTAGCCATCCCCGCCAGGCGGACAACCTGAACGGGATGCTGGCAGCGTTTCGCCTGGCGTGAATCCATGGGACCTCCTCACGACGCCTGTAGCACGATATCCCTCTATGAGGAGTCTGCCATATGCGCGTCTCGCCATCTAGCCGGAACTTCGCTGGGTCCGTGGCCCCGCTTCCTGATGGGCCATCCCGCGTACGCTCCCTCCACCTCTTCCCGCGGCTTTCATCGCCGTCTCCGCTATGCCTCCCGCCCCCCGGAACAGCCCCTCGCGCTGGCGCGTCCTCTCTGTAGAAGACCTGGGAAGGCGCCCGTCCAACCGCGGAAGGGGCCTTCCTCCTAACCGCCGCCCCATGCGGGCAGCGGGCGTTTCAGAAGGGAGACGGAACGATGACTGTACCACGAAGAGCCCAACACGCCATCGCTGGGCTATCTCTCATAGCGCTCTTCGCCGCCGCCGCGCCCCGCGCCGAGGCCCGCTCGCGACGCGACCATCACGAACGGCGCGACGAGTGCCGCGATCAGGACCGCTACCGCCGCGACGACCGCTATCGGTACGATGACTGGCGGAGCGAGGGCCAGGGAAGGGGCCGCTGGCGCGACCGCGACGCGGACCGCGAACGGCGCGACAATCGGGACCGCCGCGATAACCGGGATCGCGATGGCCGGCGCGACCGGGACTGAAAGCCACGGAGGGGGAGATCCGCTGATTGCGGATCTCCCCCTCCTTTTGTCTGTCGCTTGGCGAACGGCTTACTCGCCGGCAACCGGTTCGCGCATAGGCTCGAACTCCGGAACCGCCCTGCGGCGGCGGCCGGTGAGACTGAGCCACGTGTTGTGCGAGCCCTGCACGATGTCATCCATCAGCGTGTAGGTGACCGGAATCACCAGCAGCGTCAGCATCGTGCTGAGGATGAGGCCGCCGATGACCGCGATGGCCATCGGCTGGCGCTGCTCGGCGCCCTGGCCCAGCGCCAGGGCGGTTGGGGCCATACCGCCGATCATCGCCAGCGTGGTCATCATCACGGGGCGCAATCGCGTTGGTCCGGCCTCAAGGATGGCCTCGCGCCGGCCCTTGCCCCGGCTGCGCAGAGTATTGGTGTAGTCGATCAGCAGGATGGCGTTCTTCGTCACCAGGCCCATGAGCATGATGATGCCGATCATACTGACGATGCTCATCGCCTTGTTCGTCACCATCAGGCCCAGAAGCGCGCCCGCGAGGGCTTGCGGCAGGGTCAGCCAGATGACGAACGGAGTGGTGAGGCTCTCGAAGAGAGCGGCCATCAGCATGTAGACCAGCACAACGGCCAGGCCCAAAGCGCTGATCATGTACATCATCGACTCGGCCTGCATCTGACCTATGCCGCCAACGTTGATCGTGCTGGATCCGGACGGCACCGTCTTTGCCGCGGCGGTGACCATCTGCTGAAGCGTACCCTGCGCGTAGCCGGATGCCACGTTGGCGTCAACGGTGATGAGCCGCTGTTTATCTTTGCGCTTGATATCCTGAGGGGCGTTGGAAAGCGTAATGCTCGCCACGTCCTTCAGGTAGATGGGCCGGCCGTTGCTGGAGCCAATGATGAGGTTTTTCACCTCGCCGGCGTTGTTGCGGTTTAGCTTGGCGTACTGCGTGCGGATGGTGTACTGGTCGCCGGCTTCGCGGTACTTGGTGTCCGCTCCGCCCTCGCCGCTGCCCTGGAGGGCGATGCGCGCCGCAGCGCCGGCTTGCGCGGCGGTGATGCCCCGGTCCGCCGCGAGCTTGGGATCTACGTTGATCTGTAGCTCCGGCTTGCCGACCTTCCAGTCGGTGGCAACGTCCACAAGGCCCTTGATGCCCTCCATCTTGGCGGCCAGCGCATTCGCCGCCTTCACGTTGTCCTGCATATCGGAGCCCATCACCTCCATGGTGATCGGCTTGCCGCCGGGGCCCATCTGCGCTGTGCGCGTTTCCACTTTGGCGCCGGGGGTATTGGCCGTGAGCTGCGTAACGCGCCGCATCACGTCCTGCAGGGTCTCCGATCGGTCCTTTTTGTCAACGAGCTTGACGCTGAGGTTGCCGTACTGGCTACCGGCGTCGCCCGATCCCTGGCTGGCGCCGGACGACGTGGCTCCGGTTGTGGAGATGGCGTATTCGACAATCGACTTGCCCGGATGCAGCGGATCCTGCAGGTTCCGCAGGACCTCGGCGACGCGGGCAACCTGACGGTCCGTCGTGCCCAGGCTCTGGCCCGACGGTCCCTCAATGGTGACGCTGAAAAGGCCGCGATCCACGTCGGGGAAGAAGGTGTTCTGCAGCGGCAGGCGCACGAGGAACACCAGCGCCAGGAACATCCCGCAGATTAGGACGCCGAAAAGCTTGTCGCGGCTGAAGGCGATGCCCATCAAGAGCATCACGCCCACGATGATGGCGAAGACGACCTTCGCGTGGAAGTCCTCCACCATCATGGACATCACGGTTACCAGGGCCGCCCAGCCCGTCCAGATCGTGAGCGCGCGGTTGTTCAGCGTCCAGGCCAGCAGGCTTTCGTAGATGTTGTCGAGCGCGGCATAGAACCGGTCGAAGCCATTGAATACGGCCGCCCAGAAACCGCGTCGAGTGGCGCGGGTCTCTTCGGTGCCATGCCCCTTCTGGAAGAACCGGCTGGCCAGCATTGGGGTGAGCGTGAACGACATGAACAGCGAGAACAGGGTGGCGATGGCAACCGTCCAGCCGAACGGCCGGAAGAACTGCCCCACGAGGCCGCCCATAAAGGCGATCGGCAGGAACACCACCACGTCCACCATCGTGATCGCGATGGCGGCGAGGCCGATTTCCGACCTTCCGTTGAGAGCCGCCTCCTGTGGGTCCTCCCCCTTTCGGAGGTGCCGCTCGATGTTCTCCAACACAACGATGCTGTCGTCCACCAGGATGCCGACCGCCAGCGACAACGCCAACATCGTCATGAAGTTCATCGTGTGCCCCATCGCATGGAGAGGCAAGAACGTGGCGACCATCGAGGTGGGGATCGCCAGGCCTACGATGAACGTGGCCCGCCCGCTGTGCAGGAACAGGAACACGATCACCACAACCAGGAGGATGCCCTCCACCAGCGATTTGTTCACGTCGTTCAGGCTGTCGCGGACGTAGGTGGATTCGTCGGTGGCCACCACCATGTCGATTCCCTGCGGCAGGATGCGCACAGGGCGTACGCCGCCCATTGTGGAATTCCACTCTTCGAACTGATCGGTTGTCTCGTTGTAGACCTTCCCGAGGAGGCGGGCCATCTCCATCTTCACGCCGGTAGCGGTCTCCAGCGTGTTGGCGCCGGACTGCCGCTGAACGGCGATGACCACGGCGGGGATCGGCTTGTCGGTCTTCACGCCGAGGCGGGTGATGCGGTCTGGCTCCGCAACCGTGTCAACGACCTTGGCGACATCGCCCAGGCGCACTAGTGTGGCCTTGGCGTTCGCCTGGCGGGCGGGGACCTGGATCTGGACTTCCTCGATCTGCCGCGGGTCCGTGAACTCGCCGACCATACGGACGGCGTACTCGCGGCCGGTTTCCTTCACGCTGCCGCCCGGGATGTTCAGGTTCTGCTGGTTGATGGCGTTCACCACCTGACTCAGCGACATCCCGTAGGCTTGCAGTCGATCCTTGTCCACCTGCACCTGGATCTCGCGCACTTCGCCGCCGTCCACGTAGACGGCCGCCGCGCCCGGTACCTTGGCGAAGGCGTCCTTCACGGTTGTGTCTGCAATGTGGCGGAGCACCGATGCAGGCAATGTGCCCGGCATGCCAATGGTCAGCACAGGGCCGCCCGCGATGTTCACTCGCGAAACGGAGGGCTCCTGCGCGTCCTGTGGCAGGCTGTTGCGAGCGCCGGATACTTTGTCGCGCACGTCGGCGGCGGCGGTCTGCACGTCGGTGCCGAGTTCGAACTCCAGCGCGATGACGCTGAGGCCGTCCCGGCTGCTGCTGGTCATATGTTTCAAGCCATTGACGCCGGCCACGGCGTCTTCCAGCGGCTTGGTTACCAGTGTCTCGATCTCCTGGGGCCCGGCGCCGGCATATACCGTAACCACGGTAATGTACGGCGATTCGATGTCAGGATTGGCTTCCTTGGGCATCGCGTTCCGCGCCCGGAGTCCGAGGATCACCAGCGCCAGCACGAACATGCTGATGAACACGGGCCGCCGGATGGCTGCTAATGTCAAACCCATAGTTATCTCCGGAGTGAAAGGCGGCAAGGGCAGGGGAGCGGGGGCCGGGTTGGCCCGCACGCGTCCTTAGCTCTCGCCGGCCGTCACTCTGTAATCTTCTGGCCGGTGGTAAGGTTCTGCTGCCCCGACGTGACGATTCGGTCCGTGGAACGCAACTGGGCGCTCCGCACGACCATACGGTCACCTTCGGTGATGCCGGTGGAAACGGGCACGATCTCGGCCTTGCCGTCGTCAACACGAGCCACAGCGGTCTTGCCGTCGCGCTGGATCACTGCTTCCTTGGGAACCAGCATCGCGTTGGTCACGCGCCCGGTGACGATTTCGGCCCGGGCGAACATGTTCGGGCGAAGCGTATGGTCGGGGTTACCCACGACGACGCGCGCCGTGAACGTGCGCGCCGCCGCGTCCGCGGAGGCTACGACGCTCTGTACAGAGCCGCGCCAGTTGCGCGAGGCGAATGCGTCTACATGGACGTTCACCGGCATCCCCGGCTTCACTCGCTCCACGTCGGTTTCCGACACATCCGCCTGGAGGTAGACCGTGGAGAGGTCCACGATGGTCAGCAGTGAAACGCCGGGCTGAACGAACTGGCCGGGCTCCACGTTGCGCAGAGTTACGGAGCCGGAGCGCGGGGCGCGGATCTGGAAGTTGGCCACGTTCTGTTGGGCGATTGCGACCCCGGCTCGCGCTGAGGCGACCTGGGCGATCGCCTGTTGTACGCCGGCAAGGGCCGACCGAACGTCTTCCTGGCGGTTGATGCTGGTCGCCTGCGCGGCTTCGGCGGAGCGCAGCGCCTCACGGGCCTGCTGAACGCCGGCCTCGGCCTGGCTGACATCTTCCGTACGCGCGCCTTCTTCCACCAGGCTGGCGGACTGCTGCGCGTTGTTGTAGTTGGCTTTCGCCACATCCAGGCTCGTCTTGTACATGTCCAGGGTGGAAGCGGCGATGGCGCCCTGCGTATAGAGGCCCTGGTAACGGTTGTAGTCGCTCTGCGCCTTGTCGAAATTGGCCTTGGCGATGTTCACGGCGTTCTGGCTCTGGATGCGTTCCTGCCGGCGGGCGCCGGTGCGAACGGCTTCCAGCCTGGACTCGGCGCTCTTCAGGCCGGCCCGGGCCCCGGCGACGGCGGTAAGCGACTGCGTGTCGCCGACCTTGGCTGCGGTGCGCGCGGAGGTGAGACGGGCGCGGGCGACCTGCACGCCGGCCTGCGCCTGCTGCACGCCGGCCTCAGCCTGCTGAAGCGCCTTGCGGGCATCCGCATCGTCAAGCTGGATCACCACCTCGCCCTGGCGCACGGAACTGCCCTCTCGGGCGGCAACGCGGAGCACCTTCCCCGGCACCTTCGTGCTGAGGCTGACAGTGCTTTCGGCGGCCAACTGGCCGGTTACGGAGAGCGCGTCATCCACGGTCTTCACGCGGATGGGAGTGGTCTCCACCGGGATGCCGGTCTCCTCCTGAACGGAGTTCTGCGTGATAACTGCCTTCGGCTTGGGGCGCCTTGTGGACAGCGTGTACATTGCGACGACGAGCAAGATCATCACGATCGACGCCGCCACTAGTGCGATCGGAGAGCGTTTCTGGTTCATGGCTTCTCTGGTCTCTTCATATGGTCCGGGGCGTCCCTCACTCTGAGGTGGGCTGCCCCGCGGGGTTACTAGGATCCGCCGCCGCTGCTCTGAACGCCGGACGAAAGCCGGCCCATCAGGGAAGCGTCGAAAGCGGCGCGTGCAGTGAGATAGTCGTATCGCGTGTTGTTGCGGTTGAATCGAGCCTGCGAGAGCTGGGTCTCGGCGTCGGTAACCTCCAGTTGGGTGGCCACGCCGTTTTCGTATCGCACTCGCGCCAGGCGAAGAGCTTCCTCGGCCAGCGCCACGGACTTGTCGGCGACATCGAAGCGATCCGCGGCCTCCTGCACCAGCAAGCCAGACTGGCGGACCTCCAAGGCCACGCCCCGGCGAAGCTGAGTGCGCGTTAGCTCGGCGGATCGCTCATCGGCCTGCGCCTGGTCGACCCTCGCGCGTGTGGCGCCGCCCTCGTAGAGGGGGAGGCTGACGCTGACCCCGTAGCTCCAGTACGCGTTGCTAGGGCTGAGTCCGGCGGCGGTAAAGTCGTGCTGATACGTGCCGGACAAGGCGAACTGCGGATAAGTTCCAAGGCGCTGCAGGCCCACAACCTCACGGTTCGCCTTTACGCCCAGGTCGGCCTGGATGACCTCGGGGCGGCTTTCGAGGGCCTTCTCGGTCTGGCCAGTGATATCCACCTCGCGGTTGGGCGCCTCCACCACGGCCGCCAGGCTCACCGGCGCGTTCACGTCGCGGCCCAGCACGTTGTTCAGCGCGGAACCGGCGAGGCTGAGCTGATCCTTCGTGTTGATCAACGTCTGCTGCCGGTCCGCCAGGGTAACCTGAGCGCGCGTTACGTCAAACTGAGGCGCCGTGCCGGCGGCGAGGTTGGCCTGGGCGAGACGGAGTTGCTCTTCGACGTCCGTCACGGACGCCGTGGCCACATCCACGGCCCCCTGCGCCCGGAGAACGTTGTAATAGGCGGCGCGGGTTTGGTAGATGACCTCGCTCCGGCTGCGGAGTTTGTTGAGTTCCGCCACGCGGGCGCTGATGCTGGCGATGCTCCGGCCGCGGCGGACCACGCCGAACACGTCGAGAAGTTGCGAAGCCGTTGCGGTGGCCGTCTTGCTGGTAGCCGGGTTGAACACCACGCGCACCAGCGTGGGCTTCCCCGTTTCCGGGTCGTTGGGCCCGAACGGCAGCTCCCCAACGCTCTCTTTCTGCTTCGTATACTGGGCGGAGGCGTTGAGCTTCGGAAGGGCTCCGGCGGCGACCTCGCGGACGCGGGCGCGGGCCTTCTTGGCGGCCTGATCACTTAGAGCGATAAGCTCATTGTTCTTCAAGGCGACCTGAATGGCGTCGTCCAGAGTCATTGCAGGAGCGGCGTCGGCGGCCGCGGCGGGAACAGCGGCCGCCGGAGTGGCCGGCGTTTGAGCATATAGGGGCGCCGCGACCGCGAGTGCGAAGGCGGCGGCCCGGATCGGGAAGCGCATTGTGTATACATCTCCTCTTTCGCGCGTGCCGGCGGAACTTTAACTGTCCGCCTGGTGGATCTCGTCTATCAACTTCTGAAAAAAGCCCAGCACCTCATGGACACTGTCGATTTTGGCCATTACGATGTGATCATGCATGGGTGGGCGGAAGACCAGCAGGCGGTCTCCTGGCTCAATGCCCACGGCCTTTCGCACATCGGCCGGGATCACAACCTGACCCCGCTCACCAACCGTCACCGATCCGTAAAAACAGTCTTCGCCCGTCTTGCCAACCATACCTCGGCCTCCAGCCTCCGCGGGTAATTCACACATTTCATACCATACACAGTTTGTCCACATATGGCAAGGAGCACACTATTGCTATACTGTAGAAGACGCGGATATGCCCGCATCCCCCAACTATGAACACATGGAAACTGGGCACAGTGCCCTACCTGAACGTGAAACCGCTGGTGGCCCAACTGGAGGGCCGGGCGGGCGTGGAGCTCATCGATGCTGTCCCCAGCCGGCTGGCGGGGATGCTGGAGCGGCGCGAGGTGGACGCCGCCCTGGTGAGCAGCATTATCCCGATCTCCGATCCCTCGCTGTGCGCGCTTCGCGCCGGCGCGGTGACCTCTGACGGCCCGGTTCGCAGCATCCGCCTGATGTCGAAGACGCCGGCTCGGGAGATCCGCCGCCTCGCGCTGGATGCCTCGTCGCGCACGTCTGTGGCGCTGTGCCAGGCGTTGTTGGGCCGGCTGTACGGCCTGCACCCCGAGATCGTATCGATGCCTCCAAACATCCCCGCTATGCTGGAGGCCGCGGACGCGGCGCTGGTCATCGGAGACCCGGCCCTGCTGGCCTGGGCGGCCGTGCAGCGAGGGGAACTGCCCCAAGTGTGTGAGGATATCGATCTGGGCGAGGTATGGCGGAGCGTAATGGGGTTGCCATTCGTCTATGCCGCATGGGCCGCGCCGAAAGACGGCCCCGTGGACGCGCTGGCGGCCCTTCTGCGCGAGGCCGCCGAGTGGGGTGAGACGCGCAAAATCGAGATTGCGGACGCGGAAGCGCCGAAGCTGGGACTTCCCGCGGAGATGTGCCGGGATTATCTAACGCAGAGCATCCGGCACCGTTTCGGTCCGCGCGAGTGGGAAGGCATGGCCGCCTTCCAGCGGCTATGCATGGAAGAGGGCCTACTGCCGCCCGGCCTACCGCCGTTTGAGGTGGCCGGTTGAGACACCTGGAGGGTATTGACGGGATGCGTTTTAAGGCTGTAACAGTGTTGGCGTTGGCTCTGACCCCCGTACTAGCGCGGGCCGCGAAGCCGTTGATGGATTACGCTTCGCCCGTGCGCGACATCACCCTGAAGAGCAACATCGTGAAGCGCGATATGGATCTGCTGAAGACAATCAGCACCGAGTTTGCCCAGAGCTATCGCGTGGCCGCGAGTGAGTTGTGGTACAAGGAACCGAACAAGCTGCTCCTCATCTCCAAGGCGGGGCTGATGGATGTGGTTTACAAGATCAATGGCAACGCCAAAACCGTGAAGGCCGGCTTCCTGAACAAGCGGTGGGACGTCACCCACGCGCCCGGGCAGCGGCAGACGGCCTTGACGGTGGGTTTGATGACGCCCGCCTGGGTAGACCTGGTGAACGCCACCTACTATGGCGCCGCGAAGGTGGACGGCCGGCCGGCGGTGATCTACGACGCGAGGTTCAAAGAGAGCGACCCTCGGACCTGGTACCGGCTCTACATCGACTCAGAGCGCAAGATCGTTTTGAAGCAGGAGCAGCGGATCCGCGACGGCAGTCTGAAGGTCACCCTGCATTACATGGACCCTGTTCGGCGGAACGGCGTTTGGGCGCCGACGCAGATCGAGGTGGTGACCCCGGACGGGAAGCAGGGAGCGCTGACGAAGATGGATGGCATCCGGATCAACACGGGCCTCTCGGACGATCTGTTCAAACTCTAGGGCGAAATCCCCGGCGCGCGGCCGCTTGCCGCGCCGCGCGCCGGATGGTATAATGGGAAACGAGATGCGGGAGTAGTTCAGTGGTAGAGCGTTTGCTTCCCAAGCAAAATGTCGCCGGTTCGAATCCGGTCTCCCGCTCCAGATGACAAGGTCACCCCCCCAAGGGGGTGGCCTTTTTCCATGGTTCGCAGGCACATTGCGGTCCTCCTCACATGGAATGCCACCATTTTACACCCTGACGCAACTCCGCCATAGCCAACACGACCCGAAAGGAAACACGGCCTATGCGACCATCGGTCGTACGTATTCACGACGATGTCTCCGATGATCTGACAGAACGGAACATCTTCGGCCTGAACGCCTTACTGTACAATGGGGTAGAGGCGCCGGACGCTCAGGACCCTCGGATAGTATTCCTCAATGCCCTTATCACGGGACACAACGTTGCTGCCCACACCGGCAACTTTGCGGGAGACGCCAACATTGCTGCGGAGGAGTTCGGGCCGCCGACTCCGGAGAACCCGTACGTCACCACGCGCCAGAACCTGTACAATGGCGACTTTTGGCAGGAGGCGGCCGGACGGCCGCCCGCGTTCCTGTTCCCCCACGCCCGCCGCCCCTTCCTCGGGTTGGAGCCCACCGACTTCGAGTACCTGATCCGGTGCGGCAACATCGCCCTGTACGTCGGGGTGGATCCAGTGGATGAGGCGGCGCTGCTCAACTTGGCTGCCGATCCTCCGCGCGAACCAACGGCGGCCGACGTGCCAGGCGAGAGGTGGGAGCTCCAGAACGCCAGGAACAGGGTCTGGTTGGAGGCGGTGACGCGGTTGTGCCGGGTGGCCGTGGTGACCGGCCACGATGGACAGGACTTCCAGTGCTATGCCTGGGATGCCGCTGATTTCCGCCTGCTGGACGATGCCCTTACCGCCGGCGTGGAGGCTGTCACGGGAATGGAATGGTACCGGAGCCACGCTGACCAGCTAGTGTGGAACGCTCACATGGACCTCTGCCTGATGCTGCCGGAGAACATCGACGCGGATCGCCGTACCGCGGAGAGGGACGAGCCTGAGTTCCGTACCGAGGAGTGGCCCCCATCGGCGTGACAGGCGCGCACTGCTCCAGAGATCATAAAATAGCGGTAGTGAATTCGCCAACAGCATCGCGTAATTGTCGTTCTCCCGGAAAGCGGCACGACAGGGGGACGGATGGAGCGTGATCCGGGAATACCCCCGAAAAGTGGATCCCTTACGATGACAGGAGCATTCAGTTTGCTCTCGATCTGTTGGTAGACCCTGACGCGTTGAAGGGTAGGCACTTTCTGCACCCATCTTTGACCTACCGTTGAGCATCCCGTCCGACAGTCGCATCCCCCATGCGCCGGTACCAGTCGCGGCGCCAAGTCGGGTCTGGGTGCAGTGCACCGCAGTATACTGTATATAGAGGCCTTGGCTGCCCAAGCAAATTGTCGCCGGTTCGAATCCGGTCTCCCGCTCCAGATGACGCAGGCCGCCCTTCCGGGGCGGCCTTTCTGCATCGTTTGCCCTCAGAAGGAACGCTCTCATGGGCGTCCTCACCCCGGCGGCGACCTCTGCTCGGCGGCCCTCCCGGTTGACGTTCTGCGGACCGATCCGCCATCGTCAAGGATGTCCCGGCCGCCCGGTCGGGAGAGTCATTCCCTGGAGGCCCTTCTTGAAGAAAGCTCGCGTCCCCGTCGCCATCCTCTTGTCCCTGGTCTTGCTGGCGCTCCCTCGCGGCGCGCGGGCCGGGGATAATGGGTCGCTACTTGTCATCCTGGGCGCCTCGTCCGCCGCCGGCGCGGGAGCCAAGCCCGTGTCGCAGTCCTTCGCCAGCCGGTACACGGCGTATCTCGGCGAGGCGCAACCATCGTACCGCGTTGTGAACCTCGCGGTGGGCGGCTACAACACTTACCAGATGCTTCCAGACGGGAAAACGCCCTCGCCCAGAGCCCACCCGGACCCGGAGCACAACATCACGAAGGCGCTGTCGCTTCACCCCAACGCCATCCTCTTCTGCCTGTCGACCAATGACGTCGCCGGGCATTTCCCGCCGGCCGAGGTGGAGAAGAACGTGCTGAGCATCGCGGAGGAAGCCTGGCGGGCGCGGGTCGCCTTTTGGATCGCCACGCCCCAACCCCGCAACCTAGACGATCGCGGCCGAAGCGATCTCGCGGAACTTGCCGCCTGGGTCAAGAAGCAGTTTGGCCGCACGGCGGTCGACTTCACCACAGGCCTCGGCGCGCCGGACGGAAAGCTCCTGCCGCAATACGATTCCGGCGACGGCATCCACCCGAACAACGCCGGTCACGCTCTGCTTTTCCAGCGGCTAGTGGAATCTCCCATCACGCCCCGGTAGTGTCGCCGCGTTGTGAGCTTCCCGGCCGCCGCGGCTGGCTGCTTTCGCGCCGCCGGCGCCCCTGGAAAGCCGCTACCCTACCATGGAGAGACAAACACGCTCTACATTGAGAGCGGATGTTTTCCCGTTAGCCGGCATATCCGATGCATGGTCGCTCCCGTGGGGAGTCGCAAGGAGGAACGTGAGCAATGAGAGTAGGAATGATTGGGGCGGGCTTCAACGCCAACTTCCACCGTCGTGCCCTGACATCCGTGCGCGGAGCGGAGATCACCGCTGTGTACGCTTTGCGGTGCGCGCCGGAATTCGCCGAGGCGGCGATTCAAGATGGCCTTGGATCCCCGCGCGTATGCAGCGATATCGCCGATCTCTGCAACCACTGTGACGTGGTTGGCATCTTCATCCCGAACTTCGCTCGCCTGGATACGATGAAGGCCATTGCAGCGGCCGTGGCGAATGGCGCTCAGTTGAAGGGCCTAATCTGTGAGAAACCACTGGCCCGCAACATGCGCGAGGCCAACGAGATGGTGCGCCTGGCCGACCAGGCGGGGCTTCCCACGGCGTATTTCGAGAACCAGATCTTCATGCCGGGGCTGGTGTCCGCCAAGGCGCAACTCGCGGCCGTGGAGTCCTCGATGGGGACGGTTCACCTCGCCCGCAGCGCGGAGGAACACGGCGGCCCGCACGAGCCCTGGTTCTGGGATCCCACCAAGCAGGGCGGCGGCGTTTTCTGTGACATGGGTTGCCACAGCGCGGCGGTGGGCATGTATATGTGCACTCCAAGCGACAAAGCGCCCAGTTTCCTCGAGTTCGTGAGTTGCACCGCCAGCATGAAACTGCTGAAATGGGGCAATGAGCCGTGGAAGAGCATCTTGAAGGAGCGCGGCGTAGACTACGACCAGACGCCCGCTGAAGACTACGCGGTCGCCAACTACACCTTCCGCAACCCGGAGACAGGACAGAACGTCGTCGTTCAGGCAACCGATTCGTGGATGTATGATGCGCCCGGACTGCGCCTGCTGATGGAGGCGTTCGCTCCCGGATACTCCTACACCATCGACACCTTGAAGTCGCCGGTCGGCGTCTTCATCGGCGATCGAGCAGCCGCCAGCGTGGGCGACGCCGAACTCGTTCTCGAGAAGTCGCAGGCCAGTTCCGGCGCCCTCATCCTCCAGCCGAATGAGCCCGACCTGTATGGGTATTGCGGCGAATGGCGCGACGCCCTGGCCGCGTTCGAGGCGGGCCACAGCGGATTGCTCGATCTCAGATACGGCGCCATGGTCACCGAACTCGTGATGGCCGCATACTGGTCTGCCGAGAACGGCCGGACCTTCGTCAAAGGCGAAGTGGACCTGGCCGACTACATCCCGGCCATCCAGCAAGGCAAAGGAGCCTCCGTGCTTTCTTGAGGGCCGCTCTCGGATGAGCGGCGTCCACTAAGGCGCCCAACCGGGGGTAGCTGGTGCGCTCGGCGGAACCGCTGAGGCCCGCCTAACGCTGCTCCGGCAACCTGGGGGGTCCCGCGGTACACCAGAACCCCGGCCTGGACGTGTTCGTCCAGGCCGGGGTTCTGCCGTCACGGAAGGGTCGCCCGCCCATCCCTAACGCCAGCGTCACCCCGTTCACAGCCCGGTGGCGATCTGGTTGGCGGCGGCATCCAACGCATCCGGCAAGCGCTCGGAGATTCGGTGGTTTTCCGGACGCCGCGACAGCTAGAATTCGACTCATTCCAAAACGATGCTGAGTTCACTGTAGCCGGGCGGGCAGACGCCAACGAACGGCAATCGCCAGACTCACGCGCACCAACGCCTGCCACGCCTATTGCTTGCGCCCTCACGGTGCAGAGGAGACTCGAATGGCGGGGTTACAGTTGGCGACCCGCACCGGCGGGTTTAGCACCCTCGGGCGCGACGAGATCGAGCGCCTCAACGGTGCGTTACGTGGACGGACCCTCACACCCCAATCTCCGGAATACGACCAGGCTCGGACCGTCTGGAACGCTATGATCGACCGTCGACCCGCGCTGATCGCCCAGTGCCAGGGCGACGGGGACGTGGAGCAGGCCGTCCGTTTCGCGCGCGACCATGATCTGCTCATTGCGGTGCGCGGCGGTGGACACAACATCGCCGGCAGCGCCGTATGCGACGGCGGCCTGATGATCGACCTGTCGCCGATGCGGTCGGTTCAGGTGGATCCGGAGCGCCGGACGGCGCGCGTGGAGGCGGGGGCAACCCTCGGCGACTTCGATAAGGAGGCGCAGGCGTTCGGGCTGGCCACGCCCCTGGGGATCAACTCCACCACCGGCGTCGCGGGCCTGACCCTGGGCGGCGGGTTCGGCTGGTTGAGCCGTCGATATGGCCTCACAATCGACAACTTGCTCTCCGCGGACGTGGTGACGTCCGACGGAGCGAAGGTTGGGGCAAGCGACAAGGAGAACCCGGACCTCTTCTGGGCGATCCGCGGCGGCGGGGGCAACTTCGGGGTGGTTACTTCCTTCAACTTCCAACTGCATGAAGTTGGTCCGGAGGTGCTCTCCGGACTCATCGTGCACCCCCTGGACGCGGCGCCGGATGTGCTCAGGTTCTACCGCGATTTCATCAAGAGCACGCCGGAGGAGTTCGTCTGCTGGTTCGTGATGCGTAAAGCGCCGCCTCTGCCATTCCTTCCCGACGAGTGGCACGGGCGCGAGATCCTTGCGTTGGCCGCCTGCTATTGCGGCCGCGATCTGGCGGAGGGCGATCGCGTTGCGCGGCCGCTCCGGGAGTTCGGCAAGCCCATCGCCGATGTCATTGGACCCCACCCATTTACCGCATGGCAGGCCATCCTCGACCCGCTGCTGACGCCGGGCCAGCGCAACTACTGGAAGTCCCACGATTTCCTGGAGCTGAGCGACGGCCTGATCGGCGTGCTCGTGGATGCCGCGAGGCGCCTCCCGGACCCACAGACCGAAATCGCATTCGCCCAGCTTGGCGGCGCGGTGAGCCGGGTTCCCGCCGGCGCGACGGCGTATGGCCATCGCGAGGCGCAGTTCGTCCTGAACACGCACGGGCGATGGAGCGATCCCGCCAAGGACGATCAGTGTATCGGGTGGGCGCGCGATCTCTTCCGGGCCGCAACCCCATACGCCTCGGGCGCTGTGTACGTTAACTTCCTAACACAAGACGAGCCAGACCGTATCCGTTCGGCCTACGGGCCCAACTACGATCGCCTCGTGGAGGTCAAGAACCGGCGCGATCCCGGCAACCTGTTCTGCCACAACCAGAATATCCGGCCCACAGTGTAGCGGTTCGGGTTCCGGCTGCGGACTGTGGCCTGCCGAAATCCGCGCGCCACGGAAAACCCCTCTAGCAGGAGTAGCGACTTGCGGCGAGGGAGAGGGTGCGATGCGCCCTCTCCCTCGGCAACGTGGCGACCGGGCGCCTGCTGGCCATGCGCGCGCAGGGCTACGACCCCGTGAGCGCTCTTCGCAGGATCCGAATGGCGTCCAGCACATCCAACCTGCCGTCGCCGTACCCGATCGCGCTCTGCGGATACTCCGGCGCCACGTCGCCCGCGCTGCTGGCGGAACGCTTCACCAGGCCCGCGGCGATTCGCAAGGACTCGCGCGCGTCCGCAACCGTGAGGCTGGAATCGCCGTTCGCATCGCCCCAGACCGCCGGCCCAACGCTCAATGCGGCGGCGGGAGAGACGCCTCCGCCGGGCGGCGGGGTGGCCACTGTGACGCTGATGGCGGCGGCCGCCGCCACGTCCGCGGCCGACAGCGAGGCCAGAAGCTGCGTTGTCTTGACAAACGTGGTCGGTCGGTCCGCTCCATTCCAGCGCAGCACGGATGTTGGGGTGAACCCGCTGCCGTTCACGACGAGCGTGCATGCCAGGCCGCCCTTCAACAGCGGCGATCGGCCGAACCCGGTGATCGACGGAACCGGGACCGCGATGGGGATGCCTTTCAACTGGACCGCGTCGATCTCGGGCCAATCGGCGGGTGATCGGCCGGTATCTACCCAAACGCGGATCCCGCGAACGACATATGCCGTCTGCGTGAATTCGAATGAGAACTCCGCAATCGCGCCCGGCGCGGAAGGATCCGAGCCAGTCCAGATCGTGTGGTAGGCGCCGTCGGTGTCCAGCACGTCAACAGCCTTAACGAAACCGGTTGCGTTGGTCTCCCGAACGGTCAGGCCGTCGGCCAGCACCAGGCGGTTGTAGCCGAGGGTCAGGTACTGCAGGCCGCTGTTCTGGCGCTCCACTGTCCAAGCATTGCTGCTGTCCCCGTACGCGAGAATGTCCGGAGGTCCCAATGCCTGCGCTGGCGAGTATGGACCGGCCGGGTTGAACGATGACGAGGAGCCGAGGGCCATGGACGCCCATTGCACGAGGTCCGGACTCACGGTGAAGGCCGCCGAGTTGGACGTGCCGCCGCCCGGCGGCGGCGTGTAGGCGGTAATGGAAAGCGGTCCGGGAGAAGCGATATCGGCTGCGGCAATGGCGGCTCGCAACTGAGTTCCAGATACCCAGGTGGTTGGCCTGTCTGAGCCGTTCAGCCGGACCACGGTGGTGCTCAGCAAGTTCGTGCCGTTCACCGTGAGGACCAGATCCGGGCCTTCTCGAAATACGTTGGTCGGGCTGATGTTGGCAATTGCGGGTGCGGAGGCGCCGGTCGCCTGGCCGCGCAAATACACGGCGTCGATCTCTTCCCAGGCGCTGTCATGGCCCGTGTCAACAGTGATGCGGAGTCCCTGTACGGCATAGGTCGTCGGCGTCCACGTCGGCGCGAACCAGCCGATCGCGCCCGGGGGCGTCGTATCTGCCCCGCTCCAAACCTGGTGGTAGGCGCCGCCAGTGTCCAGCGCATCGATGCGCGTGACGAAGCCGTTTCCATTCGATTCGCGGATAACCGCCCCCGACGCGGTAACCGGCGCCGCGAAACCCAGCGTAATGTACTCCTGCGAACCTCCATTCTCAGCGGGGGTCCACGCATTGCCGTTGTCGCCGTACTTAACGGCGTTCGGCTCGCCCAGAGCCTGTATGGACGAGAACGGCTCTGGCGGTGAGCTGTACTCGCTGCTGACCGCAATGACCTTGGATGCCCACTGGAGCGTGTCCGCCGGGGCGCCGGTCATCTTCACGGCATCGATCTCCTCCCAACCGGCGCTGTGATTGGTGTCAACGCGTATCCGCAGACCCTGCGCCAGATACGAGGTCGCCGCCCATGTTGGGTGGAAACTGAGGATGCTGTCCGGCTGAGTGGGGTCGGTTCCCGCCCATACGGTGTGGTACACTCCGCCGGTATCGAGGGCTTCAATGCTCGTGACGTAGCCGTTGCCGCTGGATTCCACTATGATCGCGCCATCGGCATGCAAAGGCTCCCGGAAACCGAGGGTAAGGAATTCCTGCGTTCCGGACATGTTGGCGGGAGTCCACGCGAGGGGGCTGTCGCCGTATGAGGCGGTATCGGGCAGATCCAGGGCCTGAACAGATCCGAACTCCGTCGTTCCGTACTCCGACGAAAAACCGATCACGCGATTAGCCCATTCCTCCCAGGCGTGAGCCGGACTCACGAGCGCAAGCCACAGCGCCGCGGAGGGAAGGAGCAGCCTTGCTAGCATTTGCGAAATCCGGGTCATGAAGCCACCTCTTTCTGAATGCATGGTCGATAGGCAATATGGGCATTATCACTTTTCGAACCCGCCCGCTTGCAAGCGGCCGAAAATGGGATCGCCGGCGAAGAGGGCCTGAGCCCGTGCGGCAGTTGAGTTACGCTTGATGTGGCGGTTCTCAATCGTTCCGGCTAGAGATCGATCGAAGCTCAACCGTCCACAGGGAGGGGCAAGGCGGCGCCCATCCAGGCCTCTCTCAGTCCTTCAGCCCGGACATGACGATGCCCTGCACGAAGTACCGCTGGCCGAGGAAGAACATGACCAGCAGCGGGATCAAGACGATCACGGAGCCGGCCATGAGCAGGTTCCATTCCGTGCCCCGGATGGTCTGGAAGGTGCGGAGGCCCAGCTCGAGGGTCTGCTTCTCGGTGGAGTTCAGGTAGATCAGGGGACCCATCAGGTCCTTCCAGTGTCCGATGAAGGCGAACAGGCCAACCGTCACCAGCGCGGGGCGCGTCAGCGGCAGAAGCACGAGGCTATACACCTGGAAGAAACTTGCCCCGTCCAAGCGCGCGGCCTCGTCCAGTTCTCGCGGAAGCGTGAGGAAGAACTGGCGGAGCAGGAACACGTTGAACGCTCCCCCGAAGTACGCCGGCACAACCAAAGGGTAGAACGTATCGATCCAGTGCAGGTAGCGGAAGCCGATGTAGGAGGGGATCGTGGTAACGATGCCAGGCAACATCATCGTGGCCAGAAGCACAACGAACAGCCGGTCGCGGCCGGGGAATCGCAACCTGGCGAACCCGAAGGCCACCACCGAGGACGACAGCGTGGCGCCGATGGTCCCCAGCACGGCGATGACGATGGTGTTCCGGAAGAACAGCGCGAACGTAACGTCGGTCCCCTCAATGCGCCACGTATGCGCGTAGTTCACCCACTGCGGCGCGTGCGGCAGCGCCCAAGGGTTCTCGGCAATTTCCGCCCCCGTCTTGAGCGACATCACCAACATCAGGTAGAACGGCGTCAGCATCAACGCGGCGCCGACGCAAGCCAGCAGGAACAACAACGTTGCGTTTCGCCGATCGGCATTGGCTGGCCTGCGCCGCCGGGGTTGACCGGCATCGGGGAGCGTTACTGGTGGGCGGTTGGCGGCCGTCATCTATTTCGCCTCCGTCCCTTCGTAATGCACCCACCCGGACAACCGCAACTGCAGCAGCGTGAAGGCCAGGATCACGGCGAAGAGCACCCAGGCCAGGGCGCTGGCGTAGCCCATCTTCAGGAAGGCAAACGCATTCTGGTAGAGGTAGAGGACGTAGAACAGCGTGGCGTTGTTGGGGCCGCCGCCGGTCATCACAAACCCCTGCGTGAACACCTGAAAGCTGCCGATCACCCCCATCACCAGGGTAAAGAAGATCGTTGGGGTCAGGAGCGGCAGCGTAACATGGCGGAACCGTTGCCACGGGCCAGCGCCATCCACCACCGCCGCGTCGTAGAACGACTGCGGGATGCCCTGAAGCCCGGCCAGGTAGATGACCATGCCGCCGCCCACGCCCCACAGGCTCATCACAATCAGGCTGCCCAGCGCCGTCTTCTCGGATCCCAGCCAGTTGACGTACCCCTTCACCGGGTCCGTCAGGCCGAGGAACTTCATCAGCGGGGTAAGGCGCCCCGCGTCCACAAGGTAGTTCAGCAGGCCGCTCTCCGGGTTGAACAGGCGTAGCCAGATGAGGGACGCCGCCACCGCCGAGGCCACGGCGGGCAGGTAGAACAGCGTGCGGAACACCGCCTGTCCGCGGATTTTCGCGTTCAGAAGCAGGGCCAGGCCCAGGGAGCCCGCCACGCCCAACGGCACGGAGAACAGCGTGTAGAGGCCAGTAACGCGCAGGCTGGAGATGAAGCGCTCGTCGCCCATCATTTCCCGGAAGTTGCCAAACCCCACCCACTCCGCCGGCCGGATGATGTCCCACTGACAGAACGCCAGCAGCAGCGAGGCCAGCATGGGGACAAGCAGGAACACCAGAACGCCCACCAGCCACGGCGCAATAAACAGGTAGCCCGCCCGCGTCTCGGCGCGCGACGTCACGCAGCGTCCGTTGCGCACGTCTGCCCGCGCGCCCTGAACCACCCATGCTGCCGCAAGGGCCGCCAGGGCGGCCATTACGGCGATGCCCAGCGCCCAGTTCAGACGGGGATGCACAGGCGGATTGTTGATCTGGTCTAGCTTGGCCTGCGCTTGCGGCAAAAACGCCGCCACCGCCTGCTCCGGCGTCATCGTCCCGCTCCAAACGAGCTCGAGCTTCGGGTTCACGATGGCGTCGATCTCTTTCCATCCCGGGGTGATAACGTCGAGGTGAACGTAGGGAACCTCTTCGACGGTGAGCTTCCGGTTCACCGGGCGCTGGCCGTCCAGCCACAGGGGCGATGCGGCGAGGTTCGCCAGCGCCGGCTGTGCGAGGCCGGTCTTCGCCAGCCGCCCGAGGCCTTCCGGACCCGCCAGGTACTTCAGCAGATTCCACGCCTGCAGCGGGTTCTTTGTGGTGGACGTCATGGCATAGCCGGACCAGCCCACAGCAACGCCGCGCAGCCCGGTTGGGCCTTTTGGGAAAGCGGCGATGTCCCAGTCGAAGCGGTCGCCGATCTCGTCTCGGAAGCGGGGCACCTCCCAGATGCCGGTTACATACATCGCCACGCGGCCCTGGGCGAACAAATCGTGCGCACTGACCCCGGACGCCTGCAGGTCTGTGGTGGACGGCGAAACGTTGTACTTGTAGAGCAGGTCGCGCGTCAGGCCGATCGCCTTCAGCACCCTCGGATCGTCATACGTGAGGCGCCGGGGCCGGCTGACGTTGTCCACGAATTCCGCGCCGGACGAGTAGGTGAAGTTGAGCATCGACAGCGTCGTCCAGGCCGCCGCATAGCCGTAAGTGTTTCGCTGTCCGCCGCGGCGGTCGTGGCGCGTAAGCCTTTGGGCCACGGTCAGGAAGTCGGAGCTGCCGCGTTCCGGGTGCGGCGTGTAGTCCCAGGACCACGAGCCGTCCGGGTACGGCATGCCTGCCTGGTCGAAGAGCCGCTTGTTGTAGTACACCAGCCCTTCGGGAGCGATGTCCCGGGGCAACGCATAGAGCTTCCCGTCCTGTGAGAAAAGCTTCACAAGGATGGGGTAATAGCGCGACAACCGGACGGATGGGTCCTTCGCCAGGAACGGCTTCAGATCCTGAAGCACGCCGCGCCCCGCGAACTCGGCGAAGTTTCCGCCGCAGAACACAACGTCCGGCGTGAGCCCGGCCGCGCGCTCAATCAGCAGCTTCTGCACGTACTCGTCGCCCGGCGGAACTCGCTCACCGCGCACCTTCACCCCGGGGTAGTCTCGCTCGAACGCGCGAATCGTCGCCTGAAGCGCCTGTATCTCCTTGAAATCTCCCCAGTACCGGAACCGCAGCACGATGGGCTTGGCCGCCCGGCAAGGCGCCGCCGCCAGAACGGCCAGCGCCAACGCGACGACCGCGCCCTTCCACCGGACGTGGGGCCTGGTCATCATCTGCCCCTGGCCCCGGCCGGAGCTTTTCGGGCCGGCGCCGCCGCTTCCGGCGCCAGGCGCAGGGCCACGTCCCGGGTGAATGGCGGAGCCTTCAGCGAGAGGGGCTTTGATCTCTTCGCGGTGACCGTTTCCGTCCGGATGATGCGGCCCGAGCGAGTGTCCCACCACGCGGCCCGGTAGCGGCCGGGGCGTAGCCCCGTCAGCGGGACGGATATTCCCTGCCAGCGGCGGGGGATAACGCCGTCGCGGTCGTTCTTCCAGTTGGATTCCGTGTCGTGGAGCCAAACCAGCGTCTCGCCCGTGGCGGCGTCGCGAAGCGCCAGAGGCCGCAGGGTCGTGTAGCGAGACGACAACGCCCCCGTGAATTCATACGACAGCACTGAAACCCAGTCGCCCGCCACATTCTCGACGGCCACTGTATGCCGCCCCGCCGATAGCGGGACTTCGCGGGTTACGTCGAAGTTCGCCTGGTAAATGCCGCCGTATTCCGGGTGCTGCGTGGTTTCCTTGTAGCCGCGGGGCCCGCTGGGCCGGGCGTCGAACGGGAACGTTCCGGCAGGCCGGCCATCCACGGTAACGCGTACCTCAGCGCGGTCCGAAACCGTTCCCGCGCGGAAGCGAAAGGCGCCCGCCGCCGGCATGGTGACTTCAAACGTCTCGACGCTGCGCAGGTCTGGCTTATCCGGGCCGTAGAGCGTGCCGATGAGCGCGCCTTCGCCGCGCAACGCTCCGTCATCTCCGACGACGATCGTTCCCGAAGACATGGCGCCCCAACCGGCGCTGGGCGAGAGCGTGAGGTCGCGATGCCCTGCGGGCCCGCCGGCGGGCGCGGCCGGAACGCGCAGGTCCAGCGGCTCGAAAGCGCGACGGGGCCAGTCCACGGCGGCGGCGAAGCGGGACAGCGCGGTGAACTCGGGGTAGAGGTTCTTGGGATGCACGTAGCTGTCCCACCACCAGATGCACGCGCCGCCCGCATTGCCCGCCATCGCGCTGGACCACAGCCCGTTGTGCAGGTTCGTGCCGACGCCATTTGGATCAAACTTCCCGTCGTCGCCGCGCCATGAGATGCCGAACTCGCCCATCAGATGCGGCTTTCGGTAAACGCTATGCGCGTTCGCATCAGACGGCATGTCCGGCGCGATGTCCGCCACCGATCCGTCGTCGCCGTACCGGTGGGTCTGCGTCAGGTCCATCTCGGGAATGGACCACACCTCGGCGGGCCCGGTTGTGCCGTACGAGTTGGTGACGGGGCGGCGGTACGGGTCCGCGCGCTTTACGAACTTCGCCATCTCGGCAAACCAGGTCGCCGCCCCGCCGCGCTCGTTCCAGAACTCCCAGAAGCCTGTGCTGGTGTACGCGGAATAACGCGCAACCAGATACCGAAGGCGGTTGCGATAGAGTTTTCGCGCGGCCGCGTTCGTGAAGAAGTCATCCGGCGCGCTGGACGGTACCGGGCCGCCGTTGTCGGCGTTGTAGGGGTTCGACGGCCACTGGCCCTCACCCCAATAGCCGCCCGTTGCCAGGTCGCCGTAGGTGCCGAAGGCCAGCATGCACGCGAGGCCATTGCTCCTCGCCAGCCCAAGGATCTCGTCGAAGAGCGCCGCGTTGCGCAGATCGTAGCGTCCCGCGCCCGTGGCTTTAGATTCCAGGGGGCGGAAAGCCATCCAGACGCGCGCGAAGTTGGCGCCGCTCTTCCCGAGGGCCGAGAACCAGTCTCGGTAGTCCAGTAGCCCGCGGTTATCCCGTGCCCAACCGACGTTCTCTCCCACGATGAAGTACGCCGCCCCGTCGGAGCGCTCGAAATAGCGCCTCTTGCCAGCCCCGGCAGCTCGCTTCACAAAGCCGTGGTCTCCCCGTGCGGCGGGAGCGGCTTGGAAGACGACGGGCTCGGAAACGGCGCTGCCGGACCGATCCCGAACCCGCGCCACGAGATGCCAGGAACCCGCAGCCGTGGGGGCAAACCGCAGACGCCAGCCCGGCGGCGATGACGGCGCCATGGCCATATCCAGCGCCCCGTCCGGCATGGTCTGCGTCTGATAGGGCGCGAACCAGAACGCGGGGACCTCCAGCCGGAGTCCGCCGGGCCCACGGAAGACTCCGTCCACGGCGACCTCGTCCGGGTCGAACGGATTGGCATAGGCCCCGCCGCCGGAAACGGTGACATCGAACTCCGCCATTCCGAACACGCGGGGCGATTGCTTCGCCGAGAGGCGCGTTGTGATGTGCAAGACGCCCGCCAGCGCCGGCGAGGAGGAGGCCGCTGCCAGGAACAGGGGAAACGCCGAGGCCGCCATCGCCGCGAGACCGCGAGGAAGGGCGCTCGCCGGCCGGCGGAAGAGAAAGGAGACCGCATCCAACACTCCGGCGGTCCCAAAGGGGTGGCAAGTGCAGGACATGAACACACGATGGTCCCGGCGCCGGCTGTCTGTCAATGCGCCTCGTGGTCACTTCCGGGATGAGGGCATTGCGGAGCGCAGGGGCGTGCGGTAGCCAGGCGTAGGCGCCATTCGGGTATCCTCCCGCGTTTGATATGCCCTTGTAAGGATCTAGCCGGAAACCGGTCTGTTTCAGCAGAGAGGTATAGGCCGCGATCGCTGGCATCAAGAGGGAGCCTCCGACGCGGCGTAGAGGAGAGAGAGATGGTACGGATCCAAATCAACCTGCGGAATGCCGTGGCCGCCCTGGCAGCCTTCGCGGCGGTAGCGTCAGTTTGCGGCGCTCAAACCGGCCCGTGCGGCGATCCGCTATATGACAATGGCCTTGGCCTACGGGACCTGAGCCGGAATGTCAGCGGCTTCGCGGGAGAGGGCGCCGCCACAGTGGTGTACTTCACGACGTGCGGCTCAAGCGGCGACATGCTGCGCAATACGCTCTATCAACCCTTCACGATGAACCTCGCGCGACAGGGAACAGATGAGGTCCCCGAGTTGAACGTGACGCTCACCGGCCAGTATTCCAGCGTTCGGCGCATGAATGACTTGCACCCCAACTTCGATCCCGCAACCAACCCGAACCCGCGCATCGGCTACGAGTACGCTTCCGGCAACGTCATCGACGTTACGGGAAAAGTGATCGGCACGTTCGCCTTGAACGGGAATATCGCCACAGATTCGTGTCGCCCGCCCCTGCCGGACGGCATCGGCAAGTCGTATGATTGCTCGCATCACGCCGGCTACGTAACATTGACCTTCACTGCGGGACCGCTGAAGGGGCAGGGCGCCGTGTTCGCCGAGTATCACTTCCACACGGGAGACAGCGCCTCGCAATGCGACCTGGACGACCCATGCAACATCATGTTCCAATACTGGGGCGCCGTGGACGGCGAGTTCCTCACGCGGTGCGGCTACCAGACGCCTCCGGCGGGAGTCGCCGCCAAAGGGTAGAGGCTAACCCGCCAGCGAAGCGGCGACAGCGGCAAACGGATGAGAGAGACCATGTCTCCAGGCCCAAGGGCCGAGGGACATGGTCTCTCATTTTGCGTCCTGTCTCATCCGTGTGTTCCCATGCTGCCCGCGGAGGTGGTTCCGGGTTGCCGTTCCTCGTCCCGTTTGCAGGCGATGGCGGCGCCGCCAGGCCGTTCGACGAGCGCCTGGGGCTTCGGCGGCCTCCCGCGCCAACGCCCACCGCAACCGCCCAGCCGCCTGCCCGGCGAATAGGGGAAGGGCATATGGACAAACTCGGCGCTTGGGGGGTATTTCTATGTTACGGACTTATATCGATTCCGCCACATACCTATGGGCTGCGGCGCCGCCGACGGTCATCCGCGCCCGCGACCAGCGCGATCGCGTTGTCCGGCATCGGCCCGGACCGCGCGGCGTCCCGGCAAGCGAGGGCCGGACGAAAGGAAGGGTGGTAGAGGCACGTCGCGGCAAGTCGAACGGCGTGCAGTGTCAAGAGTGTCCAATTCCTCCAACCGAATGCAGTACCTTCAACCGCCTTTCTGGCCGTAACGAGACCTATACGCAGCGCTGCCTAGATGCGTGGGCCAGACTTGAAAGGAAACGTCCTTGAAACGGCACTGTCTGATACCGATTCTGGCCGCTCTGGCCACCATCACGTGCTTACCCAACACCGCCTCCGCCATCCCCGCGTTTCAGCGCAAAACCGGCGTGGCGTGCAACGGATGCCACTACGGCGCCACGAACAAGCTGACCAAGCTGGGTTGGGAGTTCCTCAACCGCGGCCACAGAATGGCCGGCGAAAAGGCCACGCCTCCGGAGGACCTGTCCACTCAGAACTTCCTCCAATATGCCGGCCTTTCCCTCGGCGGCAACTTCACGTCCAAGCAGAAGAGTCCCTCTTCCTTCGCAACGAGTTCCATTGGCCTGCTGGCTGGCGGTCCCGTGGTCGCCAACCTCAGCTTCTACGCCAACTCCACAATCTACTCGAGTTCCGGCGGCACATCCAACCTCAGCGAAGCCGAGGTTCGCTACGTGTCCGACATCGACAAACCTGACTACTGGTGGGTACGCGCTGGGAACCTCGAGCCGCAAGTCCTGTGGCTGGCGAAATCCGGACCCACGGGCACCGCCGCGGCGGCCTCGCGTCAACTGGGGCTGGGCAACACATTCTCGGCAACCAGCGCCACCAACTACAAAGGCCTCTCGGCGGGGATCGGCAGCAAATCCGGGACGATGGCGGAAATCGGCCTCGTGAACGGCCTGGGCAACACTTCGCCGGCGAATAACGAAAAAGACCAGTTCGCCACCATCTCGCACTCGCTGGACGCGAACAACGATATGGTCGGCCTCTACGCCTACAACGGCAAGTTCACCTACGCGGCGACCGGCAGCGGGGCAACCGCGGTTCCGGCTTGGAAGGACAAGTACAATCGCTTCGGCCTCCTGGCCCAGTTCATGCGGCCGATGTACGCCATCCACGGCGCATACTTCACCGGCAAGAATGACGTCGAAACAGGAGGCAGCCGCCACCCCAAGGGGTGGTACGCCGAGGCGGATTACAACCCGCAGCCCAACGGAACGGCATTCCTGCGATACGATCATGAAACCGACGACATTCCAGACAACCTCGTTACCGCCAAGACCGTTAAGGGCGCCAGCAACTTCAACGTCGGCTACGTGTTCCGCTATCACGATTTCTCGAGGTTCGGCGTCACGTTCTCGAACCTGAAGAACGAAGGACCGGGCGGATCGCACCTGAACCAGGTGGTCGGATCCTGGTCGATCTACCTCTAAGTGACAGAGGGGCGAAAGCTCGTATGCTAATCGCCTGGCCCCGAGGGGCCGGCTCAGCGGGCTAAGGGCGCCTTCGCGCCCTGATATCACGGCGCGAAGGCGCCGTTGGTCTTCCGAGCCGGCCGTTCACGGCCAGGCGATTGACCTACTGAGTGCAGCCCAACGACCGCTAAGGCCGGCTGCCGGCGGCATAGCCGCAAACCGCTGGTCCGATGCGCTTTCCGCCGCCGCAGTAGCGCCTCCTGCCGGCCCCCGGCAGGAGGCGCTTTCGTGTTTGATCAAGGGCAGCGGCGCGCAGGCCGCTTCAGACGCGTCCCTGCGTGGGGCGACGGAAACCCATGTCAGCGTGGAATCCCACAGCCGGCCCGAGCGGGCTCCTCGCTAACCCCACTTGGCATACTTTCTGCTACACAGCCTCAAAGCTCGATTCGCGCCTCCGGATTTGGAGTTCGCATCCGGGTCTGGCGGTTGGCCCGCCGCATGGCTGGACGCTGCACGGCCCGGGACCGCTGGCATATGGCGGCGGCGCAACCCAGGAGGCAACCATGCATCGGTTCATCTCGGGCAGTCTGCTGCTGCCCTTGCTCATAGCCCTGGCGCCCGCCGCCGGCGCGGCCACCCTCTACGTCAACAAGAGCGCTCCCGGCCCCGCTCACGATGGCGCAACCTGGCCCACGGCCTACCTCACCGTACAAGCCGCCCTGGATGCCGCCGGCGGAGCGGATGCGATCCACGTAGCCCAGGGGACCTACGCGGAACACGTCACCCTCCATGGCGACATTGCCCTGCTCGGCGGCTTCGCCGGCTCCGGGGCCAACCCGGATGATCGGAGCGTGGCGGGGCATGTCGTAATCCTCGACGGATCCGGAGCGCAGGGACCGGTCGTCACCGCGGATGATGCCGCCGGCTCCGGGGTCGTCGATGGCTTCACCATCGTAAACGGCAGCGGCGGTTCGGACGGCATCGGCGGGGGTATTCGGATCGTCGGCGCCAGCCCAACCATCAGCCACAACCTCATTCGGTTGAACCATGCGTCCCTCAACGGCGGCGGAATCGCCGTTCAGGGCGGGGCTCCGGTGATCGTCGCGAACATCATCGTCAGCAACTCGGCGGCGAGCGCCGGGGGGGCCGTCTACCTGGCGGGTGGCGGCGCCCAGGTTGCATCCAACACCTTGGCCCGCAATACGGCCGGATACGGCGGAGCCATCTTCGAGGAACTGGGCGGCGCCCCGCGCATAGTTAACAACTCGCTTGTGGAAAACGGCGCCTCCGCAGGAGGCGGAGGCATGTACGCGCGCGACGACATCGCGTTTGCCAACAACCTCGTAGCGTTCAACACCAGCGGCATTTCGAGTGAGTTGACCAGCGCGAAGTCCCACCACAACCTCCTTTTCGGCAATGCAACCGGCGACTACCTCGGCGGCTTCGTCCACGGTACAGGCGACGTGAACGCCGATCCCAAGATCACGCGCGATACGTACGGCGCCGTCCACATCCAACCGACCTCACCCGCCCGCAACGCCGGCGACAATGCCAGCGTCATCGGCGCGGCCGACATCGACGGCGAGCCGCGCATCCAGCAGGGGACCGTGGACATCGGAGCCGACGAGTCCAATGGAACCGCCGCCTTCGTCAATGTGGAGCGCGTCCTCTTCGTAAAGGCCGACGGCAACGATGCCAACGACGGCTCCTCGTGGGGCAATGCGATGAAAACGGTCCAGGCCGCCGTCTCCGCCAGCGCCGTCCTCGGCGGCGAGGTGTGGGTAAAGGCGGGCGTCTATCCGGAAACGATCACCCTCGGGATGGCGGTGGGGATATACGGCGGATTCACGGGGACGGAATCCAGCCGAAACCAGCGCCCGCAGCCGCGGCTGAACGCCACGGTGCTGGACGGGACTGGGGCCGGAACTTCCGTTGTTGCAGTCGATCCGGGCTCCGCGCCCTCAACCGTTGTGGATGGGTTCACGATCCAGGGCGGCGCGGGACTCGCTGCCACCGGGAACGGCGGCGGCATCTGCAGCGTCAACGCAAGCCCATCCATCCGCAACAACCTTCTCCGGCGGAACGCGTCGGCGCAATTCGGGGGGGCCATCTACATCTCCGGCGGCGCCCCGGTCATCGAATACAACGTGATGGTCGGGAACAACACAGGCAGCGCCGGCGGCGGCCTCTACCTGGGCGGGACCTCGGCCACCGTCACGGACAACATCATGGCCCGCAACAACAGCGTTTACGGCGGCGGCGTGTTCGAAGAGTCCAGCGCCTCCGCTCTCATCATCAACAACGCCATCGTCGAGAACGCCAGTAACGCGGACGGCGGCGGAATCTACAAACGAGACGACGTTGCGCTGGTCAACAACCTGATCGCGTTCAACACGAGGGGCATCTTGTCGGAGATTCCATCAACGAAGGCGCACCACAACCTCGTGTATGGGAACGCCGCCGGCGATTACGTCGGCAGCGCCGCCGCCGGGCCTGGCGACGTGAACGCCGATCCCCAGATTACGCGCGACGCGTACGGCGCCGTTCACGTCCAGCCGAGCTCGCCCGCCCGAAACGCCGGCGACAACGCCAGCGTCATCGGAGCCGCCGACATCGACGGCGAGCCGCGCATCCAGCAAGGGACCGTAGACATCGGAGCCGACGAGTCCAATGGAACCGCCGCCTTCGAGGATGTGGAACCCGTTGTTTTCGTAACGCCGGGTGGAAGCGACGCAAACGACGGCGGTTCCTGGAGCAACGCCAAGGCCACTCTGCAGGGCGCGCTGAGCGCGCTGGCGCTGGGCGGCCAGGTATGGGTGGCCGCCGGAACGTACCACGAGGGGGGCGTTGCGCTGAGCGTTGGCAAGTCGCTATACGGCGGATTCCTGGGCACGGAGATCGCCCTGGACCAGCGTTCGAACCCGCGCCTTCACGCTTCGATCCTGGACGCCACTGGCAAGCCCGGTTCCGTCGTCACGATCGCCGTCGGAACCCCCTCCACGTCGGCGATTGACGGCTTCACCCTTACCAACGGTACGGGGAGCGCCAGCGACGGGAACGGCGGCGGCATCTACGTTGCCAGCGCCAACGCGGCGATCCGGAACAATTCTATCGTGAAGAACACAGCGGTGGGCTCCGGCGGCGGCATCTACGTTTCCGGCGGGGCCCCCCTGATCGCCGACAACGCCATCGTCGGGAACTCGGCCGGCTCCAACGGCGGAGGGATTTACCTTGGCGGCTCCTCCGCGAGCGTGGACAGCAACCTCCTGGCGCAAAGCGCCGCAACGTACGGGGCGAGCCTCTTCGAGGAGAGCGGCGGCGCTCCGCGAATGGTTAACAACACCATCGTCGACGGAGTCGCCGCCGCCGTCGGAGGCGGAGTGTACCAGCGAAACGACATTGTCTTCGCGAACAACATCGTCGCATTCAATACCGATGGCGTGTCCAGCGAGGTGGCGAACGCGCAGTCGCACGACAACATGTACTTCGGCAATGCGAACGGCGACTACCTTGGCGCCGCCGTGGCCGGTACCGGCGACCACGCCGCGGACCCGCTCTTCGTGAACCGGGCGGGCGATGACTACCGGCTGTCAACCGGATCCCCCGCAGTCGATGCCGGCGCCGACTCGGCCGCGCTGGGGTTGCAAGATGCGCGCGGCGCCAAGAGGGTGGCCGGAGAGCACGTGGACATCGGAGCGGTCGAATTGCAGGCCGACCTTGCCCTGAAGCAGACGGTCAGCGATGCGGGGCCGCTCACCGGCTCGGCCGTCATCTACACGCTGACCGTCGCCAACAGCGGGCCCGACGCCGCATCTTCCGTCCAGGTTACGGACGCCTTCCCGCCCATCCTCACGGGCGCCAGCGTGCTCAATGCGGGCGGCGGATCGGTTGGCGGGACGGCCAGAACTCCCACCATCACCTTCCCGAGTCTCGCCGCGGGGTCCTCCGCCTCTATCGCCATCCAAGCCACCGTGGACTGCGCCGCGGCGGACGGCTCCATCATCACCAATGCCGCCAGCGTCACCACCGTGCCCCCGCCGGCAGTCCCAACCCCGGATCCCGACCCGGGGAACAACGCGGCGGGAGCCCCGATTACCGCAAGCAATCCGGCGCCGGTCATTTCAAACGTCTCGGCAACGCCCAGCGTTCTGCTAAACGCAGACCACCGCATGGCGCTGGTCACCGTCGATTACGCCACCGCCGATAATTGCGACCAGAACCCCGTCAACACGCTGAGCGCGCTGAGCAATGAGCCCGACGCCGGCGCCGGGCCTGGAGACGTGCCGGGCGACATCCAGGTGCTGGACGCCCACCACATCCGGCTTCGCGCGGAGCGCGCCGGGCTCACTCAGGCGCGCGTCTACACCATCACCATCGGTTCAAAGGCCGTGGGCAACAGCATCAGCAAGCAGACCGTCACCGTCACAGTTCCGGCGCCGACGGCGCTGGACGCCGCGCGAGCGCTGCGTATCGCCGGAGGGCTGCTCGCCGCGGGTCCGGCGGACCTGCTGAATCTGGACGTTGAGGCGAACGGCCGCATCGACCTGCCGGACGCTTTGCGCCTGGCGCGAGAGGCAGCGGGCGTGGAGCCGTAGCGGCTCCCATCGTTCCACCAGCGCCTCCTGCCTGCTCCAAGGCAGGAGGCGCTCTCATGTCGGAGGATGCAGATAGCGCGGTAGATGCTGTAACCCGCCAGGCCTGCACGCGCGAGCCAAGGCAGCGTGCGCGCCGTTCACGGGTTCGCTTCCAGGCCCGTCACTTTTCGTATGATGCGGACGGCATCGGCAAGGCTTACGCGGTCCAGTGGAGCCTCCGGGTTCAAACGGATCATCGCGTCCGGCGCGCCGCTCCAGATGCCGGCGGCAACCTTCAGGATGCCGATCACGTCACCGAGCGCGTACGCCGTTGGCTTTGGGAACTCATAGCACCCGATATCGACGGATCCGCCCTGCTTCCTCGGCTTGCCGTCCAGATCGGCCTCACCGGGCGTAACAGCGGAGTTTTCTCCTGCGTCGACGCAGGGAGATGCGGCAGCGAGGCGAAAGTCGGTAGCTGATGCGAAGAGGGGGGCGCCTTCGATATTACCGTTCTGGCCCGCGGGGTCCGGGAGACCAACGGCGTTAGCGCCGTTGCCGAAGAAGCAGTTGTGAGCGACTATTGGCGCAGTATCGGCTGCGTTCACGCCCGTTGTATTCGAGGCAATGATGTTGTTTATGACCGTGCCGGAGCCCGCCAGGGTAACTGCGTCGCCGGAGTGGTTGACGATCGTGTTGTTGGCAATGACAGCGCCGGCGGCGGCTTGCACGCCCGGAAAGGCGTTGAAGTCCGACAGCGCCGTGTTGCGGGCAATGAGGCAATCTCGCAGTACGGCGGCCCCTCCCATGGCAACGCCGCCGACGGATGTCTCGTAACCGCCCAAGCGAGACCCCGCATGCGCCTCCGCGGCGTTATCGGTGATCGTGTTGCGCTCCAGCAAGGCGCCTGAGCCCAGGCAGCAAATGCCGGCGCCCACCGACTCAGCGACGGCCGAGCACGGTCCGACCATACATCCGCCTATCGAATACAACGTGTTGGAGCGCACGGTGTTGCCGATGATGACAGCATCGTCGCCGGCGCAGTAGATGCCGCCGCCCCAGGCCGAGGCGCTTTCGCCAGGGTATCCCCACATAGACCCGACGGCGGCGTTCCCCTCGATCCGGTTGTCACGGATGACGGGCGATCGGCCGCTGACGTATATCCCGCCGCCCCGCGCGTCGGTCTCGGACGGCGATGAGTTTTCGCGAATGACGTTGCCCGCGATGACCACGCCGGAAGCCGTACAGCGTATTCCGCCGCCCTGATCGCCCGTGTTAGCGCGGATCAAGTTGTGCGAGATAGTACAACCGGCCGCATCGCAGACCAACCCTGGACCGGTGTAGGGGGCGCCGCTCCCATCATGCGCAATAGTGAACCCGTCTACGGTGGAACCGCTAGCGGTTGTCGTGAGCGTGACGGCGGCGATACCCGCATCGGGTTCGGCGACTATCGCCGTCTCGACCCCCAGCGGGTCGCGTTGCTCGCTCCGCGTTTCCGAGCCGACGAATCCCCCAAGAAGGGTAACCGGCTTCGCAATGGCCACGAACTCGCCATACACGCCCTTCGCCACCCACACTTCCCCGCCGGAAGGCGCCGCATGCACGCCGGCCTGGACTGAGAGAAAGGCGGTGGCCCAGGACGCGCCGTCGTGAACTGCGCCCGTCGCGTTCTTGTTGACGAAGAGAACATCGCACTGCGATCGAGGGGGCAAGAGAGTGACCACAAGCGCCGCGAGGAGCGAGCCGAAACTCGCGGAAGCGGAACGACTATGCGCCATCCGATCTGTCCTTTCACGGAAGACGATGGCTGTCCCTGCCGGAAGCCCAGAAACGCGGTCGGGGCAAGCCGACTGTGAGAAGGCGGGCGACGATGCTCGCCCTCGTTGGCATATCATATCACTGCGCAGCCCGATGTTCAAGGGCCGGCGCTTCGTGGCGATAGCCTTCCACCGGCGTGGTTGTCACGAGGGTAGGGTGCAGAAGTCCCATTGTTACGCGGGAAAATGCTGTAACCCGCGCTATTATTTAGACGTATGGCTAAATATCTAGGAAAGGCGCGGGAAGCATGATGGATGCCGTGTTCAAGGCCCTGGCGGACCCAACCCGCCGCGAGATACTCCGGATGCTGGGACGCGGAGAGATGACGGCCGGCGATCTCGCCGCGCGGTTCCCGATCAGCGGACCGTCTATGTCACACCATTTCAGCACGTTGAAGCAGGCCGGCCTCATCACCGCCCGGCGCGACGGCCAGCAGATCCGCTACGCATTGAACACGACAGTGGTGCAGGATGTTATCGCCGCCGTGATGGGCTTCGCCGCGCACGAAACCGGAAAGAAAGGGGGGCGCCCATGAGCGCTCGTAATGCCGCCCTCGCCATCGCGGCGCTGACGGCGGCCATCCTGGCGATCTCCGCCGCTCTGTATCCAAGCCTGCCAGCCACAGTGCCGATGCACTGGAACGCCGCCGGACAGCCGGATGGGTGGGCGCCGAAAGCCGCGTCCATCGCGTATTGCGTTGGGTTCCTCACTCTGATGGGGGCGATGCTGTGGGGCCTTCCATGGCTCTCGCCGCGCTCGTTCTCCATCGAGCCGTTCCGCGATACGTTCAACTATGTGCTGGCGCTGTTGGCGGGGATGTTCGTGGGGATCCAGTGCCTGGCCTACTATGCGGCCCTGCACCCGCGCGCCGACATCGGCAAGCCCATGTTCACGCTGCTGTTCCTCTGCCTGGCGGCAATCGGCAACGTTCTTGGAAAGACCCGGCGCAATTTCTATATGGGGTATCGCTGCCCGTGGACGCTCGCTAGCGACAAGGTGTGGAACGCCACCCACCGGCTGGGGGCGAGGCTCATGTTCGGCGCCGGAGTGATCGGCGCGGCGGCCGTGTGGCTGGGGGCGCCCATGCCGGCCTGCATCGCCGTCTTCGTCGTGGCCGTTCTGGCGCCGTTCCCTTACGCCCTGGCGCTATACAAGCGATTGGAGCGCGAAGGCGCGCTGGACCACCCGGCCGCCGAGCAGTAGGGCCGCAGTCTCCAACGCCCGCTGGCGGGCGAGGCGCGCCTTGCCCGCCAGCTTTTGCGTTACGGATCACACCCCGCTCGCGGCAGCAGCGGGCGAGGCTACGGTTTCGCCGGGAGAATGCGCATCTGCGTGGAGAGATTGAACGGCTTGCTGTCGATCATGAAGCTCATCTCAACGAAGGACGCGGCGTATCCCGTTGCGGGGTTCGGGGCCTCGGCCGTTACGGCGCCGTCCAGGACCGGCAGTTCCGTTGAAGTCCATTTGGAGTCGCGGAAGTCCTTGGTTGCGGACTCCGCACGGAAGATGCGGGCGGTTCGCAAACCGTCGCCGCACCCGGATACGGCGATCTTGGCGCCCTTGTCCGTTGGTTCCCAACGCCACACGGGCGATGGCCACTTCTGCCGTGATGCCAGCATCCGAGCGTAGGCGGCGAGCGTGGAAAGCACGCGCCCGCCGTCCTGGAGGCCGTGTCCGCTGTTCGGGGTGTAGAGCGCCCACTTGGGGCCGGACAGGTCATCCCAATAGAGGTTTAGCGCGTCCTGCGACCAATAGCGGTCGTTGGTCCCCAGGATGATGAGTTTGGGCAGCGTCAGCCTGGCGCGGTAGGAATACGGGTCCACCATCTCCACAAGGCGCCTGCCTGCCGGCGCGTTCAGCATGTCCAGAATGCCGCCGGCGGAGTAGTCGTTGATCTGATCGCTGGCCTTGCCGTACATCTCCAACTGGTGGGGGAGCTGCTTCGGCATGTTCAACATGTCGATGACCATCGGCGCGATGCCGACGACCCGCTTGTCGCCGGTGGCGGCCGTGAGCCAAGACGTCCATCCGCGCTTCGAGGCGCCGGTGATAGCGAACCGCCTGATGGCGCGCTGCTTCGCCTGCTTTGCGGCGGCCTGCACGGCGTCCATGGCCTTCACGACAGCCTTCGTCATGGGAAAGTTGAGCGGCCACGTTTCGTCGCCGGTCTTCGCGTACATCTGCCACGTGTAGACGATCAGCGCGTCCTCCGTCTTGCCATACAGAGGCTGGTTCGGGATGTTGTAGAGAAAGGCCACCGTGCAGCCGGTTTCGGCAGCCGCCGCTTTGCCGAACGCCGTATCGCCATCGCCGCCGTCACCGCCGGTGTTCAGCAACAGGCAGAACTCCGGGTGCGCCGCCTTGGCGGAGCGGAACACCTGGATGCGATGCTTCCACGGCGAGCCCTGCCACGTCTGCGAAACCATGCGCAGTTCCTGGATGCTGCCGTCCTCGTCCTTCGTGAACGACTTCTGCTCCCAGGCATATGCAGGCTCGGGGCGCGCCACGTATGAAGCAAGGTCCGCCCGCGCCGGACTCCAGAGCGCCGGCGCCGCCAGTGCAACCGCCATCATCGCGGCGCGGGCGAGCCGGGCCACGCGCCAATCAGAGGGTCTTCGTGCCATTGTCTTTGCGTACCTCCCTGCGTGTCGAAACCGCGTTTCAGCGGGGCAGCAGCATATCGTCCAGATACTCTTCCAGCATGCGCTTCGTGGAGAACGCGTACAGCGAGGTGGCGATGGCCTGCTTCATTACGGGAATCCACCGGGCCGGAACGCCCTCCGCGTCGCGATCGAAAAAGGCGGGGATGATCTCGTCTTCCAGCAGGCTGTACACTTCGGCCGCGTCGCGTTTATCCTGCTTCTCCGAGTCCGCGGCCGTTTTTCGGCCGCCGATCGCCCAACCGTTTCGCCCCTTCTTGCCGCCCTGGTACGCCTCGTCCCACCAGCCGTCCAGGATGGACACGTTTGGAACGCCATTCGCCGCGGCCTTCATCCCGCTCGTTCCAGAGGCTTCCAATGGACGGCGCGGGTTGTTCAGCCAGATGTCCACGCCCCGCACGAGGTTGCGCCCCACTTCGATGTCGTAGTCCTCCAGCAGGAAGACCTTGCCCTTGAACCGTGGCGACTGGGTCTGCTCGTAGACCTTGCCAATCAGCTTCTGGCCGCCGCGGTCGCCGGGGTGCGACTTGCCGGCGAACAGAATCTGCACGGGCCGGCCCTTGGCGTTCAGGATCTTCGCCAGCCGGCGCTCATCGGTGAAGATCAGTGAAGCGCGCTTATACTCGGCGAACCGGCGCGCGAAACCGATGAGCAGGGCATCGGGGTCCAGCCCCTCCACCAGTTCCTTCAGCGAGGCAGGCCCTTCGCCGAGGCGCGCGTGCTGCGCGAAGAGGCGCTGCTTTGCGAATTCGATGAGGTTCCCCTTCTGCGCCAGGTGCGCCTTCCATAGCTCCGCGCCATCGGCGTCCGCGATGCCTTCCCACGTCGGCCGCCCTTCGGCCCGCGCCGTCGCCGCCACGTCCGTTGAATGCGTGAGATCGGCGCCGCGCCGCGCGAACAACCGCTTCATTTCCGGGCCAACCCAGGTGGGCATGTGGACGCCGTTGGTGACGCCAATCAGGGGGTACCCGGCGATCTTGCGCCACGTCTTGTCCGCCGTGCGGCCGTGCAGCAGGCTCACGCCGTTCGCGGCGCGGCTGTTGCGCAGGGCGAAGGCCGTCATGTCGAAGACGCCCTTGTCGCCGTCCGCCCCCAGGCCCATCTTCAGGACAGCCGCCGCACCCAACGATGCGCCGTCCAGGATCGGGGCGATCAGCGACCCCGCCAGGTCCGCCCCAAAGCGTTCGTTGCCCTCGGGGACGGGCGTATGGATCGTGATGATGGAATCCGCCCGCAGCGATTGGCGCGCCGCATCCACGTCGTCGCCGGCGGCCAGACGTTCGCGCAGCCGCTCCAGCAGCAGGAACGCGGAGTGGCCCTCGTTGAGATGCCAAACGGACGGCGCGATGCCCAGCGCGCGCAGCGCCCGCACTCCGCCCACGCCCAGAATCGTCTCCTGGCAGAGCCGCATCTCACGGCTGATGGTGTAGAGCTGGCTCGTAATCGGGCGGTCTTCCGGGGCGTTCTCCTCCAGATCCGTGTCCAGCAGCAGCAGGGGGATTCGTCCAACCTCCGCCAGCCAGACGGCGGCGGAAACGACGCGCCCCGGCATCTCCACCCTAACCGTGAGCGGCTCTTCCGTTCCGGGCTTCAGCACGCGCGAAACGGAGCACCTGGCCGGATCCAGCGGGGGATACATGTGCTCCTGCCGGCCTTCCCAATCGATCATCTGATGGAAGAACCCGCGCCGGTAGAAGAGGCCCACGCCGACGAACGGCAGGCCGAGGTCCGAAGCCTCCTTGCAGTGGTCGCCGGCCAGGATGCCGAGGCCGCCGGCGTAGAGGTTAAGCGACTCGTGGAATCCGTACTCGGCGCAGAAATAGGCGATGGGGCCGCCCTCGAGCTTCGGTTCGCGCTGAGCGTACCACGCCTCAGCGCCGCCGGCCATGTAGGCGTCGAACGCGGCGGCGGCTTCGCGGACGGCGGCCGCGAACTCGGGGTCGGCGGCGGCGGTAGACAGATCGGCCTCCTGGAGGATGCGCACGGGCCCGGCCCCCTCGGCCCAGAGGGCGGGGGAGAGCTTGGCAAAGAGGCGCTGGACATCCGGGTTCCACGTCCAGTAGAGGTTGGCCGCGAGGCGGCCGAGCCCCCGCAGGGGCTCCGGGAGGTCGGCGGCCACGGGGCCGCGCACGGGGATGGATGGCTGCATGTTATCTCCTTGCGAATACGTATTCTAGGGAGCCGAAACAAGTCTCTGGCAGTCGGCTCGGCGGCGGAGTCGGCGCGCCGCCTCGCCCTGCTGTGATCGTAGCGTGCGGCCGATCCGCCGGTCGAGCGACCGCGCCGGAGCGGACTTCACAAAGACATCATCTGAGAGTCATACGGCCTCCAAAACGCTCGAGTATCCTCATATCAGTCAACGGGCGTACAGGAGGAACACATGAACGGGATTGCGATCGGCAAGGCGCTTCCAGTGGGCATCGTGATCGGCGCCGTGATCTCCTTCCTCGCGGCGCCGGGCCGCGCCAACACCGCCGCCTACACGCTGAACGGCGGCTCAGCCACCCAAACCGGCCAAACCTACTCGGCCGCCAGCACAGACATGTCCGGCATCTACGTATGTAACGGCGGCAAGCTGACGCTCGTCAACCCAACCGTTACCACAAGCGGGAACACATCCTCCCCGGACAACAGCAGCTTCTACGGCCTCAACGCCGGCATCCTGGCTACCAGCGCCTCCAGCATCACGATGACCGGCGGCACGGTGACCACCAGCGGCATCGGCGCCAACGGCGTGTTCTCAACCGGCTCCGGAACGTCCATCAGCATCTCCAACGCCAAGATCGTGTGCACCGGCCAGTTGGGGCACGGCGTGGATGCCACCGCCGGCGGAACGCTCATAGTCACCGACGTGGACATCGCCACCGGGCCCGGCGCCAACTCCGCCGCCATCGCCACCGATCGGGGCGGCGGCACGGTGAAGGTAACCCGCGGAACCATCACCACATCCGGCGCAGACGCGCCCGGCATCTACTCCACCGGGGCCATCACCGTAACGGGAGCCAACGTGCGCGCAACGGCTTCCGAGGCTGCCGTCATTGAGGGATCCAATTCCATCACGCTCACGGATACGGTCCTCGCCGCCGCCAAGGGGCAGAAGAACCGCGGCATCATGATCCTCCAGAGCATGTCCGGCGACGCGGCCGGCGACAACGGCGTGTTCACAATGACCGGCGGCTCCTATACATGGCCGAGCACAACGGGCCCGGCTTTCTTCGTGACCAACGCGAAGGGCACGATCACCCTGAAGAACGTCACGGTGAACAACAGCTCCGCGCTGCTGCTGAAGGCGGCCGCGGATAGTTGGGGGACCAGCGGCGCCAACGGCGGAATTGCCATTCTCATCGCTGATGGCGTGACCCTTACCGGAGCGATCACCAGCGACAGCATCAGTTCCAACACGGTCACCTTGAAGAACGGTTCCTCGCTGAATGGAGCCATCAACTCGGCTAAGCTGACCATTGATGCAGCCAGCGGTTGGATTGTGCCCGCGTCCTCGGTCCTCACCGGCCTCACGAACTCCGGCGCCATCACGTTCGCCGCGCCAACCGGTTCCGCGTCTGCCGCGGCCAGCTACAAGACGTTGACCACGGCGAGTCTCTCCGCATCAGGCGGAACCGTAACGCTGAACGCCTACCTCGGCGCGGACAGTTCTCCAGCGGACGCGCTGATCATCAAAGGGGGAAGCGCTACAGGGACAACCACGTTGGCCATCAACAACGTGGGCGGCGCGGGGGCTCTGACCACGGGGAACGGCATCCCGGTGGTCAGCGTAACGAGCAGCGGAACCACGGCTGCGTCGGCCTTCACGCTACCCGGCGGGTCGGCTCTCGCGGGCGACTACGAGTACAAGCTCTACCGGGGCGGCGTGAGCGCATCGGACACGGCGAACGCCAACAACTGGTTCCTTCGCAGCGCCCTGGCGCCGCTGGCCCGCCCCGAGCGGGCGCTGCGGATTGCCGCCGGCGTCTCCGAAGCGACCTCCGCCGACCTCGCCGCGCTGAACGTCAATGCCAGCGGCGACTCTTCCGCCGTGATCGATATGGCGGACGTGGTCACCCTGGTCCGTTCGGCCTCCGGCCTGTAGCCCTCAGCCGCGCACAATCAGCGCCGCGGGGTAGGAGCCGCCGGCGGCGGGCATCGTCACCACAGTCACCATCCGGCTCTGCTTTGGGGCCAGCGAGATGGAAGCCACGCGGACTTCGGCCGGCGGGAACGTGGAATCGGTCTCGGTCAGGGCGCCGTTGATCAGCAGCGCGGCCCGCGCCTCGCCGGCGCGAGGCTCGAACAGCACACGCACCGTCTTGCGCGCGTCGGTGGGGTTGTTCAGCTTCAGGCGTACCGTATAGAGCACGCCGTAGTTACCATCCAGCCGCACCCCGCCGGCGTTGCTGATGCCCTCTTTGCCGATCGGAACATAGGTCCACGGACCGTTCACGGTGTACGAGGCATCCACGGTCTTGTCTGGGTCTTCGAAAGCCGTGCCGGCTTCTTCGCCGCGAGCGGTTCCGCCCCCGGCGCTACCGGGGAGTTCGGAGCGAACGCTCACGCTCAGATCACCGTGCTTCAGCGGACGAACGAGCATAATGCCGCTCATGGTATCGCCCGGCGCCAGCCGCCTCAGGAACAGGCGGCGTCGACCATGGGCGGGGATGTTCAGAATGACCCCGGTGGCCGACTGGCTGCGCTTGATGAATTTGTAGGCGGCGCGATGGCCCGCCAGAACGCAGTCCATGGACGGCGGGCCCGTTCCGTCCACGATCTGCGCCGGAACGTCCGAGTCGCCGTCATTGGTCACGTCCACGGCGATGTTCAGCGCGCGGTCTCCGGCGTTCTGATGGTGATAGAGCAGCCGGGCCGGCATGCCGTCGATGGCGTGCCGGAACAATGTCCTCGCATCGCGGATGGTCTCCGGGTTGTTGGAGTAGAAGAGCATCATGTTGCGCGCCGGGGGGAGGTGGCGGCGCGTTACATGGATCGGCAGGGTCGTTTCCACGGGGAGCACGCCCGGGCCGCTGAGGCGCACGCGGGCCGAAAGGTTCAGGCGATCACCCCTGGTCCACACGGCTGGGATGGCGGGTCGCCGCAGGATGACGCTCCACGCGCCCGGCTCCAGCCGGATATGTCTCGGCGTTTCGCCGCTTATCAGATCGCGCAGCAGATCGGCCGGCGCCGCGCTGCCCGTTACCTGCACGTTTACGGCTTCCACGCTGCCGGCCCACTTCATGACGCGCACGGCGCACCGTACCGCGGCGCCGTCGCGCCGGATGGTGATCGTGGCCCGGCCGGGATGGCCGGCCGTTATGTGCAGCCCGCCCGGCACAGCCCGCGCCGCGGCAACGTCCGCCGCATCCGAGGAGGCCACGATCGGACCGCGCGCCACGCCGCCGACCCGCACGCTGCGCGCCGAATTCACCCCAATCCTCAACCCGTCCGGAGTGGCGCGCAGGAACGTTGTGGCCCATGCCGAAGCGAGATGCGCCGCCCAGCGATGCGCGAGCGACCGCCGGGTAAGCCCCAGTCGCTTGGCATCCGCCCGCGTTGGCGTAAGCAGCACGGCTCCGTTAGCCAGAACGTTCCAGCGGCCGGATGCGCGGCCCGCCGTGAAGCGGGGAGCGCGCCCGGAGTCGGCCCAGCGAGACAGCCGGTTCGCGGCATTCCGGGCGCGTTCCGCCGAGGAGACGCCGCCGGATGACGTCAGCGCGGCGACGTCCACATAGTTGACGCTCACGAGCGAACTGCCGGGCCGCGACTCGGACCGCACGCGTATCGGGGACGCCCATCCAGAAGCAAGCCCCAGGGCCACGCCAGCCGCGCACACGGCCACGCGCCGAAGAGATATTAAGGGGAGATTCATGTCTGCTTTCTATAGTACGTTTCGACGGCAACGCCGCCACCTTCAGGGTAGCCAACTTGCGCGCGTCATCGTCCGACCGCCATACCGTTGACAAGCGCCGGTACAGGGCATATCATAAACCCCGAAGGCAATGAACAATCCCATATGAGACGAACCAAGATAATATGTACCATCGGGCCGGCCAGCCAGTCGCCCGAGCAGTTGCGCGCCCTCATGCAAGCGGGAATGAACGTCGCCCGCCTGAATTTCTCGCACGGCGCTTTTGAAGACCACGCCCGCGTTATCCGGCATATCCGCGAACAGGCCCGCGCGTTGCGACGCCCCGTAGCTATCCTGCAGGACCTGCCCGGCCCCAAGATACGTATCGGCACATTCGCCGAAGGACCCATCAACCTGGAGCGCGGCCACAGCTTCACGCTCACCTGCCGCGAGGTCGCCGGCAGCCAGTCTGAGGTTACCCTCCCGAACAGCGAGGTCTGCGCTTCCGTCAAGGTGGGGGACTCCATCTTCCTCGATGACGGCTCCGTTCAACTCCGCGTCACGAATCGAACCGATACCGATATCGCAACGGAAGTGCTGGTGGGCGGCACGCTCACCTCGCACAAGGGCGTTACGGCGCCTGGCGTCACCCTCGCCATCGACGCCATCACCCCGCGCGACATCGAGTGTTTGCAGTTCGGGATCCAGCAAGGCGTGGACTGGGTTGCTGCCTCCTTCATCCGATCGGCCGACGACCTGCGCTGCCTGCGCGCCCATATGGACGCGGCCGGCGCCCGCATCCCCCTCATCGCCAAGATCGAGAAGCACGAGGCGGTGAACAACATCGACGAGATCATCGCCGAGGCCGACGCCATCATGGTCGCGCGCGGAGACCTGGGCGTGGAGGTGAACATCTGGGAGGTACCGTCCATCCAGAAGATGATCATCCGCCGCTGTAACCGCATCGGCAAGCCCGTCATCACCGCCACGCAGATGCTGGAGTCCATGACGCACAACCGGCGGCCCACTCGCGCCGAGGTGACCGACGTGGTGAACGCCATCCTGGACGGAACGGACTGCATTATGCTGAGCGGCGAAACCGCCATCGGCCTCTATCCCGTGGAAACGGTGGAGATGATGAATGACCTGGCCGTCACCGCGGAGAGCGGCATTGATCATGCCTCCATCCTCCGCCGCCGCATGGCGGATCAGGCGCGCACCGTCACGGACGCTATCGGCGGCGCCACTGTGGAGATCGCCCAGAACCTGAACCTGGCCGCCATTCTCACCGCCACCTCCTCCGGCCACACGGCCCGCATGGTCTCGCGATACCGGCCGAAGGCGCCGATTATCGGGGTAACCACGAAGCCGGATACCTACCGCCGCCTTGCCCTGAGCTGGGGCGTGATCCCCATCATGGCTCCAGTGGCCGAGACGATTGACGACACCCTGCACAACAGCTTCAACGCCGCGCGCGACGCCGGACTCGTGCAGGTGGGCGACCAGGTGGTGCTGACCGGCGGCATGCCGGTTGGGCAGCCGGGCCACACGAACCTGATCCGAGTGACCACAGTGGAAGGGGCCTGATATGGCAAAGAGAGTGTCTGCCGACAGCCGGACGCCGCGCCGCCGCCGTCCTTCCACGCTGCGTCGCGCCATGGACGGGCTGATGCGCGTGGGCCTGTGGGTGGCCGCCATCCTCTGTTTCGGGCTGTTCGTCAACAAGGTCTGGCACCCCTACGGGCTCAACCGCAACCTGCGCCAGGAAATGCACGGCATTCAAACTCAAAAGGGGCAGGTCTCTGAGGACAACTCACGCCTGCGCCGACGCATCCAATACCTCCAGACGCCGCAAGGCCAGGCGGCCGAAGCGCGTCGGCTCGGTTACCACTTCCCCGGCGAGATTCCGCTGCGCCTCCACGAGGCGCCCGCCAAGCCCGCTCCGCCAAAACCAGCCGCGCCCTAGAAACTTCCCGGCAACAACTTCGTGCATCCCGCCTCCCCCCCATGGAAAGATGATGCGAGCATCCGTCGTTTCGTGGTTGTGAGGCGGGAAGATGATCGAGCAACTGGGCAAATGCGCGAACAGGCCAAGTGTGGTGACAATTGACGCGGGCAACCCCGCGGAAGTGCGCCGCCTGGCGCATGAGATAGCGATGGAGCTCAGCGAGGACGCCTCCGCGGCGCTCCGCGAGTTCCTGGCAAACGTGCGCGAGCACTGCCCGTGCAAGGATGTGGACATCGTCCAGCTCCCATCGTTGCTCGTCGCCTACGACCACGGAGGCGGCATCCGGGACGGCCACACGCGAAAGCCCGCCGGAGAAGGCGGCTACGGCCTCAAGATCATGCACTCCCTCGGCGCCGAACTGCGACGCTGGGAAGAGGGCACCATGTTCGTAATGACGCTCTGACCCGCGGCCTGGGTCAGGCGCCGTCGCCATTCGATTGGTCATTCATCCGTTTCGGCATTGACGCCGCCCCCCCGCGCCTGAAACATCATACGGGTATGAGTATCATCACCCGGCGCCTCGCCCCTTGGATGGCATTGATCGCGATGAGCATGTACACCCCTTCCGCCAGCGCGGCCGCCGCGCAGACCGCTTCGCCTTCCTCCGCTCGAACCGCGTGGTTCGAGGACGCCCGGTTCGGGCTCTTCATCCACTGGAACGCCTGCTCCGCCCTCGAAGGCCGGTTCGACGGCGAGCCCGTGCGCCAAACCGAGTACGGCGAGTGGCTGCGAGCCCGCAACCGCGTGCCGCGCAAGGATTGGGACGCCGCCGTGCGCCAGATGCACGTTACGCCGGAGGTTGTTGACGGCTGGGCGGAGGCCGCCAAAGATGCCGGGATGAAGTACATCATCTTCGTCGCCAAACACCACGACGGCCTCGCGTACTGGCCTTCCGGCGTCTCCGACTACACCCTCAACAAGCTCGCCGGCGTGAACTTCGACGTCATCGGCGAACTGAAGAGGGCGTGCGACAAGCGCGGCCTGAAGCTGGGCTTCTACTACTCGCACTGGCAGGACTGGGAAGACCCGTACGGCTGGGGCAACTTCTGGGACTACAACTCCAAGGACCCCAAGCAGTTCGACGGCCACGATGACTTCTTTTTCTGGGGCGGCGAGGGCTACCGCGACAACCTCACGCCCGAGCAGTTCAACACGTACTGGCGCCGCAAGTCCTTGCCGCAGGTGGAGGAACTGGTGAAGCGCTACCAGCCAGCCATCATGTGGTTCGACTGCTGGCGCAATCTGCGCGACACCAACATGACGCTGCCGCAGGTCACCGACATGCTCACCACGATCCGCCGCGAGGACCCGAACACCATCATCAACTCCCGCCTCGGCATTGCGAGGGTGGGGCAGCCGGATGGAACCGACTACGAGACGCTGGGCGACAACGAGTTCCCGCACCAGCGCATTCAGCACCCGTGGGAAAGCGCCGTCACATTCGGCCTCACATGGGGCTACAGCCGCGACGATCAGGAGTGGCGGCCCGCCACCTACTTCATCCGCAACCTCGTGCGCAACATCTCGCTGGGCGGCAACCTGCTCATCAACTTCGGACCGCAGGCGGACGGGCGCCCGCCGCAGGAAGCCCTGAACTGCATGCACACGATCGGCCAGTGCCTGCGCGCCAACAAGGAAGGCTTCTACGGCTGCGGTTACACGCCTTTCGAGGAGCGCGCCCAGGATTGGGGGCTCACCACGGTGGACGAGGCGAAGAACGCCCTCTACCTCCACGTGTTTGATTGGCCCGTGGATGGCGTTATCCGCGTGAACGGCCTGAAGACGAAGGTCGCCGCCGCTACGCTGTGCTCCACGGGCAAGCCCATCACGTTCCAACAGGAAGGGCAGTCGGTCCACATAACGGGGCCGCGCTCCATGCCGGTCCCGTTCGACACGGTCATCCGGCTGAACCTCTCCGGCCCGATCGAGGTGGACAACGCCACCATCGGCGAGATCAACGGGGGCGGCATCGCCATGCAGGCCGCCGCGGCGAAACTGGTCGGCGCGCAGCAAGAGAAGCCGTATGACGGAAGCACGAAGCTGCCCGCCCAGATCGGCGGCTGGACGGCCCCAAACGCCGAAGCTTCGTGGACCGTGTTCATCCCCGAGGCCGGTAAGCGGTCCGTCACAGTGAGCTACGCCTGCACCGTGGACGCGGCAGGGCAGGGCTTCACTGTTTCCGCCGGCCCCGGGCACTCGGTTTCGGCAAAGGCCGAGGCCACGCAGAAGAACTGGAGCGAGTTCCGCCCGTTCACCATCGGCGAGATCGACTTCCCATCTCCGGGCGCCTACACGATCACCGTGCGCCCAGATGCCAGGCCCAACCAGGAGCCCTTCAAGCTGCTGTGGGTGCACTTGGGAGAACCTGGCGCCTGACGACGCCTCCTCTGTCCACGCGGTCGGCTGTACCCCGCCGCCCCCGTGGATAACGGTGGAGCCTGGCCGTTCAGCCATTCGTCATGTGTAGCGGGCAGGCCGAAGGGTTCGGCTCGCCGATCCACATCCGGAGGGATACCCGCTATGCGCAGAGGCTACCTTTTCGCTTTGATGTTCCTGCTCGCGCCAGCCGGCGCGTTCACGGCGCCGATCGACGCGCTCCACCCGGAATTGCTCGCCGATCCGGGAGTGCGCGCTATGGTTCGGTTGACGCCGGAACAGGAAGCCCGCGCGAGGGCCGCAATGCAGGCCGCGGAACGATCGCTGGCCCGCGAGGAGCGCGAGGGCCACGGCCTGAGAACCGTCGCCATGAGCCGCGAGGGAATGGTCGCATCGCGGGCGCGCTCTGGACTGGCCGCCATACGGCTGACGGGTATCCAGCGCCGGCGACTGAACGCCGTCCGCTACCGGCAGTTCGGACCGCGCATCCTCGCTTGCGGGGAAGGCGGGCTGCCAGCGCAGGTTGGGCTATCTCGGGCGCAGGTCAACAGGGTGCTGGCCGCGCAGACCCGCGAGGAGGGTCGCGCCAAGCAAGCCCTCCAGGCCTACATCTGCAGGGCCCGACCACCCATGGAAATGCGTAAGGGGGGCTTGGAGCCCAAACGCACCCCGGAAGTGGTCCGCCTCGAAGAGCGGCGAGACCAGGCTCTGTGGCGCGCCCTGGAACGGGGTCTCACGGCGCCGCAGCGTGAGCGGCTGCACGCAATCCTGTATCCAGAGACGCCTGGGACCTTTCTGGCGCCCCCCGGCGGCGCTCGATAGGGCGCCCGCGGCCGGGAGACGGCATTCTACATCGAGGATTCGGCATCCAACACCCCGCCCAAAGCCTCCTGTCCGAGCGAGCGCTTAGCTCATTCACAGATGCCTTCGGGTTGAATGCTGAATGCTGAATGCTTCTCCCTGGGTGCTATCATGAGCCGGGCCTCTTCCCTGGCGCCCGGCAAACCATATGACCATTACCTCAATCATCCCGCACCTCATCCACGTCCCCATCCCGGACGCGTTCCGCACACAGAGCGCGGCCGGCTATCGCCTGGCGCGACAGATGTGCCTCATCGAGGTCACCACTGATGAAGGCGTTACCGGTTTCGGATCATGCTCCGACACGTATGACCTGGATGTCTGCGCCACGGTCATCAACAAGGTGCTTCAGCCGGAATTCATCGGGCGCGATCCGTTTCAGACAGAGCGCATGTGGGAGACTCTGTACTACGGGTCGCTGATGCGCACCGTGGGTTACCGCGGCGTGGGAATTGCCGCCCTCAGCGGCATCGATATCGCGCTCTGGGACATCAAGGGCAAGGCGTTGGGCATCCCGCTCTACCAGCTCTTCGGCGGGTTCGCCCAGGAAAGCGTGCGGCCATATGCCTCCTCGCTGCCGTGGCACATCGATCCTCGGTTCGCGGCCGAAGAGGCTCAACGGCGCGGGCGCGAGGGGTTCTCGGCGATCAAGCTGAAGATCGGCGACGACCCGGAGCGCGAGCTGCACTGCATTGAAGCTATCCGCGACGCAATGCCGGATATGGACATCCTGGTGGACGCCGACATGGCCTTCCGGGTGGACAACGCCATCCGAATGGCGCGCGAAATGGAGCCGTTTGGGATCTACTGGTTCGAAGAGCCCATCAGCATTGATGACATCGACGGCCACGTGCGCCTGTCCCAAAGCACCGACATTCGGATCGCCACGGGGCAGAACCTCTATACGCGCTTCCCGTTCCGCGACCTCTTGGCGGCGCAGGGCATCCAGGTGGCGCAGGCGGACGTGGCGCGGGCCGGCGGGTTCACCGAGGTGCGCAAGATCGCCGGGATGGCGGCCTCCTTTAACGCTCTGTGGGCGCCGCACGCATCCGGCGACATCGTGACCACTGTGGCCAACCTTCACCTCGTGGCCGCAACCGCCAACGCCCCAATCCTCGAGATCGACGTGACCTTCAACCCCCTCATGGCAGACCTCGCTCCCAACGCCTTGCGATGGAGCGAAGGGACTCTGATCCCCCCGGACGGCCCTGGTCTGGGCCTGGAGATCGACATGGAGTGGGCGGCGGCCCACCCCTATGGCGGCGAGCCGAATATCAGCCTCGGCATGAAGCCGGTCTGAGCGACAAGTTAGGGGACAGTCGTCAGTCGTCAGTCGTCAGTATTCAGTCCTCCGCCCTCAGCCATCCTACTTGGACGGAGTAGCAGGGGCGAGGAGCGGACATGGGGTTCTCCCAACGCGGAGGCTGATGACTGAATACTGACGACTGACGACTGACGACTGACGACTTTCCCCAACTTGCCGCTCAGGTCCCGGGCCCGATTCCGTGGCGCGCTCTACTAACTTCATGCACAGTTGGTAGTGGTGTTCCGCCAACCAAACATGGTAGATACCCCTGTGTGATGAAGCTGCCTCCAGGATGCCCGGAGGCGGCTTGGACCGGCAAACGCGGAGTGAGCAAACCGCCCGCCTGAGTCCGTCGCACCCAGGGGAATCCGTTGACCCTCCGAGCGAAAACGCTGTCCATCATCGGCGCTACCCTCATCGGTCTCGTGGCCGCGCTCTATGTTGCGTCTACCCGCATCGTGGATAGGGGCTATGCGTCTTTGGAGCGCGCTAGCGCGCGAAGAGATGCACAGCGAATTCGCAGCGTCTTCGACGATGCCATCCAGCAACTGAGCGCCACGGCCGCCAAATGGTCCAGCGTGGACGACACTTGCGCATACCTGGACTCCCGCAACCCGGACGTCGGCCGCAGCTTCAACGATGCCGGTCTGGCCGCATCGAATGTGGACGCTGCCGTTCTGGTCCATCGTACCGGACGGGTCTACCTCGCAACCGGGTACGACGGCATGCGGAAGTGCAAGCGGCCTCTGGCGCCCGACGTGCGCGCCTACTTCTCCGGACCCAATTACTTCGTTCCGGATGGCACGCCTGAGTCGCCGCGTTCTGGAATCGTGGCTTTCCCGTCCGGACCGATGTTCGTGTGCTCCCGGCCGGTTCTCCACTCGATCACGGCCCGCCCGCCGTCGGGTACCCTCATCCTTGCCCGCGCCATTGGCCAGGATGACGTCGCCCGGGCCGCCCGACTGCTCCAGGAGCCCATGGCCATGTCCTGGGCGGATGACCCAAACACTTCGAAAGACATGCGGGCCGCCCTCGCGGCCATGTGGCCCGAGCGATGGTGGACGTCCGGCGGTTTCACCGGGTCCACCGGCAGCCACTTCGTCCTGCTGACCGATGTTCAGGGACGCCCAGCGGTCATCATCCGCGCTACGGTCGATGACGATGCCCGGCGCACCGGGTTCGCCACCCGGCGCTATCTGCTGGTCTCCCTCACGCTCACCAGCGTTATCTTCGTCCTGGTAGCGCTCCTCGTCCTGGAGCGCCTCGTTCTCCGCCGCCTTTCCCGCCTCAGTCGCGACCTAAGCGCGATCTCGAACAGGAACGACTTCACGCTGCGCGTTCACGTTGAGGGCACGGACGAACTCGGGCGAGTGGCGCGAGACGTCAACTCTGCCCTTTCGGCCCTCGAGCGCACGCAGATCAGCTTCCAGCAGGACCAACAGCGTGACAGCGATCAGCGCCTGGCCGCCATCGTGGAAACCAATGCGAGCGGCATCCTGCTCGTGAGCCTGGACGGCCGCATCATCTACGCCAACCAGGCTGCGGAACGCATCTTCGGCGAGGCGCGAAACGTGATGACGTCGCGACACTATGATGACCCCGTCTGGACCATGCCCAACGGCCCCGCGGAGGGAAGCGACCACCCCATCCACATGGTGCTCACCACCGGATGCCCTGTCTTCGGCGTCGACACCACGATTCGCCACGGCGACGGCGGGCGCGTGGTCCTCTCAGTCAATGCATCGCCGCTGAGAGACGCTGATGGCGCCATCACCGGAGTGGTGGCATCGGTCAGCGACGTAACAGAACGCAAAGCGCTGGAAGAGCGCCTCGCGTTTCAGGCCTACCATGACCCGCTGACTTCCCTGCCCAACCGCGTGCTGTTTCGCGAGCGGCTCTCGCGCGCCCTCATCCGCGCCCGGCGCATGGAAAGGTCTGTAGGCGTGCTGTTCGTGGACCTGGATAACTTCAAGTACATCAACGACAGCCTCGGACACGCCACCGGAGACCACTTGCTCACGGCGGTGGCGGAACGAATCCAGCACTGCCTCCGCGGCTCCGACACGGCCGCCCGCTTTGGAGGCGACGAGTTCACCGTTATGGTGGATGACATGGAATCCGAACGCGATGCCGTCACCGTCACTGAGCGCCTGCTCCACGAACTGAAAAAGCCCTTCATGTTGGGCGCCCGCGAGGTGTTCATCAGCCTGAGCATCGGCATCGCGCACGCCGGCGGGCTTGACGGCATGGAGGCCGACGAACTGCTCCGAAACGCCGACGCCGCCATGTATGAGGCGAAGATCCGCGGCAAGTCGCGCTTCGAGATGTTCCACGCCGGGATGAACAGCCGCGCGCTACAACGGCTGGAAACCGAGAACGATCTGCGCCGCGCCATCGAGCGCGACGAGCTTGTTGTGTATTTCCAGCCGGCCGTTTGCCTTGCCAGCGGCGTTACGACAGGGTTTGAGGCCCTGGTCCGCTGGCGCCATCCGAAGCGCGGCGTCATCGCGCCGGTGGACTTCATCCCCCTGGCCGAGGAGACGGGGCTTGTTATCGACATCGGGCGAGTCGTTCTGAAGTCCGCCTGCCAGCAGGCCCTCACCTGGACGCAGATCGACGGCGCCGATCAGCCGCTGATGTTGGGCGTTAACCTCTCCGCCCGACAGCTTCAGCACCCCACCATCGTGGCGGACGTAGTGGCCGCTCTCCGCTCCTCCGGTCTGCCGCCGGAGCGGCTGGCCCTGGAGATCACGGAGTCGGCCATCATCGACGAGGGCACGACCGCTCTGGACACCCTCAACGCGCTCAAGGGAGTGGGAGTCAAACTCTATATCGATGACTTCGGGACCGGCTACTCGTCGCTGTCCTACCTCCGCCGTTTCCCGCTGGACGGCCTCAAAATCGACCGCTCCTTCGTGGACGGCCTCGGGCGCGAGCCGGAGGACCGCCTCATCGTGGCTTCCACCATTGACCTCGCCCATGGGCTCGGCCTCACGGTCATCGCCGAGGGCGCGGAAACCCACGAACAGGTAGAGGCGCTGCGCGACCTGGGGTGCGACGAGGCCCAGGGCTATCGTTTCGCCAAGCCCATGCCCGCCGAGGAGGTCGCCGCCTACCTCGCTGCCACTCAGGTCATCCTCCGCTAACCCGCTCACGCCGCCCCTCATCGGGGCGCGGGGGGCCTGCCCTCCCGGAACCGAGCGCTCGGCAGGCGTGTTCCGCGTACGGACAGGCGTTCCGGTTCACCCCTGGGGGTTTGCTATAATTCGCCTAGGCGTCTTGTCCCATATATGGAGGATCGACTTGGCAACAGGTAAAGTGCTGCAGATCATTGGCCCAGTGGTGGACGTGGAGTTCCCGTCAGACGGGCTTCCCGAGATCCAAAACGCAATTCATATCTCCGTCAAGGCCAGCGCCGCGGCGAGCGGCGGCAGCAGCGCGGATGGCGGCTCCGACAGGAACCTGGTCGTTGAAGTGGCCCAGATGCTGGGAAACGACGTCGTCCGTTGCGTGGCCATGGGCAGCACGGATGGTCTGGTGCGCGGCACAGAGGCGGTCGATACCGGCGGCCCCATCACGGTGCCGGTGGGACCGAAGACCCTGGGTCGCATCTACAACCTGCTGGGCGACCCCATCGACGAGCGCGGCCCCTCCGAAACCACGGAGCGGATGCCGATCCATCGCGCGCCCCCTTCCTTCGAGGAGCAGGCCACCAGCAACGAGCAGTTTGAAACCGGCATCAAGGTCATCGACCTGTTGTGCCCGTATTCCCGCGGCGGCAAGATCGGCCTCTTCGGCGGAGCCGGAGTGGGCAAAACGGTTCTCATCACCGAGTTGATCCGCAACATCGCTCAGGAGCACGGCGGCTTCTCCGTGTTCGCCGGCGTCGGCGAGCGCACCCGCGAGGGGAACGACCTCTGGCTGGATATGCAGTCGAGCGGCGTCATCGAGAAGACCGCCATGGTCTTCGGACAGATGAATGAGCCGCCCGGCGCCCGCCAGCGCGTGGCCCTCTCGGCCCTCACCATGGCCGAATACTTCCGCGACCGCGAGAGCCGCGACGTGCTGCTGTTCATCGACAACATCTTCCGGTTCACGCAGGCCGGCTCAGAGGTTTCCGCGCTCCTGGGCCGCATGCCCAGCGCCGTGGGCTACCAGCCCACCCTCGCAACCGAAATGGGGCAGCTTCAGGAACGCATCACCTCCACCAGCAAAGGCTCCGTCACCTCCATTCAGGCCATCTACGTTCCGGCCGACGACCCTACGGACCCGGCGCCGGCCACCACCTTCGCCCACCTGGACGCCACCACCTACCTGGAACGCCGCATCGCCGAGCTTGGCATCTACCCGGCGGTGGACCCGCTGGTTTCCACCAGCCGCATTCTGGACCCCCGCATCGTGGGCGACGAACACTACCGCGTGGCCCGCGGCGTTCAGCAGGTGCTCCAGCGCTACAAGGAACTGCAAGACATCATCGCCATCCTCGGCGCCGACGAGCTGTCGGACGAGGATAAGCTCACGGTCTCCCGCGCCCGGAAGCTGCAACGCTTCCTCAGCCAGCCGTTCTTCGTGGGCGAGGTGTTCACCGGCGTGCCCGGCCAGTTCGTCTCCATCGCGGACACGGTTCGAGGCTTCGGCGAGATCCTGGACGGAAAACACGATGACCTGCCGGAGCAGGCCTTCCTGATGGTCGGCGTCATCGAGCAGGCCGTGGAGCAGGCCAAGCGGATCGCGGCGGGGTAAGAAGCCATGCCCGATTCATTCATGCTTAAGATCGTTACGCCGGAACGCACCGTGTACGCGGAGTCCATCGTGAGCCTCGTTGCGCCCGGCGTGGACGGCTATTTCGGCGTATTGGCGCACCATGCGGCCATGCTGGCGGAGGTCGGCGTCGGCCGGCTCACCGCCATCCACGCGGATGGCTCGAAAGACGAGATGGCGGTGGCCGGCGGCTTCCTGGAAGTCGGTTCGGACGCCACAACCGTCCTGGCGGACTCGGCCGAACGTAAGCAGGACATCGACGTCCACCGCGCCGAGGCGGCGCTGCAACGCGCCAAGGAACGCCTCGCCCAACCCGAACGCGATATCGACATGGCGCGGGCCGAAGCCGCGCTAACGCGGGCTTTGAACCGCATGAACTTGGTGCACAAGTAGAATACCGAACACAGAATTCAGAGATCAGTCAGAGGGTCTGGCCGTAACGGGCCTCTGCCCGTGTCCGGCGCTCCGGCTGTGTTCTGATTTCTGGAATCTGAGTTCTTAGCTAGATTGAGGTTAGAGAATGACACCCGCGGGAACCCCGGCGGACTATCGATATGTAGCTTTCTTCATCGCCCTGGGCATAGCGTTCATCGCAATAACGCTCTTTATGTCTGCCGTTGTGCGGCGGCGAGGACGCAAATCCACCGAGGCCACCCGCCTCTCCACCTATGAGTGCGGCGAAACCCCGGTGGGACAGGCCTGGAATCAGGTGCACATCGGGTACTACGTCATCGCGCTGCTGTTCGTCGTGTTCGATATTGACACTATCTTCCTGGCGCCGTGGGCCCTGGTCCTGAAGGGGCTGCACCCGGGCCTCGTGCTCACCGGCTTCCTGGAAGGCGTCGTGTTCATCGCCATCCTCGCCGTCGGCCTGGTATACGCCTTCAAGCGGGGGGTGCTGAAGTGGATCTGATCAAACTGCAGAAGGGCGAACTCGCGCCGTTCCAGCGCGCATCGGGCCCGCGCTTCATGGAGCCGGTTTTCGCCAGCGTGGAGGGCCTCTTCAACTGGGCGCAGTCCAACTCCATCTGGCCCCTCACGTTCGGCCTGGCCTGCTGCGCCATCGAGATGATGGCCACCGGCGCCAGCAACTTCGACCTGGACCGATTCGGTATCTTCTTCCGCCCCACGCCCCGCCAGGCGGACTGCATTATCATCTCCGGCACCGTTACCAAGAAGATGGCGCCTCGTATCAAGACCCTCTACGATCAGATGGCGGAGCCGAAGTGGGTGATCTCCATGGGCTCCTGCGCCACCGCCGGCGGGCCGTATTACGACTCCTATGCCGTGCTCAAGGGCGTTGACCTCATCATCCCGGTGGATGTCTACGTGGCGGGCTGCCCGCCGCGTCCCGAGGCCCTCATCAACGGCATCCTGAAGCTGCAGGAGAAGATCCGGAGCCAGAGTTACTTCACCGCCAGTGATCGGCACGCCTCGGGCGATGCCCCCATCGTGGTGGACGAAACCGGCCGCGTGCTCTCCGACGACGAGGCCCGAGTCTTCCGAAAGGCCGCCTAATGGCCGCCTGAGCGCGGGATTGCCGCCCTCGCGGCCTGGCGTTCGCGCGCCCGCCCCCGATGGGGGGCTTCACCGTATTCGCCGCCCCGGCAAAGGGGTGGAGTGCACCCATATGAACGACGAAACCTCGAAACCGCCGGAAGGCGTTCTTCCGGAAACGACCCCAGCGCCCGAGCCCAAACCCGTGGCGCAAGCCCCGGCCGCTCCCGCAGCCCGGCCCGCAGCGCCCCGGCCAACCGCCCCGCCGCCCCCGCCGCCGCCATCCTTGACGCCGGAACAGGAGGCCATTGTGGCCCGGTTCCGAGAGCGCTTCGGAGACGCCATCCAGGATACCGGACCGGCCGCCGGCCTGCTGCGGATCACCGTGCCGGCCGACGCCATCCGCGAGGTGGCCGCCTATTGCCGCGAGCAGGGCTACAACTACCCGGATACCGTCACCGCCGTGGACCTGCCGGCGGAAGGCCTGTTCCGCGTCGTCTACGTGCTGGCGAACGTCCCGGATACCCGGCGCACCATCGTGCTGCATGTGGACCTTCCGCACGACGACAACGCCTCCCTGCCCACCGTGGCCGACATCTACCCCGGCGCCGACTGGGATGAGCGCGAGGTCTGGGACCTGTTCGGGATCGTTTTCGAGGGCCATCCGGACCTGCGCCGCATCATGACCCCGGACGATTGGGAAGGGCACCCCCTGCGCAAGGACTATTCGTTTATTGATTAGCTGTCAGCAGTCAGCCATCAGCCATCAGCCCCGGCGGGTACCGCCGGACGGTGGCTTGAGCCTGAGTGCGCAAACGCGTCGAGCGGGAAGCTGATGACTGACAACTGATAGCTGAGGACTTAAGAATGCCATTGTTGGACACGGAACCGGGCGAACGCGCGGGCGAAGTGTATGTGAATATGGGGCCGCAGCACCCGAGCACCCACGGAGTGCTGCGCCTGATGCTGAAGCTCGAGGGCGAGGTTATTGTCGGTTGCGTGCCGCACATGGGCTACCTGCATCGGGGCAGCGAAAAGCTGGCCGAGAAGCGCACCTACCCGCAGTACGTTACGCTCACCGATCGTGACGACTACCTCTGCGCCATGATCAATAACCAGGCGTATGTGCAGACCGTCGAGAAGCTGCTGGGAACGCAGATCCCGGAGCGCGCCGATTACCTGCGGGTGATTGCGATGGAGCTGAACCGCATCGCCTCCCACCTTGTATGGCTGGGCACGTTCGCCATGGACGTCGGCGCCCTCAGCGTGTTCCTCTACTGCTTCCGCGAACGCGAGCACGTCCTCAAAATGTTCGAGGAGCTGTGCGGCGCTCGCCTCACGTACTCCTTCATGCGCATCGGCGGCGTGGCCTATGACATGCCCGGCGAGGAGTGGAGCGCCAACCTCCGCGACTGGCTGAACGGCAGCGGCCGTTTCGCCCTCGGCGCGGGGGGAGACGCGGCGCACGGCGGCTTCCCAACCCTCCTGGACGAAACCGACAACCTCCTTACCGGCAACGAGATCTTCCTGTTCCGCACGCAGAACGTCGGCGTTCTCTCGCTGGATGACGCCATCGCGTTGTCCTGCAGCGGCCCCATGGTGCGCGGCTCCGGCCTCGCCTGGGATATCCGCCGCGCCGACCCGTATTCCATCTACGAGCGGTTCGAATTCGACATCCCCACCCGCCCTGAAGGCGATTGCTTCGCGCGTTACATTGTGCGCCTCCAGGAAATGTGGCAGTCGCGCCGAATCCTCTTCCAGGCGCTGGACCAGCTTCCGGAAGGCCCGGTGATGGGCAAGGTGGGCAAGGTCATCAAGCCGCCCGCCGGCGAGGCCTATACCCGCGTTGAGAGCCCGCGCGGCGAGCTGGCCGGCTACCTCGTGAGCGACGGCAAGAGCCAGAGCCCCTGGCGCTACCACGTGCGCGCCCCCTCCTTCTGCAACCTGAAGGCCATGGAGAAGATGTGCCTCGGATGGAAGGTGGCGGACACGGTGGCGATCCTGGGCAGCATCGACATCGTATTGGGCGACGTGGACCGATAGCCAGCGACCGGGGAAACGCGGCGGATTTGCCTGGTAGCGCCGGCGGCCCGCCGGCATGGCCGCGAAGCGGCCACCGGTGTCCGCCCTTCGGGCGAACACCGGTATCATCGCCGGGCGCCTGCTTGGCGCGCCCTCCCGACGGAGCGGACCGAACATGAGAGACCTCTCCACACTGAGCGCGGTCATCCAGGAGCAACTGCGGCGCTACCACCTCGAGAAGGGGGTGAAGCAGCAGCAGAGCCTTTCGCTATGGGAGCGCGTGGCGGGGCCAACCGTGGCCGCCGTAACCCAGGCCTCGGACGTTCGAGACGGCATCCTCTTCGTGTACACCCGGTCCAGCGCCTGGTCGCAAGAACTGGCGCTGATGCGCGAGCCCCTGATCCAGCGCATGAACGTGGAACTGGGTTCCGAGGTGGTAAAGGATATCCGCTTCCAGGTGAAGCGATTCCGGAAGGCCGCGGCCGAGAAGGCGCCCGCCCCGAATCCGCTGCGTGACCTCACGGAGGCGGAACGCGCCGCCCTGGCCGCGCTGGCCAGTGACCTCGATCCGAACGTGGCCGGCCACATCCGATCGCTGGCCGAGAAGCAGATGCGCGGCCAGCGCGCCGACCGCTCTTGCTCCATCTGCGGCGGGCCCGTTCATCGCAACGAATCCATCTGCCCGTACTGCCAGGGAGACGCCTGATGAACTGGGACCTCTCGTCGTGGCGCTGGGTGTCCTGGAACCTCTTCCTGGCCCTGCTGCCGGTGGCGATGGCCTACGCGCTGGCGTGGGGGGTCGGGCGCTTCACCATCGAGCGGCGACGCGTGCCGTGGATCGCCTGGGCTCCGCTGGCCCTGGTGTGGTTCGCCTTCCTGCCGAACACCTGCTACCTGCTCACCGAGTGGCGGCATTTCCTGTTTGACGCGCCGATGCCCGCCCTGATCCATGAGGCGGACACGGATCGAGGGCTGAAACTCACCATCGCGGCGTGGGGGCTGTTCTTTCTGGCATACTCCGGCGCCGGCGCGTTGTGCTGGGTACTCGGCATCCGTCCCATCGCGCGCACCCTGCGGCGCGCCTTGCCGAACCTGCTGCCAATCGGCGCGGCCTTCTTCTTCCTGGCCTCGCTGGGCGTCTACCTGGGGCTGGTGATCCGCTTGAACTCATGGGACCTGGCGACGCGGCCGGGTTTCGTCCTCGCAACCGCCCTGCAAGCCGTCTCCAAACCCCACCTGCTGGCGGTGATGATCGTGTTCGCCGCGCTCCTCTGGCTGCTCTACCTCGCCGGCGACATCTGGGTGGACGGCCTGATGCTCCGCTGCCATGGGGCGACGAGTAGGCCCGCAAACGGCGAGCCCGTGAGCGCGCTCAAGCCGTAGCGCCCTGCCACGTCGCGTCGCTCGCCAATCGGCATATGGAGCAGTCACCCACGTCACCCTGAGCGAAGCGAAGGGTCTCGGCCTGACGGCTTTCCGAGGTATGCGTTTCAAGCACCCAGGCCAAGGCTAGCCCGGGTGCTTGTCACGTTGCCTGAGTTGGCAACCAAGGACGAGACCCTTCGCTTCGCTCAGGGTGACGTGGGAGAGAGCCTTCCCCTGGTTCCTGCCGGGTCGCGTCGCTCACGAATCAGCATATGGAGTGGGGGGGGGGGGGGGGGGGGGGGGGGGGGG
>DASXUL010000152.1:0-4354 GCA_036504855.1 Armatimonadota bacterium | reverse complement strand
CCCGCTGATCGAGAGCGCCGTGGCGTACCCGGTGAGGTAGATGAAGTCCCGAATCGTGCAGTTCCGGAGCGTTCCCTTCGAATCATGGAATCCGACCCCGCGGCCCTCTTGTCCCGGGCGTCCCTGGATGGTGAAGCCGTCGACCACCGCCTTGTCATCCGTCGAACTCAAGTTGATTGCCGCCGTTCCATAGAGGCCTGCGCTCAGCACTACCGGATGCCGCGCCGGGTCACGCTGTGAGCGCATCGTCTCGGTCCCGGCGAATCCTCCGTACACGCCGACTCCCGAATAGACATATGCCGAGACCGCCGCCTCATAGACCCCCTCTCGCACCCACACTTCGTCGCCCGGCGCCGCCTTTCTGACAGCCTCGGCCAAGGTGCGCATCGGCGAACCCCAGGTGAGGCCGTCGTTGAAGTCATTCCCGTCCAGGGCAACATGAAGCGCAGCGGGATGGAGGCTCCAGAGCGTTCCGTCCGCCTCATCGGCGCCGATGTCCACCGCGCCGTCCGGCGCGCGCGGCGCCCCGTCCATGTCTCGATCGTCCGGGGCGATAACCGTGTTGTTTCCCCGGTCCCGGCACGGAGATGTCGGCTGGAGATGGAAGTTCGGCAGCGTCTCGCTGGCAACCTGTGGGGCGGCGCTGATGTTGCCGTCCTGGCCAATGCGGCTCGGCATACCGATGAAGGGCGCCGGCACGCCATACAGGCAGTTGTTGCGGATGACCGGCTCACCGGGGTTCGCTGCGTCCATCATCACGCCTTCGCCCCGTAGGATGAGGTTGTTGACGATGGCCGGCTTCGACGCGGCCCCCGTGATATAGACGGCTCCGGCGGATGTGTTGGAGGTGTACGTTCCGGCGCGGAAGAAGGTACTGTTGACGAGAGCGGGCGAGCCGTTCTCGATGTAGACCGCGCCGCCGTATTCGGCGCTTGCATGGTCGAACACGCAGTTGGCGATGCGCGGGCTCCCCCCGCGGCAATAGATGGCGCCGCCGTAGATGGCGGTGTTCAGCCGGAAGGAGACGTTCTGGATCGTGGGCGAGGCGTTTACCAGGTAGACGGCGCCGCCTATGCCCAGCGCGCCTTCGGCGCTATGCGGGTAGCCCTTGGCCAACGTAAGCCCATCCACCACGGTGTCTGGCCCAGCGCCTTCAGCCACGGTGAGCGGCCGGTCGATCTGCTGGGCGTCCACGAGGGTCAACCGAGTGACATTCCGCTCCGCGCGCGCCGATTCCGTTCCGGCAAACCCGCCGTAGAGAGAGACGCCGGCAGGCAACGTGAGGCGTTCCTGGTAACTCCCGGCGGCGATCCATATCTCACCGGAGGTCCCGGCGGCATCGATCGCCTGTTGAATCGTTCGGAACGACGTTTTCCAGGACAAGCCATCTTGAACCGCGCCGCCCTGATCAGCCCGCACGCGAAGCGGCGCGGCCGCCGAACCACCTGGATACGCAAGACAGTAAACGGAGAGACCGAGGGCGAAGCCGCCCGTGAGGAGCCTGGCAGTGAGTGATCGTTTTGGCACGATGACGCTCCGGTTACAGGCGCGAGTTTGGCCGAAAAGGAATCGTCAGCCAACGCCGCTTGGCAGATGCACGGCACGAACCTCGAGCGGCCCGGCGTCGTGAGCACGGGACACCCCATTCTACCACACACGGCAGGCAGGCACAATCCGGATTCCGCTGATCGCTGTTATAACGCCCCACCCCGTTGCACAACGCGCGCGACGTACCGGCGGCCTGGGGAGACACTGCCGCAACTGGCCAACCGCTCCCCGTCTTCGATCCGCGGCCGCATTTACAGCTCGTCGGCCGTCGTCGGGACCGATCGCTACCGCGCAGCCTCGCCGACGACGGGCATCTTCGCCTCAGCCCCGGCCTCCGTTTCGAACCACTGATACACAAGCCCGGCCAATCCGGCCCCGACGAGCGGAGCGACCCAGAACAGCCAGAGCTGATGGAGAGCCCACCCGCCCACGAACAGCGCCGGTCCCGTGCTGCGGGCCGGGTTCACTGACGTATTGGTCACGGGGATGCTGATGAGGTGGATGAGCGTGAGGGCAAGCCCGATGGCGATGGGGGCGAAGCCCTTCGGGGCGCGGCCGTCCGTGGAACCCAGGATTACGAGCAGGAAGAAGAAGGTCAGTACAGTTTCGGCGACCAGACCGGATATCAGGGGGTATCCGCCGGGAGAGTGCTCGGCGAACCCATTTGCGGCGAAACCCGTCGCAACGCTGAAATGCGGCTGGCCGCTGGCAATGATGTACAGAATGCCGGCCCCCGCAACAGCTCCCAGCACCTGGGCGATGACATACGGGAGAAGGTCGGCCGCGGGAAACCGCTTGCCGGCCCAAAGCCCAAAGGAGACGGCCGGGTTCAGATGACAGCCCGACAGGTGTCCGATGGCGAACGCCATGGTCAGCACCGTCAGGCCGAAGGCCAGTGCAACGCCCACCAGGCCGATCCCCATGTTCACATTGGGGTTGTCCGCCGCCAGGAAATGAGCGGCCAGAACGGCGCTGCCGCATCCCCCAAAGACCAACCAGAGCGTTCCCAGGAATTCCACCACCATGCGCTTTGACAAAGGAATCGCATGCATCTCGTGTTCCTCCTTTCGCTTCCGCTTCCGGATCCATCGGGAATCCGTGGCCTGCCAGGGAGAGTGTAGCCCGCCCCCCACGCCGCCTGCAATGCAGGCGGTCCACAGCCGAATATGCGCCTGCTCCTGCCTCATCGCGCAACCATGAGACGGCTTCAGCGTCTGAACACTTGGGCGCCAAGTATTCAAACCGAATGCATCTATAGGGGTGTTCGGCTTCGTGCGCGATGGCCCTGCGGAGCAGCCCCATGGCGCCCATATAATGCTCTGTACCGTAGTCCTGGCTTCCCGCATGGCCCTGCCCTCACAAGCTTTGCGGCGTCGCTTGGATCGGCCCACGAACCCGATTACCGTCACGGCGGCAGCTCGCGCATCCAGCCGGCGCCGCCCGCTCAATGGAGGACTGGAGATTTGGGAACCAACCAGCAGAACAACCGGAAGCCCTCGGGCGCCCGCCGGCCCGGGCTAGCCTTGGCGGTGACGTTGATCGTCGCGTCTCTGGCCGCCGGCGGCGGCGCACGCGCCTTCCAGGCGCCGCCCGCGGCGCCTGCGCCGGGCGTTCAGGCCGCCAATCGGCCGGATCGCATGGGCGCCATCAGCGAGATCAGCGGAGACACGTACACGCTCACCAGCCGCCGCGGAACCGTTAAGGCCCTGATCCTATCGTCGGTCCCCATCTCGGGCGTTCAGGGGGCTGCGGCGTCACGGGCCGACCTGAAAGTGGGCGTCCGTATTGGCGTGTTCGGAACCGCCAAAGATGACGGCTCCATGGTGGCCACGCGCGTGATCGTGCTTCCCGCAGGCGCTCGACCGGGCGGCCCGGTAACCCCTGCGGCCCCTGCGCTTTCCCCTGAAGCCCTCGCGGCCTCGAAAGCGTTGCTGGAGAAGGATACGCCGGAGATCACCGTGGACACCACGGGAGCGCCGGATCTGGCCGGCTTCGCTTCTCGCGCCAAGGGTATCTGCGAGGCCATGTATCCGGCCATCGCCGCTTACCTCCATACCGATGGGGTCACTCCCCCGAAGGCGTTCACGCTCACGTTCCGGGAGATGGACGGCGTCGCCTACACTTCCGGCGACGGCTGCCATTTCGCCGCCGCTTACTTCCGCACGCATTCGGATGATTACGGCGCCGTCGTCCATGAGATGACGCATGTCATCCAGGCGTACCATGGCAACAACCCCGGCTGGCTCGTTGAAGCCCTCGACGACTACGTTCGCTTCTACCGGTACGAACCCGTTAGCAAGGCCCTGCACTTCACCTCCGACCGCGTGCCGAACGATCCACAGGCTTACCAGATCGGCGCGCAGTTCCTCAACTATGTGCAGACGAAGTACGACAACACGCTGACGCCGGAACTGAACACGGCCATGCGGAAAGGCGCGTACTCGGACGACATCTGGACGCAGAAAACCGGTAAGACGCTCGCCGCGCTGTGGGCGGAGTGGAAGGCTTCTCTCCCGTCGGCCGCTCCGAAGGCGGTCGCCGCCAAGCCCTGACGGCCAAATCGGTTCGCATCATCGGAAGAGCCCCCCGGCCGGCGCTGGGGGGCTCTCCTGCTGTCTGTGAGACAGGCTGTTCGGCGCCCCCACTCCCTCCTATGAATGTGCGCTTGTTCGTCGCTAGTTCGGGGGGCTGTGTGGTTCGCCCTGCCGTTCGATCCGCCGTCCGAATCAGCGGGCAAGGCGTGCCTTGCCCCTACCCGGTAGGCCCGGCCGTCCACCGTTCGGTGGTCGGCGATACCAGACTTGGT
>DASXUL010000151.1:0-25958 GCA_036504855.1 Armatimonadota bacterium | reverse complement strand
GTAGTCGCCGCGATCGTCGGCGATGTAGCCGGCGATGATGACCGAGTAGCCTTCGGTCTTCGCGAGGGCGGACAGCCGGGTGAAGAGTTCCGTCTTGCAGTGATAGCAGCGATCCGGGTTGTTCGCCACGTAGAGGGGGTTGTCCATCTCGTAGGTGCGGATCTCGCGGTGGGGGATGCCGATCTGAGCGGCCGCGTCGCGCCCCGGCTGCAGCTCGTCTTCGGAGTAGCTTTCCGAAATGGCGGTAACGGCGAGGGCATTCTCGCCCAGCGCGTCGAACGCCGCGCGGGCGAGGAACGTGGAGTCCACGCCGCCCGAGTAGGCGATGATAACGCGCTCCATGCCGCGCAGGTCGGCCATGAGGGCATTCATCTTCCGCGCCAGCTCCGGCCGCAACCCGAGCGCATCCACCGTGGGGTCTTGCATTGCTGTCATAACAGTCGTCATGATAGCGCGCGGCGGGCGGATGATCGCATGGCGCGCCGGCGGGGACGAGGACCTCGCGGGGCTCTTCCACTGGGCGGAACGGGGGCGCCACGCATCCTGGGGCAGAGTTTCCCGCTATCACGGGAGTTGCGTCGCTGGGCGGTTCAGCGCATACCCTGGCCGCGCTTCTCGGCTCCCAGCGCAGCCAGCAAAGCTTGAGAGAACCCTGGGGCCGACGCCGAGAGCACTATCGCGATCTTCTCAGCGGTCATCGGCGGTCGCTTGAGTCTCTCCGAGATCCTATGAACGGCGCCGAGCGTGCCGCTCTCGCTACGTTTGAGAAGATGGAGCAGGAATGCATCTGGCGTAACGGCCTCCACTGCGTAGCCCGCCAGATCCTTGGCGGCAAAATGCCGGATGTTGTCGGTTACGATCAGCCTGGCGGGCGCAGTAACAGCCACCGAGAGCACATGGCGGTCCTTCGCGTTCACTGGAAGAGCCTCCAAATGCCCTGGGTCGACCGCGACCATGGCATCTGGAAAGGCCTGCTGCATCGCTTCAACCAGCGCCTCTGCCTGCGCATCTGTCATGCGGTTGTGTTCCACCAGGTTGACACGCAACTCCGCGAGAATCCCGTGGCTCCAGTAGGGAACAAACAAACCGAGCTCCGCCGATGTTAGGAGAACATCCCGCAGAGCCCGGCCAAAGAGCGAGCACGTATCAAGGACGGCTTCGACACGAGACATGGCCTCACCTGGGCGGCTCTTCGCCGCTCCGGGTCCGAAGAACCTCTCTCAACTCGTCCTCGTAGGACTGCGCTTCCTCGCCGATAGCCACAACCCGATCCATAGCTTCGGCCCGCACGCGGTCACGGGTCCTCTTGTACTCCATCACGTCCCCCAACAGAATGCGCCGGTGGCTACTTCCGGGCACAGTTGACCATGGGATCCGTTCATCCCGCAGCAGCCGGTCCATGTAGGCGGGAGATACATTCAGCACGGTTGCGGCCTCTCCCGACGTGAGGAGTTGGCCGGCCGGCACTACCGATGCGACCGCGAGCCGCAGGAGCGCCACCTCATCATTCGTCAGACGTACGTCTCTGCCCTTCACGCGCAGGGTCGCCCCCTCGCGTCGTCGCGATCCGCGCAGTGCCGCCAACAGGTCGTCCAGCCCCGATCGCGGGTCGCGCGGATGCGTCGTCTCCGCGTCAGATGTCTGTGTTGTTCGCAATTGGCCCCCTGTTACTCTCCAGTATTATACTCCACCATGTCCTCTATCCCCAACCTATACCCTGCGTTACACTCCCGGCCACAGAGGATTCGCCGGGAAGGGCAAGGCTGCATGGATGATCCCGGTCACCTTCTCCCAGCCGCCAGACTGGCGATGGTCCGGGGGTCTCGTGTTCTCTGGCTGCCCGATCTCCGCGACGGCGGCCAGGACCTCTGACGCCTGCGATCACATCGCACGGCCACAGCCGGAAGCGCAGCCTCAGCCCTTGTTCGGGCCGGCGGGGACGAGGACCTCGCGGGGCTCTTCCACGGTAACGATGCGGTTCGGGGCGGGCTCGGAGACGATTTCCACCTCCTCCACGGGGCGGAAGGGGACGATCGGGTTGCCCGTCCCCCGCTCCAGCCAGGCGACAGCCGATGCGTCGTCGGGCTGCGGCATGCGGAAAGCGGGCGTGGGACGCGGGCGCTGCTGGCGGGTAGGGTATCGCAGTCCGTCGCGTCCGGTGAGCCACACCGTGTACTCGCCGGGCGGCAGCGTGTCTTCTCGCGCGGCGGTGACGGCGCGCTTCACGTCATCCGTTTTCGCGCGGAAGTGCTTGGCGTAACGTAGGAGCAACTGCTGGTCCGTTATCACCTGTTGGGCCAGCGCGGCGGGAGTCTCGGCCGGGCGCTTCAGATAGGGGCGTCCAGTTTCGACGGCGGCGCACACTCGCGCGGCGGCCAGCAGGGCCGCCGCGCAGAGGAAGATGCGTTTCATCTCACGCGCTTGCGGGTGAAAACCCCGGCGGCGGCCAACCCCAGCAGGCCGAGAAGCGCCGTCGGCGATTCCGGAACCTCCGGGTAGAAATGGTCTGTGTGGCGCCACTTAGGCACGCCCAGCGCCAGCGTGAGCGGCGCCCAAGGCATACGACCGGGCACGGCAACGGCGACGCTGGTGGACTTCAGCCACAGCCGGCTGGGCGGCGCCTCGTTCAACAGGGTCACCACCGGAAACTCCTCCACCGGCTTCTCCCACGGCGTTTCCACGTTCACGTAGCGCGTGCGCTGCTGCACCTTGGGAAGGACCTTGCTCGTGCGCGGGACCACCTTCTTCCTCTTCTGGATGGAAGGGAGTCTGTTCGTTAGCGGGTTGCCGCACGCCCACTTCAGCACGGGCTCGCCGTTGCGCAGGGCCAACACGCGCGTGCCTGCGTGGAACGTTTGGTAGCGCGCGAACTTGTGGCCGTCCTTGGTGGACATCCACACGCGGTAGCGACGCGTGCGCGGGACGTAGCTCTCCACGAGGTTGGCCCGGAAGTACGGGATCACCTGCTCCGGCGCGATGTGGAAATGGTTGGCGTAGCGCTGGCGAAGCTTCACGCTGCCGTTGAGCTGACCCAACACTTCGGAAACCGAGTACGAGTTGTAACGCAGGTAAGATAGCCGGGGCGCCGCGCGATGATGCGCTCCGGCCGCCCCCGCGGCGAGAGGCGCCGCTAACCCAACCACGGCGGCGGCAACGCATTGTGTCAGTCTCATAGCATTCCCCCTCGTTTGGCCCACTGGAGCGCACCGGCCGGCCGTGAGGTTCCTCAAGCCGAACAGCGAACAAGACGAGCGACGATCATGATGTGATATACCGTGGTCGCTCGCTATTTTGCCACTTCGATCTCAATGATCTTGGGAGGGCCCAGCCGTCCCTGTTTGTCTGCCCCCCAGACCACGAACCGGAGGATGCCGGACTGCAGCCCGGGCGCATCCGGCGCATCGGGGCGTAACTTCACCTTGGTGGCCAGCGGGAGCGGGTCGGAACGGCGCACCTGCTGCGTGTTGCGGTAGAGCGCGTACACGAACGACTCCGTTGGCGCTGGCCCGCTGACCGCGAAGGTCACCGGCCCATGAATCGGCGCGCGGACGCCGGCGTCCAGCGCATTCTGGACGTCCGGAAGGTCCGCGGAGATCTGAACGCTTGGTCCCCCGCTTCCAGGGTCGATGCTGGGCGCTGGGGCGCCCGCGGGCGGCGGAACGTCCGCAACCACCGGGCTGGCGACTCCGCCCTGCTCGGACGCTTTCGGGTCGACGAAGAAGACGATCCCGGCGGTAGCCGCCTGCGGATCGGCGCCTCCAGTGCGCGCCCATGCCTCCACATAATGGTAGCCGGCTTCCAGGGCGCCGGTTTCGATGACGGCGTTCCACGGCGCTTCCGTGCGGCGGTTCTTCTCCACGTTATCCAGCCGGACGCGCGTCTCCGCCAGGTCCGCGCCGCCGGTGGAGACGAAGACGTTGAGCTTCACCGAGTCGCCCATGTAAACCGGCAGGCCGTTTCTCCAGTAGGTGATGCCGGCCGGCGTCTTGTAGACGCGCAGTTCGCCCGCAGGAGTGCGCACTTCGGGCACAACCGCCACCGCCGGAGCGTAGACGATCTCCGTGGTGACAACCGTTTTCGTGCGGGCGTGCGCGCCCGCGGCGAGAACCGCGCTGCCCAGTAGCGCCAGTGCGATGGACCGCATGGTGATTACATCTCCTCCGTCGGCCGGGACCATGTGGGACGGGCCTTCGGCTTCACCCGTCCGGCGATGGGCGGATGCCCGTCTCCTAAGTATAGATCGGAAGCGTTTGGGCAAGGAGGGCATGCCGCCGCCCGAATGCAAATGACCGCCGAGGCCTGGTACGGCAATTGCTTACAAAGCGGGCGGAGCAGCAGCGCGGCCCGAGCGTGGTCCCTCCGCTTCAGATGATACCCAACGATCGGCGAGACTCGCCTTGCCCATCAGGAGACGCCCGATGACCGAAACTATCCCGGTCCAACGTTCGGTAACGGACCGGCAAAAAGCCAACGCCGCTGCCCTCTGGCAGATGTGGCAACAGACCCCGGAACCTCGCATCCGCGAGCGCCTCATCCATCATTACACCTATCTCGCCAAGCACGTTGTCGATCGCCTCGGCCTGCGGCCGACGGGTTGGCTGGGCTATGACGATCTGGTGAGCCACGCTGTGATGGGCCTCATCGACGCTATCGAGAAGTTCGACCCCGCCCGCGGCGTTCGCTTCGAAACCTATGCCGTCACCCGCATCCGCGGCGCCGTGCTGGACATGCTCCGCGCCCTGGACTGGGTTCCGCGCGAGATGCGCCGGCGCGAGAACGAGCTTAAGTCCGCTATCCACAACCTCGAGGCCCAACTGGGCCGCCCCGCCGAGGATCAGGAGATCGCCGATCACCTGGGCTGGACCCTTGAAGAGTACCAGGTTACGCTGGCCGCCGTCTCGCAGAGCAACGTCCTCAGCCTTGACGCTTACCTATCGGATTGCGGCGACGAAGACCTTGACCCCCTGGAGTGCCTGGGCTATCACTCGGAGGATCCGGTTCGCCACGCCGAGCGTTCGGAACGCCGGCGCGTGCTGGTGGATGGCATTGAGGCGCTGGGGATGCAGGAGCGCACCGTGGTGGCCCTGTACTATTTTGAAGACATGACGCTGAAGGAAATCGGCGCGGTGTTGAACGTCTCCGAAAGTCGGGTGTGCCAGATCCACACCAAGGCGATCTGGCGTCTCCAGAGCCGCTTTGAGCGACAGCGGGATGCCCTGCGCGTGGCGTAAGGCGAACCAAGGCTAGAAGCGCATACGACGCCGGGCCATCCCTTCGGATGGCCCGGCGTCGTTCGTTAGCCGCGGATGGACTTCAGCGCAGCCCGGCGGCCCGGCGAAGGATGGCGGCCACGTCGGCCAGAGACACGGCGCCGTTGCCATCCATGTCGGCGGCGATCAGTTGCCGGCTGTTCGGCGCGGCCTGCCCGGATGCAAAGCGCAGGGCCATCACGGCGTCGGCCAGATCCACCACGCCATTGCCGCCAGCGTCGCCAGGCTCTGGATAGGGGATCAGGATGAACTCCACCGGAAGCGATGTCGCCCCGGGCGGCGTCCATGTGAAGTCGATAGTGGGCGTTCGAACGGGGTCCCAGCGTCCGAGGAGCGCCGCCTGGGTGGTCAGCGTCAGAAGGCCGCTCGTTGGCGCGTAGAACGCCCCGGCGCTTGTGAGGGCATCCGTCACGGAGACGGCCGCGCCGATGGCGCCGCCGCGCGGGTTCAAGAGGATCGCCAGGCGACGGCCATCCGGGGCCAGCGCCTTGAGCTGGAAATGGTACTGCACTGCGTAATTGCCGCGCAGGGTGCTGGCGACGCCCAGCATCGCATCCACCCCAACGGACGTCCCCTCTCCGGCATCCGGGTCCTTTCCCATGGCGTCGCGGTTGCCGCCGCCTGCGCGGATGTGCGTCATCCCCAGCGAGGTGGCATAGGAGGCGCCGTTGGCGATGGCGATGGTCTTTTCCGTGGCGTTGGTATATGTGCCCCGGTCATGCACATAGACCCCGGGGCTCGACGCCTCGCGCGGCAATGCCGCCAGGCCCGCGTAATTGGCCAGCGTATTGGTGGTGGACTTGAGCGCCACGGCGGTGAACTTCAGGCCGGAATCCGCCACGTCGAAGTCATACACGGCTTCCAGAAGCGGCTCGTAAGAGCTGCCGGGGATGGTATGGGTTTCAAGCTGGGTATCCAGAAGCTGGGGGGCGGAGATGACGCGGGAGGACGGAGTGTCCGGCAGGCTCACCTGGTCGTAGGCGGCGTGCAGCCCAACGCTCAGATAGTCGCCGCTGGCGCCGTAGATGATCTTGCGGCGCATGGTGAGCGTGGGCGGATTCGCCGGGTCGGCGGGCTCCACCACCACGCTGAGCTTGAGGGTCTGCTTCGTATTGCCGGGCTCGGAGGTGGCGTTTACGTGGTAGAGCATCATCCGCACGGGGCCAGGTGCGAGCGTATCAGCGTACAGGATGCCGGGGCCGGGGACGTACTCCGGGCTATCGCTAAAGACCAGCGTGCCGCCGCTCCACGTGCGACTGACGTTCAGGGCGGGCATCGTGGTGGGCGAGAGGGCGGAAATGTCCAGCACGTCGCCGGCAGCCGCCGAGGCGAGCAGCCGCTGCATGGATGCCGGCGCCTCAATGGCGAGGCCGCGAGACCCGACGGCCAGGATGGCCAGCGCGAGGAAGCTGGGTATGCGCACAGTGCTTTCCTTCCGGTGTTGGCTCCGCCGCGGGCGGGCATCCCTATGGTAACGCGCCGAGACGAGGGATGCGGACGGCGCCGGCGGTGGCCGGTCGCGCTAGACTGTTGATATCGATGGAACGAAGGAGGAGCGCGCATGAATCGTGAGGAATTTCAGCGCCGGCAGCAAGGCATCGCCGACGCGTTGGCCGCCGCCGGCATCGTCATAACGCCGGAAGAGCGCGATCACCTGGAAGTGGCCGATTTCGGCCTGCGGGATTTCCCGAAACAGGGGCTGGGCCTTATCACCTACGTCAACACAACCCGCGTCTGCGCCAAGGAACTGGTGATGCTGCCGGGGCAAACGTGCCCGCAACACCGCCATCCGCCGGTGGCCGGGGGCCCCGGCAAGGAGGAGACCTTCCGCGTGCGGCGGGGCCTCTGCACGCTGTATGTGGACGACGGTCCCGCAACGGCCGAGCCGGCCTGCACGCCGCCCGGGCCGCACTATCAGAAACTCCGCGAGGTGACGCTCCGCCCGGGCGAGCAATTCACCCTCCCCCCCTTCACGTGGCACTGGTTCCAGGCGGGCCCGGAAGGCTGCGTGGTTTCCGAGTTTTCCACCACAAGCCGCGATGACGCGGACGAATGGATTGACCCCGACATCCGGCGCATCCCGATTGTGGAGGGATGAGGCGCCCCAAAGGAGCCAAGGCATGGCATTGAAGATGACGTTCAAGGACCTGTGTGACGACGCGAAGACGCGCATCCGCGAGGTTGAGCCGGAGGAAGTGCTGGCGCGCGTCCGCGAAACGGGGCACGACTGGCGCCTGATCGACGTTCGCGAGAACGACGAGTTCCGCGCCGGGCACGTTGAGAGCGCGCTCGGCATTGGGCGCGGCGTGCTGGAGTACCACATCGCCGACGTGGAGCCGAACACGGATCGGGAGATCGTGCTCTACTGCCGGGGCGGCAACCGCTCCGCGCTGGCGGCGGACAGCCTTCAGCGCATGGGCTACACGAACGTGCTCTCCATGGCCGGCGGCTGGAAAGCCTGGGAGGCCAAGGGATTGCCCGTGAACCACGAAGGCGAGCCGATTCAGCATTGAGCCCCATTCCTCCCGACCTGGCCCGGAACATCCGGGGCGTCCACGGCGAGCGCGGGACAGCGTGGATTGAGGAGTTCCCGGCGCTGCTGGACGATATCCAGCGGCGATGGAGTCTGCGCGTCGGGCCGCCGTACCCGGCGCTCTCGTACAACTACGTGGCCCCCGCCGCCTGCGCCGATGGCTCGGAGGCGGTGCTGAAGCTGGGCGTGCCGAATCCGGAGATCAGTTGCGAGGCGGCCGCCCTGCGCCATTACGACGGCGCGGGCGCCGTGCGGCTGCTGGCCGCTGACCCGGAGCGCGGGGCTCTGCTCATTGAGCGGGCAATGCCCGGCGAACCCCTGTGGGATGCCGCGGACGAGGAGGCCATCCCGGTCGCTTGCGCCGTGATGCGCTCTCTCTGGAAACCAGCGCCGGCAGACAGCCTCTTTCCGACCGTCGATAAATGGGGCATCGCCCTGCACCGCGCCGCGGGCGGGCCGATCCCCGCCGCGATCCTGAACGAGGCCGCAAGGGTGTACGCCGATCTCTGCGCCTCCTCCGCCCAACCGGTGCTGCTCCATGGGGACCTGCACCACGGCAACATCCTCGCGGCCGCGCCCTCAAAGCATCTCGCCATCGACCCGAAGGGCGTTATCGGCGAGCCAGCCTACGAGGTGGGCGCCTTCATGCGAAACCCCATGGGCCTCCTTGACGCCGCGCCGGAACTGCCGGCCCGCATGAGCCGCCGCCTGAGCCTCTTCGCGGAACTCCTCGAGTTGCCCCGCGAACGCTTGCGGGCGTGGTCCTTCGCCCAGGCCGTGCTCTCCGCGTGCTGGACCGTGGAAGACGGCGGCGCCGACTGGGCCGAGACGCTCCGCGTGGCCGAGGCGCTGCGGGCGTAGCCTCCTGGTTCACGGATCGAGGCTGCCGTTTGGATAGCTGAAATAGGCCTGTCCCCTGGCGCCCGCGCCGGGCAAGCCGTTGAAGTGGCCGTCCGGCCCGGCGCTATAGACCACGAACCCCTTCGCCGTGCGGCGGTAGCCGAGGGGTTTCTGGATGAAGGGGTCGATGGCGTTCGGCGAGGCTTCGCCGAGGGTGTTGGGGAAGCGGCCGTGGGCGGCGCGGTACGCCAGAACGTCCGCCCCCGCCAGGAGCGCGGCGCGGAGGGCCAGAATCCGCATTTCCCGGTCATACTCCGCCCCAAGCGGCGGGAGTTCCTGTGACGCGAAGAGGAAGGAAGGGCCTTTCGATAGCGTGAACCGCGCGTCGCGCGAGATGGCGCGCATCGCCGCGGCGCGCTGGTTCGGGGGGAGGGCGGCGGCCTTCACCTGCCGGGTCAGGAAGTGGAGGAAAACCGCTTCGTTGGGATCCTGGAACAGCGCGCGCATCAGCCCGGAGCGGCGACGCACCAAGACAGGGTTCTCGTACCCGGACGAGATCAACAGCTTGCCGGCTGAATACGGCGAGTCGGCCAACGCAATGGTCGCCATGCCGTTGAGGGCTTCCGCCTTCAGCGCGCGGCCGAGGTCGTAGCGCGGCCGGTCCCGCGGGACGGAGGCCCGGACGGCGGCGATCACCTGCGGGGTGGGATACTCTCGCAACACGTCCCCCATTCCCGAGAGCGATTCGTTTTCAATGGCGATCCCCGCCATATAACCGATGCAGCCGGCATCCTCGCTGGCCTGATTCGCCAGGCGCAGGCTCGGGCGCTGATTGCGGATGGCTTCTTCGGGGTGTCCTCGGCGCGCCATGGCAAGGTTCTCCAGGCGCAGCAGGCTGGAGGCCTCGCGCATGTAGGCAAGATCCGCGTACAGCACGTATGGCCCCCAACCCCGGTGCACCGAACGGCCGGTTTTCGACGCGGCGGCGTGGATCAGACGCAGCGTATCGCGTTCCTCGGCGATGACGCGGAACAGGTCCGGGTTGCTGGAGACCGGCGGCACGCCATGCACCTCCGCGCGTTCGAGAGCCTGCCAGGAGGGACTGACGCCCCTGCGGGCGAACAGCGGCCTCAGCGTCCTCCAGATCGGCGCCGCATCCTGGCCCGGCGGGTAGTGCGGCAGCGGCATGTCCGCCGGGGTAAGCGGCAGCCCGGCCGCGCGGGCGGCGGCGCGCTCCGTGTCCAGATCCATCGGCCGGAGCCAGTGGCCCAGGATCGCCACGGCGAGCATGGCGGCGCAGATGCCTACCAGCGCAACGAGTCTCCACTTTCGCACGATGTTGCCTCCACAAAAGAGACTGCGGGAGCCGGGCCGGGGGCCGATCAGGGATGGGGCGGCGCGGCTGGGACCATCTGGCCGGGCGTCGGAACCGCGCCGGCAGGCGTCGGCCGTTTGCGCGTAAGCGGTCCGCGGGCTGCCTCGAGGATGTCGCTGGGATAGCCGAAGTAGATCTGCCCCATCAGCGGAGCGCCGCGCCGGCCGGTGAACTTGCCGTCCGGCCCCACGCTGTAGACCACGAACCCGTCATTGACGCGGCGGTAGCCGAGAGGCTTGCCGGAGAAGATGTCGTAAGCGTTCGGAGAGGCTTCGGCGAGGGTTCGGGGATAGCGGCCGTGTGCGGCGCGATACGCCAGCACATCCGCCCCCGCCAGCAGGACGGCGCGTTGGGCGCGAACCCTGTCATCAGTGAAGTAGGTCCGGCTGTTGGTCGGCAGACACAGCGAGGCGATGAGGTAGGCGGGGCCTCTGCGCGCCGCGCGGCTGGCCTCGTTGGTAACGGCCTCCATGGCGGCCTCGCGGCGGCCGCGCGGAAGCTCGGCGGCGCGCAGGAACCTCGCCGCGTAGCGTAGATAGATCGCTTCGGCCGGCTCCTGCACGGCGTAGCGCATGAAGCCGGACGGGCGGCTCTCCAGCTTGCTCGGCGAAGCTGTCGCGGAAGGGTTGATCATCGCGCGGATGTCCGCCAGCGAGTTGATACGGTGGATGGAATCGAGCGTCCAAAGAGTCTCGCCCTTCACGTCGCGCACGAAGTCGTAATTCGGTGCGCCCGTTGCGATGGAACTCCGGATGGCGGCGGCCACGGCGGGCGTTGGGTTCTCGCGGGCGATATCAGCCATGCCCGCCATCGCAATATTCTCAACGGCCACGGCCACCAGATAGCTGATGATGACCGGGTCCTGCGCGACCTGATCGGCGATGCGGAACCCCACCGCCTGGTTGCGGATGGCCTCAACTGGGTGCCCCTGGCGCGCAATGGCAAGGCTCTCCAGGCGCAACATCTTGCTGCCCTGGCGGGCCTGCAAGAAGTTGGAGAATTCAGGGTCCGGCCCCCAGGCGCGCGTAACCGTCCGGCCCGGCTTGCTTGCGGCGGCGTGGAGCAGGCCCAGCGTATGGCGCTGCTCGGCCACGAACCGGAACAGGTCCGGGTTGCTGGAGGGCGACGGGACCCCGTGGACGGAGGCGGCGTCGATCGCCGCCCACGTTGGGCTGTCGCCGGCCGCTTCCGGCAGGGATCCCAGCGCCTTCCAATTCGGCGCGGCATCCTGGCCCGGAGGGTACCGGGGCAGCGGCATGTCGGCCGGCGTGACCGGCAGCCCCGCCGCCCGCGCCGCTCGGCGTTCCGTATCCAGATCCAGGGGCCGCAGCCAGCGGTCTAGGATCGCAAAGGCCAGCGCTGCCGCGCAGATGCCTACCAGAATAACGATTCTCCACTTACGCACGATGCTGCCTCCACGATGAAGTCTACGGGCGGACTTTGCCAGAGATCGGCGGCGCTGGGCCATCCAGCCGGGGGTTCGGGTAGTTAAAGTACGTCTGCCCCCGGGCGCCGGGGCCGGGAAGGCCCGCGAAGCTGTCGCCCAGGCCGACGCTGTAGACGACGAAGCCACCTTCTGTGCGGCGATAGCCGAGCGGGCCGTCCGTATATGGATCGGTCGTCCGCCCCGATGCGTCCGCGAGCGTCGCCGGGAAGGCGCCGCGCTGCGTTCTCCAGGCCAGCGCGTCCGCCGCAGCCGTCACGACGGCGCGCTGGGCGATGACCCGGTTGAGCGCGTCGTAGCAGATGGCGTAGCCGGCTATCCACCCCGAGGCTGCCCAGTAGGCCGGCCCATTGCGCGCGGTCATCTGGGCCGCCTCTCCCACGGCATGCATCCTGTGGTCGCGCACTCGGGATGGCGCCGCGGCCGCGTGAACGAGCCTCGTCATGTAGTGCAGATAGATCGCCTCCGTCGGCTCCTGGAAACCGTAACGGATGAGGCCCGATGGGCGCCTCTCGATATTGCTCGGCAGATGGTCGAAAGAGGTCGCCCAGATGGCGCGGATGGTCGTAATCGAGTCGACGCGGCGGATGATTCCGAGATCCAGCAGCGTGTCGCCCTTCAGGCTACGCACGAGGTCATACCGCGGAGCGCCCCGAGCGATGGCGGCGCGGATGGCGGCGGCCACGGCGGGCGTTGGGTTCTCGCGGGCGATGTCCGCCATGCCGTTCAGGGTGTTCCGCTCGATGCCCGAGGCGGACAGGCAGCCAATCACGAGGGGCTCCTCGGCCGCCTGTTTGGCGAGGCGGAAGCCCAGCGCCTGGTTGCGGATGGCCTCCACGGGATGACCCTGGCGCGCCATGGAGAGGCTTTCGAGGCACAACAGCGCGCCGGCATTCCGCATCGCGGCGAGTTCGGGGAAGGTCGCCTCCGGCCCCCACCCGTGGGACAGCGAGCGGCCCGGCTTGTTCGCCGCGACGTGGATCCGGTCCAGCAGGCGCCGATGCTGAGCGATGAAGCGGAATGTCTGGGCATTGCGGGACCCCGGCGGCGTCTCGTAGACCCCGGCCCTCCCGACCGCCTTCCATGAAGGCGTCGCGCTGGCAGGGAGCAAGGTCAGTGTGAGCGCCTTCCAGTCCGGCGCCGCATCCTGTCGGGGCGGGTAGCGCGGCATCGGGAAGTCCTCCGGCGCCAGCGGCAGCCCGGCCGCGCGGGCGGCGGCCCGCTCTGTGTCGAGATCCAGGGGCCGGAGCCACCGATCCACGATCAGCGTCGCCAGAGCGAGGGCGCAAAGCGCCGCCAGCAGAACGATTCTCCACTTTCTCACAACGTCACCTCGGCGGATGGAATCTGGGAAGCGACTGGCTACTTCCCGCGCCCCGCAATGGCCTCAGGGGCGCACGGGCACGGACGGGCCCGAGGGCATCCGCGCCGGCTTGGGGATATTCCCGGCCGGCATCGGACGCAGAGGCGGAACCGCCGTTCGCCTCGTCGCGGGCGTGAGGCTGCTGTCTGGGTAGCTGAAATAGGCCTGTCCGGCGGCGGCCCTGCCCGGCAAGCCGTTGAACGCGCCGTCCGGCCCGGAGCTGTAGACCACGAACCCCTTCGCCGTGCGGCGGTAACCGAGGGCCTTCTCCGTGAACGGGTCGACGGCGTTCGGCGAGGCGATGTCGAGCCTCGTCGGGAAGGCTCCATGCTGTGAGCGATAGGCCAGCGCGTCCGCGCCGGCCAGCAAAACGGCGCGGCGCGCCATGACCTGGACCTCTCGATCGCCTGCCCTGCTGTATACCGGGTGCAGGGTTGAGGTCAGGAGATAGGAGGGGCCCTTTAGCGGGGTGAAGTCCATACCACGCCCCGCGGCGCGCATCGCCTCCGCGCGCCGATTGGGCGGCAGTGCGGCGGCGCGGATCTGCTTCGTGACGAAGTGCAGATACACCGCCTCGCTGGGATCCTGGTACACAGCGCGCACGAAGGCGGGCGGGTCTCCCATCCGGATGGTTGCGAGGCCGGTCAGGGCCTCGCCCTTCAAGGCGCGCACGAAATCGTAGCGCGGGGCGCCCTGGACCAGAGCGGCCCGGACGGCGGCGGACACGGCCGGCGTGGGGCTCTCGCGCAGGATGTCTCCCATGCCGGACAGCGTGAGGCGTTCAACGGCATTCCCCACCAGGAAACCGATAATGTTGGGCTCCTCGGCGGCCTGCTTGGCGAGGCGGAAGCCCAGAGCCTGATTGCGGATGGCCTCTTCCGGGTTTCCTCGGCGCGCCGTGGCGAGGCTCTCGAGGCGCAAAAGCTTGGCGGCATCCCGGAGGCGGGGGAGGTCGGGATACAGGACCGCCGGGCCAAAGTCACGGCTGGGCGAGCGGCCGGCCTTCGCCGCGGCGGCGTGGATGCCGTTCAGCGTTTCCCGCTCCTCCGAGATGAGTCGGAACAGGTCCGGGTTGCTGGATTTCGGAGGCGTTCCATCGACCTCCGCAGCCTCAATGGCGCGCCATGTGGGGTCCCTGTCCAGTTTCCCGAGCATGGGGGCAAGCGCCTTCCACTTTGGCGAGGAATCCTGAGCCGGCGAGTAGTGCGGCAGCGGGAAGTCCGCCGAGGTAAGCGGGATGCCCGCCGCGCGGGCGGCCTGACGCTCCGTGTGCACATCCATCGGCCGGAACCACCGGTTGAGGATCACGAGGACCAACGCAAGACCGCACAGCCCCACGAGCGCAACGATTCTCCATTGCCTCACAACATCACCTCTACGAATGGGACTCCATCAGCGAACGGCCGAAACCCGGCGCGCCCCGCTGGCATCAGGGGCCGGGAGGAATGGGAGGGCCGGTCGGCACGAAGCCGCCCGACGTGGGCGGGCCGCCGCCCGGCATGGGGCCGCCCGACATCGGCGGGCCGCCCGGCATCGGAGGGCCGCCCGGCATCGGAGGGCCGCCCGGCGTCGGAGGGCCGCCCGGCATCGGAGGGCCGATGCTGGACAACGGGCCGGAAAGGGCGGGGTTGAGGTTGGCCTTCGGATAGCTGAAATAGACCTGACCTTTGGCGGCCCCGCCGGGGAGGCCCCGGTACCGGCCATCCGCGCCGGGGGAGTAGACCACAAAGCCGTTTCGCGTGCGGCGGTAGCCGAACGGTTTGCCCGTGAAGGGGTCTTTCCCATCCGGCGTGGCCCGGCCGAGGGCGGATGGCAACGCGCCGTGGACGGAGCGATAGGCCAGAACGTCCGCCCCGGCCATCAGTGTCTGGCGCCGCATGACGATCTCGTCGCCCCGCTCGTAAGCCTTGCTGAACACCGGCAGGAGAACAGACGCTATGAAGTAGGCGGGGCCTTTCCGAACCGAAAACTCCACTTCCTTCGAGACGGCATTCTGGGCCTGCTCACGCTGTCCGCGCGGAAGCTGGGCCGCCCGGACCTGCTTCGTCATGAAGCGGAGGTAGACGGCTTCGTTGGGCTCCTGGAAGGCAGAACGCATCAGAGCGGAGGGGCGGCGCCTCAGCACGCTGGGGTCGTAGTTCCCGGGGGCGTTGTTCAGGATGCGGGCGGCGGAGGGGAAATCCACCATCTGGAACCCAGCGAGGCCAACCAGCGTCTCGCCTTTGAGATCGCGCACGAAGTCGTACTTCGGGGCGCCGGTGCGGATCGCCCGCCGGATGGCGGCGGCCACGGCAGGCGTGGGGTTCTCCCGCACGATGTCGCCCATGCCGGAGAGCGAGGTGTTTTCGATGGCCACGCCCGCCAGGTAGCCGATCAGGATGGGGTCTTCATCGGCCTGCTTCGCGATGCGGAAGCCCAGGGCCTGATTACGGATGGCCTCCACGGGATGGCCCTGACGCGCCATGGCGAGGCTTTCGAGACGCAATAGCTTGGCGGCCTCGCCCATCTGGGCGAATTCGGGGAAGAGCACGTCCGGCCCCCAGCCATGGTTCAACGAACGGCCCGGCCTGTTGGCGGCGACGTGGATGCGATCCAGCGACTTGCGCTCCTCGGAAATCAACCGGTAGAGCTTCGGGCTGCTGGACGCCGGCGGGACCCCATCGACCTCCGCATGTTCGACGGCCTGCCAGGCGGGGCTGTGGTCCGCCGATTCCAGCATGGAGCCCAACGCCCTCCAGATCGGCGCGGCGTCCTGGCTGGGCGGGTATCGGGGCAGCGGCATGTCCGCTGGCGTGAGCGGCAGGCCGGCAGCTCGGGCCGCGGCGCGCTCCGTATCCAGGTCCATCGGCCGCAGCCAACGGTCCAGGATCGCCAGGACCAGCGCGAGGGCGCACAGGCCCGCGAGCGCAACGATTCTCCATCTCCTCACAACGTCACCTCTGCGAATGGGACTCGATCAGCGGACGGCCGAAGCCTGGCGCGCCCCCGCCGGCGTCAGGGCGCGGCGGGAATGGGCGGGCCGCCCGGCATTGGGGCAGGCGTGGGCATCTTCCCGGCGGGCATCAGACGCCGGCGCGGCAGCGGACGCGGGCGCATGAGCATGGGGTTCAGGCTGGCGATCGGGTAGCTGAAGTAGACCTGCCCCTTGGCGTCCTTTCCGGGGCGGCCGTCGAACTGCGCGCCGGCAATGACGCTGTAGACGACGAACCCGTCCTTCGTGCGGCGGTAGCCGAGGGGCTTACCCGTAAAGGGCTCCCTCGCGGACGCCGCGGCCTGGGTGAGGGCGTCCGGGAAGGCTCCATGCACGGTGCGGTAGGCCAGAACGTCGGCCCCGGCCATTAGGACCACGCGGCGGGCAAGGGCTTCATCTCCATGCTGATACGCCCTGCTGAACGCGGGCAGGAGTGCAGAGGGGAGGATGTAGGCGGGCCCCCTTCGCGCCGAGAAGCTCTGCTCCTTCGCCAACGCCTCCAACGCTCTCTCTCGCTGTCCGCGCGGCAGCGTGGCGGCCTGTATCTGCTTCGTCATGTAGTGGAGGTAAACGGCCTCGCCTGGCTCCTGCAACGCGAAGCGCATGAAGGCGGACGGCCGGCGCTTCAGCACGGCCGGGTCGTAGTTGCTGGAGTCGCCGCTGAGCATGCGCGCTGCGGCGGGAGAGCCAATCATGTGGATGGCGGTGAGGCTGCCCAGGGCCTCGCCTTTCAGATCGCGCACGATATCGTACTTTGGCGCTCCCTGGGCGATGGCGCTATGGATGGCGGCGGCCACGGCGGGCGTGGGGTTCTCGCGCACGATGTCGCCCATACCGGAGAGCGAGATGTTTTCGATGGCCACTCCCACCAGGTAGCCGATGAGGATGGGATCCTCATCCGCCTGCTTCGCGATGCGGAAGCCCAGGGCCTGGTTGCGGATGGCCTCCACGGGATGGCCCTGACGCGCCATGGCGAGGCTTTCGAGACGCAATAGCTTGGCGGCCTCGCGCATACGGGCGAACTCGGGGAAGAGCACATCCGGCCCCCAGCCGCGGTCCAGCGAACGGCCCGGCTTGTTCGCCGCGACGTGCAGCCGGTCCAGCGTCTTCCGCTCGGCGGAGATCAGGCGGAACAAGGCTGCGTTGCTGGATGCCGGGGGAACCCCGTCGACCTCGGCGTCATCGACGGCCTGCCAGGCGGGGCTGTCGCCGGCCGCGGTCAGTTGCGGGCCCAGCGCCGTCCAGTCTGGCGTTGCGTCCTGGCTGGGCGGATACTGAGGCAGCGGGAAATCGGCGGGAGTAAGCGGCAGGCCGGCCGCGCGGGCGGCGGCGCGCTCCTTTTCCAGATCCATCGGGCGCAGCCATCTCACCAGGCTCACGCCCACCAGCACAGCAGCGCACAAGCATACGATCGCGACCACTCTCCACGGTTTCACAACGCGCCTCCCCAGCTTAGCGGTAAGAGGCCATGCCTCCCCACATGGTTCGACGGCTTAAGCGGCGCGCGGAGTTCGAACGACGCCGCTTACTCCGCCGGGCCGAAAGTGCCGGACGGCTCCAGAACGCGCCAGCCGGACTTGTCGAGCAGGAACCGGTGGTAGCGGCAGTGAACGCCAACGAACACCGCGCCGCCGGCCGGGCGGGGCATGGAGATCTCCCACACGGGGCCCTTCGCCACGGCCCGCACCGTGGAAACGGGCGCAACGCCCTGCCGCAGCGAAACGCCGTGCGTGCCGCCGTCCACATCCGGAAGCGCATGCCAGTAGACGTCGTACGCTACGTTCTTACTGATCGGCTTGCGGGTGACGATGCGCACGAACAGGCGGCGCGAGTCCTCCGCCGCCTGAACGGTCAGGATATCCCCGGAAGCCCCAAAATCGCTTTGAATGGAATCCTCCGGCGGGTCTTGCACGCTGATGGGGATGCCGTCCCAATCGCGCGAGTCCCCGTCCACGCGGATCGCGCCTTCGGGAACAATGGTCAGCGGGCCGGAAGGGCGCGTGCCGATGAGCTCGTTCCGACGGACGAACGACGTGAGGAAGCGCTTCATGACGCGCATCTGGCTGACGTAGGCGGCGATCGCCCGCCGCTTGGTGTCGCGCTGTTCGAGGTTAACGGGAACCTGGCGCCAATCGGTGTCCAGATGGGCCAGTCCGGCTGGCGGCGGCAGTCCGTCATCCGGGTGATAGCCCTGGGGCACCGGCCAGTCGCCCCGGTGGATGAGGTAGAGCCCCTGCACTGGAACGGCCTTGGCCGCCGTTCCCCCCGCGCGCCGTTCTGTCCAGAGCACATCCGTTACGAAGTTGAATGTGGCCCAGTGATCCGGGTGGTTGTCGGCGCTATGGGGGCAGAAGACCTGCGTGGGGCGGAACTCGCGGACGAGGCGCTGAACGTCGGCGCGCACGTTCTGGCCGCAGTAGATGGCGCCGCGCGTGAGGCTATTGGGGTATGGGCTGCGCGAGAAGCCGGTGAACCGGGAAACGTACGGCGTGGCGGGCGTCCAGTTGTGCAGCCAGAGCTCCGCGAGGCCGCCGTCCGGATACCCGAGGAAGGTGACATCCTGGGATGGGACACCGGAGATGGCGAGAGCTGTCAGTGCCTCCTGCTGACGGGCCATGCCGAATTGCACGTAACCGGCTTGCCCCACGCGCACTCGCTTGAATTCGCGTTCCGCGCTCCAGGTGAACCCGTCGCCGTTGGTCATGAAGACCACCCGCACCTGCGCGCCGGCATGCAGAGCCTGCTGGATGTACGCGGCAAGGCCCAGCGTTTCGTCATCGCAATGGGGCGCGAAAACGAGCAGCCGGTCCGCGGCGCCAGGCGCGGGCCAGAGGTGCAGGTCCGTGGCGGCCTGATCAATATTGGCCGTGCGGATGCGCCAGGCCGTGGCGAGGAGCACGACCAGGGCGATGGCCGCGGCGAAGCCGGTAACGCGCGTCAGCCGCCGCCGGTGGCGGGACACGGGCCGGCGGTTGCGCGCGCGGAGCGGATTGCGGATGGTCATCGGGAAACAGGTTGGGCGCGCCCCAGCGAGGGCGCAATGCGCGGGTGCGCGGCGATGTAGGCGAGGAGCGCATCCAGATCGTTCGGGCCGGGCTTGGCCGCGATATCCTTCAGCGCGGTGAAGCCGTCACCGCCGCCGGCGAGGAACGAGTTCATGGCAACCGTGTAGTTTGCGGCGTCGTCCAGCGGCTTGCCGTCCGGTCCGGTGATAGTCGTCACGCGATGACCGATTTCCGCGGCTGGGTCATACGTGTACGTGATGCCCGAGACCGGGAGCATGGTATTCCCGTCCGGCCGCCACTGCTGCTCCAACACGGCGCGCACCTGGGCGCCGGTGAGGTTGAGGGTGACCACCTGGTTCCCGAAAGGCTGCACGGCGTACGCCTGCCCCCAGGTGACCGTTCCTTCCGGCAGGTCCGCGCGGATGCCGCCCGGGTTCATGAAAGCGATGTCCGCGCCAACGGCCTCGCGCTGCGCGTCCGCGATGAGGTTGCCGAGGCCCGACTCGTCTCTCCCTGGCTGCTTGGCAAGCGCCGCCGTCTCGCCCACGACCTTGTTGATGCGCGGCCCGGCCAGCTTGTCGTAGCCGGCGACCATCGCTTCCACCGCCTTGTCCGGCGGCAGGTTCGTATGGAGCACATCCAGGATGTCGGCGCTCTTGGATACGATGTCGTCGGAGCCGCGGTCCACCGTCAGGTCGATGCGGGCGATGGAGGTTCCGGCCCACCGGGCCTGAGTGACGAGCACGCGGCCAATGCGGGCATTGGTGAACTGGTGGGAGTGAGCGGAGACGACCACGTCCACGTCCTTGTCCAGCGCCTTCACCAAGTCCACGATGGCTCCGGTGAGCGCGCCGCCTCTCTCCTGGTTTCCGCCCTCATGCACGAGGACGACGAAGGCATGCACGCCCCACTTTTGCAGCTCCTTCACGGATCGGTTGATGGCGAAGGCGGGCTTCAGTTCACGGATCCCCTGCATGGACTTCGCGGCCACCGCGTTGGGAAGCTCCTCCGTAACGGCGCCGATGAAGGCGATTTTGACGCCGGAGACCTTTTTCACGACGTAGGGCGGGAAGAAGGTCCTCCCAGACCTGGCGTCCACAAGGTTGGAGCAGATGATCGGGAACTTCGCGCCCGGGAACGGCTTCGGGTAGTAGCGGCTGGAGCGGTGGACGCCGCCCTTCCAGAGCCGGAGGGCCTCCGGCATGCCTTCGTCCAGTTCGTGGTTGCCCAGCGTGCCCACGTCGCAGCCGGAGAGGTTCAGGAACTCAACGGTAGGTTCATCCTGGAAGAGGGCCGAGATGGGGGGGCTGCCGCCGGCCATGTCGCCCGCTTCGACGAGCAGGGCGTTCGGCCGCTGGGCGCGTTCACGGCGGACGAGCGAGGCGATCCAGGCGGCGCCGCCGGCTGGTTGCTTCAGCCCATTCACGGTGACGGTGCGATCGGCCTGCACGTGGCCATGGAAATCGTTGAGCGCCAGGATGCGCACAGGCACGTTCTCGGCGAGGGCGGGCGCGAGGATGAACAGCGCCGATAAAGCGACGGCGCGCGGAAGTCTGATCATTCGGTTTCTCCGTTGGCTGCTGTTAAGACGCTGATATTGTATCACAACCCCGCGGGCCGGGAACGCCGCCGTCGTTGGTTTCGCGCGGCGGAGGACACGTTGAGCGAACCGGGCAGAGCGGGTATACTGCCGCCGGAATTCAGTCACCGGGAGGGTATCATGCTGCGGTATTGTGTGCTGGCGATTGGTCTTCTGTACGCCGCGCGCGCGGCCACCGTGCCGACGGGCTTCGCGGACGCGGTGTACGCGAGCGGGTTGAGCGCCCCAACCGCGATGGATTTCGCCCCGGACGGGCGCCTGTTCGTGTGCCAGCAAACGGGCAGCCTGCGCGTGATCAAGGATGGCGCCTTGCTGCCAAACCCGTTCGTGAGCATCGCCGTGAGCTCCGCGGGTGAGCGCGGGCTGTTGGGCGTGGCCTTCGATCCGGGTTTCGCCAGCAACCACTATGTGTACGTGTATCACACCACGGCGGTTTCCCCCATTCACAACCGTATCGTGCGCTACACGGCCGATGGCGACGTGGCCGCCCCCGGAAGCGCCGTTGTGTTGATGGACCTGGATAACCTGAGCGCCGCCACCAACCACAACGGCGGCGCCATCCACTTCGGTCTCGACGGCAAGTTGTACGTGGGCGTGGGCGAGAACGCCAACGGAACGAATTCGCAAACGCTCACGAACCGCCTGGGAAAGCTGCTGCGCATCAACAGTGACGGCAGCATCCCGGAAGACAACCCGTTCTACAATACGGCCGCCGGCGCCAACCGCGCCATCTGGGCCATGGGGCTGCGAAACCCCTTCACCTTCGCCATCCAGCCCGGGTCCGGGCGCATCTTCATCAACGACGTGGGGCAGAGCACGTGGGAGGAGATCGACGACGGCATCGCCGGCAGCAACTACGGCTGGCCCGCTGAAGAAGGCTTCGCCGACCCGCCGAACCCCGCCTACCGCGACCCGCTGTACGTTTACAACCACAACACGGGCGCGCCAACCGGATGCGCCATCACCGGCGGGGCCTTCTACAACCCGTCCACGCCGATGTTCCCGACCTCCTACACGGGGCGCTACTTCTTCGCGGATAACTGCGGCGGCTGGATCTACAGCATCGACCCCGCCGCGCCATCCACATCCACGCTCTTCGCTACCGGCATCCCCTCGCCGGTGGACCTGAAGGTAGGCCCGGACGGCGCGCTGTACTACCTCGCGCAAGGCAGCGGCTCGGTTGGGCGCATCTCACACGCCGCCCCAATCTCGCTGGCGGACGCCGAGCGCGCCCTGCGCATCACGGCCGGCCTGGAAACCCCCGCCCCGGCGGACATCAGCCGGCTGAACGTGGTCCCGGACGGGGTGGTGAACATCGCCGACGCCATCCGCCTCGCCCGCCAGGCCGCCGGGACAGACTGAGCGATAGCCTGGCACGGAAGCAGGCATATGGAGTGCGACGGCTTGCCGCTGCTTTCGCCCGGTTGTTGCCGGCCAAAAGCTGCGGCAAGCCGCCGCACTCCATAGGGTTTGCCCATGCGCCAACTCGCCGGCCGGGAACAAAGGCGGGACGGCGGGCGACTAAGAACATGCTGGTCGCCTGGTTCATGGCGGCCGGGCTCCGTCCTGCGGCGGGCCCGGCCGCGGTCGTGTTTCCGCCGTCGATTCCGGCCTGCAAGTCTTCCGCGCCCACACGGCCGCGGGCCAAATGGAGCCCGCTCGGACCATAGGTCACCGACGCGCTCGCAACCATCTACCGATGTCCCCGTGGAGGCACATGGCATGGTACGCCGTTCCTGCTGGTTGTTGTCCCTGTTATTCGTCGCACTGGGTCTATCGGCCCGCGCCCGAGTCGTGTACGTAAACGGGAGCGCCCCGGGCGATGTTCACGATGGCTCGTCATGGTCCAGAGCCTGCCTCACCGTGACATCCGGCCTCTCCGTTGCGAAAAGCGGCGACGAGGTATGGGTGGCGAAGGGCGTCTACGCCGAGAACAGCATCTCGCCGGGAGCCAACATCGCCCTGTACGGCGGCTTCGCCGGAACCGAAACCGAGCGAGGGCAGCGAAACTGGAAAGCGAACGCGACCGCGCTAGATGGCGGCGGCTCCCACCAGACCCTGGTGGCCTGCCGATATCCAGGCCTCGTGTTGGACGGCTGCTCGTTCCGGAACGCCGGAGTCGCTGTGAACGTGGACAGCGGCGGTGAGGCCACCGTCGCGAATGATGTGTTTACCGGTAATCAGGCTGGCATCAACATCGATCAAGGCACGGCCACGCTCGCCGGCTGTACCTTCTCCGACAACGATTACGGCGTCTACGCCACCGGAACCGTTTCCCTGGACTCCAGCGCTGTCTCCGCTAACCGCTTTGACGGCGTCAGCGTATTCTACGGCGAGGCGCATCTGGCGAACAACACGATCTCTGGCAACGGCGCGGGCGTTCGCGTGGTCGGCATCGCCTCGCTCACGGGCAACTCCATCACGGGTAACGGTTCCGACGGAGTGATCGTCAACAGCGGCGCCACCACCTTCGTCAACAATATCATTGCGTTCAATGCCGGGTTTGGCGTACGCGGCGACGGCGAAGCCCAAGTGGCGGCCTTCTCCTATAACGACGTGTATGGAAACTCCGCCGGACCCGATTCCGGGTTCTCGCCGGCATCCCGCCATGACAATCTCCAGGTGGACCCGAAGCTCTCGAACCCGTATCGTAATGTTCACATCCAGCCCGACTCGCCATGCCGCAACGCGGGAAGCACTGCGGCGGCGGTCGGGAGCGCCGATGTGGACGGCCAGCCGCGGATCCAGGATGGCGCCGTGGATATCGGCGCCGATGAGAGCGACGGAACGGCGTGGACGGTCTCCCTCGTGATAGTCCTCGTCTCGCCGGACGGCGATGACGCCCATGACGGCCTGACATGGGGCACGGCCAAGCGGACCGTGGCCGCGGCGCTGGCCATCGCCCCGGGCAGCGTGGAGGCGTGGGTGGCGAAAGGGATATACGCCGGGCCGGTGTCCGTGGGCGCCGGCGAGGCTCTATACGGCGGCTTCGCCGGAACCGAAACGGAGCGCGGCCAGAGAGATTGGAGCATCAACCCGACCGTGCTCGATGGCGGCGGGGGCAATGTGGCGGCCGTCCACTGCGGCGGCCCGAACGTTACGGTGGACGGCTTTACGGTGCGAAACGGCCTATGGGGCGTGGAGACCAGCCCCGGCACGCTGAGCCTTGCCCACAACGTGATCCGCGATAATGAGAGAGCTGGCGTGTGGGCTTTCGGAACGACGATCGTGGCCGGCTGCGTGGTTGCCGACAACGGCGGCGTGGGCATCTCAGTAAAGGGCTCGGCCACGCTCAGCAGTAACGCCGTCTTCGGGAACGGCGATCATGGCATCGACTTGTCTGGAAACGCGACCGTCACCCACAATAGCGTCTCCGGCAATGCCCGATATGGAGTGTCGGGCAGCGATGGATCCTTCATACTGACCGACAACTACATCTCCGACAACGGAATGAGCGGGGCGTTTTTCTACTATGGCACGGTCACGCTGACCAATAACGCGCTCACGGGCAACGGCGAGGCCGGAGCGTACATCTACCCGGACTGCACTGCCACCCTGACGAACAACGAGATCACCGGCTCCTTCGGAGACGGCGTTTACGTCTCATCCCGGAGCGCCGCCACTCTGGTGAACAACACGATCTCCGGGAGCGGCGCCTCCGGGGTCAATGTGGCCGGCGGCGCGGCGACCCTGATCAACAACACGGTCTGCGGCAACAATGGGTCCGGCGTTGATCTGGATACGGGCGCCGTGAGCCTGACCAACAACATCGTCGCCTCCAATGTCCTTTTCGGCGTCCGCCGCGTGAGGGGCGATATTCCGGTATTCTCGCACAACGATGTCTACGGCCACGGACAGCCGGACTTCGCCGGATTCACGCCGCCCGCCGACCAGGGCAACTTTTCGCTGAACCCGAAGCTGACCAGCCTCTACCACGACATCCACATACAGCCGGACTCGCCGTGCCGCGACGCCGGCTCCAACGTCCCGCTGATCGGGGCAGCGGATATCGACGGCCAGCCGCGCGTGCAGGGCGCCGGTGTGGACATCGGCTCGGACGAGAGCGACGGCGTCACGTGGAACGTTCCGCCTTCCATCTTGCACGTGGCGCCCTTCGGGAATGACATCGCCGACGGCCTGACTTGGGCGAGGGCGAAGAGGACGGTGAGATCAGCTCTCTTGTCGACGCTAGGCGCCCGTGAAGTGTGGGTGGCGGCGGGGATCTACGCGGGCGACATCACCCTTGACGCGGGCACGGCCTTGTTCGGCGGCTTCGCCGGGACGGAATCGGAGCGGAGCCAGCGGAACTGGGCCGCGAATCCCACCGTGCTGGACGGAGGCGGCAATAACGTGGCGTCCTGCCCGGCCGGCCGGGCCGTGGTGGACGGCTTCACCCTCCAGAACGGACGCAACGGCGTGGCGGTGAGCCTCGGCGCGACGACAGTGGCCAACTGCGACATCTCGGGGATGAGCGAATGCGGAGCCCTGATCCATGCGGACGCCGCCACCGTCATCCATTGCGCCATCTCCGGGTGCAAGCAGGGCGTACACGTGCAGTATGGCATGCCGACACTGGACTCCAACGCGATCTCCGGCTGCGTGGAAGGTGCGCGCATCGGAACGCGCGGTTGGGCGATACTCGTCGGCAACGCCATCTCCGGCAACGGAACCGGCGTCATCACTAACGGCGGGCCAACGCTGACGAACAACGCAGTCTTCCACAACACGGGCCCCGGCATCTCCGTTGAGTCGGGCGGCTTGAGCCTCTTCAGCAACGCGATCTGGGCGAACGGCGGAGACGGCCTGCTGGTTTCCGGGCAGGCGGATCTGACCAACGACACGGTCTGCGGCAACGGCCGGGACGGCATCCACGCCACCGGACCCTACACCATGGTGAACTCCGCCAACAGCATCGTCGCGTTCAATGCCCGCTACGGCCTCTTCACCGAGTCCAACCCAGGCAACCTGAAGTTCACCCATAACGCCGTCTTCGGCAACGCCGCCGGCGACTACCAGGGCTTCACGCCGCCCGCCGATCAGGGCAACATCAACCTGGATCCCCTGTTCATCGACCGGGCCAACGGCAACTTCCGCTTGCAGACAGGCTCGCCGTGCATCGACGCGGGCGACGATCTCGCGGCGTCCATCGGCGCCGTGGATGCCGACGGCAAGCCCCGCGTTAGCGGCCTGCAGGTGGACATAGGGGCGTATGAGTACGACGCCGCCACCGCCCCGTTCACCCCGGCGGACGTGAAGCGCGCGCTCGGCATCGCCAGCGGGCTGATCGCCGCCTCGGCGGGGGACACGGCCCGGCTGAACGTCGGCGCTTCTGGCGCCGGTATCGACATGGGCGATGCGGTTTCCATCGCCCGCAAGACGGCGGGGCTGGACGCCAACCTATGAACGACATTCTGTGCCATTAGATGAATTGTGCAAATGGCGCAGGACGAGGGGGAGTGTTCGTGGCAGCGTCTAGATGGCTGCCTGGCAGACGCGCAGGGGCGTCGTCTGGGTGCGCCGGTTCACGAGGCCGGCAACGACTCGGATCACGATTGGG
>DASXUL010000150.1:0-14852 GCA_036504855.1 Armatimonadota bacterium | reverse complement strand
TTGGCGTGTGAGGGAAGTGTCCTCACACGCCAACCCTCTGGCTGATAGCTGACGGCTGATGGCTGATCGCTACTCTCTCTCACACGGTCTGCGGGTGCAGGAGGTCGCGCAACACTGGCTCGTTGACGGCGGAGACCAGGGCGATGACTGTGTCGCCGAGCCGGAACTGCGCGTCCGGGTGGGGCAGGGTGGGCACGCCTTCGCGCATCACGCCGATGACCAGGGTGTCGGTTGGGAACGTGAACTCCTTGAGGGTTCGCCCAATCAGCGGAGAACGGCTGGCGAGTTCCACTTCCACGATCTCGATGTTGCTGCCCTTCAGAAGGGCCAGCGGGATCATGTCGCCGCTTGGCACCTGCTGTTCGATCATGTGGTAGATGATCTCCGTGGCCGAAACGGTGGTATCGATGCCCACGGCCTTGAAGGTATCCTGGTTGCGAGGGTTGTTGATGCGGGCCACGGCGCGCGGCACCTGGAAACGGTGCTTGGCGATCTGGGCGATGACAAGGTTGTCCTCATCGTCACCGGTCACCGCCGCCACAACGTCGGCCCGCTCCATGCCCGCGTCTTCCTGGGTGCGCACCTCACAGCCGTCGCCGAGCAGGACCAGGTCACCAAGGGACTCACGCAGAACCGCGGCCCGGCGCGGGTCCTTCTCCAGCAAAAGCACTTCGTGGTCCTCGCGGGCGAGGGTCTTCGTCAGGTAGTATCCTACCTTGCCGCCGCCGATTACGATCACGTACATGTTAGGCCTCCTCCGTCCCGGCGGCGAGCTCCGGCTCGCCGAGATAGGCGGCCACGGAGCGGACTGGCTGATCGAGCAGCATGTCGCTGAACAGCCCGGCCAGCAGCTTGGCGGTCGGGATGGTATGGATGCCGAGCTCGCGAAACACCTTTGCGCGGATGGGGTCATACACGCGGCACAGCACCTTGGGGCCGCGGAAACGTTCCTGCACCACCTGGGAGGCCATGATGTTGGTATTATCGCCCTGAGTGAGGGCGATGAAGGCATCGGCGCTCTCAATGCCGGCGCGCCGCAGCACATCCTCATCGATTCCCATGCCGAAAACCGTCTGCCCCGCGAAGCGAGGCGACAGACGCCGGAAGGCATCCTTATTCCGGTCGATGATGGTCACATCGTGACCGGCTTCGCTCAGTTCCATTGCCAGAATCGAGCCAACCCGGCCACACCCGAGGATCACAAACTTCATCTCTTTTCAGCGCTCCTTGACGCGTACCAAGCCAGTATAGCCAAGCGAACGGGGCTAAACAAGACCATTGTTGCTTGAGGAGCGCAAGCGCCGGGATCCCGTTACTCCAGGACGAGGCCGTGGCGGAGACCACGCTCGGTGACGGTCAGGTCTCCGGCGGCGGCGCGGTCCATGCAGGCGGCCACGACAAGGGCGCCGGCGAGGATGATGTCCACGCGATCCGGCTCCAGGCCCGGGATGCGCTGGCGGAAGGCGGCCGGCAGCGAGGCGTACTCGGCGATCTGGCGCTCAACCTCCGCTCGCGTCAGGCGGCACGCAGCCTCCCACGGTATGTGCGCATGGCTGGCGTACACAGCCGCGAGATTGCGCACGGTCCCCCCGGTTCCGATGAGGCAGCGCCCGCTGACATCCGGCAGCTCATCGAGCGCCTTCTTGATCTCGGCCCGCGCGGCTTCCACCGCCGCTGCTGTCGGCGGGTCGCCGCTCAGAGATCGCTCCGTAAGACGCACGGCTCCAACGTCAACGCTGCGGCGGAACTCCACGTGCTGGGCGCGGCCCAGTACCCACTCCGTGCTGCCGCCGCCCAGGTCGAACATTGCCACCGGGGCGTCGCCCGCCTCTTCGCAAATCGCCAGAAACGAGAGCCGCGCCTCCTCGTCACCCGGAAGGACCTCCACGGTTATCCCGCAACGGGTTCGCACGGCGTCGATCAGGTCCTCGGGATTGGCGGCATCGCGGGCCGCGCTGGTGGAGACGGCCCGGATGCGCGCGGCGCCAAGCGACCGCGCCGCGTCTGTCATGATGCAAACGGCCTCGGCCGTTCGGCGCACCGCATCGGCGCCCAACCGCCCCGCGCGCCCAAGTCCCTCGCCAAGCCGGGTGGCGCGACGGTCCTCATGGAGGGTTTCCGCGATGCGCCCGTCTGCCACACGCGCCACGATGCACTTGACGGCATTGGTGCCGACATCGATTCCGGCCCGCACTTCCTCGCTCACGCGGCATCCTCGCGGATCGCGTCCAGGATACGCTGCGGCAAACCGGCGGAGGTCTCCGCGCGCCACGTCTCCTCGAAGTCCCTGTAGAGGCTTTCCCGGTCGGCCATCGTGCGCCGCAGGAGCGCATGCACGCCAGGCGCGGCCAAGTCCGGCGCCAGCAGAGGGATTAGCACATCGGCGTCGTGTAACTCGCCCAGGAGATCCTGGAGGCGTTTGAGCGTCGACAGCAGCGCTTCCGCTCCCTCCACCGACGACGCGAAGACCTCCAGCGTGTATCGCAGTCGCTTCAGAGCGATGCGCAGGTTGTGCATGGCCAGCGATTCGTCTGGACCGGTGCACAACGCGGCCAGAGCGACGGCCTCATCAAGGCGCGATTGAAGAGCCGGGCGCGCATTGGCCCGCACCGACGCCTCCGGATCCATCCCGATAATGGAGCGCGCCTTAGCCATGCCTGGCGCCCTCCAGGCGCTCCAGGAGGCAGCAGAGCGGATCCTCGCGCCCGATTCGAACCAGAAGGAGGTCCAGCGCATCGCCGCGCCGCCGGCGCTCCCAGCGCTTCAGGGCGGCGATCATCGCGTTGCGCGCCCCGTCGCGGCGGGACTTCAGCCCTTGAAGCCATGCATCTACGTCGGCCTGCTGAGATTCCGGAAGGCCCTCGCGGCGACGCTCGATAGCGGCGATCTGCACGTCCATATCGCGTACGCCGCCCAGCGCCCCGGTGATGGACGAGACGCGGCGACGCCAGCGCAGGTAGGCGCCCTTCGGGAAGCAGGATTCGAAGACGACCATGGCGGCGCGCAAGCGGCGCGACGCCACGCGCATGTCGTGCAACTCCTCCGGGTCTTCGCCCGCCAGCGTTCCGGCGAGATGCTGATGCATCCTACGGTTCTGCTCGCGCATGTAGCGCGCCCCCTCCTGGCGGAATGGCGCGTTGGGATCGATGTCGGTGGCCATGATGTACCGTATTGTAGCCAGCGCGGATAGCGATGAGCGATGCATGACCCTATACAAGAGCCGGAGCAGCGGCTCAGTTCACCCCAGACGCCTCCCTCTAGCGGCCGGGCATCGCCATCAGGGATGGGGCAGGCGGCGCGTCGACCAGCGTGAAGCCGTCCGGTACGCGGAAGACGGCGTCGTCCACCGGGCCGGCGTCTATCTCGTTAACGTCGTAGGAGGCAGTGATCGCAGTGGCCGTCCCCCCATTCGGCGCGGAGATCGAGATCTCGATGCGGCTGGACAGGGGAACGACGCCGAGTTTCGTAAGCTGCTCGGCGAGAGGCTTCAGCAACGGACAGGGCGGCGCCATCTGAGATGCGAAGGGGAGGGCGCCGGTCTTGTCTTTGCGGCCAGTCTCCAGGGCAGGTCCGTCGGCAATCCAGACGGACCCGGTGACCTCCGCCTTTGGCGCGGACATCTTCCCGCGCCCGCCGCCGGGAGGGCCATCAGAGCCGCCGCCAGGGAACCCGCCGCCCTGGTAAGGTAGTCCACCGCCGGGGAAGCCTCCACCCGGGAATCCCCCGCCCCCGCGACGCCCACCGCCTCTCATCCCGCCCCCGCCGCCCGCGAACCCGCCCATCTTTGGCTTCATGGTCAGCTTGCCGGACACCGTGAACGACTTGGCATCGCGACTGGCGATTGCCTTGACGCCGTCCTGCGGCTTCAGGTTCAGCGTGGCGCTCACGCCAACCCGTTTCGCCATCTGTTCGTCCAATCCGCCGCGGCGCATCCAGTCTTCCCGCGTGAAAACGCTATACGCGCGAGCCGACGTATCGAGAAGCGTCACCTTACCGGTTGCGCCGTCATAGACCGTCGCTCCACCGTCGGAGATGACGGCGGCCCGTTCCCCCTTCACATAGGTGGTGACGGCATGCGGCTGAACGTCGCCGTACGGAAGGCCGGTAACGCTGACGGTAGCCACGACTTTCATGTCGGCGCGGGCGCCGCCCAACGGCGCCAGTGCGGCGGAGGCCGCCGCCACCGCGAGCGGTCGGAACAGAGTTCGCATTCTTGGTCCCCTCAAATATGGTTGGATGCGCCAAAGGAAGACGCCGCCCAATCGGGGGGCGGGCGCATCCGCATTCATTTTGGCAGCGCATTGTGACGAGGCCGTGACGCCCGCGTGGAGACTCCGTGGAAGCACGCGGCCGAACCGCCGACCACGGCCGGCGCCGCGGCAGACAGGCGCGCCTCCGGCCCTGTTTCCCGACACGCAGGCAATCTGGTACAATAGAGAGGTATGCCGGGGGTTTCCGCGCCCCTCGGCTTTTTTTGGATGTTTATGGACCACTCTCAGAAACACATACGCAATTTTTGCATCATCGCTCACATCGACCACGGCAAGTCCACGCTCGCAGATCGCATCCTGGAGCAGACCGGAGCCATTTCACACCGGGACATGCAGGAGCAGGTGCTGGACAGCATGGACCTGGAACGGGAACGGGGCATTACCATCAAAATGGCCGCTGTCCGGGTTCCCTACCACGGACATGACGGCCACGAGTACACGTTCAACCTGATCGATACGCCCGGACACGTGGACTTCTCGTACGAAGTCAGCCGCAGCCTCGCCGCCTGCGAGGGCGCGCTCCTCGTTGTGGACGCCGCCCAGGGCGTGGAGGCCCAGACCCTGGCCAACGTGAACCTCGCTCTGGCGCACAACCTCGCCATTATCCCGGTGATCAACAAGATCGACCTGCCCGCGGCCGACCCGGAACGCGTCATCGAGGAAATTGAGGAGATGCTGGCGATACCCGGAGAGGAAGCCATCCTCTGCAGCGCCAAGGAAGGCGTGGGCATCGCGGAGATCCTGGAGGCGATTGTAACGCGCGTCCCGCCGCCGAAGGGCGACGAGATGGCGCCCCTGCGCGCGCTCATCTTCGACAGCCACTATGACCCTTACCTGGGCGTTGTGGCGTACGTGCGCGTTGTGGACGGCGAGTTGCGGCCGGGCCAGCGCATCAAGATGATGGCTTCGGGCAAGGTATTTGAGGTGAACGGCGTTGGCGTGTTCCGCCCGCGGATGGCGGAGATGGACGGCTTGTTCACCGGCGACGTGGGCTTCCTGCACGGCGCGCTGAAAGACGTGGCGGACGCTCCCGTTGGCGACACCGTGACCGGCGCGGACAACGCCAGCCACGTTCCGTTGCACGGCTACCGTAAGGCGAAGCCGATGGTGTTCTGCGGGCTGTACCCCATTGAGGGCGACCAGTACCCGGACCTTCGCGATGCCCTCGGTCGCTTGCAGCTCAACGACGCTTCCCTCTCCTGGGAACCGGAAACGTCGGCCGCTCTTGGCTTCGGGTTCCGCTGCGGCTTTCTCGGCCTGCTGCACATGGAAATCGTGCAGGAGCGCCTGGAGCGCGAATTCAACCTGGAGCTCATCGCCACGGCCCCCAGCGTGGTGTTCCGGATCACCCAAACGGACGGATCCGTTCTGCATGTAGACAACCCGGCCCTCATGCCCCCGCCGCAGAAGATCGACAAGACCGAGGAGCCCTATGTGGCCGCCACCGTGATTGTCCCCACCGACTACGTGGGCACGGTGATGGACCTCTGCAACACCCGGCGCGGCCTGTTCAAGAACATGGAGTACAGCGGCTCCAAGCGCGTCATCCTCACATACGACCTGCCGCTCTCCGAAATCCTGATGGACTTCTTCGACCAGCTCAAGTCCCGCACCCGCGGCTACGCCAGCTTCGACTACGAGTTCTCCGGTTACAAGGACAGCCACCTCGTTAAGCTGGACATCCAGCTCAACAACGAGCTCGTGGATGCCCTGAGCTTCATTACGCACCGCGACAACGCCTACGCGCGGGGCCGGGTGATGGTCGACAAGCTGCGCGAAATCCTGCCGCGTCAGATGATCGACATCAAGATCCAGGCCAGCGTGGGAGCGAAGGTCATCGCCAGCGCCCACATCGGCGCGATGCGAAAGAACGTCATCGCCAAATGCTACGGCGGCGACATCACCCGCAAGCGCAAGCTCCTGGAGAAGCAGAAGGAAGGCAAGAAGCGCATGAAAGCCATCGGCAGCGTGAGCATCCCCCAGGAAGCCTTCATGAGCGTGCTGAAACTCAACGACTGAGATGCCGCGCATCCGCACGCAGGTCAACCAGCTCCGCGAGCTGACGGTCCACCGCCGCATGGATGCCGAGGTGCTGTTTCGGAACCAGCGATGGAATGGCAGCGTCTACCTCGTAGGCTACTCCGTGGAGTGCGCGGTGAAGCCGGCTGTCAGTCGGGGCCTTCGCTCGAAACGTCTGCCGGATGAACTGGCTGTACACGATCTGGGCGTTCTGATTGGGCGGACCTCCAGAACTGGCGTTCCTCACATTGCCCTCTGGAGTCTGATGAACAGCGGCGGCCGATCGGGACCGGCCGCCGCATTTGGGCGAATCGCCGCCATCTGGTCCTCTGAGATGCGGTACGAAACTCGAAGCGTGGACAAAGAGACCGCGCGTGCCATGCTTGCAGACGCAACCAAGGTCACGGACTGGCTGAACGAGCAGTATGCTGGAGAGCATCTATGAAGACACGGGATATCTATGAGGTTCGTTCCTCGGTCGAGCAGATACTGAGGGAGCGCGCGGATGGCCTGGATCGCGGAAGGGTTCGTCCGCGCGTGATTGTGACCGTGAATCCGGCGAACGAGATAGATGTGATGGTTGTCTCCCCTGCATTCGAGGGCGTGGATTTGAGTGAGCGCGACGCCATGCTTTGGCCGCCTCTGGAGGAATCGCTGACGCCCGCCGAACTGGAACGCATCGACCGCTGGGACCTGCTCACCCTGAACGAAGCTAAGAAGGTTTACCCCTCCACGCTCCGGGCAAGAAGCCCGCGGGTCCGAGTGGCGCCACCGGCCGCAGGCGCCGACGGCCCACGTGCGGTCCGCCGGGTCATCGAAGAGATGGAGGCCGGAACGCCCGCATCTTCCTGAGCCGGGCTCTGCCCAGACGGAAGCTTGCCGGCTCCCAACGATGATTACAATCCCGACCTTCGTGCAAGCACGGTCAATTTGGGCGTGGCGGCATGATAGTCGAACTGGCCCAAATGCTAGCACTCCGCTCGCACAGCCGAGCCGAATCTGGGATCCTACCCGATGCTGAGACGCAGACTCCGAAAGGCCGCAGCGTTCGCGGTACTTATGTTGCCCCTCTGGTTCGGTTGGGGCGCGCTGATCGAATTCCGCTGCCGCCGAGCGGCTCTCGATGTGCGGAGGGACCTCGCGGCAGCGCACCTTAACGGAGCAAGCCCCGGCGAAGTCACCAATTACCTCAACCTGTATGGGATTCGCCACGACGCCTATGCCAAGACCACTAACCCTCCAGAAGGGAAGCGCACAATCCTTGCATGGACTGAGATCGACGTCAGCGGAAGACCAAACCTTGAATTGGGCTGGACTGTTGGGTGTGTCTGGATCACATTTCGGTTTGACGAATCAGATCAGTTGAAGGGCTACGAAGTCACTCCTGGGGTTCGGGGCATCATCGACACGTAATCAGATAACTCGCTCCCCGGCGCCTGTAAGCATGCCGATAGAGGCCGATCACGTGGGATTCGGAGCCACATCTTCCCCCGGATAGAACCGCTTCTCAACGACTGAGACGACAACCGTGGAGGGCCACGATGATGAATCAATACTTCGGCGACATCAACGACTTCCACAAGTACGCCCTGCTTCGGGCTCTCACCGCTCGGGGAGACACGCGAACGCTGGTCTGTTGGATGCTGACGCCCTCTGATGGAGGTACGGACGGCGGCAAGACATCGTATCTGCTCGCCCCCCAATCGCCGCACGGAACGGCGGACCCCGAGGCGTTCATGGCCCTGCGACGTATTCTGGTCGGCGATGATCGCATCAACGCGTCCGCCAGGGATGTCCGTTGGGCAGAGGCGATCCGCCTGATTCCCGGGGCGACATACTATCCGTCCGATCCGAACTTCCCCATGAGCGATGGCGCGTTGACGCTGGTGCCTGCTGACCCCGAAAAGCGCCGCGCTTACTTCCTCCGGGCGCTGGAGGCCGCTGGAGGCGCAGACCTTGTGTTCTTCGATCCGGACACCGGGATAGAGGTCCCATCGACGCCGCGGGGCGGCGAACGATCTACCCGTTACGTATTCCTCGAAGAGGTGAAGCAGGCGTATGAGACCGGCGCCGCCGTGCTCGTCTTCCAACACTATGCCCGTGAGAACCGAAAGGCGTATCTGGAGCGTCGGATCGAGCAGCTACAGCGGACCGCGAACGGCGCGACCATAGCATCCTTGTCGTGCCCGAATGTCGTCTACTTCCTGATTCAGCATCCGGGACAGGAGGCGAAGTTGGACGTCGACAGCGCTGCGCGCCTGTGTCACTGCTGGTGAAAAGCCTAATCGCCGTTGGCCGCCAAACGACTGCCTGAGGGGATCCCCGCCCGCTACGCTGGGGCATTTCGTTCCGCCGACCTTCCCGTGCTAGAGTGCCAGTGGCTCTGTGCCGCCTGCTATAACATCACACACAACACGGATAGGGACTATGAACCACTTGCTCTGCCGCCGGACCGGCGAGGGCACAACGCTTGTAATCGTTGCCTGCCTTGTCACCTCTGTTCTTCTACCGCTCGTCCGCCAGCGCATCGCCGCGGACGACAACTCCACATGCCAAAGCCGCCTGCGCCAGCTCGGAACGGCGCTGATGATGTACGCAGGCGACTACAACGACGCCCTCCCTCCTTGCGCCCTGGATACGCCAGATGGGCCGCTTCCCTGGACGGCGCCGGTCAAAGCGTATGGGTACTCATCGCTGAGCGTGCGCTGCCCCCTGGATAAGCTGGATCCGTCTGAGTTCCCATACGGCGCCTCGCCGGCCTCATACGGCATGAACCGCGCCATCAGCACTCCGGAGCATACCGTCCAGATCTCCTCCTTCCATGAACCGGCCTGGACGATCTTGCTGGCCGACGCTTCCGTGATCAGCGCCGCTACGGCCGCGAAGCCCGCCACCCAATGGGTGGACGATGCGGCGGCCGCCTCCACGGACGCTTACTACTTTACCACGCCCCAGGACCCGTATACCGGCGCCACCGATCCCACCTGGGCCTCGGGAAGCGCTGGCCGCGTTCGCGCCTTCGCCCGGCACGGCGGGCAGGTAAACGTTCTGTTCGCGGACGGGCACGTCGGTTCCGTGCCGGCGGGGCAGTTCGACCCGGCCGTCACGAAATGGGGCGCCGCCAACTGCTTGTGGGATAATGCCGTCAGCCAATCGCCGTATACTGCCGCAGACACGAAGCGCGCGATGAAGATCGCCGCCGGCACGGTGAAACCAGTCAGCGCCGACCTGGACCGCCTGAACGTGGTCAAATCCGGCGCCTCCGCAACGCGCATCGACATGGTCGATGCGGTGGTCATCGCGCGAAGGGTGAGCGCAACGGCTCCGTAGGGGACGGTTGAACGCCCTGTAACAGAATTGGCGGGCTACCTTGGCGCAACCGGCCTTCGCCGGTACAGTCCCCGAAGGGGGAATCTCGCCATGGTAGCCCGCCAATTCCGTTACAGGGCGTACGTGTCTTCAGAACCGCAAAGCTATTAGTTTACCCAACCGGACGGCGGATGCCAACAAGGCGTCGGGCGTAGTAGCCGGCAAACACGGGGGAAACCGTGACTCCCTTGCGGGGGTTCGCGGCGTGGATCATCTGGCCGTTGCCGGCGTAGATGCCAACGTGGCCAACATAGCGGCCTCGGGTGCTGAAGAAGAGCAGGTCGCCAGGCTGCAGCTTGGCGCGGGAGATCTTCTGCCCGCTGCGGAACTGCTGGGCCGCCGTGCGTGGAAGGCCCACGCCCTCGGCCGTGCCGTAAAGGTACTTGGTGAAACCGGAGCAATCGAAGCCGGAGCGGGAGTTGCCGCCGAACCGATACCGGCAGCCGCGGTAGGAGAGTGCAGTGCGCACAATCCGTTGGCCGCGGACGGGAGCGGAGATGTCGCCTTTGTCCGCTCTCACCGGAAGGGATGTCGGGAGGGCGAGGCCAATCACCGCAAGCACGGCCGGCGCGTATCGTCTGGGAAACCTCAAATAGTCGTCCTTTCCGGGCGGGCTTCACGAACGCTCGGCGGGAGGCCAGCGTCTCTCCTATATTACCAGCTTGCTGCCGCGCCGTCAAGCCCGGATGGGCGCTTTTGGTCCTCTCCGCCGGCCCGACGTGCTGCAGTGACGCTCGGAAAACCGATTTGTGGAATCGGTCGGTCTGGGAGCGACGATGGGTGATCCGGGGTTGTTAGGAGCAGGTAGGGCGCAGGCATCCCCTCCCAAATCGAACCCGCGGGGGCACGCATGGTACACCTCTTAACAGACAACATCCTGTTCTCCAGCAAGATCGCGCAGGGGCTGCGATCCGGCGGCGCGGAAGTCCGCGTTTTCACAGACCCCGACGCGTTGAGGGCCGCAGAGGCGGACGAGATTCCGGAGGCGTTGCTGGTCAACTTGAACGCGCGCGGCTTCTCGCCCGCCGATCTCATCCGGTCGCTGAAGGCGGAAGGCTTCCCAGCGCCGATCGTGGCCTTTTGCGGGCATTCGGACGAGGCGACGCGGCGCTCCGGCGTGGACGCCGGGGCCGACCGCGTGCTGGCGAACAGCGCCATCACCATGAACGCGCTCGGCGCGCTGAAGGACGCGGGCATCGACCTGACGAACGGGCGTACATAATAGGGTGGCGGCGGCCGCCGCCGTACCGCCCTTTCGCCTGGAGGTCCATCGTGAAGCCCCCCGTACGCCAACTCGCGTTCGCAGCCGCGGCAATCGCTGCCTGCGTCGCCGCAGCCCGGGCCAACCCTGTTAGCCCGTATGCGTTCGCCACCGACGAAGCGTACGTCCTGACCATCGCCAACGTCATAGTCGGCTTGGGCGAGGGCGCCCTGCTTGCCTGGATCTCGAAACGGCCGCTCGCCCGGTGCGCCGGCGCCATGGTTCTGGCGAATGAGACGTCGTGGTTGCTCGGCTGGCGCATCGTCATGCCGCACGGCTTCGTGCGGGGATACGACCTCGGGCCGCGCGGCATTCTGACCACATTCGCGCTTTCGATCCTGTTGGAAGCCCCCTACGTGTTCTGGGCGATCGGCCCCAGTCCCCAACGGCTGCGCCGCGCGCTGCGAGCGGACCTTATCGTCAACGGCTTCTCCTACCTGATCCTGATGCTCTACGTATTGATCGAGGTCTGGAAGGGGCAGTGAGGCCGCTGGAGATCGCTGCGTTGTGGTAGAATGGTACTTGCGAGCGGGCCGGACGGCCGCTGCCCGAAAGGGGAGAGGAAAGTCCGGGCTTCGGAGGGCAGGGCGCTCGGTAACGCCGAGGCGCGGCGCGCGTAAACGCGCCGTGACGGATAGCGCCACAGAAAAGGAAAGGCCGGCAAGCGCTTCGGCGGTTGCGGGTTGAGCTGAAACGGCGGTGCAACAGACCACCGGCGGCGCGGCAACGCGCCGGCCTGGCAAGCCCCGCCCGAAGCAACACCGAATAGAGGGAGAGATCGGGGTCGCCCGCCCCGCCGTCTCCTTAGGGAGAGCAATCCCCGGGTCGGTGGCTGGAGACCGGCGGCAACGCCGGCCCTAGAGAAATGGCCGTCGCCGCCCTACGGGCGGTACAGAACCCGGCTTACAGGCTCGCTCGCATTCCTCCCACGCGTTCCGCGCCTTTGCCGCCACAGAAGCGGGGGCCCGGCAGCCTGTCCGCTGCCGGGCCCCCTTTGAGTTGCCCCCCGCATCACCGATGCGGGATCGTGAAGCTGTCCAGTATCTTGCCGGTATCGTCGATCTGCTGCACGGACATCTCGCGGCCGTCAGCCGGCAGGTCGAACAGGGTGAACGAGTGGACCGCGTCGCTGAAGCCCTGGATCGGCGGCTGACCGTTCCCTGCGAAGTCCTTTTGCACGTTGTACAGCTTGGCCCCGCCGGCGCCGCTGATGATGTAATGGATGCCGTCCAACTCCATGTGCTGGTAGGTGTGGTCGTGCCCGTTCACCACGATCTGCGCTCCGGCCGCTTTCAGGATGGGCACGAACAGGTCGCGCATGTCCTGCCACTGGGCGCTGGAATCGCGGTACGCGCCGTGGGTATACGGCGGGTGATGCCAGAACGCCACAATCCACTTCTGCCCGCGTTTCCGGGCCGACGCGAGGTCCGCCTTCGCCCAGGGAACCACCATATTGGCCAACGTGTCGCGATCGGCCGTGGAGTCCAGGCAGAGGAAGTGCACGCCGCCGGCGTCCACGCTGTAGTTGCGCAACGACCATTGATCGGCGGGGAGCGGTCCCTCGGAGCTGTTGGCGCGTCGCCTCAGGATCGTGTACGGGCCCTTGGCGTCGCCCGGGCTCCAGTTGTCGGGAACGGTCCACACATGGCGGTAGGGGTCGCCGCGATGCTTCGGGCTACCCACGTCGTGATTACCGAGGGCCGGGAGGATGGGCACGGACCGCATCACATCGCCCCACTGAGGGAACAGGTTCTTGCGGTACTCCGCCCAGTCGCCCTGTCCGTACACAACGTCGCCGGCGATGAGCACCAGGCTTGGGTTGTGCGCCGCTATCTGGACCGCGATGTTGCGTTCGGCCTCGTTGCCGGCGCCTTCGTCACCCGTGGCCGCGAACCGGAACGATTGGCCCTTTGAAGGCGTGAACGCCGCGGCCTGGGACGGGCTGGCGTACCGCTTCCCGTCAATGGTGGATGAGGCCACATAGTGGATGCCTTCCCCCGTGCGGCGCGCTCGGTTAACTCGAGCCACGTTACGCGTGAGCCCCTCGTACGTCGTCTGCTCGGCGGCAACGGAGCCGCCCGCCTTGCTCCCATCGGCCGTCCACGTCAACACGGCCGGGCCGGCGGCGTCTGTCCACCAGATAACGTTGAGGGACTTCCCCATATCGAAGCCGGCGGGCTGAACGTATGGCCCGATGACGATGTGGCCGGCCTCCGCCGATGAGGGATTGACGGGCGAATCCGGCGATTTCGCCGCGCAGCCCGACAGCGCTAGTCCAGCCAGGGCAAGCGCGGCGAGCAGGTGAGTGTGTCGCATACTGGTTCCCCTTTCAGTGCTCTTTCCGCATGGTAGCGCGCCATGAAGCCCGCGTTGGGCTGGCGCCTCACTACAGGCGGCCAAACAGGAGCCCCAGTCCATACGTTACGGAGCCCGCCAGAATCCCTACAAACGTCATCTCCAACCCGCTGGACCACCAGGACCGAGTGGTGATGAGGCTCTTCGCCGCGCCCACCACGAAGTGAGCCACGATGGATACCACGGCGGCGGTAACGACCGCTGAAATGCCCTTCATGAAGAAGAAGGGGATCACGGGGATGAAGGCGCCCACCGCCGTGGAGAGCGTGGCCGAAGTCGCCGATATCCAGGGGCTTGGCAGCCGTTCGTCCGAGAGGCCAAGCTCCGTCTGCGCCAGCGTCTTCAGCATCCGCTCCGGATCCTCCGCAAGCTGACGCGACATCCGTTTAGCCTGTTCCTCGTCGAAACCCTGGAGCTGGTAGAAGAGGGCCATCTCCTCGATTTCCTCTTCCGGGTTCTCTTCCAGCTCCGCGCGCTCACGCCCGATCTCCGCCTCATGCACCTCACGTTCGCTCTTAACGGCGAGATAGGCGCTGCTGCCCATGGAGAGCGCCGAGGCGATCATGCCGGCCATTCCGGCGATGATGATGTAGTGCCCGGTGTTCTCGGTGGCGCCGGCCACGCCGCTTACGATGCCGAACACCGAGCCCAGGCCGTCGTTCACCCCGTAGACAGCGTCTGAGATCCAGGTTCCTGCCCGGGTGTGGCGCTCGCGGCGGAACATCACGTCCAGAGCCGTCTGCGGCCCCAGGGCGGGGACCATCGAGCGGATGGCGCGCGCATGCGCCTCTTCCTCGCGTGCGAATTCCTTCAGGATGCTGGCCGCCTCGGCATCCTGGTCCGCCAGAGCGCGGTGCTCCGCGCCGTAACGGGCCGTCTGTCGGTCCTCTTCAGCTTCCATCTTGCGGAGGGTCACCTCGGCCCCAACGAGGCGGGCCACGAGGCGGTTCCAGCGCGTTCGGGCGGTCTCTCGAACGGTAGGAACAGGTTCGCCGAGCTCGGCGAGTTTCCGCGCCCAGCGCTCCGCGTGCCGATCCTCGGCCTCGGCCATGCGGACGAGGATTCCGCGCCGTCGCTCGTCCTTTTCGGCCGCCGCCAGGTCCCGGTAGCCGCGCGCGGAATCGGTTTCCGCTCGCCATGATCGGCGCAGCGTCTCCACGGCCTTCCTCGGGTTTCGCACGTCATCCGCTGTTGGTTTGCGCATCCATTCCTCCTGAAGGCATTGTAGCGGGTCATTCGGATCGCTCGATGGCACCACCTTAGCCCAGTTAGGCGCCGATGATGCCCGGAGTGAAACCGCGCTGAACGCCACCCTTCGTGACAAGTGACCCACTAAGTAGACGATCGGTGAAACTCGCCAGATGTGCACGGTAGCGCTGGCGGCCCGCCGGCGCTACCGTGGCGAAAACCAACTATCGACACCGAACGCCTACATAGCGCTTAGTCGTTAGTTAGGCAGGATGTGTTAGTTTGTGTTACAAGTGGGTAACCTGTGGTCATGAGACATGCTAAGGTCTTTCTCCCGGCAGCGGAGCGCGTGCAATTGGAGCAGACGCTCCGGTCGGGCAGTTCACCGG
>DASXUL010000149.1:0-6201 GCA_036504855.1 Armatimonadota bacterium | reverse complement strand
AGCGATCAGCCGTCAGCCAACAGGTCGCGCCAGGAAGGAGAGCATCCTCTTAGGCGGGCCTTCTGGCTGACGGCTGATCGCTGACGGCTGACAGCTAGACCTGGTATCCCCGGAGGACGTCCAGGTTTCGCCGGTCGTCGCCGGGGTTTTCCTTTGGGGTTTCGAGGATGAACGGAACGTGGGCGAGGCGCGTGTCGTTCACCAGCGCGCGGAAGGCGGCGGGTCCGATCTCGCCCTCACCGATATCCTGGTGAACGTCTGACTTGCCGTTGAAAGCGCGGCGGTTGTCGTTGGCGTGGATGCAGAGGAGCTTGTCCAGGCCAATCTGGCGGTCGAAATCGTCGATGACGGCGGTGGTCGACTCCTCGGATGAGATGTCGTAACCGGCGGCCCAGATGTGGGCGGTGTCGATGCAGACGCCAACGCGATCCCGAACGGGGCCGCAGGCGTCCAGCACCGCCGCCAGCTCATCGAAGTGCGAACCCACCAGGTTGCCGGAGCCGTTTGTGGTCTCTAACAGGACCACCACGCCGGAGCCGTCGGCGGACAGGACTTCGCGCAGCGCCTCGGCCACGCGGGCGACGCCGGCATCCATGCCGGATCCCAGGTGGCTGCCGATGTGGCTGTTCACATATTCGCTGCCGCTTCGGGTGGCCTGCGCAAGGGCGTCACTGAGCATCCCCTTCGACTTCGTCCAGTTGTTGTCGTCCGGAGTGGCGAGGTTGATGAGATACGGCGTGTGAAGCACGCAAGGCGTGATGTCCATGGCGCGGCGGCGCTCGTCGAACGCCGCGCAGTCGGCGCCGCTCCATGGGCGGCCTTTCCACGCGCTGGGGTTTCCGCTGAAGATCTGTATGGCATTGCTGGTGGCGTCCGCGGCCCATTGCAGCGAGCCCTTCAGCCCGCCGGAGAGCGGCGCGTGGACGCCGAACCTTTTTGGCAGTATGGTCGTCATAGACATGGCGTGTTCGAGCCCCAGGGGGGCAAACGTGGGGCTTGATCACGCCCCTGGTGGTAACATGTTGACACCGGCATCCCGCGGAGCCGGGCGATTTTGCCCGAGCCGCCGGACGCCTCAGCGGAGGCTAACGATGAAGACCTGGATCCTCGCGCCGCTCGCCCTGGCGGCGGCCTTGGGCGGCGTCCGCGCTGCGGCGCCCGCTGCGGCGCCCGCCAAAAACACGCCGGACTTCTTCACGGCGGACTACAAGGACACGCCGGCCGCATCGGTTCTGCTGGAGATCGCCCGCAACGCGCACAAGAGCGTTGTCATCCCTTCGGACCTGGAGGGAAATGTCACCGCGCACTTCCAGCGGACGCCGTCCATGCAGGCGTTCGGCTATGTGGCTAACCTGGCCAACGCCGATTACCGGATCATGGATGATACCATCACGGTCGTCAAGCGTTCCGTTGTGATCCGCCCGCGCGCGGAGCAATCCGCCGCGCCGGCTGAGAACGCCGTGGAGCGGGCTGCCCGCCGAATCGATGAAGAGGACGACGGCCTCTATCCAACGCGGGCGCCGCGGCGCGTCGCTCGGCAACAGCCTTCGGTGCGCGTGGAGACGTATGTGAACATCCAGTCCGCTCCCGCGTATCCGCAGCCATACCCGGTTTTCGGGGGCTATCCCGCGTACCGTCCGTACGGTTACGGGCCGGGGATCATCTCGGCTCCATATGGCAGCGCCAATACCACCCGTTTCTACAGCTTCGGAGGGAACGTGGTCGCGGCGCCGTACGGCGATGCGAACACCACGCGGTTCTACCCGGCCTGGTAGGCGGGCGTCATCGCTGGGCTCCCGGCGCGGCCGGCCCGGCGCCGGCTGAGGGCGCATTCGCGTGCTTCGGCGGCTTCATGGCCATCTGGAAGGCGGAAACGATCAGCAGCGCGGCGAAGACATAGCGCAGGTGGCGCTCCGAGAGTCCGACGTTGATGCGCGCGCCGAGTTGGCTGCACAGGGCGAAACCCAGGGCCACCCATGGAACCACGCGCCACTCGATGTTCCCGGCCCGATGGAACTTGATAACAGCCGGCAGGGCCACGGGCAGAAGCACCACCGCCAGCGAAGTCGCCGTGGCATGCTTGGCGTCCATTTGCAGGACAAGGGCGAAGATGGGGACCATGATGAGCCCGCCGCCGATGCCGAACAGGCCGCTGGAGACGCCCGCGATTGCGCCGATCAGAAGCAGGCCGGGACCGGATTGCAGAAACGCCGACATGCACACTCCTCCATCGCCTCGGCCCTATGGAGTGCGGCGGCTTGCCGCCTCACTTCGCAGGCGCGATTCACCAATGTCTCGGCTCAGTATAGCAGAGCCGCCAGGCGCCAAAAAGCGCGGCGGCCCCGCCAATTGGCGGGGCCGCCGCGTGGGGCCGCGAGGCTGGGCAGAGACTCAGCGGCACAGGCGGGCGGTGTTCGCTCGAGCGAGGATCGCGTCCGCCATCTGTTCGGCGGAAGGCGCGTAGCTGCCGGCGGCAAGCCGGGCGCGCATTTCCTCCACCTTGTTGATATCCATGCTGGGGAGCCAAGCCGCCTTGCAGACGGCCTGGTGCACTTCGGCAGTCCAGGGAGCGATCTGAGGGCCGCCGGAAATGGCGATGCCGGAACCAGCATCGGTTTGGCCTTGCGCTCGATCGTGAGTGTTCGTCATCTTGGTCTCCCCGGGTGTGGGGGGCCCATACGTCCGGCCCCGCCTCTTCCCCGTCTACAAGACCTATCGCCGGACGGGAGAGCGAACTTGAGCGCGGCGCCTGAGTTCTGCCACATTTCGGTGGAGTTTTCAGCAACTATTTTACGGCGGACACGGATCTCATTCCCGAGAGGCGGCCCGCCCCCGCAGGAGAGCGCCCTAAGTGAGGAGAGGACAACCCATGCGCATGGTCCATCGTTTCGACAAGCTGGTGCGGTGTCCGGTCTGCCGCGACCTCTATATGCGGGAGGATGAGGAGAGTTGCTGGCGCTGCTCTCCACCGGAAATCCCAACGGGCGAGAGGCGCGCGGTTACACGCGCCGTGCGCAACGAGACCGAGGCGGAGGAGGGCAGTGTGGGAAGTCTGGTCGGGTTGGGCTTCGCTCCGTTGGACGAGGAGCCCGCGCGGTAAGGCTCCGCCAAGCGCCACCCCACTGCTACATAGGCCCGTGAGGCCGGTGTAGCGCCACTCGTGGATGCCTTGCCGCTCAGCTCACACCTATCCCTTCGGACGATCACCCCGAGGGATTCACCCATCAAGCATACTTCGGGCTCTCCAGGCGGCGCCCGGCCCGCTGTCGGCGCCGGCCGACATCCGATGGTTGTTGACTCCCCCTTGCTACAATGGCGGTATGTCCGAGCATGCCCCCAAACTCACGCCGATGATGGCTCAGTACAGCGCCATCAAGACGCAGTACCCCGATGCGCTGGTGATGATGCGCCTCGGCGATTTCTATGAGATGATGGGAGAGGACGCGGAGCGCGCCGCGCCGGTTCTGGAGATCACCCTCACCTCCCGCCCCATCGGCAAGAATGAGCGGACCCCGCTCTGCGGCGTGCCGTACCACGCGGCCGATCGCTACATCGCCAAGCTCATCGCGGCCGGCTTCCGCGTGGCCATCGCGGACCAGATGGAGGATCCCCGGAAGGCCAAGGGCCTCGTGAAGCGCCAGGTGACGCGCGTGGTTACCCCCGGCACCGTGGTGGAAGAGGGGCTGCTGCCGGGGCACTCCAACAACTTCCTCGTGGCGGTGTTCCAGGGCGGCGAGCAGTTCGGCCTGGCCGTGGCGGACGTTTCCACTGGCGAGTTCCTGGTCACGGAGCTGCGCGGGCAGGCTCCGCGCCGCGCCATGCTGGACGAGATCGCCCGCCTGAACCCCGCCGAGATCCTCCTGGTGCACGATTTCATGCTGGGCGAGGAAGTTCGGACGGTGGCGCGCGGGCGCGTGGCGGATTTCGACCCCGCGCCGGACCACCGCAACGCATCCCAGCGCCTCTGCGAGCATTTCGGGGTAGCCTCGTTGCGAGGGTTCGGCTGCGAAGAGATGGACCTGGCGCAACACGCCGCCGCCGCCGTTCTGGAGTATCTGGAAGGGAACCACCTCGCCGACAAGGGGCTGTTCGCCGGGTTGGCCACTTACTCGACCGACAACTTCCTCTTTCTAGACGCCACCGCCCGGCGCAACCTGGAACTCACTTCAACTCAGTGGGGCAATGCCGGCAAGAGCTTGCTCCAGATGTTGGATCGAACGCAGACCCCAGGCGGTGGACGCCTGCTGCGCCAGTGGGTTGAGCATCCGTTGCTGGACGGCGAGGCCATCCGCACGCGCCAGGATGCCGTGGCCGAGTTCGTATCTTCCACCATCCTCCGCCACGACGCCGCGGCGGCCCTGAAGGGCATTGCGGATCTGCCGCGCCTCGTGAGCCGGGCCGCAACCGGCGCCGCCACTCCGCGCGACATGGCGGCCCTTCGCGACAGCCTGGCGCGCGTGCCGGAACTGGCCGGCGCGTTGGACGGCTGCGCCTCATCGCTGTTGTGCGTGTTGCACGAGGCCCTGGACCCGTGCGACGACCTGCGAGCGCTGCTTCTTGCCGCCATCGTGGACGACCCGCCGCTGAAGATGATGGACGGCGGCTTCATCCGCGCCGGCTTCGATGCCGACCTGGACCGCCTCCGCGATATGGCCGCCAATGGCCGCCAGTACATCGCCAACCTGGAAGCCGAGGAACGCGAGCGCAGCGGCATCAAGAACCTCCGCGTGGGCTACAACGGCGTGTTCGGCTACTACCTTGAGGTGAGCAAGAGCAACGTGCCGATGGCGCCGGACGACTGGATCCGCAAGCAGACCACGGCGAACGGCGAGCGCTACGTTACTCCGAAGCTGAAGGAGTTCGAGAATGCCGTGCTGGGGGCCGACGAGCGCATCGCCGGCCTGGAGGCAGACCTGTTCCGGACGGTGCGCGAGGCGGTCGCCGCCCAGGGCGGGCGGCTGCTGGCTCTCTCGGCCGCGCTGTCGCAGGTGGATGCGCTCTTGAGCCTGGCGCAGGCCGCCGTGGAGAACCGCTACTGCCGGCCCACCGTGAACGCGGGCGACACGTTGCGCATCGTCGGCGGCCGCCACCCCGTTGTGGAACGGACGCAAGCGGAGGCGTTCATCCCGAACGACACCCGCCTAGACGCGAACGAGCGCCTGATGGTCCTCACCGGGCCGAACATGAGCGGCAAGAGCACGTTCCTGCGGCAGACGGCGCTGATCGTGCTGATGGCCCAGATGGGCTCCTTCGTTCCGGCGGAGGCCGCCGAGGTGGGGCTGGTGGACCGCATCTTCACGCGCATCGGGGCCCATGACGACCTGGCGAGCGGACAGAGCACCTTTATGGTGGAGATGACGGAGACGGCGAACATCCTGGCGAACGCCACGGAGCGCAGCCTCGTGATTCTGGACGAGATCGGGCGCGGAACGAGCACTTACGACGGTCTCTCCATCGCATGGGCGGTGGTGGAGCACCTGGCGGACGTGGGCTGCAAGACGCTGTTCGCTACGCACTATCACCATTTGAACGATCTGGAGCGCCAGCGGGAGGGCGTTCGCAACTACCGCATCGCCGTGCGCGAGGACGGGCGCCGCATCCTGTGGCTGCGCAAGATCATCCGGGGCGGCACGGACAAGAGCTACGGCATCCAGGTGGCCCGCATGGCCGGCCTGCCTGGCAGCGTGATTGAGCGGGCGCAGGAAGTGCTGACGCAGCTGGAGGGGAACGGCAAGCCGCCCGCGAAGGTGGAGAAGGTGGAGCGCGTGCAGCTCAGCCTCTTCGAGGCCGAGGAGCCGGCCATGGTAACGCAACTCCGCGCCCTGGACGTGGACACCCTGAGCCCCATCGAAGCCTTGAACTTGCTGCACCAGTGGAAGAACGAGGCGCGGTAGGCTGTTCGGCGGGCATGAGCGGCGGAGAGGAAGAGACTCGTAGGCATGTCGCCTGGCCCCGAGGGGCCGGCTCAGGAGGCTAACGGCGCCTTCGCGCCGTGGGTCTGGCCGCGAAGGCGTCCATAGTAGTCCATCACGGTAGGATAGCGGGACCGTCCGCGGGTGGGGTTGTCATTAGATGAATTGTGCAATACGTGCTAAATGGTGTTAACCACTATGATCACATATGATGTGGTAGCGGTTCGCGGCGGTCTGCTGCGGAAGCTGACGGGATTGACGCCTGCCCAGTACGCCGAGTTGTATGCTG
>DASXUL010000148.1:0-38295 GCA_036504855.1 Armatimonadota bacterium | reverse complement strand
CAGAGCACTGTGTGCCGCGTTCGGTAGGATCTGTTACTGCGAGGCGCAAGGGCCAATCTGAGGCTCCGAGGGCAGGGCAAGCCCAGCCCCTGCAAGTTCCGTGCTTCCATCCACTGATCGGTGAACGGCCGGGCCTACCGGTAGGGACACGGCTTGCCGTGCCCGCCCCCTCTCTCAATGGGGTATAGATCCCTCACGAGACCCGCGAGGGACTCACTGGCCTTTTCTTCCGAACAGAGCACTTAGCCATGATAGCCCGCCAGTTCGATGGCGGGGAAAACCTACAGCTTGTTGTAGAGCAGCGCGCGCTTCACGTCTTCGATGGCCTTCGTCACGTCGATGCCGCGCGGGCAGGCTTCGGTGCAGTTGAAGATCGTTCGGCAGCGCCAAACGCCGCTGCGGTCATTGAGGATCTCCAGCCGCTCGCCAGCCCCTTCGTCCCGGCTGTCGAAGATGAAGCGGTGAGCGTTCACGATGGCGGCCGGACCCACGTACTCGCCGTTGGCCCAGAAGATGGGGCAACTTGTGGTGCAGCACGCGCAGAGGATGCACTTTGTGGTGTCGTCGAACACCTCGCGTTCTTCGATGCTCTGTTGTCGCTCCACCACGCCCACGGGCTCGTCATTGATCAGGTACGGCTTGATGGACTTGTACTTATCGAAGAACGGCTCCATGTCCACGATGAGGTCCTTGATGACCGTGAACCCGCGCATGGGCTCCACCGTGATGTGCTTGCCCATGTCCTGGATCAGCACCTTGCACGCCAAGCGGTTCTGGCCGTTGATGAGCATGCCGTCCGACCCGCAGACGGCGTGAGCGCAGGAGCGCCGGAACGCCAGCGTTCCATCCTGATACCATTTGATAGCGTTCAGCCCGTCGAGGATGCGATCCGTGGGATCGACCTCCACGGTATATTCCTTGAACCGGGCAACCTTGTCGGTTTCCGGGTTGAACCGTCGAATTTTGAAAGTGACCTGCATTGTCTATTTCCCTATCGCAGCCGCGTGAAAGCCGATCCGGCCATAATCGCGGCGCCTACCCATCCGTAGATATCCAGTAACCCGCTTCTGACTCCGACCTGGAAAGCCTCGCGTACCGGCCCGTATTGGGCCGGATCGCGCACCGCCTCCAGAACCGCTTGCAGCGGCGTGGACGCCAGAACCCCAATGATGATGAACACAACCGACACGAGGGCCAGAGCCAGTCCGGGGCGCCGGCCCGCCGCCGGCAAAATGGCCCCCGCCATGATCTGTCCCGCGGCAATCGAGATGAAGATGAAGAACCACGAGACCATCCCGAACACCAAGCCGCCGATGATGCCGCCTGCAAGGGCTACGACGGCCACCAGTGGCCAGCGCCAGGCCTGAATGCGCGTCCGGGCAATCTTCGGGCCCTTCGCGCACTCGCGGCAGCGCCCGCCAACGGGCGTTGGAACCAGGCAGTCCGGGCAGAACGGCCTTTCGCAACGCCCGCATATTCGCAGAGTCTCGCGGTCCTTATGGTTGGTGCAGCGTTGAGTCGGCATCGGTGGTGGCTACTTGGCCGCTGCCACTGCCGACTTTACGGCGGCATAGTCTGGTTCATTCGCTGGGCTCTCGGCGAGCCAACTCCAGGCTACGTTGCCGTCCTTCCCGATCACGAACACGGACCGGCGCGCGACGGTGTAGCCCTCGATGTCCGCGAGGTTCGGGAACTCAATCCCGTAGGCCCGGATAGCCTCGTGCTTGAAGTCCGAAAGCAGCGGGAAGTTCAGCCCGTTCCGCTTTGCGAACTCCGCCAGCGTGAACGGCGGGTCCACGCTGATGCCGTAGACCTTGGCGCTTACGTCGTTGAACGCGGCGATCGCGTCGCGGAATGAACAGAGTTCAGCCTGGCAGACGCTGGTGAACGCGGCTGGGAAGAAAACCAGAACGGTAATCTCGCCCGCGGCCGGAACGGATACAACGTTGCGCTCGGCGTCAACCGGGCGGACCTGGGGAGCCTTGGCTCCAACCTCAGCAGACATGCTTACCTCCTTGTGTTCTTGCTCGTCCACGCCAGCCCCATCCACATCGCGGCCAGCCCAAACGAGCCCATGCTGTACAGCGGGTGCGCCTCTTTGGTCAGGAAACGCGCGCAAAGTCCAAGGGCGATGAAAAACACCGCGATGACCAGCGCCATTTGCCTGGGTGTCAGATAGCCATTCCGCTGTTCCATCAACGAGAATCCAGACGCCGGCCGGACGCCGTCTGCACGATGCGGACGAGACGATCCGGCCTGCCCTGTGCCCATCAGTATTTGCGTTCCTTCGGTTCGAAGGTTCCCAGCACTACGGGCTTGTAGTCCATGCGTACCGAGCCGTCCGCCTCGCGGTAGGCGAGCGTGTGCTTCAGCCAGTTCTTGTCGTCACGGTTCGGGTAGTCTTCACGCGCATGCCCGCCGCGGCTTTCCGTGCGAGTCAGGGCGCTCTCAACCGTCACCTGCGCCAGATCCAGCAGGTTGCCCAACTCCAGGGCTTCCAGCAAATCAGTGTTGAACGTCTTGCCGTGATCGCCGATGCTGATGTTCCGGTAACGAGCCTTGAGGTTCTTGACCGTGACCTTCACGGCTTCGAGGTCCTTGGCGGTGCGGAATACGCCGCACTTGTCCATCATCTCGCGCTGCAATTCCGCGCGGATGTCGGCGGGGCTTTCCTTACCGTTTCCGGCCAGAAGGCGATTCACTTCGGTCTTCGTGTCCGCGTCGGCGCCTTCGGGCAGGGCCACCCAATCCGCGTTGCGGCAGTACTCGGCGGCCGAGATGCCCATGCGACGGCCAAACACCAGGATGTCCACCAGGCTGTTGGTGCCGAGGCGATTGGCGCCATGCACGGATACGCAGGCGCACTCGCCGGCGGCGAACGCTCCTGGAACCGGCGTGTTCTGGGGGTCCTTGATCACGCGACCTTCAATGTCGGTGGGGATGCCTCCCATGGCGTAGTGGGCCGTGGGTTGAACCGGAACCGGGACCTTGGCGGGATCGATGCCGAAATAGGTGCGCACGAAGTCCGTGATGTCCGGCAGTTTCGCTTCCAGCACGTCGGCGCCCAGGTGGGTGAGGTCCAGGTGAACGTAGTCCTTGCCGTCGATCCCGCGCCCCTCGCGCACTTCCATGTGGATGTAGCGGCTGACCATGTCGCGCGGGGCCAAGTCCTTCATCGTCGGCGCATAGCGCGCCATGAAGGCCTCACCCGTGTTGTTGCGCAGGATGGCGCCCTCGCCGCGGGCCGCCTCGCTGAGGAGGATGCCCATCTTGTACATGCCCGTTGGATGGAACTGGAAGAACTCCATGTCCTCCAGCGGGATGCCGCGGCGGAAACATGCGGCCACCGGATCGCCGGTGAGCGCATGGGCGTTGGAGGTGACCTTGAACATGCGCCCGAAGCCGCCGCCGGCGAACAGCACGGCCTTGGCGTGGAACGTGTGCACCTCGCCCGTGAAGATGCAGATCGCCACGGCTCCAACCGCGGCGCCGTCCTTCATGACGAGGTCCGTAAACTGGTACTCATCGAAGAAGGTAACGTTGTTCTTGATGCACTGCTGGTACAGCGTCTGAAGGATCATGTGGCCCGTGCGGTCCGCCGCGTAGCAAGATCGGTGCACCGGGGCCTCGCCGAAGTTGCGCGTGTGGCCGCCGAACTTGCGCTGGGCAATCTTGCCGCTCTCTAGGCGCGAGAATGGCAGGCCCATGTGCTCCAGGTCGTAGACCGTGACCACGGCTTCCTCGGCCAGAACGCGCGCGGCGTCCTGATCGGTGAGGTAGTCGCCGCCCTTCACCGTGTCGAACATATGCCACTCGGGCATGTCTTCATCGACGTTGCCGAGGGCCGCGCCGATGCCTCCCTGCGCCGCGCCGGTGTGGCTGCGGGTGGGATAGAGCTTGCTGATGACCGCCACGTTCACGCCTTGCCGGGACAATTCCAGGGCCGCATAGAGCCCCGCCCCGCCGGCGCCGACGATCACCGCGTCGAATTTGTGATAAGTGTCCAATGCCATATTAGTTCTCAGTTGTCAGTCGTCAGTCATCAGTTGTCCGCCACTAGCGCCTGTCGGGGCTGATGACTGAGAACTGAATACTGACGACTAGCGGCTCTACTGCACCTTTGTGTGCGGGAGCATGAAGATGGTGATCAGGCCCAGCAGGATGAAGATCGCGGAAACGGCGTAGAGCAGGCCCTTCGCCAGCATGTTGATGGTGCGGCCGTGCAGGTAGTCATCAATGATGTAGCGCAGGCCGTTCGTGCCGTGGAGCATGGCGAACAGCAGCATTGTGGCGTCAAAGGTGGGCCACAATACGTTCTGATACCGGTTCACGATCCATGCGCTATTCTCCACCGCCAGCCGGTTGATGAAGTGCATGATGGTCCAGTGCGTCAGCGCGAGGACCACGAGGGCGAGGCCGGTGACGCGCATGAAGAACCATGCGTGCAGCTCGAACGTGCCGGTGGGACGAGTCCGCTGTGCGCGCGAGCGTCGCGCGGAGATTCCGGTAGCCATCAGCGGATCCCTCCCTGCATCTGCACCTGGGCCTGCGCGGCGCCGCCGCCGAGCGCGGCCTTTTCAGCCTGGTAGTGCTGCCATTCCGGCAACACCATCTTGACTACGGCGAAGACCATTAGCGCGGCGAACAGCGCCATCTCGGCGTAGAACAACGGGCGCTGGGCCTTGGTGGATTTGCTCCACCAGTCGATAATCACGATACGGATGCCGTTGAGCGAGTGGAAGAGGACCGCGGCGAACAACGCCGGGTGGAACAGGATTGTGAAGATAGGCAGACGGTAGAAATGGTCCAACGCCTCATGCATCTCGGGGCCCTTCGGCCCCCATACGACGACAGAGGTGCTCAGGATATGGCCGAACAGGAAGAAAAAGATGGCCATGCCGCTGATGCGGTGGAACATCCACGACCATTGCCCTTCTCGGGGCTTGTACATAAAAGACTCTCCTCGAAGCGCCCGCTATTAGTGCGGGCATACAGTCACCAAGGCAATTCTAAGCCGGCGTTAAGGTCGAAGTCTAGACAGGCTTCCACCCATTGATAACGGAACGGAACTAGTGTGCCGGTGTTCAAGTTATAAAGCGGGTTCTATCCGCATGTACGGCGCTCGCCCACGCCGGCGCCTTGCCCGCATTGCGGGCCGGGCGCCGACTAAACGACATCCAGTTGGCCCGCGGCATCCATTGCCAAAGCGGCCAGCGTTTCGGCCCCTCTCGGCGGGTCGGCGCAGGGGGCGCACGGCATATCCTCCACGCCCCAGCGCCGGCGGGCGTGGACTTCTCCCACGCACCAGCCGAACGCCGTGTAGGCCGCGGATTCCTCATCGGACAGGCCGGCCACAAGGGCCCCCGTGGCGGCGGCTCCGGCATAGAATGCGGCCAGTCGACGGGCGGCTTCGGCCGTTCCCCCGTGCTCGTGGCGCTCCAATTCACCGCCGGCCACGCCCGCCATTGCGCGGCTCAACAGGCCAACCGTTCGCGGCTCGCCGTCGGCGGCCAGCAGGCGGAAGGACTCCGCCAACAGCGAGTCTCCCCGCAACGTCTGCGAGAATCGGGCGCCGCCCTCGCCGCGCCAGGCCGTTTCCTCGGTGGGCGCGCGGTGAACCAACGTGGCGCGGCGCAACAACTCCACGGCGGCGCCGAGGTGAACCAGCCGGTCATCCGGCAAACGGCCAAGCGCGGCCATGAACAGCAGGCGGGGGCCCAGCAAGGCGCCGCCCGGCGGGCGGTCATCGTACCGGGCCACGCTCTCCGCCACCCGGTTCAACAGGATGGCGTGGCGCTCCGCAACGGGTTCCGTCGCTAATGGCACGGTGGGTTCTCCGAGAGCCACTGCAGGAGGCCATCGATATCCAGGTACTCCTCGGTGAGCGTTTCCAGCGCCGCGATCTTGCGCGTATCGCCGGCGCGGATCTTCACGATCAGGCTGTCCATCCGGCTTGCCGTGCTGAACGTATCCTCCTGCACCACCACAACCGGGAAGTCGGCCTTCCGGATGATGTTCATCACGGACTGGTGCGGCCGCTCGCCGCAGGTCAGAACGATGCCGGCCATGCTGTTCTCGATGCCGGTCATCCGTTGGGACAGCGCGGCGAGGATCAGGTCCTCGCGGTTCCCGGGCGTAATCAGCAGGCTGCCCGGCGTGAAGTAATCGAGCGCGGCGTGCGGAGGCATCGCTCCGATGACGAAATGGCGCACCGGGGTCTGTAATTGGTCGCCCCCGGTGAGGACCTCGGCCTTCAGATCGTAGACCAGTTCCTCGATGCTGGGGCTGGAGAGCACGTCACTATAGGGCAATACTCCCCAAACGCGCAGACCTTTGCGTTCCAGGCCCTTTCGAACGTAATGGTTGATCTTGTCGTACTTCTCCGGCTGGACCTTGTTCACCACGACCCCGGCGATGGGAACGCCCTCCTGGTCGAACACGGCCTTGTTCAGGCAAACCTCGTCCACCGGGCGGCCGATGCCGCCGGCGGAGACCATGAGAACAGGCGCGCACAATATCCTCGCCACCTCGGCGTTGGACAGGTCGAACACGCTGCCAACCCCCGCATGCCCGGTCCCCTCAATAACGGTAACGTCGGCGCCGCAGGACGCCTCCTCGTAGGCCTCGCGGATGTTTGTGATCAGCCCGTCGCGGTTCGGCTCGTCCAGATAGCGCTCCGTGAACCCGCGGGGCACGGCCACGGGGCTCATCGACGACAGGCTGCCGGTGATCCCGGCCGCCTCGCGCATCAGCACGGCATCCTTGTCAATGCGGGCTCCGTCTACTTCCAGATAGTGCTGTCCAACCGGCTTGATGTATCCCACCTTGCCGACGCGCTTCTGCAGCGCTCGCACGAGCCCCAGCGAAGTGACCGTTTTGCCGTCGTTCTGCCGCGTGGCGGCGATGTAAATGTTCATGGGCCTGGAGCCGCTGGCGGCGGGAGGTGGGCCGGGGGCAGCCGCCCGCCATTCACCGCCGCCAGCCGGCGCATTCCTCTACAGATTCGCGTTGTACCGACCCCATTGGTCCACTGGCGGCAACACGCCGGCGGCGATCACTTCGTCGCGCAGCTTCACGATATGTCCGTGCGAAACGCGTAGGGCCTCCATGTCTTCGGGGTCGCCTTGCGGCGCCACCGGCACAAGCCCGGCTGGCGTGAACGTCACGTCCGAGGCCATCATCACCTTGGCGAACTCGCCCTCCTTGAAGTAAACCCCGCACGGCCACGGGTAGCCGCCGTTGCGGATGCGCCCGCGCACCATCTCAATGCTCTGATGGCTGGGCGACTGGTAGGAGGAGCGTCCGCGCAGTTTGATGATGCGCGCGCCGCCCTGCTTGGTGTGCTGCTGGATGTCGGCCCACTCTTCGGCCGTGAGGCCCTGTCCGTTCACCGCGGCGCCGCCCAGGATGTCATTCAGGCTGACGCCCTGAATCTGGATGCCGCTCTTGAACACGGCCATCTGCTCGCCGTGGCCGCCGAATGTGCGGCAGCCCGTTACCTCGTCTTGCGCCACGCCGAAGTGCTGGGAGAGCTTGGTCTGCAGGCGCGTGGAGTCGAGCGCGGCGAGGGTGCTCACGCGGCCGGCGGGAAGGCCGCTATAGACCAGAGTGGTGAGCCCGGTGATGTCGGCCGGGTTGAAGATGATGAGGGCGAACTCCGCGTTGGGCGTGTACTTCTTGATGTTCTCGCCCAGCCCCTTGGCGATCTCGCAGTTGCCCTTGAGCAGGTCTTCCCGGGTCATCCCCTCCTTGCGAGGAGCGCCGCCGGAAGAGATGATGTAGGCCGCGTCCGTCAGCGCCTCGGCGACGTCTGTGGTCCAGGTGACGCGGGCGCCCGGGTAGCCGCAGTGATAGATCTCCTCGGCGGCGCCCTCGAGGCCCTGGGCGTACGGGTCATACATGGCGATATTGTTCGCCGTGCCCGTGGATAACAGGTCCTGGACCAGGTTGGAGCCGATCGCTCCGGCGGCGCCCATAATGGCGACCTTCTTGTCGGTCATATACATGCGGTCATACCTCCAGAATACGCGCGAAACCGTGATTACCTCAATCATTGTTGATCGAATGAGGCAATCCCTTCAAGTCTGTTCGTTAGAAAGGCGGCCTGTCCGGCCTACGACAATGCCCTCCCAACGAGGGATGGGATCTCCTGGATGGCGTCCACCACCTGGATGCCCGCCGAAAGCAGAGCGTCCACTTTCGCCTGCGCGCCGCCGGACCTGCCGGAGATGATAGCCCCGGCGTGGCCCATGCGTTTCCCGGCGGGCGCGGCGCGCCCCCCGATGAACCCGACCACTGGCTTGGTCATCGTTCGAGCGAATTCCATGGCGTCTTCCTCGTCGGAGCCGCCGATCTCGCCCACCATCACCACGGCCCTCGTATCAGGGTCCGCTTCAAAGAGCGGCAACACATCGGCAAAGCTGGTTCCGAGGATCGGATCGCCGCCGATGCCCACCACCGTGGTCTGGCCGAGGCCCGCGTCGGTCAGCAATTTCACGATCTCGTACGTGAGCGTTCCGGAGCGCGAGACCACTCCCACGGGGCCCGGACGGTGGATGTGACCGGGCATGATGCCGATTTTACACTTGCCGGGCGAGATGACGCCCGGGCAGTTGCCGCCGAGGAGCCGCGCGCCGGCGCGCTTCACATGGTTCACCACGAAGATCATGTCATTGATCGGCACGTACTCGGAGATGAGCACGGTGAACGGGATGCCGGCCTCCGTGGCCTCCAGCACGGCGTCCGGCGCGAACTGCTTCGGCACGAAGACGCAGGCCGCGTTGGCCCCGGTGGCTGCCACGGCGTCCTTCACCGTGTTGAAGACGGGCACCGAGTCCGCCGCGGTTTGCCCGCCCTTGCCGGGCGTCACGCCGGCGACAACGCGCGTGCCGTACGCCAGCATCTGTCGCGTATGAAACTCCCCCTCGCGCCCGGTAATCCCCTGCACTAGAACCCGCGTGTTTTCGTCTACGAGAATGCTCACGAAGAATAGTCCTCAGTCGTCAGTCGTCAGTCGTCAGTCGTCAGTCCTCAGTTGTCGGTCATCCGCCATCAGGTCGTCGGGCTGACGACTGAGGACTGACGGCTGACGACTGCATTCACAATCTTCCGGGCGGCGTCGGCCATGGAAGAAGCGGGGATCAAGCCATCGGCTTCGGCCAGGATAGCGCGGCCGGCCTCCTCGTTGGTGCCTGTGAGGCGCACCACCAGCGGCAACCGGATGTTGAGGCTCTTTTGCGCCTGAACGATTCCCTTAGCCACCTCATCGGCGCGGGTGATGCCGCCGAAGATGTTGATCATCACGCCCTTCACGTTTGGGTCCTGAAGGATGAGTCCCAGGCACCGTTCGACATCCTCGGCCTTCGCGCCGCCGCCGATGTCCAGGAAGTTGGCCGGAGCGCCGCCGACAAGTTTCACCTCGTCGAGGTTCGCCATGGCGAGGCCGGCGCCGTTGCCGATGGTGCCGATGTCGCCTCCGAGGCGCACATAGTTGATGCCCAGGCGCTTCGCCTCCGCCTCCAGGGGATCTTCCGTGGCGGCTTCCTCCGCTCCAGAGAGTTCGGGGTGGCGGTAGGTGGCGTTATCGTCGATCACCATCTTGGCATCCGCGGCGATCACGCGGCCGTCCGCCGTCACAACCAACGGGTTGATCTCGGCGAGGTTCGCGTCGTTGTCCAGGTACGCGCGATAGAGGGCGGCGAGGAGCTTCGGGAGGGCGGCGACGGCTTCCTTACGAAGGCCCGCGCCGAATGCCAGTTCGCGGGCCTGGTAATCCCGCAATCCAAGCTCAGGGTCGATGCGGGCCTTGAGGATCTTCTCGGGGGTTTCGTCGGCAACCTGCTCGATATCGACGCCGCCCGCGGCGGAAACGATGACGGCGTTGCGCCGAGCCGCGCGGTCCGTTACGATGCCCACATAAATCTCGTCCGCGATGTCCAGGGCCGGCTCCACGAGGACCTCCGTGACGGTGAGCCCCTTGATGTCCATCCCCAGGATCCGGCCGCCCAGAGTTTCCGCATCATCCTCGGACCGCGCCACTTTCACTCCGCCCGCCTTCCCGCGTCCGCCCACCAGGACCTGGGCCTTGATGACCACGGCGCCGCCGAATTGCTCGGCCGCCTCGCGGACCTGCTTCGGCGTGCGGCAGACGATGCCGGAGGGCACTGGAACACCGTAATCCCGCAGGATGTCCTTCGCTTGGTATTCCTGTAATTTCAACGCGCAATCCTTTCTGAGATTGTCGGCCGTCCGGCGGAGGCCCGCGCTAGCGGTCGGCCCCGGCATCGACCTCTAGTTTGCCCCATCGGGCGGCGTTGCGGCAACCGGCGGGCCCCTGAGCAGGGAAGCTCTCGTCAGGATGAACAATGCGTTTGGGCGCTGTGTTCCATCGCGCCGGTCAAGATCACTGGCGGGACCGTATATTCGGCAGCGATAGAGAGGTAGCTCACTGACTGTTCTGATTTGCCCGCAACCGGGTATCACTAGCAAGTGATCGAATGCGCCTCGCGGCAGCGGGCGCCGGCGCCTATCACCAATGAGCGTGAGCGCGAACGGATATGAACTGAGTGCGGCGGGCGCTTCGCGTCCGAACCGAAGGCTTGCGCCAGGCCGCAACCGCGGCCTGCGCCACGGAGACAGAATATGACGACCTCGCGGACTACTGTTCTGGCCCTTCTCGCCGTCGTCGTTCCAACGACGGCGCGCGCCGGAACCGCCAATTTCCCGACACAGGTCATCCCCGATTGTTTCGGCGTCAACATGGATCCATATACGCCGAGCGTTCCGGCGCTGAAGTATACCGACGCGGAAATGAAGAAGATGAGGGCCATAGCCGGCTCCGTACGCTCTGGGCTGATGCGCTATGACACCGAAACCGGGACTGGCGACGCCCCGAGATCGGCGAATGTGAGCACGGAGAACGACACGCGGAATGGAGGCGGCAAGGGGATCCCCATTCACAAGATCGTCCGCACGGCGTATCTGGCCATGCGCAACGGCATGAATGTGCAGTGGGTGGTCTCGGGCGGGAAGAAGGAAGTCGCAAGGGTCGTCCCCACAAAGGGAGGGGCGGCCACTCCGGCCGCGGGATCCCCCGACCCGGTGACGGCTCAGCAGAAGCTCCAGTTCACTCAGTGGGCCTGTTCGTCTATCGAACAACTCAACGCGTGGAAGGCCGCCAAGCGAGGGACCATTGCGTCCAAGCGGTTCTGCTGGGAGATCTGGAACGAGCCGAATGGATCCTTCTGGCAAGGCTCCAGTCCGGTGGAGTACGCCGACTTGGTGAAATACCTCGTTCCCCGCATTCGGGAGACAGACGCGAACGCCTCCATCATGGTGGGCTCGCTCTCCATCGAGCATGGGGCATTCTACGACCTGCAGTACGTTGAGAGGTTGGGGCAGTTGGGCATCCTCCCGCTGGCCGACGCGTTCAGCGTCCACCCGTACGGCTCCGACGGCGCCGCTCCCGAGACGATGGCTGGTTTCTTCAACCGCCTCCGGCAGATCCTCCACAAGTACTCGCCCGACCGCGAGCTCCCAATCGCTGTCACGGAAGGCGGCTGGAGATCGGCGCCCGACTCCGAATTTCCGGCAAACCAGCGCGACAACGAGACCTACCAGGTGAAGGGCAAGATCCGCGAGTCGTTGCAGGCCAAGTACCTCGCGCGGGCGCGCCTCTTCGGACTGAGCCGCAACATCGTGCTCACCCAGACGTTCTCATGGCGCGATAGGCCCGATGTTGGCCTGGATGGGTGGGGCATCATGCGCCGCTATGACCTGAGGAACCGCTCTGCCGCCAAGCCGGCCTACGAGGCGCTGAGGCAGCAATGCGATAAGTTGAACGGCTTTCGCTTCGTTTGCATGCTGGCCGATCCGGATCTCGGCGATGCGCGCACGGAGCTGAAGACGGGAGTCACCAGCGGCGACTACGTGATGCTCCTGCGCAATGACGACTCCAGGAAGTACGCGCTGGCCATGTGGACCACCGATGCCGCGCCTCACAAGATCCGGCTGCCCTGGGGAGGCGGGACGCCCGCCTACGTCACCGCTCTGGGCTCCGGCGGCGAGTGGGACACCGATACCGAAAGCTACAATGCCGACAGCCTCGTGCCCATCTCCACCTCACCCACCTATGTGGTGTTCGGCGCCTTGGACCGCGTCACGCGGGCGAAGCTGGACCTCTACGCTGCGGTGGAGTGGCTAAAGCCATACCAGGGCGTTGCGGCGTCCGCATCGTCGACGGCAAGCACGCCGGCCTCGATGGTCGTCTACAACTACGGGCCGTCGAGCGAGGCCATCTCCGTTTCGGCCGCGTTGGTGCGCCAGAATGGCGCGGCCGCCGGGCTGGTTTCCAGTCCTCCGTCCGCCGTCACCGTGCCGGCCGGCGGCCAGTCCGCCGCGCTGTCCGTACCTTACGCGCAGACGTGGCGCCAGACGAACTCCGAAGGCCAGCCCATCTCGCTCGCCAAACTTACCGTATCGGCGGGAGACGCCTCCATCACCCAGTACATCCCCCTGGTGATCGCCAATGCCATCACGGTGAAGGCAACCCCGGTGCTCGGGGCAACCTCCTCGGTGGGCGTCTTCATCGACTCGCCCGAGGGAAGCGTGGTTGGCGCGGACAACGTGGCGATTTCGCTGAACAGCCCCGACTCCCTGAAGCTGCCGGCGGCAACCGCCACAGTTGACCTTGCCGCGGCGAGGAACGGCCGGGTTACCGTGCCGGTCAACGTCACCAGACAGGGAACGGGGCAGTACGGCTACGGCGTCGAGGTAAGGGCGGGCACGGGACCGTCGGGGCCAGTCATCGCTTCCGTGGCTCGGACGTCTTTCCGGCTGCTTGCTGGCCGCAACTTCGAATCTGGCCTGGGCGGCTTCAACATCCAAGGCTACAAGGGCATGACGTCGCTGCCGTTGAGCGTCTCAACGACGGCGTCACCCGATCCGGATGCGGGCTCGCTGCACGGCCACGTCGCTAGCGTGGACATCAAATGGGGAGCGTGTCAGCAGCAACACGACTACGCGCCATCGAACGCGGCCCCTCCTGGCGCGAAAGCGTTGGGGATGTGGGTGTATGGCGACAACTCCATGACGCTGATCACCACAAGCTACGTCAGCCCATCGCACGACTCTGATATCCTCTACTGCGACTGGGTGGGCTGGAAATGGATCGAGATGCCCTACACAGACGGCAGCCTGGGGACCGATCTCAAGCTGATCCCCAGCGCCCTCGCCGCCGAGACTCCCGCTGGTCCGCCGCCCGGCCAGCGTCAGCCTCGCGACACGCACATCAAGGTTGACGACATCTCCTGGATCCTCCGCTAATGGCCGGCCCGCTCGGCTTCACGCCGTCGGAACGCCGGGCGGCGACGAACCGGCATGCTATGTAGCAGACTGTGACGAACTGGCACAGGTAGGGAAGAAGCCAGCCGGCGCGGTTGTAGGGCGTGCGCTGGCCGGAGCCCATGGGCGGGGCGCCATCCCACGTCAGCGCGCCCCATTGGCCGGCCGGCTGCGAGAGCAGGACCGCTCCGTGCGCGTCCACGATCTGCGATGGGCCCGGCGTTGAGCAGCGGACGATGCCGACGCCGTTCTCGGCCGCGCGAAGGGGCGCCGCCATGGCATGCTCGTATTGCTCCACCCTTGGCCAATCTTCCGGTTCCATGCTGGGCACTACCAGGAACCGCGCTCCGTTGCCGGCCAGCCGGCGCGCGTTTCGCTCGAACGACAGATCGTAGCAGATCGTCACGCCGAAAGGCGCGTCCCCATCCGCGACGCGCCAGTGGAACACGGGGTAGGCCGCGCCGGGCTCGCCGTCTTTGAAGAAGGGCAGCGGATTGTGCTTCTCGTAACAGCCAAGGCTCTTCCCATCTGGCCCCACGACGTAAGCCGCGCTGTCCTGGCTCTGCCCATGCGCGCGGAGGCCGCCGTACACCAGCGTCACGCCGCGCGCATGAGCGGCGCGGCGCAACGCCGCATAGGCGTCCGGGGTCTCTTCCTCCGTGAACTGGATCACGTACTCCGGCCAGACCAGAAGCGTGGGCTTTGGCGCGCCCGCCAGCGCCTTGTCGCCCATCTGGAGCAGACTCGCGCGGCTGGTGCTGGACGACTGGACCAGCACCACGCGGCCGCCCTGCGCTGCGCCGTGCCGTGCAGACGGCCGAACGGGGATGGCGGCGACGGCAATCGCGAGCAAAAGGAAGCCCGCCGCCACGCGCTTCCGGCTCCAGGCGGCGCCGGCCGCCATGGTTACGATGGCGAACGAGAGGCCATAGACGCCGATCCATGACGCGGCCCGCAACCCCACGAGGCTTTCGCGAAACGCGTAGCCCGGAGCCAGCCAGGAGAAGCGCAGGGGCCACTGCTCGCAGCGGATGTACTCCAGCGCCACCCAGAAGCAACCCGCCAACAGCGCCCGTTGCCAGGCGGGCATCTTCATTGGCAGGGAGCGGACGAGTTCGCAGAACACGGTAACGAATAGCGCCAGCAGGCTCCACAGGACCACGGCCGGCGCCCCGAATAGGTGGGCAAACCATCGAAACCCGATCGCGTACGCGGCGAATCCGGCGGCAAACCCGATCGCCTGGGCTCCCGACTGGCTTGCTCGCGGCAGGATGACGAGGAGCGGAACGAAGGCCAGCCACACCAGGGCGCCGCATCCCCGTACTTGAAACGCGGTGGTGAAGAGGGCGACGGCGACGGCGGCCGCGACAATGGGAAGGATCCGAGGCGGCGTAGTTTCCATCGAACGGGCCCTCCTGTTAGTCGATCTGCCGAAATGGCGTAGCGCGCTACACTGACACTATGGCAGCACGGTCTCGTCGGAATCGAAGGCTCAAGTGGCTGGCCATGCTCGGGGCGGCCGTCATAGTCATCGCCGGTTGGGCGGTCCACTCAGGGCGAATACGCATCTCCGTGGATGAGAACGGCCGCCTCGTTCTGTTCCCTCAGCCATACAGACGGGTGAAGCCGCCCACGCGGTTCGCCGGGGCTGTGGTAGCGGCCGCTCACGCGCAGGAGGGGGATTCCTACGATTCGGCCTACCGGACGATCGCCTATCCGAACGGCGACGTGCCAGCCGGTCGGGGCGCCTGCACCGACGTGGTGATCCGCTCGCTTCGCGGCGCCGGGGTTGACCTGCAGAGCCTGGTGCACACTGACATCACGGCCCATCCGTCCGCGTACCCTGGGGCGCGGATACCCGACGCCAACATCGACCACCGTCGCGTGCCGAACCTTATGCGGTTCTTCGAACGGCGCGGGGCTTCGCTTCCCATCGACACATCGCATGCGGCGCTGTCCGGCTGGCAGCCGGGCGACATCGTCTGCTGGCGGCTTCCGGGCGGCGGTACGCACACGGGCGTGATCTCGGATGGCGTCACCCTGCGCGGGATGCCGCTCTGCATCGACAACGCCGGAACGTGCGTCGAACGCGACGCGCTGACGCGGTGGACGATCATCGGGCACTACCGTTGGCCGCCGCCGCCTCACGCGGGGTCGCGCGGCGCGGCCTGATAGTAGCCGTCGAACAGCTCGCCGCCCGCCTCCGCCAGAGCGCTTTCCGCGTAGGCGATCAGCGGCCCGCGGTCCTCCTGCTGGTAGAACGCGCGCAACGCGTCCGTAAGCCGGCGCTCTTCGGCGGGATCGAGCCGCGAGAGGGCGCGGCGTAAGGACTTGCCGGACCCGCCCCACGCGCCGCGCATCGCCAACCGGAGGTTCGCCGCGCAGTCCGCCAGTCCGCCCGCCACGTAACAGGCCTCGGCCCAGGTGGTGGCCCCCCGGAAGTCGTCCAAAAGGTCGGTGGCCATGTAGCGGCGTCTGGAGCGGTCTTCCTCGGCAAGCGCCGCCGGGCCGGCGTCGAGAAGCGCCCGCGCCTCGGCCCGAATACGCGCGGCCAGCCCATCGCCCTCGCACAGGATGATCCCCTCGCGGCACATCCGGGGCAGCGCCGGCGTTCGCTCCGCGGCGTCTTGCGCGAAGAACCGCCGGTAGGATGCGGGGGTGTGGATGAACGCCTCAACCGGCCAACCGTGAGCGATGAAAGACTCGCGGAACGGCGCCTCCGGCCGGTTCACGATGATCACGATATCGAGGTCGGACGTGGGCGTGGCGGCGCCGCGCGTAACGCTTCCGCCCAGGAAGGCGGCCAGCGCGTCCGGATATCGCGCCGCAACCACGCTGCGCGCGGCGGCTTCCGGCGAGGGACGATCGGAACGTGGGAGGATCATCGCGGGCTCCTGCACCGCCATTGGAAATGGCGGGCTATCGTGGCGAAGTCCCGTTTCGGGGACGAACCGGGCCAGGCCGGTTTCGCCATGGTAGCCCGCCAATTCGTTGGCAGGGCAAATCACCCTTCCTCTTCGTAGCGCTCCTTCAGGGAGGCCACCACGGCGGGGTCGGCGAGGGTGGTGGTGTCGCCCAGGGCGCGGCCCTCGGCGATGTCGCGCAACAGCCGGCGCATGATCTTGCCGCTGCGGGTCTTGGGGAGGTCGCCGGCGAAGATGATGTCATCCGGGCGAGCGAAGCCGCCCAGCTTCTCGGCGACATGCTTCTTCAACTCGGCGGCCAGTTCCGCGGTGGGCTTGATGCCGGACTTCACGGTGACGAAGGCCGCTATCCCCTGGCCCTTGATCTCGTGAGTTTTGCCGATGACGGCCGATTCCGCAACGGCGGGATGGTCAACCAGCGCGGACTCGACCTCCATCGTGCTGATCCGGTGTCCGGCTACGTTCATCACGTCATCCACCCGGCCCAGAACCCAGAAATAGCCGTCGTCGCTTTTCTTCGCCCCGTCTCCGGTGAAGTAGAGCCCGGGGAACTTGCCGAAGTACTGCTCGCGGAACCGCTCCGGGTCGCCGTAGATGCCGCGCATCATGCCGGGCCATGGCTTCTCAATCACCAGATAGCCGCCGCCCACGGTGACCGGGTTTCCGGCCTCATCCAGGATGGCGGCGTCAATGCCGGGGAAGGGGAGCGTGGCGGAGCCCGGTTTGGTTGCGGTGAGGCCGGGTAACGGGGTGATCATGATGTGCCCCGTCTCCGTCTGCCACCACGTGTCCACGATGGGGCAACGTTCCCCTCCGATGAAGTGGTGGTACCATACCCACGCTTCGGGGTTGATGGGCTCGCCAACGGACCCGAGAAGGCGCAGCGAGGAGAGGTCATGCCGGCCGGGGTATTCCGGCCCCCATTTCATGAAGGTGCGGATGGCCGTTGGAGCTGTGTAGAGGATGTTGACGCCGTACTTCTCGATGAGCTCCCAGAAGCGGTCCTTATCGGGATAGTCCGGCGCGCCTTCGTACATCACACAGGTGGCGCCGTTCGCCAGCGGGCCGTAGAGGATGTAGGAGTGCCCGGTCACCCATCCGATGTCGGCCGTGCACCAGTAGACGTCGTCCTCTTTGAGATCGAACACCCATTTTGTGGTGGCGTAGACGCCGGTGAGATAGCCGCCGGTGGTATGGAGGATGCCTTTGGGCTTTCCGGTGCTGCCGGACGTGTACAGGATGAACAGCGGGTCCTCGCTGTCCATCGGCTCCGGCTCGCAGGTCAGTTGGGCGTGCTCGGCCATGAGGCGATGCCACCAGCGGTCACGCCCTTCCTTCATCGGCACGTGGGCGGCGTTATCGGTGCGGTTCACCACTACCACGGTTTCGATGCTGGGAGTGCCCTTCACGGCCTCGTCCGCATTTCGCTTCAGGGGAACCACGCTGCCGCGGCGGTAGCCGCCGTCGGAGGTGATGAGGAGCTTTGCCTGGCAATCGTTGATGCGGTCACGCAGGGAATCCGGGGAGAAGCCGCCGAACACCACACTGTGCACGGCGCCGATTCGGGCGCACGCCAGCAGGGCAATGGCCAATTCGGGGATCATGGGCAGGTAAACCGCCACGCGGTCGCCCTTGCGCACGCCGAGGAACCTCAGCACACTGGCGAACTTGTTCACCTCGCGCCACAGGTCGCGATAGGTGAGCACTCGCTCTTCGCCGGGCTCTCCCTCCCAGATGATGGCCGCCTTGTTCTTGCGCGGGCCGCTCAGGTGGCGGTCCAGGCAGTTGACGCTGGCGTTGAGCTGGCCTCCGACGAACCATTTGGCGTCTGGCGCATTCCATTCGCACACGGTGTGCCAGGGCCGGCTCCATTGGAGCTCCCGGGCGAAATTGGCCCAAAAGGCTTCGGGGTCCGCCGCCGCCTGATCCCGGACAGCCGGGTCGGCGACGTTGGCGCACTGGGCGAATGCAGGGTCGGGTGGGAAGGACCGATCCTCACTGAGCAACGCTTCAATGGCCTGCTGGGCGTTCTCGTTCTCCATCGTCACTCCTCTCGCGTACAATGATTGTGATAACCACAATCGTATACCAAGAGGGCGAGAGTTGACCAGTTGATCTGGAGCCGTCAGCCGTCAGCCGTCAGCGGTCAGCCTGGAAGGCCTCGATCCATGAGAGTGGCCCGGCATGGAACCGTTCATTCCGGGCTGACCGCTGATGGCTGATGGCTGACGGCTACGATTCCGGCAGGAACTCGTGCGCCCAGGCGACGGCGTCCACGTAGATGGCCGGGACGGTGCTCTCCGGGATGCCGAGCGTGCGGGCCCATTCGGCGAAGCGGACCCAATCGCCGCTTTCGTAGGCGAGGATCAGGTCCAGCACCTCACGGATGCGATTCGGCTCGCCCAGCAGGGCCTCCTGGATGTCTTCCGGCAGGGGGAGTTCGCGGATCACCTCTTCCGCGGGCCTGTCAACAAGGGCGTCGATGGCGGAGAAAACGCCAAGGAGGAAAAGGTCCGAAGAGCGATTGCGCATCAGCGCCGGGCCCGCCAGAAGCTCGCCCATGCGGGCCCTCAGGATGCAGGTCACCATCAACTCATCCGGCTTGCCGCGCCCCATGTCTCGCAGTGCAACAAGCGACAGCCATCGCGCCGTCTCCTTCTGTCCGAGGAGGGTAAGCGCCTGGCGGATGGAGTGAATACGGGTTCGCATCCCGATTGCCGCGGAGTTGATGAACCGGAGCAGCTTGTACGAGAAAGAGACGTCGCGCTTGATAACATCGGCAATACGGTCGAAGTCAATGTCCGGCTTGCTCACTTCGCGGAAGGCTTCGAGGCAGTGGACCTCCGCGGCCGAGAGGTTCCGGCTGCTCAGGACGTTGGGTCGCGCGTAGAAGTAGCCTTGGAACAGGTGGAAGCCGGCCTTTTCCGCGGCCTCGCGCTCTTCGGGGGTCTCGACTTTTTGGGCCAGGAACTTAGCGCCGGGCAGCGTGGGCAGGCCGACTGCGGCATCCCATTTCTCGCGCGGCAGTTCCTGAACGTCCACCTTGATGATGTCGACCAGCGCTACAAATGGGCTGAGGTTCGGCTGGAGGGCGAAGCCGTCTAGAGCCAGGAGGTAACCCTGGTCGCGCAGGGCCTGGCATGCGGCCAGCAGTTCCGGCGACGGCGTTACATCGTTGGGGATCTCGACCACCACCTGATCGGCCGGCAACAGAGTGGGAACGGCGGCCAAGAGCAATGCCTCGGTGAACTTGATGTATGCGCGATGACCGTGCGCCAGCCGCTCCAGCCCAAAGAGCATCAGGCTGGAGGAGATGACTTCCAGCGTGGCCGCATCGCCATCGGGATTGGTGCACGCGTTCTCCTCGTCCGCCCGGAAGAGGAGTTCGTAGCCCTCCACCTGGCCATCAAGGCCGAAGATCGGTTGACGCGCCACGTAGACATCGGGCGCTGTGGCGGCTGGACGGACATCGGACACTGGCATGAACACTCTTTCCCCCTGGCGCTCTCAGCCTTCCATGGCCACAGGCGCTACGGCATTGTTCCACAGTCGCCGCGGCTTTCCCGCAACTTTCCACCGCCCGGGGCGCTGCTATGCCGATGGTCGATGGGCCCGCCCCCATGAGGGGGCCGGGCCCATACAACGTGCGCACAATCGCCGGAGGATTTACTTCAGGCGCTCGATGACGGCATCCGCGAACCGGGCAGTGCCGACCGCGGAGGGGTCATTCCGGTCTGCCTTCATGTCGTACGTAACGGTATCGCCGTCGGCAATCACGCCGGCCACCGCTCGCTCCAAACGGTCGGCGGCGTTCAGTTCGCCGAGGTGGCGCAGCATCAGCATTCCGGAAAGGATGGCGGCGGTTGGGTTTACCTTGTTGAGCCCCTTGTACTTGGGGGCGGAGCCATGTGTGGGCTCGAAGACGGCAACGCCATCGCCGATGTTGGCGCCCGGGGCGACGCCCAGTCCGCCAACGAGGCCGGCGCAGAGGTCGCTCAGGATATCGCCGTACAGGTTCTCCATCACCAGCACGTCGTAGTTCTCCGGCTTCTGGACGAGTTGCATGCACATCGCGTCGACGAGCGTTTCATCGTACTGCACGCGGCCCTCGTACTCGGCGGCCACTTCCCGAACGGCGCGGTAGAAGAGGCCGTCCGTGAACTTCATGATGTTGGCCTTCGCCACCCCGGTGACCTTGCGGCGCCCGTTGGCAAGGGCGTATTCGAAGGCGAACCGGGCGATACGCGCGCTGGCAGTCTTCGAGATGGGCTTGATGGAGATCGCGCTGCCCTCAGCGATGCGCTTGGGGTTGTACGCCCGAATCGCTTCGGCCTCCGGAGTGCCGGCGTCGAACTCCACGCCCGCATAGAGGTCCTCCGTGTTCTCGCGCACGATGACGAGGTCCACGTTCTGGTAACGGCTCCGGACGCCGGGGTACCATTTGCAGGGCCGGAGGCACGCGTAGAGGCCGAGTTCCTGGCGGAGCGCCACGTTGACGCTACGGAAGCCGGTTCCGATGGGCGTTGTGATGGGGCCTTTCAGGGCGACTGTGTTGCGGCGGATGCTGTCCAGCGTCTCCGGCGGAAGGGGGGTTCCGGCGGACTCCATAACGTCCACGCCCGCGTGGCGCTCTTCCCAAACGATATCGGCGCCGGTTGCATCGATGACGCGTCGGGCCGCCTCCATCAGTTCGGGTCCGGTTCCGTCTCCAGGGATCAGGGTGACTACATGCGACATTGCGTTTCCTTTGTTTTTCGTTCCGTTACACGCGCCACGGAGACACGGAGATCACAGGAGCCGCACTGGGCGCCCATGATCTCCGTGTCTCCGTGGCGCAAACCACACTCGCGGACTACCGGCTCTCGATTGGCGTCCAATCACGCTGGGTGTATCCCGTGTAATCCGCGCGCGGGCGGATGATCCGGTTGTCGTTGAGCTGCTCAATCACGTGCGCCGTCCAACCCGCCATGCGGGAGCAAGCAAACGACGGGCTGTACAGGATCACGGGCAGGCCGAGATCGGCGAACACGCTGGCGCTGAAGAAGTCCACGTTGGCATTGATGCCCTTCTCCTTCAGCATGGTCTCGTAGACGACCTCGCTGATCTGGTAGAAGTGGTCCTTGCCCGATTTGTGGGCCATTTCGCGACCCATCTCGCGAAGGTAGGAAGCGCGGGGGTCCACCGTATGGTAGACGCGGTGTCCGAAACCGGGGATCTTCTGTTTGTTGGCGAGCTGTTCGCGAACCCACTCAGCGGGATCCTGGTGGGTTTCGTCGAGCAACGTCAGATACTTCATCACCTGTTCGTTGGCGCCGCCATGCAGCGGGCCGCCGAGGGCTCCGATGGCGCCGGTGACGCCGGCGTACATATCGGCCAGGGTGCTGACGATGACGCGGGCCGTGAAGGTGCTGGCGTTGAACTCATGGTCGGCGTGCAGCACGAGCCCAACGTCGTAGGTGCGGGCAGCCGTTGGGTCCGGCTCATTGCCCTGCAGCATGTAGAGGAAATTGTGAGCCTCATTGCCGTGGCTGAGCGGCGGAATGGGCTTCTGGTTGGCGCGGATGCGCCCGATGGCGGCGGTTAGGGTGGATGTCTTGGCCACAAGCCGTGCGGCCTTGCGTCGGTTCGCGTCTGGGGTGTTGACGCCGGCGTCCGGGTCGTACATCGCGAGGGCGCTCACCGCGGTGCGCAACCAGGCCATGGTGCGCGCGCTGTGCGGCAGACCTTCCAGGTAGTTCAGCAACTCATCGGGGACGCCGCGGTTCGCCTGCAGTTCCGCCGTTAGCTCCGCCAACTGCTCTGAGTTCGGCAAGTCACCATTCCAAAGGAGGTAGACGACCTCCTCGAAGGTGGCGTGGGCCGCGAGGTCCCGGATATCATAGCCGCGGTAGATGAGGCGGCCCTCATCGCCGTAGACATTGGAAATCGACGACTGCCCGGCGACGATCCCCTCCAGGCCGGCGGGCTGAGCGTTGGCCATCATACCTCCTCGGCGGCGGTGCGCCGCTCCGTGTAGACGTGGGCGGCCGAGAACAGCGCCGCCGCGGGGTGTTGGCAAAGGGGCTGAAAGCGCCCGCATTTCCGATGGAAACAAACACGCCGGGTGGCCGCGCGGTTCCCGTTCTCGCCTTTAGCAAACAGGCGCCCAGGACCTGCTTGAAGTATAGCACCGGCGCCGCGAACGGCAGCCCGAAGCGGCCGTCGGGGCGGCCCGGCGCGGGCGCGGCGACGAAATGCCGTGCCTTCACGCTTGACCAGCCTCCGATCCGACGTTATAATGGAAACGGTTGCGCACCCGTAGCTCAGTTGGTAGAGCAGTTGACTCTTAATCAATTGGTCCGGGGTTCGAGTCCCCGCGGGTGTACCAGTGTCGGTTCTGAGCGTAAAAAGGCCCCCTCCCATACCGGGAGGGGGCCTTTTTTGTTAGATCGGAGTAATCTGTACAGTTAATTCTGAGTTTCGTTAGCGGAGTAACGAATGTCGCGAAAGCTCTCTGAACCTGTCTTTGCCGGGTTGCCGTTGGTCGATCTGCTCCCACCGTTCACCGCCTATCTGCAGACGGCGCGGCGCTCGCCGGCCACTATCGCCCAGTACACCTGGGCCGTCCATTCGCTCGATCACTTCCTAGCGACCAGCGATATGCCGCGCGACATCGCTCGCGTGACGTCGGACAACATCTCCGCCTTCCAGCGCCACCTGCTCGACACGAGAGCCGCAGCTACCGCCCAGGCAGCCGCCCGCTCCCTGCGCGCCTTCTACACGTGGGCGATGGCCGAGGGGGAGGCCCAGACGAACCCGATGGAACGTGTGCCGAAGCCCTCGGCGCCGGTGGTCCCGGTGGAGATCATCCCGCCAGACTGGGCCCGCCGGCTATTCGCCTCGGCCGCGGGGAACGAGTACGACGATCTGCGCGACCTGGCCATCTTGCGCTTGCTGTGGGACTCCGGCGGCCGGCGCGCTGAGATCGGGAGCCTCCGCGTCGAAGACTTGCACTGGGAGGCGAATGTCGCCGCGGTGAAAGGGAAGGGAGACAAGACGCGGACGATCCCGTTCACCGGCCACTCCGCCCGGGCACTGCGCCGCTACCTCACCCAGGCGCGCCCGCGCCACCCCGATCGCGGGTTGCCGGCGCTATGGCTGGGCGCCAACGGCCCGATGACGCCGGACGGCATCCGCTATGTGCTGGATAAGCGCACAAAGCTGGCGGGCCTGCCGCACTTGCATCCCCACCAGTTCCGTCACACGATGGCCCATCGCTTCCTCGCCGCCGGCGGCAATCAGAACAGCCTGATGCTTCTGATGGGTTGGAACACTCCTCAGATGGTGGCCCGTTACGTGGCCAGCACGGCGACGGAGTTGGCGCACTCGGAGTACCAGAGGTTGGGACTGGATGACGTATGAGTGGCCCGGCCCCGATGGGCAAACGATATACCTTGAGGGAGATCGCTTGTAGCGTCTCCTATGCGGTCAAAGCTGCTTCTGGGCGACACTGGAGGCCCAGCATCTTAGCGGCAGAAGGAACAGCCGCTGGCCCTTCCGTTCTGAGGGGTCAGACACTGGGAGTTCATCAAGGGTACATATGTCGTACAGAAAGCACTCACACCCCGTGGAATGCTTGTGTGCTCAGCGCAAACCCCAGCAAACGCGAGGTCCCAATCTGGCCGAAATGGGGGCGTCTCCTTGGTAGCTGTCCAAGCACATATGCCGGACCCGGCGTTACCGTCGCCGAGCTGCGCACCGTTGTGAAGCTCCACACGACCATCGCCCGCGGGTACCACCCTGCCTGCGGCTCCCAGCGGGACCGAAGTCCACCAGATCCGCCTAGTACCCAATTTGAGTGCGTAACCACTGACGGCACGCGATGCCCCAGTCTAGAGGCTGCCTCCCGTAGTTCCGGAGGCTCCGTACCTCGAGTCCGCAGCATCACCGGATGCGTGCCCAAGCGGTTTCTGGTCAGAGGCGCACTCTCTCGTAGCGCACTTCCTCCTCTCCCTGCTTCCGGCAAGTGCCGTACACGTACCTGCGCATGTCCTCAAGCTCTCTCGCCGCAGCGTCTTCGTCTAGATGCCGAATTGATGATGATGTTGTCGTTCCCAGGCCATTCAGGGACGTCGCAAGTTCAAGACCACAACCGTCCGTGACGATTAACCGACTGTGGTAAGGTGCCTTATCCGATGAGCCTAACGATGCGATTGTGATACGGCAGTCTGGGGTCCCGCTACCCTGACGCAGGGCCGCCCACGCCGACCTAAACAAGGCCTCAGTCGAACTGCCGTTGGGTCTTCGCGGCAGTGGCTTGACCCCGGTTAGCACCTCGATAACGCAGTCCGGTACGGCGTCGTGGATGAGGGCGATAATCTCAAGGTCATCGGGTCCAAAATAGGCATCTTGGATCGTTACGAATCCCACGGCGTTTGTCTCGAAGAACTCCTTTAGGTGGGCAAGTGCCTTGTCCCTTTCGCCCGGACCAAAGTAAGAGACTCCGTCATCCAACGCAACCTCAGACAGTTTGGCGAGCCTCTGATAGCTGCTGAGGTGTTCAGCCGATCGAGCTGCAAGTGCGACGGCAAACTCAGTGCTCTCGGCGGCGCTCTGAAACACATCACGGAGATATGTGTGCGCCAGCGACGTATTGCCGTGACGCAATGCAGCGTTTGATAGCACCCACGCCCAGATCGGGTACGATCTCGAAAGAGGCATATTGGCGGCGGATTCTACGAACGGCTCTGTATCGTTAATGTGCCGATGCGTTGCTGACAGCGAGTTCAGCGATTGAAGCATTTCCCACGCAACATCGGGCATCATCGCGTCTGCTGCAGGATCTGGACGATTCCCGAACTTCCCTTCGATGATTGCCTGCTTCGTGTTCAAGACATCAACACGATCGACTAACCGGCGCTTGGCAGACATTCGGGCAGGGTCGTTATCCAAGAGGTTAGTTAGGGCCGAGGCATAGGCAGGGTCAATTCGATGGGCCATATCCACGATTTGGCGCTGCAGCGAGTACGTCCCAGGGTGGAATGCCTTGGCACAGCACTTCATGGCCTGTTTCAGCCAGCGCTTTGCCCTGTCTCGATCCTTGTACTGGTAATGCTCAGCCAGATGCAACAGGCGCCCGACCCTGTCGGCATCAGTTGGAACCTGGTCAATCAATGCCTCTATCTCAGCCAGAACCCTATCAATGAGCGCAGACTGCCGGTCAGGCAGACAAGCAGCCACCTCCGTTAGGACATAGATGCGGTCCGCAAGATTTGGAATCAGTTGTCCCTTGTCTACTAGGCTCTGCCATTCGCGATAGTCGTTGCCACGTAGCCTGGCTATTTGGGCCAAGGATACAAGGAGATAACCATCATGCTGAATGTATCTAGGCCGTGGGAAGACACTCCGCGCAAGGGACTCGAGTCGTTGCGCAATGTCTAGTCGTTTGCTCGCTGTGAACCGCGTCTTGAATCTCTTCGCAATGACGCTCTCGACAATTGCGACGATGTATAGATGAACCTTGTAGTCTGCCTGAATGCGTGACAGGACGGTGACGATATCGACGATGTCTTCAACCGAAAGATCGTAAACGGCAGTCTCCGATATCTGAACCGGCTCGCTAGCCGCCTTCTTGGTCAGCCGACACCACACGATAGCCTCATAGGCATCATCACGTCTCGACGCAGGAAGGGTCTCGATTCGCTGCAATGCCGACTCGAGGTGGAAGAGCGACGCCGCAGGTGAGGCTGTGACAACGGCACTGCAGAATGACCCATCGTTCCTGGCTTCCATCACATCCAGAATAGGCCTGATCTCGTCGGTGAAGATCCGCTGCAGAAGGCTTGACTGGGAACTGAAGTGACAGCGTAGAGCCAACTCGCACCACATTGACAAGCGCATGCCTGATCCTGGTATATATTCAATCAGGTGTTTGATGCGCTTCAAGTCGTCCTCGGTATGGGCTGCCCCGGTCAGCACTCCACCAAACGCTCGAACGGTAAGGTGGAGACACAGCAGATAGGTATTCGCTGTTCCAAGGCAGTCGATGACCATAGTGGTCCGAAGCTCCGTGACAGTTGACAGATATGATCGTGCTTCTTCGGGACGATGGACAGCCAGCCCTTCCACAATTCTGAAGCCGATTGATACCTTCGATACACCAGGCTCGATCCTATCCCAATCGGTCTTCAAGCAGTCCAAGTACTTCGGCACGGCGGTCGCGGAACGCGCTCCTGCATGCTCACACGCCCACGATATCGCCAAGCAGTACGCATGGCACCTATCACCCATGTGTAAGATCCTCGGAATCCGAGACAGAAACGCTTCAGATAGTGCCTGAGAGAGCGAGGCCGAATCGCCATGATGCACCATCGCCTCGAGTATGAGCAATATACCGCGCTCGGATACGTCTGAGTCGACAATACCGGCCAGCGCCTCGCTTAGCGTTTCCCAGGCAGGATTATGTTCTGAGCTGGCGGTGTTCGCGCGGATCAGCCGCAGCAGCGCTGCATCCCTCCGTTCAACAGTATTGAGCTTTCTCGCGATGTCGATTGCGAGATCTGAGTCAGAGCAAGCTAGTGCGTTGATAATGCTGTCTGTTGCCCTAGAATGGTCAGCCGTGTCACGCAAGAGCAGGTCAACAAGTCGATCTGTGTCCTCGCGAACACTCTGGTACAGCCGTCCACCATCCCACGCACGCTCGCTGTCAAGGGTCGATAGGCTCGACAAGAGCCTAGCCATTGACGCGGTTCGGATAGCCAGATCGGGAATATCGAGTATCTGGAGGTACACGTCCTCGACCCTCGACTGCGCCAACCCGATATCAGTTCGGCAGATTGACTCCGCGATGATCAACTGGAGTCGTACAAGCTCCTCGGTAGGACCAGTCTCCTCAAGCAGGGGGATTTGTGCTGTGAACCGTGCGGCCAGTTCATCGCGAACGGTGTCGTCTTCCACGTAGGGCAGCGGAGTCGCGAGTTCCCTGAGGTCGCGTCCGTTGGGACTATAGTCCGTAGTATCAGAGACGAGGTCTAGTGCAAAGGACACGAGTTGATGAGCTCCAGCGGCCTTGCGGTTATCTAGGCACCATTGCCGTAGCAAGCTGACCTTCTCTCGAGACCCATTAAGGTCCACTAGCAGCTTAAGGATATCGTCGACTGACCCGTCTCCCATGATGAGCGGTGCCTGCGAGGTGAACTTCGCCAGAGCGGGATCCTTAATCCGTTCCCGTATTTTCGCAATTGTGTCGGTTGGCTCGTGTCTTGCCCCGGTATCGGCGGCCGCCATTAGGGCCAACCTGGCATAAGCTTCGTCGTGGGATGCAGTTTCGCGCGACGCCACCAGGGCGGTGTCGACCAGGTCTATAGCAAGGTCCGGATGGCTGTACACAAGGTCGGCAGCAATGTCAACCGCCCTGTCGCCTAACGCAGCTACATCAATCGTCCGACACAACTGCTGTATCTGCGCCGCGACAACAGGGTCCTGCGGTAGCCCCTGCGTCTTGCGGACCTTGCAGATGACAGAGAGGCTGTGCAACCGCTCCTCTTGGAGAACACTAGAGTTGGCGAGCAGCGCGGCAGCAGCAAAGTCACCTAGGGCTGTCATCGCGGCAATCTCGGTGCGCCAGACCTCAGTGCACTGGCGGTCAATCACGGCCGAACGATGGAGGCCAAATCGGAAGAGGTCAGCCTGCTGGCCAAGTCGCTTCGCCGCAAGTGCGGCAAGTGTCGCAGTATCGCTTACTTTGGCCAGAGACTCGTCGACTCTTAGCATACGAGCCAGATGGTCCCGAGAGACGAGCTGCACGAGCTCCTCCGATCGGTTCCGAGCACTGAGATATGCAGGGAGGTCGTGGAGTGCAGAAGCATCGCCAGCATTGTCTAGCAGCGCAGCAATGAAGAGATCATAAACGGCATCCTCGTGTTCAGCGAGCTCGGTCGCGGCGAAGCGTTTGGCCGAATCCGACACGTAGGTAATGTACTTCCCGCTTACCGCTGAAAGGAATGGAAGTTTGGCCACCGAACGGCTCACCTCATCGTGAGTACGCCCGAGGACTCCCGCGATCAACTCCACTGTGCAGGGCTGCCTGGAGAAGCATATTACGCTGGCGACAATTCGGTCCAGCGGGTCCATGGTGCCAACAGATGCCCATTCTAGCTGAAATAGTCGCTGGAGAGTCTTCGGCATCTTGGCGAACAGATCACCAACAGGCGTTCCCGATTCGAGTATCCGTCGCACGACCGCAAGGTGACCAGGTATTCCACGAAACGTGGCGTATATCTCCTTAAGGTCCCGCTCATCAGGGACAACATCATGCAGGAACTGCCTTGCCTCGTGGAGGCTGAATCCGTCAATTCGGTACGTCTCAACCCGGATCCCTCGTGGTGCTGAGAAGGGGAGTTCAGCCAATGCTGCTGACAAGATAAACTGTATGCCAGGTTGCCCAAGCGGGAGCATGTTTACGATTTGGCTAGCTGCGTCCTTCGGGATATGCTCGATGCCGTCTATCGCTATGGTCACCTGCCTACCCCTAGATCGAATCCAACGCTGCAACGCCATCGTACGATGAACGAACAGGTCTTCGGTGACTGCGTCCGGCTGCGAAATCGGGGCTTGGATAAGCCATTCGATCTGATTGCAAAGATCCGCACGGCAGACTCTTAGGTCCCAGCCGTACTGCGATGCTCCACGTGCAAAGAAGGAGATTGTGGACGAGGAGTGTTTCGACACATACTGGGCGATTACCGTGGTCTTGCCGATTCCCTCGGCCCCCTCTAGCAACACGAGCTCATATCCACTCTCAAGAAGAGCTTCAATCTCGAAAAGCTTGTTGTCACGGTCAACGGCATGCTGTGATCGAGTTGGGAACGACTGACAAAGGTCCTCTGTGGACATTATCTGTTCTGGCATGGGTATGGTCTCCGTCAGAGCGTTGACATGAGTGGGTACAGATGTATCTCTAGATCGAAATGCTCGCGCGGACTCGCGATGACGCGGCAAATGACTGGCAGAGCCAGCAGCCATAGCGGTCGTGCCAGCTGGGAGACCGCCTGAGATGCCTTAACAGTCCTACTCCGCACTGGATGCAGCAGCCGCGGCTCTCACAATGGCGGGAATCTGCGTGAGGCCCAGACGCGGCGAGGCGAGTTAGCTTTCGGAGGCGCTGAAGGGCGGGTGGCAGCCACAAGACCAACTTACGGCCCCGCGTGCAAGCCGTCGAGAAACGTGTTGGTTCTGCGTGTGCCGATGCTACCCCAGTGCCCCAGATCGCCACACTCAAGTGGACGAACTCGCCGTCCAGCCTCCACTTGGCACTGGCGTACAGCCAGAGGAGGTACTCATTGACCGGCGCCAGCACAACGCCTGGTCTGTGCTCCTGCCGTTGTTCGCCTTCGCCATCGAACACGTCTTCCCGCCCGCGGAAGCCGATCGTCCCGATCAGGTTGATGAGCTCGCCAAGGAGCCGCTTGTCCAGGGCGGAACTGCCGTACTGCTTCGGAAGCACTCCCTTGAGACTGGCGTTCTCCTTCTCGATGGCGACCATCGCGTCGTCGACGGCCTGGCCAACGGTGGGCAGCTTGGCGCCGCTCTGGATCACGCCCCATCGGGCGCCGCGGGGCACCCAGAAGACGTTCTCCGCGGTGTACTCGTCGCGGTCCTCCAGCACGCCTTCCAGATCGGCCCGACCCTTGGAGTAGTAGTCGGACGCAGGGGCGGCGACCTTTGCCCGGAGCGTCTCGAGGTGGGCCTCGAACCGATCCGAGACGTACTTGAGGAAGATGAGGCCCAGCACAGCGTGCTTGTATTCGGACGGGTTCATCTTGCCGCGCATCTTGTCGGCGGCGGCCCAGAGAGTTGCCTTGAGGTCCGGCTGCCCTCCGTTCTTCTTGGACTTGGCGGTCTTGGGGGATGATCGAGGCACCGGTACTAGGGCTCCAAACGGTTCGAGGTTGCGAGGTCTCCCACGTGGGATATTCCTCGCGAAGCATTCGCAGAGGCGTGGCGAAGCGGTGTTGGGACGGTTACGCTATAGCGCCAGACGCAACAAAGGGGAGTGGACGACGGCGAAGTGGGGACCGGGTTCTCATTCAGCGTTTCGAGCACAAAGGAACCTCCGGACGTTGACCCCGCGCCATCGCCGTTGTTGGCGCGCAGCCTAACCCCTATTATGGCACGCCCGACGTCGCTACTTCATGTCTGAGCGGCACATCACCCGTTCGTGACACGTCCTGTGTCGGGCTAGAGACCGGCGGAGACCTGAGCTTGGCCGGACAGCCTGCCATTTACATCGCGAGGGCAGGCACGGTTTGCCGCCGAATGCTCGATTAGCCTCGGATGCCGGCGATGGGATTGATCCGCCGCGGCGGCGCGATCGGCGTCGACCAACTCGCCGGTGAGATTGCGCTGGAGATACCGGGCCTCATCGTGGAGTGCGTTCAGCCGGATTACCGTGCCTATGCGTGCGAGGAAGCCTGGCGCGGTCTGCACGACCGCAACACCCTCTTGCGGCCATCAATGGAGCTCGTGCCGGCTCGCGATGCTCCCTCTCCAGACTCACGCGGCATAGGGCGTGGTCGAGGGTACGGCCAGCCGTATTGGTGGAAGCGATCACATAGAGTTTGTGCCGTATCGCCTTTGAGAACCTCCGAGTGAATCCGATCCGCCTTTCAGTTCAGCAGCCACTGGGCGATGCGGGTGGCGTCCGCTACCGTGAGGCGCGTCGTTCCCGGCGTCTCCTGCACTAGGTCCAAGCGGCTGACGTTGGCTGGCGTGGAGACCGAGATGCCGGCGGCGATGCGCAGCACCTCGGCGGCGTCCAGCATTGTGTAGGCGGGCGAGCCGTACTCGTAGGCTCCGATGTCCACGTGGGCTCCCGCGATCCTCGGAGCCCCGGCATAGTCCCTGGCGTCCGAGGCGATGTAGGCGTCGTTGCCGGCGTCGATGCAGGGAGAGCCCGCCTGAAGCCGGTAGTCGCCGCCTGCCCCATCCACGAACAAGGGGTCCAGGCTGATGTTGCCGGCCGCGCCGATCTGTGTGGCCCCCGGGAACGGCAGCGTGTTGTCGCTGTTCCCGAAGATGTTGTTGTGGTTCGTCGTGAAGACTGGGGGGACGCCTTGCGTATCCATCCAGCCAGCCTTGTCCCAGCCCGTGATGATGTTGTTCGAGAAGACCGGCGTCTCACCATGGCGGTAGTCACACACGGTCGCGAAGTCGCCGCCCGTCCCGAGGTGGATGATCGTGTTGTTCGTGATGACAGGCTCCGCGCCGTTGGTATTGCCAGGCCCCGTCAGCCCGAAGTCGATGGCGCAGGCGCCCCGCACGGCGATGAGGTTGTCCGAGAACACCCCACCAGAGAACATCACCTCGAAGAAAGCGTAGCCGGCAGTCGTGTCCAGGAAGGCGTTGCGGACCACCGTGGGGTTGCCGGTGCACTGAAGAGCTCCGCCATAGTCACCGATGTTGTCCACAAAGGCGTTGTCCATCACCACGTCGCCGCCGCAGTTGATGGCTCCGCCCCCGCCGCCTGAGGAGAGGCAGCTGTTGCCCTCGAAGATGTTGTGGACGACGACGGTCGGGCCGCCCACAATGTCGAGGGCGCCGCCTGCTCCGTAGGTAAGGTAGGAGTGAACCGCGCCGTTGTAGTAGAACACGTTGTCCCGGATGAGGCCGCCGTAAGCGGCGATGCCGCCTCCGAACATGGCGTAGTTGTAGGAGATGGAGTTGCCGGCGATGAGCGGCATCGCGCCCTTATCCACAAAGATGCCGCCGCCCGCCGATGGGATGGTGCGGTCCGCGCGGGCGCTGCAGTTGCTGATCGTGTTGTTGGAGATGATGGGCGTGCCGCCGGTCCCAACGTAGATCCCGCCCGCGGCGCCGAGACCGTTCGCGATGGGGCCGGATCCGTGTTCGATGTCGAAGCCGTCCACCACCGTGGCGCTGGTTGCATTGGCGGCGATGATGATGACCGTTCCCTTGCTCTGGCCATCAAGCAAGGAGACGTTCACGCGAGGACTGCGCGGATCGCGGCTCTGTTCGTTCCCGACGAAGCCGCCGTAGAGGCCCACCCCGCTCTTGAGGGTGATGTTCTCCGGGTAGGTCCCGGCCGCGGCCCACACCTCATCGCCGGCCTGCGCCGCGTCGATGCCTTGCTGGACGGTGGGGAAGGCGGTTGCCCAGGAGGCGCCGTCAGGGGAGGGAATCGAAGATTGCCGGGTCACGTAGATGGTGGCGGCCGGACAGGAGGGACGGCAAAGCGTCAGGAGCAGAAGGCATAACTCGAAGTTTGACTTCATGGCGGAATTCCTTATCTGACTCGGTACTGCAGAATTGCGGGGCTGCCAACATCAGGGTCGCCAACAGAACGGGGGTAACGCCAAGATAGCCCAAATGCCCGAGGCCTCCGGCGACTTCGGGCGGTCGGCGACCTCGGACACTGGTTAGGCTGATTAGTCACTCCCTACGGGTCTACGGGCACGGCGTGTGCGTCCACTATTACCGGCTTGGGATCCACGGCAAGCATCGGCGGATCCGTCACGAGCGGCGTGATGTGCGTGATGTCAATGTCGGTGCCATCCCAGTTGTCAACAATGACTGGCTCATACCACTCCAGCGGCGCCAGGTGTGGCTGCACGTTCAGGTACATTGAGATCCACTTCCAGCCAGTCCATGTTACCGGACGACCGTATCCTGCCTTCCAGGTTGTTTTTGGATCCCCAATCGGATGGCCCTCCGAGGCAGTACGGTATCTCTCCGCGTCTATCACCTGGCAGCAAAGCAGGTCGCCATTCGGTGCTTCATCGCTCGCGTCAGTTCCGCGCACCCACATGCCGATCCTGGTGGGTACCACGGACAGGTCGTCTAGCACGACGGGAGGGCGGATGTTGCGTTTGTCTGAGGCAACGTTCGGATCGTAGGGGATGGTCACCCCACCGAAGTAGCCGGCGTCAGTCGTCCATGTGAACGGAGCCATCGAGTAGTCCGCCGTCCCATGGGCTGTGACTTTCAGGTGGAGCACCCCTCCGAACACCTCCATAGTGGCTCCTGCGCCAACGGTTGGGACCGGAGTTGGATAGGCGGAGTAGTCGTAGATCCAGTTTTTCCAAAGTGCTGGACCACTATCGGCGCATGTGAACCAGTTCGGGACGACCGGGACTCCAGCCGCGTCTATCTGGGTCTGGTGGCACGCGCTCCAACCCGCGAGAGGCGGCGCCAGCGGTTGGTATGTCAACATGTCCTCGCTGTAATAAGTGGTGTCTTGGCTCGAGAACTGCCCTGCGGCGCACGTAAACGTCGCGGTGTACCGATATGGCGCGGCTGGAACTGAGGCGGCAGCTACGTTGGTCCTCACCCACAGGCTCCTGTACCGGGGCGACGGATCGGTGGTGCAGAGCAGTTCGGTAACGTAGGCTTCGTTTCCGGACGCGGTCTCGACAGTGCCGGACAGGTTGATCGTATAGGGCGCTGTCAGCGGGATGCCACCGGCGGACTCCAGTTGTACGCAGCTATACCATCCCTCGTGACCGTTCGTGACGGCGGAGCTGAGGTGAACGAGGTCCGATGCCGTTACCGTGATGGTCGGGCGCACCAGCACCGGCACATCCGCGTAGATCCCATTCGAGCTACCGTTGTGCACGGTTATGTGAACAACCGAATGCGCACTCGCGGGAGGCTGAACGATTAACAGAGTGAAGTCCTGAGTACCGTTTGCTCCCACGGTGCTACCGGAAGGGCTTACCTGTGCGATGCCACCGTCAATCGTGGCCTGCACCGTGAAGAAGCGTGGCAGCGGCGCCACGTTCTGAATTGTCAATTTTGTTGCCCCAGAACCTACTGAATCCCACGGCTTCAGTCCAGTCACCGTCGCGCTGACCTGTGGTATGATCGAGAGATACCGTGGCGATGGGCTCAGGCGGTCGCTTGCCACCGAATCGCCGAGGTGGCCGACGGCGCCAAGCACTTGCGAGCCGATTGGCTCAAGTGGTTCGGGATAGGCCGCCCCGCCTAAAGGATAGTGATCCGCGCCATCCGTCGTCCACGCCGCCACCTTCCATTCCGCCAGCGTGTTCTGCGCTTGGTTAGGGGCTCGGTAGAACAGCATCTTTTCCTCGGCTGGGTTCGCCGGCAGCATGTACTGGAACTTAAAACCCTCAAGCTCCCTCATCAGTGTCGCCGCGGCATAGAAGCTAGGCCGGGCGCGAGTGTTGTCGTATAGCGCAGCATACTTGTACCTCGGGTCGGCATTCTCTCCATAGTCTATCACTTGGAAGTCGTACAGACCCCAACTGCCCTCAGAGCTGTCACGGATATGGAACCACTCGCCAAGCGAGACCTGACGGCTGAGGGCGAACAGCTGCTGCCGCACTAAGTACCCGGCCTGTTCTTCCTCTGAAAAGGTATGGGCCGCGTATCCGAACTCGCTGGCCACGATTGGAACCGTTCTATTGGGCGAATACTCACTCATCAGGAGATGGATATTGGCGAGATAGTCGTCTGCTCCTTCAGGTATTCTCAGCTCGGGTGTGCTGTTCGCCTGGACGTACGTATGGATGTCGAATCCGTCGCAAATGGGAAGGATGCCGGGATAGGGAATGTTACCAACGCAGTACGGCTGCATCACCCCCTCGAGGTGCCCATACCACCGCGGATCGGCATACGTGGGTCCGATGATGGTAGCGTCAGGGTCCGCGCTACGGATATAGGCAGCGGCTGTATCGAAGAACACGGTGTACATGTTGGCGGCACATCCTTCTTCGTTCCATATACCCCAGATGATCTTCGTGTTCGGATAGCTGCTCTTGTAACTCGCAACGGCAGCTGCGGCCCATCTGCCGAAGGCATTCATCTGCTCATCGTTGTAAGGGACCTCAGCCCCGAGCCCGTCCGTCGGGATGAGCGGGAGCCACGGAAACAGTGGGTGGCCATCCCCATTCAGGTGCTGAGTACCTTGATCGTGCTGTTTGCTCCCATAGCACAACACGATCATAGGTGTCCGACCATGGGCGACAATCTGACTGACGAACTGCCGTTTGATCCACCGACCCACCGAGTTGAAGACGCTGTAGTCAGGGCTGCCAGTACCGAAATCGTATATGTCATTGACCATCTCTGACGCGTCCCAGTTGAGGTCGGTGCGGACGACGGAAGCCGTCTTGGGGACGATGTTTAGCGCGTCGCCAAACTCGAGCCCAGCCAAGAAGGTCCCGAAATGAACGATCGCTCCATAGTTAGGTGCGTTAGCGTCCGGCAGGAATCTGTACTCATTGGGATTCAATCCACTGTTCACGCCGAACGAAGCGTCGACGCTCGGATCGGCGCTGATTGCGCCGGCATGGCCGGATGATCTTTGGGCCAATGTCTGGTACGGTCCGGCATCGATCGGTACGTCGACGCCGTTCGACTGGTAATGGACACGGAAGTAGTAGTCTATACCCGCGCCGAGAGACGGCACCGTGTAGATGGAGTACGATAGCCCTGAACCCAATGCCGTTTCTGTCGGGGTTGTGAGATGTGACATGATCGCGTCGTTGGCAACCGGCAGGTTGTACGCGTACCACTTCTTGGTCCTACCAGCATCAGTGAACACCTCCAGCCACGGGGTACTGTCGCCCCAATCGAGCACCTGAAGCGCCATCCAGTATGCATCTGCTTGCTGGACAATAGCAGGTGGGGTCACCACAATCTCGCCCGTGCGCGTCACCTGACTATCATTGGCGGGGCCGCCAAACTGGTCATCGACGGTCATGGAAACCGTGTACGTCGCTGGGTTGCCGACCTGAGTGGACGGAGCTAACCAGGTGGCGGTGGTGGTTCCGCTGACGGTGAGCGTCCCTACGGGGGCGCCGTTGCTGTCGGTGACGCTCCAGCCTGACACATGCACGGTGTCGTTCACGTAACCGCTGAAGACGTTATTAATGTACACGGAGTCCTGGTCGTAGGCGGCGCCTGAGCCTCCGTTGGATGCCCTAAGGTGCACGATACCTCCCGGCTGAATCCAGTACCGATCCATTGAAAGCTGGGCAACTATCGGTGGCTCACTGGTGTACGAGATGAGTATTCCCGCGTGTGCGGCGGCGCAGAGCACAACCGCAGCCAAAGCGAATAGAAGGTAGGAGTATCGCATCGGTTCATCGCTCCTCGCGGCTGTCGGCCGCGGAAAGCCCGGCAGCGGCCGCTTGCGCCGCTTGGCCGAGTGTGCTCGTCGGATAGTCTTGCTTCACTTTTTCGAACGCGACTACTGCTTCATCGCTTCGGCCCAGCGCCTTGAGGCACGCCCCTATGCTGAACTGCGCAAATGGGCGGTCCACGTTCGGGATGAAGCTCGGCATCGGGCCGACCAGGAACTTGCGATACTCCTCCAAGGCGCGCGTGTAATCGCCCTTCTGGTCGAAGCACTGGGCCAGGAGGCGTTGGGCTGTGCCCAACGCTGCTGGGCTGGCCACAGCCTGATCAATCACAGCGAGGGACTCGATGGCGGCATCCGGTTGGCCGGCAAACAACTGGCACTCCGCCTTGATGAGCTGAGCCGTGGCTCTGTGTTTGCCGTCGTCGGGGAAGGCGGCTATGTATTCATCAGCCTCGGCGATCACCTGGGCGTAGTCGCCGCGGCGACCATACACCACATCCTGCTGCTTCAGCTCCAACAGGTTCAGACGTGCCTCCGCGACCCACAGAGGCTTGTCGGGGAAGCTGGAGGCGACTTGCTCCCACGCCGCCCGAGCGATCTCGACCTTTCCCTTCGCTTCCTGCGCGGCTGGCGTGCTCGACGCGCCAGCACAGGGGATCACGGCATCGTTCGCCTGCCGCACGCGCACGCGGGCGACATGCACGGCAGCCTGTACTGCCATCTCGCGGAGCGCCTTATCGTCGGACTTGCCATAGGTATGGAAGATACGATCGTAAGGCGCGACCGACCCAGCGAGGTCTTGGTCTGCAAGAGCATAGTCGCCAGCGCGCAGAAGTGCCTTGGCGGCGATTCCCGCCTCGTTGGGGTATGAATCGGCCACTTCCAGGAAGATCCTGCGGGCCTGCTCGTGGTCCCCCTTCTTTCCGAAGCACTCAGCGATTTGGGAGTGGGCACGGGCGCGGACGCTGGGGTTTGCAGACGCTGATTCGGCCCGCTGGTAGGCGGCGATAGCCAGGTCGTACTGCTTCGCCTCGAATTGGGAGTCGCCGATGGCCGCGGGATCGGAGCCCACCGTCTCTGAGGGGGGCTCGCCCGCTGGAGTCTGCGTCGACTGAGCGGAGGTCAGTAGGGCGAGCGAGACAAATGTGGCGAAGGCAACTAGGGATTTCCTCCATGGTGGCGTGACCACGACGGAGGTGAAACATGAGAGCACTCTCAAGGGCGCCGAACCTACGGCCCGTCGAGGGCGCAGACGCGGTGGAGCCAAACGGTAACCCATCATCGTACGGTCCTCTCTCAACGACGTACAGCGTTCTGGAGTATGCGTCAGCGGCCATGGCCGTCTGGGGCCAGGACGTGAGCGAATCGCATGGAGTACGAAACGATGACCGTTGCAGGGCGAAGCCAACGGAGGAGCGTACCGGCGGGAATGGAGCATGGCGGCGCCGAGGACTCGCAGCGTCGCCGTCGGAGAGTCGACACTGGGAAGACACAACCACGCTTGAGGGGCGGCTGTCCCCTCAGATAGGTTCGGAATTGGCAGCCGTTGGGATTGCCTTTCGTTGTTGAAGAATCTCTTTGCCTAGACCGCCCCTCGCCACTTATTACCATGCCGGCACTGAAATGTCAAGCCCGCGCGCCATTTGCCCGTCGCCGCCGGGAATGTCATCGCGCGGAACGTTGTCAGACGTGCCATCAAGAGCTCTTCCGAGAACCCCAGGAGCGCCATCGTGACTCCGTTCCAACCGGGAACCGGCCTCGTCTATGAAGGCCGCGCTCGGATTCCGTGCTTAGTCGTTAGTTAGGCAGGATGTGTTAGTTTGTGTTACAAGTGGGTAACCTGTGGTCATGAGACATGCTAAGGTCTTTCTCCCGGCAGCGGAGCGCGTGCAATTGGAGCAGACGCTCCGGTCGGGCAGTTCACCGGCC
>DASXUL010000147.1:0-4274 GCA_036504855.1 Armatimonadota bacterium | reverse complement strand
ACGAGCAACCCGTAGGTGCGGGCGATCTCGCCTTCGAGGATGCCCTTCGCCTCGTCGCTGAGCGGCGCGTGTGGATTGAAGTCGGCCTTGCGGGCACCGGCGCTGACGATCGTGTAGCGGTAGCCCATCTTCTCGTCGCTGGCGCTCATGTCGAGGTGGCTCACGATGACGCCCACGCTGCCGACACCGGAGGTACGGCTGACGTAGAGGCGCTGTGCCCCGGACGCCAGCAAATACGCGGCGCTGAAGGCGTCGTTGTTGGCAACAGCGAAGAGAGGCTTCGTCGCGCGTGCCGAATACACGGCGTCGGCCACATCAAAGGCGCCGGCCACCTCGCCACCGGGCGAGTCGATTTCGAGCAGGATCCCTTTGATGGCCGGATCCGTCGCGGCATCTTCAATCTCTTGCTGGATGTCCACGTAGGACCGCAACCCGGACAAGGCGTCGAGCCCGCGGGTCTTGTGGACCAGCGTCCCTTCGACCGGGATGATGGCGATACCGTCTGGCGTTACTTCGTATGGCTTCCGCACGGCCCGCTCGGTCGCGGCGGCGGCCGACACTGGCGGCACCTCTATGCCGAGCCGCGGTGCGAGCGCCGCGAGGATGACCTCGAGCTTCTGCGGCGCGATCAGCAGCGGGGTATCAAAGATTCGCGTCGCCAGATGCGGTAACGGGTGCATTCGGTTCCTTTCGTGGATCGGAGTCATATTCAAGGCCGAGTGAGTCGGCGCGCGCATTGTCGGCGGCAATCTCGCGGTCAATCCCTTCCGCGTCGTAGCCCTGTTCGGAGACGACCTCGGCGCGGCTCTTGAAGCCCGCGCGCACGGCCATGATCTGTGCCTTGATGTCCTTCAGCGGATCGACCCAGGCGAACCCGGGCGGAATCCACTTGACGTTGTAGTAGGGCGCCAGATCCTGCGCCTTTGGCAGCGCACCGCTCAGCACCGCCGCGTCGATCCATGCCTGCCAGATCGGGCGGCACATCTGGAAGACGATCACCTGGTGCTGGAACTGCTCGCATCGGCGACGAAACTCCAGCAGGCCCGCCCGGATTGACGAGTAGTTCACTCCGGTGAGATCGCCGGTCAGTTGCTCATAAGTGATCCCCATACCCGCCGCGATGCTGCGCAACTGAACACGCATGAAGGTCTCGTACGTCGCACCCACATCGGCGGGAGAGGAGAACTTCACGTCCTCGCCAGGCAGCAACACCTGAAGCGTTCCCGGCTCGAGGCCCGCTAAAGCCGCGCCCGTCGAGTCCGGATTCGCCTCACCCAGCAGCGAATCCTGCGGAGCGTTCTTCGTTACGAAGCCGGCGAACATCGCCGCTGTCTTCTTGCGGACGAGCTCGGCGTCGTCGTATTGGTCGAGTTCATACAGCTTGACGAGAACCTGCGTCAGCCAGGGCTGACCGCGCAATTGGCCAGGCCGCAGTGGCCGGAACAAATGCAGGACGAACTCCGATGGCACCCGCACCAGCTCGGTTGAGGCCATCGGATTCAGAGCGTCGCCAGGATGTTCACGATAGAGGCGATAAGCGACTCGCTTCCCAATCCCGTTGAACTCGATGCCGGCACGAACGTAGTTCCCGTTCTCCAGCTTCCGCGTCTCATTGGTCGGCAGATGCTCGGCTTCGAGGACCTGAAGCTGCAGCGGCACGGACAGCCCATCCTTCGGCAATCGCGGGCGCAGACGGACGAAGCACTCGCCCGCTTCCATCACCGACCGGCAAGCAAGTGACTGCAACCCGTAGAAATCCGTCAGGCCGGAGGCATCGGCTTCGTCCGTCCACCGCAGCCACAGCGCCTGGATCTGCTCTTTGATCGCTGCGTCCGCATGCTGCGACTGCGGCTTGATGCCAGTGCCGATGCAGTTTCCGATGAAGGCATCGAGGGCGTTCGTGGCCCAGGGGTTCCGGCGCACCATATCCCGTGAGCGCGACCGCAACGTGTCCCCGCTCTGAAAGACGAGCGTGTTGATGTCGCCCGTGGACGGCGCCCAGCCGGTGGTGCGCCGAGTCGCAGCAGCCGCCTCGTAATCGGATGCGGCGCGGAGCCTGGGCAATGCCGCCCGGAGTCGATTCCAGAATCCCACTGTCTTCAGAAACCCTTTTGCGTCTGCACGCGGATCTGCCGGATCACCGGCACGCCGCTGTTTTTCGTCACGTCCGCCTCAGCGGCGGCGATCGCTTCCTTCAGTTCCTCGACGGTCCGGTACTCGATCTCCCGGTCACCGAACCGGACTCGGCGCACCCCGTTGGCCAGAGCATCGCGCAGCGCCTGCAATTGTTGGTCCGTATACATCGGGTCCTTCGCCTGCCAATCGCCTCGAAGATTCTTCTGAGGATTCCCTTGCTATCTCGCCGCACCGAAGCGATTCATGTGTTCGATGCAACGCACCACCAAGACCACCAAGCAGACCGCCGCGGAAACCTACGCCGCGCGCCACGCCGAATGCGCCGACCTGCTCAAGCGCATCGCCAGCCGCCTGGAGCAGCACGAAGCGAGCCAGGCGCAGGAGCCCGCCAACTGGGGGTACGCCGGCGACCTCGGCCGCGTGACCGAGGAACTCGCCTACGTCCTGGCCAGCCTCGGCGACCGCAGCGCCGTCGACGCCAAGGGGCTGGAGTACTGACCATGACCCGCGACGAAGTCACTGCCTGGGCCACACGGAACGGCTGGGCACTCGACCGCTGGGGCCACCTCAAGAAGGAGTTCGACAACGGCACGCACCGGCTGAAGTTGAGCCGCATCGCCGCCCGCCACGAAATTTCGACGCCGTTTGGCTGGGCACGCCTGGCCAGCGGCTATCTCAAGAACTTGCACCTAACCGCCGACGGCAAGCTCGCCGGCATGAATCGATAGACCAGGAGAACAACCATGACCACTTTCACGATCGACACCGAGAACAACATCACGGCATTTGCCGAGTACGAGGATGCGCTGAACCACCGCATCGGAAGCACCGAAGGGACCTTTGCCAGCGAGAAGGAACTGGCCAAGCTGACCAGCCAGTGGCCGATCGGCCGCTTCGTCGACGTTTGGAACACCTTCGCCGGCGTGGTGCCCTTCGACACGCTGAAGCCGGTCAAGAAGTTCACGGACCGCAAGACGGCGGCCTCCCGCATCTGGAAGGCGGTCCAAGCCCTGACGCCTGCCCCCGCGCAACACGCGGCCCCCGCCGCGCCGAAGAAGGCCAAGGCGACCAAGGATGCCACGCCCAAAGACGACGCCACGGGGCCCAAAGGGGCGCGCGAGGGCAGCAAGAAAGCCATCGTCCTCGACATGCTGAAGCGCCCGGCTGGCGCGACCCTCGCCGACATCATGTCCGCCACCGGCTGGCAGGCGCACAGCGTCCGCGGATTCATCTCTGGCGGCCTCTCCAAGAAGATGGGCATCAAAGTCGAGTCCTTCAAGTCCGAGAGTGGCGCGCGCGCCTACCGCGTGAGCCAATAACAACTCCAACGCGCTACCGCCGCCGGCCTTACAAACCGGCGGCGTTTCTGTTCTTCACCTCGTCGGCGATTGCCGTGAGCCTTTCGTGAACGAGTTCCTCGCGGAGCTCACATTCGCCCCGCCTCACGTACGTTCCGTTAATCCGAGTGATGATCCGGTTCTCCAACTCCGCAAGCTCGCGGCGCACCTCCGCCAGCAGCGCGCGGTTTTGCAGGCTGACATAGGCGCCGATCAGACCGGACACCAGACCGATGGCGGCGATCAGGACTTGAAGTAGAACGTGGTTTTCCATGGAAGGTTCTTAAGGATGCGTAACTCGGCGGACCAGTCCGACAGGGCCAGGCAGAGGCCCTGGATGTCGGGATTGCCTGCGCGGATCTCGGCTTCGATCTGGGCCAGCTCCCGGTGGCAGCGTTCGATTCACGCGGCCACTCCCAACCGCTCGGCGGCGACGTCCGCAAACGTACGGCCATCGCCTTCAAGCGTGGCCGTCTTGCCGGCATACTCCTGGAACCGCCGGATGATGACGTCACAGTACTTCGCTTCGAGCTCGATGAGCCGCGCCTGGCGGCCGGTCCGCTCGCAGGCGATTAGCGTCGATCCTGATCCGCCAAACGGATCGAGCACCGTGTCCCGGCTCTTGCTGCTGTTGCGGACAGCCCGCTCCACCAGTTCGATGGGCTTCATCGTCGGGTGCAGGTCGTTCGAGACCGGCTTTTTCACGAGCCAGACATCACCCTGGTCACGGGCGCCGCACCAGAAGTGATCCGTGCCCTCCTTCCAGCCATAGAGGATCGGCTCGTACTGACGCTGGTAATC
>DASXUL010000146.1:0-3091 GCA_036504855.1 Armatimonadota bacterium | reverse complement strand
AGGTTCACCGGAGACAGGTTCACGGAGACGGTCAGTGGGCGCCCTGTCCGGCTCCACTCCAGGCACTGCATCTGCGCTTCCTTCAGGACCCACATCGTGAACGGGCCCATCAGGCCGATCTGCTCCTGGATCGGGATGAAGGCATCCGGCGCCATCAGCCCGTACTTGGGGTGGTCCCAACGCGCAAGGGCCTCCACGCCCGTCACCGCGGAGGTCTCCATGTTGATGATCGGTTGGTAGTAGATCCGGAACTCGCCGCGCTCGATCGCCCGCCGCAGATCCGTTTCCATCTCCATCCGTTCCTGGGCCTGCAGGCTCATCTCCCGGCGGAACGCCACATATCGCCCGCGGCCGGCGCCTTTGGCCTGGTACATCGCCACGTCGGCCTTGCGGAGCATGTCATCCGCGGTGTCTTGTCCCCCAACGCTCACAACGATGCCGATGCTCGCGTTCACAAATGTTTCACGTCCACCCACTTCATACGGCAACCCGAGTCGGCGCAAGATGCGTTCCGCCAGCAGCGCGGCTCCGGCGTTGTCAGTCATCTCCTCCAACAGCACCGTGAACTCGTCGCCCCCCAATCGGGCCGCGGTGTCCTCAGCGCGCAGGCATGAGCGGATGCGCCCTGCCGCCTCGACCAGCAGATGGTCGCCCGCCTGATGCCCCAGGCTGTCGTTCACAACCTTGAAATGGTCCAGATCGATGAAGAGGACGGCAACGCTCCGGTCGTGACGGGAGGCGCGCACCAGGGCGTGCTCCACCCGCTCGCGGAAGAGGATGCGGTTGGGCAGTCCGGTGAGCGAATCGTGGAAAGCCTGATGCCGCATCTCCTCTTCAAATCTCTTTCGCTCCGTGATGTCGCGGGTGTTGATGATCACGCCGCCGATCTCCTGGCGATGCAACTGGTTGTTGCCGATGATCTCTATATGGCGCCACGACCCGTCGCGGTGTCGCACACGCACTTCCATCGGGGGAACCGCTCCGGGCTTCGCCAACGCGCTATTGAGGGCGCGCCTCGCCGCCAGCCGATCGTCCGGGTGAAGCAGATCAAAGACGTCGGAGCCGACCACGCTCGCGGGATCGTATCCCAGAATCCGTTCTATCGACGAGCACTGGAACATGATCGTCCCAACTGCGTCGATAACCGCAACCATATCGGAGGAGTGCTCGAACAGCGCCCGGAACCGCTCCTCGCTCTCCCGCAGTTTCGTCTCTGTTTGCTTGCGCTCCGTGACATCCTGGATCACGCCGATGATCCTCTCCGGCACGCCAGAGGCGTTGCAGACCATATGGGCTCGCGAGTTAACCACACGCGTCTGCCCGCTATTCGGCTGGACGATGCGGAACTCCAGGTCGTAAGGCGCTGTGCCTTGAACGAGGCATTCCATCGCCGCATCCAGCCCAGGCCGGTCTTCGGCGATCGGGATCCGGGCAACCTGTTCGAATGGCATGAAAGGCGACGTCTGTTCCAGGCCGTAGATGCGCCACGCTTCCTTCGACCCCCACATCCGCTTTGTGGCTAGGTCCAGCTCCCAGTTCCCCACGTGCGCCATGGCTTGAGCCTGCAAGAGCCGGTCATTGCTCTCCCGCAGGGCGTGTTCCGCGCGCTTCCGTTCCGTGATATCGCGGATGACGCCCACGGAATGCCAACCGTCTTCGCGATGGAGGGCAGACAGCGAAAGCTCCACGGGAACCTCTTCTCCATCTTTGAGGAGAGCCTGAAGTCCGATGGTCCGATTGATGAGATCCCCGTGGCTAGTATTCGCAAACGCCGCGAATGCCGCTCGGTGCGCTTCGTGGTAGCGCTGGGGTGCCAGGAATCGATGCAGGTCCTGCCCAATCGCCTCTTCGCTTGAGTAACCGAAGATGCGCTCCGCCGCGGGGTTCCAGAACGAGATGAGCCCTCGGGGATCCATCATCAAGATGGCATCCTGCGCGGACTCCGTGATGGCCCTCAATCGCGCTTCTCCGGCCCGGATGGCTTCCTCGGCGAGCTTGCGTTCCGTAATATCTTCGTGCATCACTTCGATGCGCAGCGGTCCAGGGCCGGCAAATCGGGTAACACGGCCGATGTACCATCGGTCCTCGGAGGGCAAATGGGAGGCGTGCTCCAGCGTAAACGTGTCCTGTTCGCGGCGCATCACCGAGCGGATACCATCCGCGAACGCAGCGGCTTCCGCTTGGTCGCCGCCGGTGACGGCATCACAGATCGCCAGGTAATTCGCGCCCTCGGTGACGCGGGCCACGCCGGGCGCCGCCGGGTTGGCGAACAAACGCTCATGCCAGGCCTTGTTCGCCGTAAGGATAACGCCCCGTTCGTCCAGCACGCAGATGGACTGCGACAGGGCGTCGATCATCTCGTGGGCGAACCGCTCAGATTCCCTCGCCTGCTCACGCGCTCTCCTGTGGCACGCGCAGCCCACGGAATCCAGGTCGGCGATCGCGGCATCCATGGCGTCCGGCGTCGCGCCGCCCGGCCGGCGAGAGAGGAACCTGACCAGGCCGGCGCTCAGTACAATAGCCCCCGCTAGAAAAGCCCAGGGTCCGCCTCTAACGCTCCGCTCTATCTCTTGAATGTCTTTCATCGGCGTTCAGTTATCCGCAAACCACGCATCCTCCCCCTCATTGAGGAAGCGTCATCCCGGCTGCCACCCAGGCTGCCGCTGGGAACCCGCTGACGCCTGCGGCCTGAGCAGGCGGAATGGGCTCGCCATGGATCGCCGGGATTCCGTGTTCCCTTGCTCGCGACCGGGCGCCCGCTCTTCCGGCATACCCCATGGGGCCTGCCCCTCGGGAGCGCAAACCGCTCTCGAGAGGCAGGTTGGAACCTTCGCCTCCGTCAGAAGTTGGCCAGTTCCCGCTCATCGGAGTCGAACGGGATGACGGCGCTGGGATCTGGGTCGTGCCGCCCGCGGGAGGCGCCAACCCCCGCCGGAACCCGGGCGCCCATGGGCTTGCGCGCCGCCGGCCGCTTCACGGCGGGGCGGCTGGCATGCTTGGACTCGTTGCTGAGGCGGAACGCCGCCGCCATGCTCTGCATCTCCTCGGCCTGGCTGCTCAACTCCTCGGCGGCGCTCGCGCTCTCCTCCGA
>DASXUL010000145.1:0-11348 GCA_036504855.1 Armatimonadota bacterium | reverse complement strand
AGTTGGTTTTCGCCACGGTAGCGCCGGCGGCCCGCCGGCATCCGCCCGAAGGGCGGACACCCGTGGCCGCTTCGCGGCCATGCCGGCGGGCCGCCAGCGCTACCGTGCACATCTGGCGAGTTTCACCGATCGTCTACTTAGACGAAGGGAGCGCGACATGGATGGATCGCAGTGGAAGGGCCTTCTAGCGGAGCTTGGCTGCCTAAACAACGGTCGATTCGCGCTTCCAGCCAACCTGAAGGGCGTGACGATCTGCCACTGCGCCGAGGGAGGCTCAGACATCAAGCTGGACCGCCGGCGCGGCGCCGACGACTGGTCATTCGATGACAGGTTCCTCGTGCGCCGGAACTCGGACGGCTCCGTTGCCTACTGGGCCTGGGAGGGCATTACGGCCGTCTACACGGATCCCCTCTGAGGCTTCATCGCGCGTGATCGAGAGAGGACAACGAACATGGAAAAGTGGGAGTACATGGTCCTGGAGCAACCCGCTGGGGTGCTCGGTTTCGTGGACCGCCAGACGCATGAGCAGTACCCCGGTTCGCTGAGTTCGGTGTTGAATGCCGTGGGCGCGGAAGCTTGGCAGGTGATGAGCTACGACACCCTGCCGGACGGCCGCGCCGTTCTGATCCTCGGCCGAAAGCCAGGCGCGCACGGCGGTTGAGCGGGCGAGACCGTTTCCCTCGGATGCGCCCGCCGCGGACCCAGCGCCCGGCAACCAGCAAGGTAAGCGGCGCGCCAGGCTATAATGGCCCTGTCTCCGTACACTCCCGTTGGGAAGCCAGGGTCACCATGCAAAGCCTCACACCCCGCCAGATCGTGGCGGAGTTGGATCGATATATCGTGGGTCAGGACGCGGCGAAGCGCGCCGTGGCCATTGCGTTGCGCAACCGCTACCGGCGTTCGCAGCTCCCCGAGGAGATGCGCGAGGACGTCATCCCGAAGAACATCCTGATGATCGGCCCCACCGGCGTCGGGAAAACCGAGATCGCCCGCCGCCTCGCCAAGCTCGCCAACGCGCCCTTCGTGAAGGTGGAAGCCAGCAAATTCACCGAGGTCGGCTACGTGGGCCGTGACGTGGACAGCATGGTGCGCGACCTGATGCAGACCGCCGTCCGCCTCGTCCGCGAGGAGCGCGCCGAGGCCGTTCGCCCGCAGGCGGAGGCGAACGCGGAAGACCGCCTGCTGGACCTGCTGTTGCCCAGGGCCCGCCGCCGGGCGGACCCGAACCCGATGAAGGCCATGCAGGCCCTCTTTGGGGGCGGCGCGGAGCCGGAGGACGACGAAAGCGATGAATCGGCGCAAACCCGCGAAGAGCAGATGGGCCACACGCGCGAGCGCCTGAAGGGACAACTCGCGGCTGGCGGACTGGAGGCGCGCACCGTGGAGGTGGAGGTCGAAGAGGCGTCTGTTGCCTTCATGCCCGTCTTCGGGCAGGGCGGCATGGAGGAGATGGGGATGAACCTCCAGGACATGCTCGGCAACATGGCCCCCAAGCGCAAGAAGACCCGCAAGACCACGGTGAAGGAAGCGCGCAGGCTACTGATCGACGAGGAAGCTCAGAAGCTGATCGACATGGATGAGGTGGTCCGCGAGGCAACCGACCGCGCCGAACAGCACGGCATCATCTTCCTGGACGAAGTGGACAAGATCGCCGGCCACGAGGGAACCCACGGGCCCGACGTATCCCGGGAGGGCGTGCAACGCGACATCCTGCCCATCATCGAAGGAAGCGCCATCATCACCAAGTACGGCGCCATCCGCACCAACTACGTGCTCTTCATCGCCGCCGGCGCCTTCCACGTCAGTAAGCCGAGCGACCTCATCCCGGAGTTGCAGGGGCGGCTGCCCATCCGCGTGGAACTCGATAGCCTCACCGAGGACAACTTCCGGCAGATCCTCACGGAGCCGCAGAACGCGCTCACCAAGCAGTACATCGCCCTGATGGAAACGGAAGGGGTGACCCTGTCGTTCACCGAGGACGGCATCGCCGCCATCGCCCGCACCGCCGCGGAGGTCAACGCCGCCACCGAGAACATCGGCGCGCGCCGTCTGCACACAATCATGGAGCGCTTGCTGGAGGAGTTGAGCTTCGAGGCCCCGGATGCCGCCGGCGCCAACGTGGTCATCAACGCCGCGTACGTGCGCCAGAAGCTGGCATCCATCGCCGGAAACGAGGACCTCAGCCGCTACATCCTCTAGCTTCGGAGCGCGCGTGCGGCCGCCGCTACGGCTCCGCCTATCATAACCAGAGTGGCGCGCCCCGCCGGTGTGCGGCATTGGCGCCCTTTGTGCGCGGAAGATAGGCGTAAGCTTGCTTGCTGACCGGCGGCGTCACGCGCCGGACTCCCGGCAAGGCCGCCTTCCCGATTGGGTCGCATAACCTCTGCAACTTTTCCTGTAGAAGAAGCGCGAAACGGTCGATGTTAAAATGTGGAAACCCTCCGCGCCGCGTTCGGTTGCGGAACCGCAGGACAGCCACTCTTCAGGAGCTTTCGCCGTGAGAATCGTTCGAGACGTGATGACCGCCGAGCGCGTGTGTGTTGATCCTACCTCCACCGTGCACACCGCGGTCCTCATGATGCGGGAGAACCATCTCTCCCTGTTGCCGGTGGTCGTCGATGATGAGTTGGTGGGCATCCTGCATGCCGCCTCGCTCTTCGTATACCAACCGGATGTCTTGGTGGCCGACGTTATGTGCCCTCCGATCTCCGTCTCCGCCTCCGACGGCCTCTCCTCCGCCGCCGCCGTCATGCGCGCCCATGGCTACGCCGAGGCGCCGGTTGTCGATGGCGGTCTCGTGGGATTCCTGAAGAGCGCCGACCTCCTGAACGCGTGGGATATGCCGGTTGACCCGCTCACGGGGCTGCCGTGGCAAGATAGCTTCCGCCTCCGGTCATCCATGCGCCTGGCCGCCGGACACGAGTTGACCGTCCTCTTCTTCGACATGGACGATTTCGGAGGGCTGAACAAGTCCCACGGGCACGTTGTCGGCGACCGCGCATTGAAGGCGGTGGCCGGCGCCATCCGCGACGCCCTGGACCCCACCTTTGACCAGGCGTGCCGGTTCGGCGGCGACGAGTTTGTGGTTTCCACAACGCGGCCGCGCTCCGAAGCCGTGGCATGGGCCACCGGCGTCCGCGCCATCATCTCCAACCTGCTCGTGGAGGGCATGGACCGCCGACTCAGCGTGTCCATGGGCATCTCCGGCGGCTTGCGCCAGGGAGAGCGCCCCGGGATCCATGCGCCCAGCAACCTGGACGACCTCATCAATCGCGCCAGCCAGGCGTCCACCTTGGCGAAGGCCTCGCCGACGCACCTCATGAGCCTGGACACGGAGCCCTTGCCTACCGCGGAAAGGCCCCAGAGTGGCCCATCGACTGACAGCTCGCGCCAGGACCACCCGCCGCGGCCCGCCCGCATCCGCATCCGAGGCGTGCAATCGGTTTCGAACGCCGGGGGCGTGCGCGCAGAGGTGCATCTGGAGCGCTCGGGGCAGGTCTGCGCCGGCGCCTGCGAGTCCGCCTCGGGCGACGAAATCGCCGCCGTCGCTCTGGCCACCACGAACGCGCTGAAGCAGTTTCTGCCGGATCGCTACGAGATCCGCCCCACGGACGTCACGGAGTTGGTCGTCGGATTGGATGAGCGCGTCATCATGGCGCTGGTGCGCCTGGACGGACCGCACGGCCGCCAGAACCTGATCGGCGTGTCGGACGCCAGTTCCAACAAAGTCCGCGCCGCCGTGAAGGCCGTCCTCGACGCTGTCAACCGTCCCCTGGAAGCCATCGCCGCGCCGTTGCTCGAAGGCTGAGCGGCATTTGGCCGGGCCCTCAGACGGAAGACGATGCGCATTGGCGTCCTCCGCTCGCTTCGTAGATCATTGCCGCCTGCCCGCTCATCCGCCCGCTTCTTGCGGGAAGGCGCGGAAAAGGGTTAGGATGACCGTGTGATCAGACTACAGAACTCGGTCCTCGCACGCGCAGCCGTGGGCGGCGCGCTTTTTTTCGCGTGGCTGGCGGGCCCCGCAACCGGCGCGGAAACATCCTACCCGAACCGGGTGATGGATGGCATTCGCCATATCCGCGCGGGACAGCCGGATCTGGCTGCCGCCGCCCTGCAGGACGCATTCCAACTGGACGCCAACAACCCGGCGGCCTGGAACGCGTACGGCATTCTCCTGCTGGATGCCGGGCGCATCGACCAGGCGGAATCATGCTTCGCCCGAGCGCAATCGCTCGATCCGATGGATCCAAACGCGGCGATGGGACTCGGCGTGGCCTCTCTGGCCCGCCGCCGCCTCAAGGACGCCTCAACGCATTTCGGCGAGGCGGCGAGGCGAAGCGGCCCGGCCGCATCGGTGATGCAGGCGTATGTGGAGGCCCTCACCGGTAACCTCGCCAGGGCCAAGGCGCTGCTGCGCGGCGGCCCGGATGTGCCGCTCGCCCGCGCCGTGAGCGCCTTTGTGGAACGCCCCGCTGGGCGCGCTTCGCTGGGCGACTGGCGTTCCGCGCTGGAAACGGCCGACAACGCCGCCAACAACCATGAACCGCTGCTCGCCTCCTTCTTTCCGGCGGCGCCTCTCACCCGCACGTGGCAGGCCGCGCGGATCCCCACGCCGCCGAAGGCCGGCCAGGCCGTCGTTGCCGGCATCGTGACATTGCGCGGCGACGATGGCCCAGACGTGCGCAGCGCCGCCTTCTACATCGACGGCGGGCTCGCCAGCGTGACGAACGTCTCTCCGTTCGCCTGGTCGTGGAACACGGCGGAGTACCCCAACGGCGCTCACCTCATTCGCATTGAAGTCCGTCGCAACAGCGGCGCCTCCTCCATCCGCGAGCGTCGCGTCCGCACTCAGAACGTGGGGGCCGCCTCCGCGCCCGCCTACGCGGGGATGGAGGAGATCGACCGTCAGCTTTCGGCGATGCTCACCCTTCCGCCGGACCCGCGCTTCGCCCGGTTCACCCTCGCGCGGGCGGCCATCGCTTCCGGCAACACAGCCGAAGCGCGGCGCCGCCTCGAAGCGGTGGTGGGACAGGACCCCGGTTACCTCAACTCCGTGGCGCTGCTTGGCGAACTGCCCCGCACCGCCACCACGGACGAGATCTGGCACGGCCCCGCGACAGGACGCCGAATCGCCCTGACCTTTGATGACGGCCCTGTCCCAACCCACACGCCGCAGCTTCTCGACACGCTGGCCGCCTTGAACGTGCCGGCCACGTTCTTCGTGGTGGGCAAAATGGCGGCGGCCTACCCGGATATCGTTCGGCGGATGGCGCGCGAAGGGCATGAAGTGGAGAACCACACGTGGCGCCACCACAACCTGCGCCACATGAACGGCCTGGAAGCGATGCGCGAACTGGCCTCCACGCGCCGCCTGATCGGCATGCTCACGGGCCGGCCGTCGCGCTATTTCCGCCCGCCCGGCGGCAACATTTCGATGGCGGCGCGCCAGTCGGCGGCGCTGCTGGACATCCAGCCGGTGATGTGGACGTATGCCAGCGGAAAAGCGGAGGGGCTTCCGGTGGAGGAGATGATCCCTCGCTTCGTGCGCGCGGCGCGCCCCGGCGCGATCTACCTGATCCACAACGGCACCGACAAGATCGAGGCGGCCATCCCGATTGTGGTGAAGCAGTTGCGCGCGAAGGGCTACACGTTCGTGACGCTGGAGGAACTGGTAACGGGACGGCGCGAAGCCCGGCCGGGCATGCACACGGCCGGCGCGCCTCCGGCGAAGGGTTCGGAAGGGTAACCCGACGCCATGCAACCCAACGCGGATTCGGCTCGTCGGATTTGTTATAATACATGGCAGCGCAGCGTCTTTCCGGCGTGCGGACGCGGGCGCGCCTCTTTACCAGGTTTGCAGCCAAGCAGGATCGAACCGGAACCGGTACCATCGCAAGGAGAAAACACCCCATGTCCGTAACCACCAAATGGGCCCTGGCCGCATGGAGCGCCGTGGCTTTGGCCACCCTGGCCGCGCCCGGCATGGCCAAGAAGGCGGCGCCCAAGCGCGTAACGGCCTCCTACTCTCGCGTCGAACGCTCCCTCGCCGGCATCCGCCTGGGAACCCGCGCCACCACGTTGCTGAAGTTGTTCCCGCATCCGCAGGTTGAGATGGGGTCGGGCTCCGGCGCAACGACCGATTCCTCCAACCCATTTGGCGGATCCAGCGAGTTCGGCGGCGCCACCTCCGGAATGCCCCCAATGCCCGGGATGCCGACCCCCGGCGGACCGCCCAGCCCCTTCCCAACCAGCTCCGGCATGGCGCTTCCGATGCCCGGCGGCAACCCCTTCGGCCCCACCGCCGGCGGCGCTACGGCTACCGACCAGAACGGCGCCCCAACGGATGCCGGCCCCGCCGTCACCTACGTCTACAAGAACTTCCGCAAGATCCAGAACGTGGATGTGATGGTCCAGTTGGACGAAGACTCCCGCGTGATCCAGATCATCGCCACCAGCCCCAAGTCCGTGCCCAGCATCATCACGGCTCGCGGCCTCAGCTTCGGAGCCACCTATGACAGCGTGGTTGCCCGCTACGGTTGGCCGGAGTCCCACGTGCAGAGCGGCAACTTCCTGCAGCTCAACTATCAGGAGAGTGCCCACGTGGCCTTCCAGCTCCTGGATGGCAAGGTCCGCCGCATCGTGGTCGCCGAAGTGAACTGACATGTAGTCGTCAGTCATCAGTGCTCAGTCGTCAGCTTAACGCCCCACCCTCGAGGAGCCTTTCCTCAAGGGTGGGGTTTTCCGCTGATGACTGACGACTGACGACCGATGACCGATGACCGATGACTGACGACTCCTATGGACGCCAAAGAGGAAATCCGGAAACGCGTGGACATCGTGGATTACATTTCCACGTATGTGCGGCTGGCCAAGCGCGGGAAGAACTTCCTCGGGCTCTGCCCGTTCCACGCCGAGAAGACGCCCTCGTTCAACGTTAGCCGCGAACAGCAGTGGTACAAGTGCTTCGGTTGCGGCGAGGGCGGAGACATCTTCAAGTTTGTGATGAAGATGGACGGGCTCACCTTCCGAGAGGCCCTGGAGCGCCTGGCGGAGCGCACGGGCGTGCAGATGGAGGAGCGTCGGGCCAGCGGCCCCACGGCCGACCTCAAGGAGCGCGCCCGCGCCATGCACGCAGAGGCCGCCCGCTTTTACGCGGAACTGCTCTGGAAGACGCCGGCCGCGCTCGACTACGCCCACAATCGCGGCCTCACCGATGAGACCCTCGCTCGCTTTGGAATCGGCTGGGCGCCGGACGGCTGGGAAGCGCTCACCAAGCACCTCGGCGCCATCGGCTGGTCTGGAGCGGACCTCGCTCAGGCCGGCCTCGCGAAAGCCAGCGAACGCGGCACTTTCTATGACGCCTTCCGCTCGCGCCTGATGTTCCCGATTTTCGACGTGCAATCGCGCGTTGTCGCGTTCGGCGGCCGCATGGTGGGCGACGGCGAGCCGAAATACCTGAACAGCTCCGAAAGCCCCATCTTCTTCAAGTCTGGAACGCTTTATGCGCTGAACTTCGCCAACAAGGCCATCACGCAGGAGAACCGCGTTCTGGTGATGGAAGGCTTCATGGACGTCGTGGCGACCCATCAGGCCGGCTTCCCCATCGCGGTGGCCACTCTGGGCACTTCGCTCACCGAGAACCACGTTGCGCTGCTGGCGCGGAAGACGAAGAACGTGATCCTGGCCTACGATGCGGACTCCGCCGGAGTGAAGGCGGCCTTACGCGGCGCCCCGATGTTCGAAGACGCCGAGATGGACGTGCGCCTCCTCATGCTGCCAGGCGGACACGACCCCGATTCCTACCTCAAGGCCGAGGGACCGCAGGAGTTCGCCGCCCGCCTGAACGAAGCCGTTCAACTGACTGACTTCAACCTCGCCCAGCTTCAGCTCCAGTTCAACCTGGAAGATCCCAATTCGCTCACGGAGTATGTGAAGGCCGCACTGCCGGTTCTGGCCCTGGTGAAGAGCAACGTCTCGCGCGACCGGTATATCCGACGCCTCGCGGAAGTTTGGGCGCGGGGCGATATGGCGCGGGTGGCTTACCGCGAGGAAGACATCCGGCGCGACCTGGCGGCCCACCACCGGCGCATGTTGTCGGAGGCCCGAGCCAAATGGCGCTCAACGCGCGGAGATGCTCCGTCGCCCTCTCTGGCGGATCTGCATCGGCCCAAGGTGGAGGCGCCGCGCCCCGAGCCGGTGAGCGGCGTGGGACTTGCCGAAAAGGAAGTTCTCCGGGCGATGCTGCAAGAGCCCGAATTGGTACTGTACTTGCAGCTTACCGATGAGGAATTCAGCGAGGGTCCGCACCGGGAGATCGCCGCCATCGCCCTGAAGCGACTGGCGGGATCCGGCGACGCGGACGCCCGGCTGGACGTGGCTGCGCTCCCGGAAGCGCTCGCCAACCTCGTTACGGATCTTTCCCTTCGGGAGGATCAGCCGCTTACGGCCGAGCATGTTCAAGGCGCGGTCGAGCGGATGCGGATGCATGCCAGGCAACGGCGCCTGAGCGAACTCAAGCCAATCATCCAGCAGCGTTTGCAGGCCGGCGACCTTCAGAAGGACGACCCCCTGTGGCTGGAATGGCAGTCATTACAACGCCAGGGCCGCGTCTCGGACAGAAGCCGGATCGATCAACCTCCAGCTCACTAGACGCGCAAGAGACGGTCCTGGGAAAGGCGTGGCATGACCCTTGAGATCTCTCTAACGCCGGCGCGCGATGGCGCCGCGGACCACCGGAAATCCCCCCCGTGGAGAGGCCCAGTCCTCTCGGAGGGCTCGGACGCGTGCGTCGACGACGCCATGCTCATGTGGATGCGGGAAGTCGGCCGCACCCCGCTTCTCAGTTGGCGCGAGGAAGTTGCGCTGGCCCATCGCATCGAGCTCGGGCGGGCCGCCGCGAGCGCCCAGCGAGATCCGTGTCGTGCGCTGTCCCGAGAGGATCGGGCCGCCCTCGCCGCCGCCGTGGAGGCCGGCGGGCGCGCCCGCGAGCGCCTCACCTGCGCCAACCTCCGCCTCGTAGCCTCCATCGCCCGGCGCCACAGCGGCCATGGGCTCTCCTTCGGAGACCTGGCGCAGGAGGGGAACCTCGGCCTGTTGCGCGCGGTTGAGAAGTACGACTACCGGCGCGGCTTCCGCTTCAGCACCTACGCCACCTGGTGGATCCGCCAGGCCATCACGCGCGCCATCGCGGATCAGAGCCGCGTCATCCGGCTGCCGGCGCACATGGTCGAAAACCTGAACCGGCTGTTGCGAGCGCGAAACGCCGTGGCGCAGACCCTGGGTCGCGACGCCACCGATGCCGAGGTGGCCAGCCACCTCGGCATTTCCGTGGAGCGTTTGCAGGAGATCGCCGGCGCCATGCGCGACACGGTGTCCCTGGAAACAACGGTGGGAGACGGAACGGACACGCACCTGCTGGACCTCCTGGAAGACGGAGATGCGGCCTCGCCCAGCGAGGTCCTGGCGGGCCTCAACCGCCGCGACGAGCTGGATGCCCTCCTGCGCCAGGCCCTCAGTGACCGCGAGCGATGCGTTCTGGCCTTGCGCTTCGGCTTTGGCGATGGAACAGCCCGCACCCTGGAAGAGGCGGGCGCTGCCATGGGGGTGACGCGAGAGCGGATCCGCCAGATTGAGGCGCGGGCCATCCGAAAGCTGAAACAACCGAGCCGGGCGCAACGGTTGCGCGATATCCTGCTGTAACGTGCGGATGGACGCGGGGCCGCTATGCTCCGCCCCCTCTTATCACCCCTTCACGGGCGCCTCGGCGCTTTGTCATTTCCGTGACCATGGGGTATACTGAGAGTGTCATCATCCGTTCGGTCATCCTTATGGCCAACACACGGTCCCAACGCGCCGCAGCACTGCGGCGGCCAATCCGCCCTCGGGCGGCCGGCCTCTAGCCTTGGAGCCTCGTGCCGAATCTAAAGCGAGGGAGGTGACGACGTTTTACAACTGAATACCTAGCTATATTTATCGTTTCATAACCGTCTCCGGCTTGCCGGCGACGGGCTGGAAGACCGGCCACCCGGCCGGCGCAGGGTATGCAACGCGGCTGATCGACGGCAACGGCCTTCGTTGCAAATGCATATCTCACCGCTTCGGCGGCAGGCTGACATCACCTGAACCGTTTCGGACTCGTTCCGGATCCGCGGCGACGCCCCATCGCTCTTGATGAGTTGGACGCGCCGACCGCCCCGGGAGTTACACCGTAGCAATAGAAAATACACCCCTTTTCGAAGGAGAAAAGCAATGCAACGCAAACGAGCGTTTACGCTCATCGAGCTGCTAGTCGTCATCGCCATCATCGCGATCCTGGCGGCCATCCTCTTCCCTGTTTTCGCCAAGGCGCGCGAACGGGCGAAGCAGAGCAAGTCCCTCAACAATATCCGCCAGTTGGCCGTCGCGGTCCAGGGCTACAGCCAGGACTACGGCGAGACCTTCCCGGGCTGGATGAATAACACCGTGGGCACGGGCGCCGCGACTTACGCGCACAACTGCTGGGATGAGCAGTTGAACTCCGGCATCAAGAGCAAGGACGTTTTCACCAACGGCGACAACGGCGTCAAGTCCTCCGCCCAGCCGAACCCGCATGACCGCGTGCTCACCTACGGTATGAACGGCGCCCTGATCGCCGGGTACCTGCCTACCGGCCACGCCAACTGGAACGGCGTCAACGCCACCAACCCGCCCGCGCCGCTTGGCCCGTCCGCCGTCTCGAACCCGGCCGGCACCATCCTCTTCGCCGAGCTCTCCACGAACGCCGTTGCTACCAAGTCGCCCTACAACAGCTACTCCAACCCCCGCGCCATCACTAACACCCAGGGCACCGGCACCGCTACCGCCGCCTGGAACGCAGCGTCTATCGGCTGGGTTGACATCGACCCGTACGACTTTATCATGATCAGCTCCACCGCCGACAACAACTTCAACGAGCCGTATACCAACGCGACCGATTGGGGCGTTGCCCGTGACCTGTACGGCGGAGTCGGCTGCTACGCCTTCTGCGACGGCCACGTTCAGGCCCTGAAGATCCCGAAGACCGTGGGCATCGGCCAGTCCATTAACAACATCGCCATCACCAGCGGCAACTGGCAGTCCAGCATCAACACCTACAACATGTGGAACCCGCAATAGGCGACCGCATGCCAGGTTCAACAACCTGACCAGAACGGCCCCCCGGGAACACTCCCGGGGGGCCGTTCTGTTTTGAGTCGTCAGTTGTCAGTTGTCGGTTGTCAGTCGTCGGCATAGGGGGGGCAAGGCCATTCCCACGTCACCCTGAGCATAGCGAAGGGTCTCGGCCTGACCTATCGTCGATGCCAGCGTGGCAAGCACCCGGGCCCAGCCTG
>DASXUL010000144.1:0-4091 GCA_036504855.1 Armatimonadota bacterium | reverse complement strand
AGGTTCACCGGAGACAGGTTCACGGAGACGGTCAGTGGGCGCCCTGTCCGGCTCCACTCCAGGCACTGCATCTGCGCTTCCTTCAGGACCCACATCGTGAACGGGCCCATCAGGCCGATCTGCTCCTGGATCGGGATGAAGCATCCGGCGCCATCAGCCCGTACTTGGGGTGGTCCCAACGCGCCGGCGCGCCGACAGGGCCCGAAGCCGTCAATCGGCAGCCCCGCCGGAGACAGAGGAAGTATGGCCCCTGGAACGCGCGGATTCCGAATGATCGCCAGGCCGGAGTGTTCCGCCGCCGGGCCCGGCCTCCAGGGCAGCCGGCGATCATCGTCTGTGCGGAACCAGCCGCGGGCGGCTATATTTGCCAGCACGGGTGAGTTGTGACCGACCAAGCATCTTTTGGCCGGCGCTTCTGGTCATAATCGCGATCGTCAGTCTGATCGCGTTGACATAGACCATGCCCTCTGGGCGGGGCTCTGCAAGTCTGGAGAGTAACCATGTACAGACACCGCCTCGTCTGGATGCTAGCGCTCGTCTGCTTGAGCGCGCTTGCATCAAGCGCTTGGGCCCGCACAACAACCATCCTCCTATCCGCCACGGCGGGTGGTGTGGAAGGAAACCAGAACAGCTCCCTCCCCTGCACGAACGCGGATGGACGTTACGTCGCCTTCGCATCAACAGCCAGCAACCTCGTCTCCCTGGACACCAACGCGGTAGATGACATCTTCTTCCGCGACCTCCAAGCGGGGACCATCACGCGCATCAGCGTGAGCACCAGCGGCGCGCAGGCCAACGGAGCGAGCACTCACCCGTGGATGTCCGCCGACGGTCGGTACATCGTCTTCGAGTCCGCCGCCACTAATCTCGTCACCGGCAAGGGACAAGGCGTCTATCTCCGCGACCGGCAGACCCCCCAAACGACCTTCATTGGCGCCGGAACGGCCCCTGTCATCAGCGCCGACGGGAAGTGGATCGCATTCGTAAGCGCCTCGGCGCTCGTTCCCGCGGACACGAATGGTAATTCCGATGTGTACGTTGCCGAGCGGAGCACAGGGGTCCTCAGCCTGGTCTCGGTAGCGACGGATGGCTCGCTGGGCGCCGCGGACAGCGGCGCCGGAGGCATCGCCATCAACGCCGATGGCAGCGTGATTGCGTTCCAATCGGTAGCGCTCAACCTCGACCCTTCCGATACCAACACGGGCGGAGACATCTTCGTACGCGACCGCACGGCGAGCGCCACCACTCGCGTCTCACTGGGCAATGATGGATCCCAGGCCGATCATGGCTGCTCGGCCCCGGCGATCAGCGCGGACGGCAACCTGGTCGCCTTTGAATCGGGCGCCACGAACCTCATCGCGGTCGACAACAACACTTCCATCGACATCTTCGTTCGCGACCGCGGCGCGCAGACAACAACAAGGGTGTCTCTGGACTCCACTGGCGCGGAGCTCCCAAACGACTCCCGGCACGCGGTCATGAGCGGGGACGGACGCTATGTTTCCTTCGAAACCGACTCCCCGCTAGCCGTGCCGGGGAAGAACAACGGTCTGCTGGACGTCCTCATTTCCGATACCGTGAAGGGAACCATAACCCGCGTCTCGGTGAGCGATAAGGGGGCGGAGCTGAACGGCAATAGCTACCAAGCGGCCCTGAGCCAGGACGGTCGCTACGTGTCGTTCCTGAGCGAAGCGACGAACGTCATCTCAGGCAAGACGGCGATCAATCAGGATGTGTACGCTCGCGGCTCGCTTGTCGAGACGCCCGGACTCCTGGCGTTCACTACCCAACCCGGCGGCGCATCGGCGGGTATTGCATTCAGCGCCCAGCCCGTAGTTGAAGCGCGCAACCTAGACGGCTCCCCGAAATGGGACTTTAACGACCCAGTGACCGTCGCGATCACGGTGGGCGCCGGACGCCCCGGCGCCGTACTATCCGGCACAACCACCGTCAACGCCGTCAACGCCGTCGCTACATTCGCCGGCCTGTCTCTGGATAAGGCCAACACCGCCTATCAATTGACAGCAACGAGCGGATCGTTCACGCCAGCCGACTCGCTGCCGTTTGACGTGGCGCAGACGCCAACCATGGTGGCGATCACAACACAACCAGCCGGAGCGTCCGCGGGAGCGGTCTTCGCCACGCAGCCCCAGATCGAGGTCCGCGACGCTGAGAACGTCCTCGTAGCGTCCTACACCGGCGATGCAACGGTCTCCATCAAATCTGGAACCGGACGCGCCGGCGCGGTACTGAGCGGCGTCTTGACCGTACCAATCACCGGCGGCGCGGCTTCCTTCACGGGTCTATCCATCAACCTCGCGGGCGCCGGTTACGTGCTCACGGTGAGTGCGGGTACGCTGACCCCAGGCGACACCGCGGCCTTCACGGTGGCGCAAACGCCGACCAAACTCGCCTTCTCCGTTCAGCCCGGCGGGGCATCAGCCGGGCTCGCGTTCACTACACAGCCCGCTGTCCAGGTCCTCGACGCTGAGAACAACGTGGTGACCAGCTTCGCCGGACCGGTGGCGCTGTCCATCAAGAGTGGAACGGGAAGGGCCGGAGCGATTCTGTCTGGTAGCGCTACCGCCAATGCCGTGGCGGGGGTTGCCACGTTCGTCGGCCTGGCAATTGACAAAGCCAATACCGGTTACGTTCTCTCCGCAACCAGCGGCACGCTGTCAGCGGCGGACTCCGCGGCGTTCGCAGTCGCGCAGACGCCAACCAAGCTCGTTGTTGCCGTGCAACCCTCCGGAGCCTCGGCCGGGCTAGCCTTTTCCACCCAGCCCGTTGTCCAGGTGAAGGACGCGGAAGACAATCTCGTTCCCACCTTCACGGGCTCCGTGACGCTGGCGATCAAGGCCGGAACAGGGAGGTCGGGCGCGGTTCTTTCTGGCGCAACGACGTTGGCTACGATCAACGGCGCGGCGACATTCACCGATCTATCGATCAACCTTGCCGGCTCCGGATACGTCCTCACGGCAGCCAGCGGAGCACTCGCGTCGGCCGACTCCTCGCCATTCGCGGTGGCGCAAACGCCGACCAAACTCGCCTTCTCCACTCAGCCCGCCGGGGCATCAGCCGGGCTCGCGTTCACCACACAGCCCGCTGTCCAGGTCCTCGACGTTGAGAACAACGTGGTGGCGAGCTTCAGCGGCCCCGTGACGCTGGCCATCAAGGTCGGCGCTGGGTTCCCCGGAGCCGCTCTCAGCGGGACGACGACGATGAATGCAACGGCGGGTGTAGCCGTCTTCTCCGGCCTGTCGATCGACAAGGCCTCACCGGGATACGCGTTGAGCGCCGTCAGCGGAACGCTGGCGTCGGCGGACAGCGCGACGTTCACGGTGTCCCAACCAGCGTTCGTTGCCGCAGACATCGCTCAAGCGCTTCGGTGGGCAGGCGGCCTCGCTGCCCCCACGGCTTACGACGTGTTCACCCACGACGTTGTCAAGGCCGGGGCATCCCTCGGGCTCATCGACGTTCCGGATGTTGTCAGTATTTCCCGAAAGGCCTCAGGGCTCGAACCGAATCCCTGAGAGCCCGCTCGCTGGCGCGAACGCCTTCCCGGCTCTCGCCGGGAGGCGTCCGCGCCATCGTGCGGGTGATTGGGCGCCGGCCCCGGGTTGGAGCCACGCTCGGCCCGTCACGGCAACTCGCGGCCGTTTGGGCCTTCGGCGTGCGGAGCTGCTGTTTCCCTGGCGGGATCTGGTCGCTTGGCGTTTCCCCCTGGGAGCGCTGGAGGCATGGACCGGCCCCATCTCGAAGCGCGCAGCCAGCGGGTTAGGTCATCCTGCGGCATCGGACGCCCCATGTAGAATCCCTGGGCGGAGTCGCAACCTAACGACTTCAGCAGGTCCCACACCGCCTCCGTTTCCACTCCCTCCGCCACCACCTCCTTGCGGAGGCTGTGGGCCATCTCTATAGTTGCCCGCACGATGGCGGCGTTGTCATCCTCGCCGCCCGTGATGGCCAACGCGAAGGACTTGTCGATCTTGATCTCGTGCACAGGCAGCCGAGACAGATAGGAGAGTGACGAGTATCCCGTTCCGAAGTCGTCCATCGAAAGCCGGATGCCGGTTCCGCTCAGCGATCCC
>DASXUL010000143.1:0-42196 GCA_036504855.1 Armatimonadota bacterium | reverse complement strand
GTTCCGCCGCACACGCGCATGGCGTCCAGGGCCACGCCGTGCGCCATTTCCACGGCGGCCGTCTTGGAGCGGTCCACCCAGGCCTCGCAGTTCTGGGGATCGCGGTCCGCTTCCCAGGCGGAACGCCAGATCAATGAGCGCACAGCCTCAACCCGAACGCTCATGTCGCCCAGGCGCAGCTTGCTGGCGTCCGGCAGGGTTTTCCCCTTGTTCCACTCGATGGTGAAGTCCAGCGCGGCCTGGGCGATGCCCAGCGCCGTGGCCGACAGGCCGAGGCCGAACAGGGCGCTGGTGTTGCGGAAGTCGCCTGTCTTGTAGTCCGCGGTGAGGCGGTTGGATTCCGGCACGACCACGCAATCGAAGGCCAGCCCGTGGGTGGCGGAGGCGCGCATTCCCATCCCGTCCCAAACGTCGGAGCCGCAGAGGCCGGGCGTCTGCATGGGCACGACGAAGGTGTGGTGCGTCCCTTCCGCATCGGTCCCGCCGGTCACCACGTACGAGGCCGCGGTAACGCCGGACACGAAGCCCTTGCGCCCGTTCAGGCGCCACAGATCGCCCTCGCGGTCGGCCTTCAACGGGCATGGGGTTCCATCCGGCAGGCGCCCTTCGGCCCCGGCGATGCAGATGAAGGCGCCGTTGTTCAGCACGTCCGCCAGCACGGCGGTTCGCGTGTCCGGCTGGCCGGCGTGGGCGATCTCCCATCCGCAGGCGGTGTGCATCACCCAGGCGACGGCGAGGCTGGCGTCGGCGGCGGCGATCGTCTCGGCGGCCAGCGCGTAGGCCACCATCGAGGCGCCGCGTCCGCCGAACTCCTCGGGCACGGCCAGCGCCATCAGGCCGGCGGCGCGCAGGTCCTGCAGGTCGTCGGTGGGAAACCGCATATCGCGGTCCGCCTCGGGCGCCCGGGCCGCCAGCGCTGGCGCGACGCGACGCGCGTCATCCAGAACGCTTTGTTCTCTCTCGCTCGGTGCGAAATCCATGGTCTTTGGCCTTTCCTCGGAAGACGCGATGGGCCTCCCCTTACAGGATATTCCCATTGGTTAGGATTCAGCATCCGGCATTCAGGATTCAGCATTCAGGCCGAAGGGGCTTCATATCCGAAGCAAGCCCCCCTGATGGGTAGAAGCCCCTCCGGCCCGAATGCTGAATCCTGAATCCCGAATGCTGTTTTCTGCCACAATAGGGAACGGAGCTCCGATGGAAGCGTCTTCTGCATCGGCGGCCGCAGCGGGGCGGACCATCGACGAAAGGGAATGATCAGCGTGAAGCGATTGCAGTTGGCATGGGCGGCGATCCTGCTGGCGACGTTGGCGCCGGGCGCGCTGGCGCAGTCCGGCGAGAGCGAGAAGGTAGTGGCGGTCAAAGCCGCCCTCTCCTCCGCCGGCGTGAAGCCGGGGCAGACCGTGTCCGCGGCGGTGGTCCTCACCATCGACAAGGGCTGGCACATCAACTCCAACAAGCCCGCCCAGGATTTCCTGGTGCCGGCCGTTATCTCCCTGAAGCCGCCGAAGGATGTAACGGTCGGTGCACTGGCGTTCCCGGCGGCGAAGAAGCTGAAGCTCTCGTTCAGCCCGGACCCGCTGCTGGTCTTTGAGGGGAAAACGACGGTGCGGTTCCCGCTCACCGTGGCAGCCTCGGCGAAGCCGGGCACGCTCACGCTGAAGGGCACAGTCTCCTACCAGCCGTGCAACGAGACCGCCTGCTTCGCGCCGGCCGAGAAGCCATTCACCCTGTCCATCCCCGTGGTTGCGGCCACTGCCGCTCCGCCCGCCAACCAGACCGTTTCCCCGAGCGGGTCGAAACCAGCTCCCACCGTGTTTAAGCCCGCCGCACCGGCCGCGCCGCCAGCGAAGGCCGCTCCCGCGGCGCCGATCGCCGCGCCCACCCCGGCCGCCGGGGCCGCCGCGCTGAAGCCCTCCGCGGAAGCATCCACCGGCGCCCCACAACCTGCGCCGGCCGCGAAGCCGGCCGCATCCGCCGCCCCGACGAAGCCTCACGCGCCGGTCGTTAGCGCGCCGACTCCGCAACCCGCGGCGGCCGCCGCCAGCGACAACCGCTGGGCAGATGCGCTGAACCGGCACGGGCTGCTGGCCTTCCTGGCGCTGATCTTCATCGGCGGTCTGGCCCTGAACCTGACGCCTTGCGTGTATCCGATGATCGCCGTTACGATGAGCGTGTTCGGGGCGCGGGCCGGGGATGCGCGCGGCAAGGTGCTTGGCAAAGCCATCGTCTACGTTCTTGGCATGGCGGTGATGTACACGGCGTTGGGCGTCTTCGCGGCGCTCTCGGGTAGCCTCTTCGGCGGCCTGCTGCAGAGCGTGGGCGTTCAGTTGTTCATCGCGGCCTTCCTGGCCGTCCTCGCGCTCGGCATGTTCGGCCTCTACACGATGCAGGCGCCCCCCGCCCTCGCCAACGCGCTCGGCGGAACGGACCGGGGCAGCACTGTGGGCATCTTCATCTCCGGCCTCGTGGTGGGGATCTTCGCGGCGCCCTGCGTGGGGCCCGTTGTGCTGGGCCTTCTGGCCCTGGTGGGCGCCCGGCACGATCTCGCTTTCGGCGCCGTCTCATTCTTCGTGCTGGCGCTGGGCCTTGGCGCGCCGTACATCGTGCTGGCGATGTTCACCGGACTGCTGTCGCGCATGCCGCGCTCCGGCGGGTGGATGGAGCACGTGAAGCACGTCTTCGGGCTGATTCTCTTCGCCGTTGCCGCTCGCTACGCCACGCTGGCGCTGGGCCGCCAGTGGGCCGATTTCGTGACCCCGGCGGCGCTGGCCGTCATCGGCTGGTACCTGCTCACGATCCCCGCAGAGCCCCGCGCCCGAGCGGCGCTGGCCACGCTGGGCATCGTCGCGGGCCTCGCGGCGGGGTCCATTGGGACCACGGCCTGGCAGGCGAGCCATCCGTCCGGCGCGACGGCGGCGGCGGCCTGGCCGATCTACTCCGACGCCGCCCTGGCGGAATCCCTACAAGCCGGCCGGCCCGTGGTGCTGGACTTCTCCGCCAGTTGGTGCGCCGAGTGCCGCCAGTTGGAGCATGAGACCTTCTCCGACCCCGCCGTCCAGACCGCCCTGGACGGCTTCACCCGCCTGCGCGTGGACCTGGACGGCGCCAACAAGGATCAAGCGACCGACCTCCAGCGCAAATACCGCGTCGCCGGCCTGCCCGCCATCGTCTTCCTGAACGCCAGCGGTCAGGAGATCGCCATGGCCCGTGTGGGCGGCTTCCTGCCCCCCGACCAGTTCCTCCAGAAAGTGGCGCTGGCCAAGTAGCTGCACCCCGAAAGGCCCCCCGTGGACATCCGCAATCTGGACGGCGAGATCATCTTCACGCACGATGGGCCACTGGCGGGAGCTCACCTGCCCAGGACGGAACTCTGGCGCCCTGACCTGCGCGATCTGAGTTTCGCCGACGCCGACCTGTCTTCGGTCTGTTTCTTCGACGTAATGGCCGCCAGAGCGGACTTCCATGGAGCGAACATGGAGGGCGCATACGTCGATGGGAACCTGGAGGGAGCGTCTTTTCGGGGCGCCGATCTGTATTGGGCGATACTTGACGGCGCGAACCTCGAAGGAGCGGACCTTTCCGACGCTACACTCCAGGGCGCCTCGCTGTATGGAGCATGCTTCCGACGCGCGGATCTCCGGCGCGCGAACCTCAGCACGGACAACCTTGGCGGCCAGACTAGATTCGATTCCAACTGCCTGGAGAGCGCCAACCTCGCTGGCGCCAACCTCCGTGGCACGCTCTTGATCGATACGGACCTGCGAAACGCCAATCTGCGCGGCGCGAACCTCGGCCCAGACGAACTCGGCCATCCGGCCTCCCTCCGAAACGTGGACTTCACCGGCGCCATTCTCACGGACGCCAATCTTCAGGGCGTCGTATATGACGACCGCACGATTTTCGCGACCGGATTCCAGCCCGACAAGCATGGAATGACGCGCGCTCGCGTGAAGCGCTAGCCCACTGCCTCTCTCTCATGCTCCCCGCGGGCCGTGGTCCGCCGCCGCTATTCGCGCTAGAATTGTCCATCAAGCCCTCCCTTCGAAGGACACGCGTACCAACCGGCAGGGCGTTCACCTGGGCAGCCCCCTCGGGGGTTTGTTAGGGCAGATGCCCTGAAAGGATCAGGCGCTGTGCGCAACTATCGATGCGGCGTTTTCCTCCTCCTCGGTCTCTTCACGCCCGCGGCGCATGCTGTGGGTTTCGACTATACGGCCTCCGTCGACAGCCCCACCGTGTTTTCGGCCTCCGGCACAAGCACGGTTACGTTCGGCTCCACAAACACATTCTCTTTTGAGTGCAATGACAACGGCACTGTCCTCCCCATCGGCGCGATCAACCTCTCTGTTGGGCAAGACGTGCAGGTGGACGCGCCCGACGCCTTTGACGCGCCGTTCGTTGTGACCATCTCCATCACCGAATACGGGGCCAACAAGACCGGCGTGTTCACGTTCCAGGGCCGGCTGCAGGGCAATGTGTCCCAACGCACGTCCAAGCTTGCCGCATCCTTCGCGGGCGCCAACACGAAGTCGATCGTGCTCAACGGCGTGCCGTTCAACGTGACAATTGGATCATTCTGCGCGCCCGGCCCGCCCGTCGGCTCGCAGCAGGGGATGCTGACGGCATTTGTGACCTCGGCCCCAACGGGCACGGCGGTCGATAGCGTGGCGCTCACCCCATCGGCGCTCAAGGTGGACCAGTTCGCGCGGGGCACGGTAACGCTCAACGGCCCGGCGCCGCGCGGCGGGGCGCTGGTGGCCCTGTCTTCCACCAACGGCTCCGCGTTGAGCGTGCCGCCCAGCGTGTTGATCCCGGAAGGGGCCACGTCGGCGACGTTCGTCGTAACGCCGTCGGCCGCCGGCTCGGCCATCGCGGTGCGAGCGCAGTGGAACGGAACCACGGTCTCCAGCAACGCGAACGTGACCACGGCTGTCTGCTGGGACGTCAACGGCGACGGCGTGGTGGACATCCGGGACACGATCCGCCTCCTCCGCACCAATGCCGGCCTCGACACCCTCCCGCCGTGCTAGCGAGCCGGTAGACATCACTGGTCAGCCATCGCCGCCCCGGCCGGATGCTTCGCGGCGCCGCGAAGCGTCCGGCCGGGGCGGCGCCCGGATGAGAGTTCGGCAATGGGAAAGGGAGCGGGCTATGCGGATCGTGGTGGCGGCGGTGCGGCGGCCATTGGTGGGCGTTGTGATGGCTGGGCTGGCATGTTGCAGCCTGGCCGGCCCTCCATTCCAGACTGATGACCCGGAGCCAGTGAACCTTCATCACTGGGAGGCCTATATAGCCTCGCAGTGCCTGCACGATCAGGGCGGCGTAACGTATACGAGCCCGCACATCGAGGTCAACTACGGAGCGGCCAGAGACCTCCAACTCCATGTCGTCGCTCCCATCGTGGCTTCCAGGCCGAACGGCGGCTCGCTGGAGCGCGGGTACGGGGATACCGAGCTGGGCGTGAAGTACCGTTTCGTGCACGAGAACGCGCATCGGCCGCAGGTCGGCGTCTTTCCGCTCATCGAAGCGCCCACCGGGAGCCGCGCCCGCGGCCTGGGGAACGGCCAACTCCAGGTCTATCTCCCCGTTTGGCTCCAGAAGAGCTGGGGGCCGTGGACGACCTATGGCGGCGGGGGCTACTGGCGCAACCCTGGCGATGGGAACCGCAACTGGTGGTTCAGCGGTTGGCTCATCCAGCGGGACGTCTCGCCCCACCTCACCATCGGCGGGGAGGCGATCCACACAACGCCCAGTACTGTGGACGGCCGCACGAGCACGGGATTCAACATGGGCGCCATCGTGAACCTGGACGAGGAGCGCCACATCCTTCTCTCCGGCGGTCGCGACATTCGCGGTGAGCGTAGAACAACCGCCTACATCGCCTACCAGTGGACGTTTGGCCCGCGGCGATCCCGGCCGTCGGCCCTGCGCCTCACCCCAGATGAAAGGTGACGGCATCATCCAGCAGCGGACGCTTGCGCACGCGGAAGCGGCTCTCGTAGTCGGTTGTGGGCAACTCCTCCACCTCGATGAGGCCGAGGAACCCAGCGAAACGCCGCAGGCAGCGTGACGAGTAGCACCGCCTCACCATATCTTCCGCCGTCTGCCAACCGTCGTCCTCCAGCGAGTCCAGTATCCTGGGGAACGCGCGCAGGAACGCATCCTCATAGAAGGTTGCTCGCGCCATTCATTGCCGTGCCGGTGCAGAAGCAGCAGAGTGAACAGCGCCGAATCCTGAATGAGGCGCAGGTCGCCGTACATATCGCCGTAGGCCCAGTTGAACTTCGCCAGGTGAGCGCGCAGAAGCAGCGGGTATACGCCCGCGAGGCCGTTCCGGCTCATCTGCGAGCGGCACAGCTTTGTGAGGACGAAGCTGCCCCTGTACTTCCGCATGAGCCCCGCGAGGACGGCCATCAGCCTCGTAACGTGCAGCTCGCGTGCGTCCAATTCGCTACGAAGAGCGCCATAGTGCGTTCTCTCAGCGTAGGAGTGTTCGCCCAGATAAGCCAATGTTGCGGGGCGGACTACGCTGAGCGGCAGATTACCCGTGGCCGTCGTCTTGATGCCGCGCTCGCCAATGGCTGCCGCCAGCAAGGCGAAAATGGCCGCTATTGGCGCGTCTGGCGGGTTGTTGAGCGTCGGCGCGAAGGTGACGATGTGCGGCGAGTCAAACGGGAAATAGAGCAACCGCGACATCTGCTCTGGTGACAGCCCGTCGAAGGTCGGGATCGCCGCGCGATTCCACTTCAGCGAGAAGAGGTCGATGAAGGCCTGGGCCTCCTCAATGGAGGCGAACGAACGGCCCTCCATGGCTCGCCGTATCTCTTTGAGGAAGGGCTGCGCGGCTTGCGACGAACCCTCATCTTTGCCTGTCTCTTGCGCCATCATGCCTCCTAGCCTGCCAAGCAGCCACGACCATGCTTTGCGCCGCAGATCGCCCTCCTCGGTGCGGCGTGCGCCTGGCAGGCTCCAGTTGTGCGGGATGCCCCGGTCGCGCGATATCCTCAACCGGTGGCGCGGCGGAACGGAGAGAATGCGAACCTGGCCCGGCTCAACCCGATTGTAGCGCAAGATACGCCTCCACAGACTGCTGCATTTCGACATTCTGGGGCCAGGCGACGTACCTACGAAGCTCCACCCGATTACTCCAGAGTGCGCTGCCCGCAAGGATTCGGGGCGATCGCCCTCGCCGGTTCGAGAAGGATCCTCTGGTCTCCAGGAGCCAAAGGGCGGACACGGCAAGCCCAGCCCCGTCACGCCTCTGGATCGGCGGTTCGGCGCCGGCCGGCGCGGGGTATCCTCCCCGCACAGATGCCAAGGCGCGGCGCAATGGCCGCATAGAGGAGGACCAAACATGGCGCAAACGGAAACGGCTATCCCCAGGGTTGCGACGCAAGAGGAATGGCTCGGCGAGCGGAAACGGCTGCTGGCTCACGAGAAGGAGCTCACCCGGAAATACGACAGGGTGAACGCCGAGCGACGCCGGCTCCCCATGGTGATGATCGACAAGGAGTACGTGTTCGATGGCCCGGCGGGGAAGCTGAGCCTGAAGGATATGTTCGAAGGCCGCACCCAGCTCATTATCTACCACTTCATGTTTGACCCAGAGTGGGAGCAGGGTTGCATGGGCTGCACGGGGTTCGTTAGCGCTCTCGGTGATCTCTCAATGCTGAACGAGCGCAACACGACGTTCGCAATCGTGTCGCGGGCGCCGCTGGCGAAGCTCAACGCGTACAAGGCGAGCAAGGGCTGGAACCGTTCCTGGTACTCGTCACATGGCACCGACTTCAACTACGACTTCCACGTCACGCTGGACGAAAAGGTCGCCCCCATCGAGTACAACTACCGGGACAAAGCGGAGCTGGTCGCGGCCGGCGCCGGCAGCCCGGCTGGTGAGGCGCACGGACTCAGCGTGTTCTTCCGCAACGGAGACGACGTATACCATACGTATTCGACCTATGGGCGGGGAGTGGAAACCCTCACCGACGCGTACAGCCTTCTGGACGTTACCCCCTGGGGCCGGCAGGAGGATTTCGAGGACTCACCCCCCGGATGGCCCCAGAAGCCAACGTACGGATAGCCCGCGGGAGCCAGCTGCCTCCCGGGAAGTCCGTTCGCGCGGTCCCTCGCGCCGAACCGGTTGACATCCAGGCGAACGGGCATGCGATGGACGTTCATCCGCGAAGACTCTTCGCGGCCGCGGCCGCCTCGCGTTTCGGAAACGGGAGATAGATGAAGTGAGATTCAGGCAGTTGGGAAAAGCCGGGCCGATCGTCTCGGAGATCGGGCTTGGCTGCATGGGGATGTCTGGGATGTACGGCCCGTCCGACGAGGCCGAGAGCACGGCCACCATCCGCGCTGCGCTCGATGCGGGGATCACGCTCCTCGACACCGGCGATTTCTATGGAGCCGGGCACAACGAGATGCTGATCGGCCGGGCGCTGAAGGGCGTTCACCGCGATCGCGTGCTTCTCAGCGTGAAGTTCGGCCCCATGCGAGGTCCGGACGGAGCGTTCATCGGCATCGATGCCCGGCCCACCGCCGTGAAGAACTCCCTTGCCTACTCCCTCCAGCGCCTGACCACTGATCACATCGACGTCTACCGCCCGGGCCGCCTCGATCCAGACGTTCCGATTGAGGAGACGGTGGGCGCCATCGCCGAGATGGTGGAGGCCGGATATGTTCGCTACATCGGGCTGTCCGAGGTCTCCGCCGAGACGGTGCGACGGGCCAACGAGGTCCATCCGATCGTCGACCTGCAGATCGAGTATTCCCTATTGAGCCGGGGGATCGAGTCGGATATCCTCCCCGCGCTTGGGAAGCTTGGCATCGGCGTGACGGCGTACGGCGTTCTGTCTCGCGGATTGCTCAGCGACAACCCGGCGGGAGGCGACGCCGCCGCCGCTTCTGATTTCCGATCAAGCCTGCCCCGTTTCACCGGCGTGAACCGCGTGCATAACCTCGGCCTCGTCGAGGCGCTTCGGGAGGTCGCCCGAGAGAAGGGGATTACCGTGGCGCAACTCGCCATCGCGTGGGTCCTCTCCCGTGGAGAGGGGATAGTCCCGGTGGTTGGCGCGCGCCGGCCCAGCCGGTTGGCGGAATCGCTTGGAGCCTTGAACGTATCGCTTTCGGCGGAAGACCTGGCTCGGATCGAACGCGCCGTGCCGCCAGACGCGGTCGCCGGGGACCGTTACGCGCCCGCTCAGATGGCGATGCTGGATAGCGAGCGCGCAACCCGCACTCCCTGACCCCCCGCAACAGAGTCACCAGTCGAGTGAGCCACGGATATCCGGCCCGCGAGAGCGTTTCCGCGTTGCGCTTCCGTGCGCCCGTCGATCTCGCGGAATTTGATGCCTGTCGGCTCTGCCAAACGGGCTGCTGACGTGGTATGCTATGGGTAAGTCGCCCGGGTTCGATGCTGATGTCCCATATCTCGCCAGCGATTGGCGCGGTTCAGAGGGAGGCAAGGCATGAGGGGTTTCCGTTTCCGCGGGTTCACGCTCATTGAGTTGCTGGTCGTCATCGCGATCATCGCCATTCTGGCCGCGATCCTCTTCCCCGTGTTCGCCAGGGCCCGCGATCGCGCGCAGACGACGGCGTGCCTCAGCAACATGAAGCAGATCGGCGTCGGCCTCTACACGTATTTGCAGGACTACGACGACACGTATCCGTTCCTGCGAAACGTCAACGCTCCCGGCTACACGTGGCGCGAGCAGCTATTCCCGTACGTGAAGAGCAAGGACGTGTCCGCCTGCCCGTCGAATCCGTATGCGAAGCGGTTCCCAAAGCTGACGGCCGAGGGCGGCACCCAGCCCATTTCGTATGCGCTCAACGGGAGCATGTTCGGCAACTATGACAAGGCCGTCATCGCGCACAAACTAAGCGCCATCAAGGCGCCTTCTAACTCCATCTTCGTCGCCGAATCCCGGCACGATTCCGCCGAGGTGGGCGTCTGGCTGGTTAACCTGGAATACGATCAGGCCTACAAGGGCGGCCCAGCGCACGGTCAGGGTTACTTCTTCCACCATGGCGGCCGGATGAACTTCGTGATGTGCGACACGAGCGCCCGATCTCTGAAGTTGATGCAAACCCTGGAGCCCAGCGACATGTGGCACGATCCCCGGGTATCCCAATCGGCGATTGACAGCGCCTACGCGCCGCAGATGTTCGCGGAATACCGGTAGGGATCTGCCCGCACTACCTCGGCACGACCTTCAGTAGCGCGCCGCCGCCGGCCTCAACACGCGCCTCAACGCTGACGGCTCCGTCCGCGTAGTTGGTCGCCAGGGCCACTCCGCGGCGGATGTCGATTACCGCTTTCGGGCGCCGAGCGACGCGGATGGAGACCCGGGCGGTGCGCCCCGAGTCGAGGTCTCGGTTCACCACGATGATGTGGGGCGCTCCACCCCTGTCAACGAAGCTCCTAACGTCGACGCCCGCTTCGGCGCTGGCAATCGGTTTCGTGGGCGTTAGGGACAGCATTGAGGGCGCCTCGCGCCTCAACTCCGCGGACAGGCGTTTCACCTCATCGAAGATTGGCATGGGACGCCCCTTGCCATCCACCATCCCCGTCCAACCCTGTTCGCTCTGATAGATGAAGAAGAAGACGCCCTTCGCGCCGCGAGACAGCGCGAGCCAGGTCATCAAGCGCAACTCCTGTGGCCGAGGGAGCCGGCTGGGATACGCCACGGGATCGGTGGAGCCAAAGGCCTGGACTACCATCCAGAGCGGCCTTTGGCGGGCGTGCGCCACGATGTCGTCCATCTTCGAAATGTAGCGCTCCATTTCCCCATGGGGGGTAACGTGAGACAGCGGGTAGTAGTCGTACGCGGCGTCATTGACGCGGGTCTGTTGGAAGATGGAGTCCATGATGGGAACGTCGTTGAAGCAACTGAACGCGGGGTGAGCGGGGTCGGCGTCATCGAGCGCGCGCTTCACGATGAGCCAGTTCGGGACCATCCAGCCCTGGGGCTCGTCGCGGATCTGATACCGCAGCAGCGCCGGATAGCGGCTAAGCCGGTCTACCACTTTCCTGACGGCGATCCGAACGTCCCGCTCGTTCAGGTCAGCCCGGCTGGCGACGAGGTCGGCGAGTTCGCCGATTTCCAGGATCACGCGGATGCCGCGCCGTTCGGCGGTCTGTAGGATCATCTCCCGAAGGCCGGGGGGGGCATTGGCCACGGCGACCGTGTTGATGCCGTGGTCCGCCAGGTTCGCGAAAGACGCATCGTAGTAGGCTGCGGCCCCGGCGAGGTCGCTGGGGGAGCCGTTACCGGTGGGGTTGCCCTCAAACCACGCGCCGATGGGAAAGAAGCCCTCCACGGGGCGCGCCTTCCGCAACCGGGGCGCATGGATAAGCTTCACCGGCGCGGCCGCGGCGATGCACTCACTGTTCTCCGTGGGGCGCGCCTCGCAGCGATATTCCCCCTCGGGAAGCGGCTTCCCGGCGCTATCCCGGCCGTCCCACTCGGCTCGCCAGGTAAGCCCTCCCGATCGCTGGAACGCGGGATGCGCCACCTCGCCCCCGCCGGCCGCCACGATCCGCACATGAGGCTTGCTCGCATCATGGGCGATGAAGGTCAGCCGGACCCTGTCGGCGACGCCATCGCCGTTCGGCGAGAAGACCGTGGGACGGGCCCGGAGCAGGGCAGACCGCTCCACAATTGTCACGTCAGCGAAGGCGATGCGGGCAACGTAAGCGTCGCTGGCCCCGGCGTCATTCACCATGAAGCCGATCCGGTTGACCCGGGCCAGATCCAGATTCGCCGAGTCGACCGCGGACTCGCCGTCCAGGTCAACGCTGAACCGCCGCCACTCGGTTGAGCCCCCGTTGAACTCGGGCCTTCCGTAGTTCGGGCCAATGAGCGCCAGGTGGTCGTTCACATCGTAGAGGGCGAGGTAGACGTGGGTGGCGCGGCCGTCGCCCCTCATCTGGAACTCGATCCGGTCCAGCGCCGAGAGACTCCATTGACCTTCCGCCACATAGGCAACGTGGTCTGGCCCACGAGACAGCAGATGGCATTCCGCCACCACCGCCCCATGGCCGCCGGGCCCATCTGGGGACCAGAGCACGCGCGTGCCATCCAACTGGCCGTGCGTGAGGGTTTGGGACAGCCGGGACATTCCGGCGGGCGTGGAAAAGCCCGCCACGGCGTCGCGCGTTTCGGCCGACATCACCGGCGCGGCGATCAGTGCAAGGAACAACATCAGGAATCGCATCGTTGGCTCCCTATTCACGAAATCGCGTCATGGCGCGGCATCGGCGGCGCACCGGAAACCGATCGCGCCGGAACGGTCCTTGGAGGGGGCCATGAGCAGGTACTTCCCATGCTGGTCCAGTCGGTTGGCGGGTGGGAAGTACCAGTCAGAACCGCCCGGCCGGTACATCGTCCCGCCCCGCAAGATGGCGGCGCGGGTATGGCCGTCCACAACCTCCTCCGTCCACTGCCAGACGCTGCCTACCATGTCTAGCGCGCCGAAAGGGCTGGCCCCGTTTGGGTAGCGCCCCACATCGTCCGGTTGGCGCATCGTGCGCCCCGTATCCGGCGGCGGGACGGCGGACGCGTCCCACGTTGGCCCCCACGGATAGGCGCGGCCATCTGTGCCCTGCGCTGCATACTGCCACTCCCACTCGTGCGGCAGGCGCTTCCCTGCCCACGCCGCGTAAGCCCTCGCGTCTTCCAGGGAGACCCACGTCACCGGCTTCTCATCCCAGCCACGCGGGAACGCGCCGCCCGACCAGTTGCGCAGGAAATTGTGACTATCTCGCGGTCGATAGCGCGTGGCCAGGAGGAACCTCCGGAACTGGCTGTTCGTAACGGGCGTGCGATCGATGTAGAAGGCAGGCACATCCATCACGCGCTCGTGGCTCCGGCGCGGCGAATCCTCCCAAGGGTACTGGACGTCCACGCCGTGGGCGTCGTCGCCCTCGATCTCCACGCCCGATACGCGGAAAGCGAACGCGCCGCCGGGGATGGCGATCATCCCGGCTGGCGCGCTCGAGTAACGCCGTGTGCCGGCGATGGGCGCAAGCCGCTGCGGTAGCGGCCGCCACGGGGCGCTCGTCCCGCGCGGCATCGCCGCCATGGACTTCAGGAAACCAGACAGGTTCGTCGGCGGCGCGCCGGTGGCGGCGAGGACGGCGCCAAATCCGTTGGCCGCCATGCCGATGCGTAGGGAGACCATCCCGTTCCGCGGTCTCGCGGCGAGTTCTCTTCCGTGCCAGAGATCGAAGTATCGCGTGCCGGCGGTGAAAGCCACCCGGAGCACTCCGCCGGATACGGGCTGGCCATTCCTGTTGACCAATGTCCACAAGGCCTGACCGCCCGCTGAGAATCGGCTCGCGAAGACGCCGGGACGTTCCGTTGCGGCGTATGGCTCCCAATCGCCGCTTCCCAGCAGGGGCGCGAACCTTCGCTCAATCGCCGCGATGCGCCGCAGGCTGGCGGCGTCCCGGCTGGTGATGCCGTTCCACAGCCCCCAGACGTTCTCCCAGCTCTCGTAGCCGGTTCCGTTCAGAAAGGCGCGCTGCAGATCGCCGCTCCGATCCTGCGCCCAGCGCGACGTAACGTGGACCATGTGCCGGGGCTCCAACCATCTGTACGCGCTGATGCCCGGCGCGAACGGCTCGTCCCAGAACTGGCCCCACGACATGGCATTCCATCTGAGCATGTCGTCGGAGCCGAGGTTCAACTCCGGTTCCAGCGCCAGGCTGGGAGATGCCACGGCAAAGTCGCGCGGGATGCCGTTCAGCGTGTCTCCGAAAAGGCCGTCCGCCCCGATGGCCGCCATGTCGCGCGCCATCGCCGTCGCCAGGGGGGTGTCCTCCGCCCGTGTGCCGGCGTCCCAGGGAATGATCGGGAACAGAACCCGCACGCCGCGCCGGTGGAAGCCGGCCACCATGCGCCGCAGTCCGGGGATTCCCCCCGGCATGTCGCGCAGATGGTCATGCTGGTTGCGGTCGTCGATGCCGATGTTCGGGTAGGTGTGCCAGAGGATAACGCAGTCCACTCCGCCGTAGCGTCGCTTCACGTCGGCGAGGTAGCGGTCCACGGTGTAACGCCCGGCGGCTGGGTCGTATAGCGTACGGTCCTGGACGATGACGAGCGCTTCCACAAAGCTGCGTTGGGCCCAGGCCATGCGCCGGTCGCCGTAGAGCGAACGGTTCCGGCTGGAGCCGTCGCGCCAGGCCCGCATGGCGGAGAGCCAGGCGGAATGCTCCTCGGCCGTCGGCGCGGAGAGGAGTTGGCCGCCGGATGAGCGGGTTGGGGCCGCTCCGAGGGCCATCGCCGGCAGGACCGCCAGCAGGAGGATCGCGAAAGCGCTTTGTGGCATTGTCGGCCTGACACAGGGGCAGGGGCGGGTCATCCGTCTTTCCGGTCCCGCCGCTTCAGTATAGGGACCGGCGGCCGGCGCCGGCTTCACGCAATGTGCATATTGCCGTCAACTGCCTGTCAAAGGGCTTGGGTAACATGGGAATGGATCCCGTTGAACCGGGCGCCGGCGCGGGGCGGGCCATGCACCCATCGGGGGTTGGGACGTTCTAGACCGGCGGCATGAAGGAGGCTAACGATATGAAACGCATTGGTTACCTGTTTGGGGTGATGGCGGCCACGGTGGCGACGCTGGCGGCGGCCGGCGGCGCCCGCGCTCAGGGGCAGTGGCCCGGTCTGGTGCAGGTTGCGCCTGGCATATGGCAGCCGGCCGCGGATCTGTCGGGCGGAATGGTGGAAGTGGCGCAAGGCGTCTTCCGCCCGGCCTCCAGCGTATCCGGCCCGTTGGTGGAGGTTGCGCCCGGCGTCTGGCAGCCGTCCATGGCGTCGTTGACGCCCCCGCCGCCGCGAGCGTTCACCGCCCGGGTGGGTGGTTCGTTTGCGCTGAACCAGACGGACGAAGTTGCCGACAGCGACACAGTGACGCGGGGCCAGTATAGCGCCGACGGCGTGGCGATATCCTTCACCCCAACAGACGGATCTGGTCCGCTGCGCCTCGTCGGCCGCGTGACCGTGGATACCGTGACAACCGCCACGACGGAGGGCGCGGGGACTATCAGCGGCACGATGAAATTCACCTGCCGCATCGGCAGCACCGTGGTAGACGTCATCACCGCTCAGTTGTCCGGCGCGTATGGCGAGGGCGCCAAGCCCCTGCAGGCGACCGGCGAACTGAACATACCGGCGACTAACCCGGGCGAGCAGGCCGTGTATGGCGCCGTCACCGCTACGCTGGCCAGCGATGCCGGCCTTCAGACGACCTTGGCGGGCCTGGCCAACGTTGAACTGCAGTAGCGCCTAACATCGGCGCAAGCGGCCGGTTTGGAGTGAGAAGCCCTCGCTCCAACCGGCCGCTTTTCGTTGAACCATTGGTGACTGGGGTCTCCTGGAAGCGCCGGCAGGCATAGCGGACGGAAGCATTCGAAACCAGGCGGGGTCCGGTGGCATACTCGATCAGTGGCCCTGATCTTCGGAACTGCCTGCATATGCGCATAGCCCTCAATAACGTCAGCAAGACTTTCGACGGCAAGACGGCCCTCGCGCCGACCTCACTTGAGGTCCCGCCGAATCGAACCCTGGTCCTCATCGGCCCCAGCGGCTGCGGCAAATCCACGCTGCTTCGGCTGGTGATGGGCCTGATCGGACCCGACGCCGGAGCCGTGACCTTCGATGGCGTGCCCATGACGCCAAAGACGAGCATGGAACTGCGGCGTCGCCTGGGTTACGTCATCCAGGACGGCGGGCTGTTCCCTCACCTCACCGCCGAGGGGAACGTCACGCTCGTGGCCAGGCTTCTCCGTTGGGACGACCTTCGCATCCGCGCGCGCCTATCGGAGTTGTGCGCCTTGACCCGGCTGGATCCGCAACTTCTGGACCGGTATCCCATCCAGCTCTCCGGCGGGCAGCGCCAACGCGTTGGCCTGATGCGCGCCCTGATGCTGGACCCCGAGGCGCTGCTGATGGACGAGCCGCTGGGAGCGCTGGATCCCGTGATCCGCTCCGGCCTCCAGGAGGATCTGAAGGCCATCTTCCAGCGGTTGAGGAAAACGGTTGTGTTCGTTACCCACGACATGGGCGAGGCGGGTTATCTGGGAGACGAGATCGTTCTCATGCGGGAGGGCCATATCATTCAGCGCGGCGCTGCCCAGAACCTCTTGGAGAGCCCGGCGGAGCCGTTCGTTACGGAGTTCATCCGCGCCCAAAGGCCGTTGTGGACGGGGGAAAGGGAGGCGGCCGGATGATGTTGCGCATGGTCCAATGGCTCGTCATCGCCGCGCTCCTCGGATCCTCAGTTCACGCTCGGCCGGCGGTAACGATCGGCTCCAAGGCGTTCGCGGAGTCCTGGGTGCTTGGGGATGCGTTGGCGGCGCTGGTTCGGCAGACGGGTCGCGCGGATGTTGAGCACCGGAAGAACCTCGGGGGCACCGAGATTGTCTATCAGGCCCTCCAATCCGGCGGAATCGACGTGTACCCGGAGTATACGGGCACCATCGCCGAGGTGCTGATGAAGTCGAGCGGCCGGCCTTCGCTGGCTGAGATGCGCGCCTTCCTGAAGCCGCGCGGCATCGGGATCAGCGATCCGCTGGGTTTCAATGACGGGTATGCCCTCGCTGTGATGCCGGCCACGCAGAAGCGATACGGTCTCACGAAGCTCTCGGACCTGGCGCGCCATCCCGACCTGCGCCTCGCCCTCTCGCACGAGTTCATCGGCCGCAAGGACGGCTATCCCGGCCTCGCCCGCGCGTATGGCCTGAGGATGACAGACGTGCGGGGCATTCAGCACGACCTGGCGTACGGCGCCCTCGCCAGCGGCCAGGCCGACGTGATGGATGTCTACACCACCGACGCGCAGATCGCGAAGCTGGGCCTGAAGGTGCTAGAGGATGACCGTGGATTCTTCCCTCGCTACGATGCCGTTCTGCTCTACCGGTTGGATCTGCCGCGCCGCGCGCCCGAGGCCTTCGCCGCGATGCAGCGCCTCTCGGGCCGCGTGAACGAGGCCGCCATGATCCGGGCCAACGCCATGGTCGTGCTCCAGAAGAAGCCCTCGGAGCAGGCCGCCGCCGCGTTGCTGCGTGACGCGTTGGGAGCGGGGCAGGATGCCGGATCCGCGCAGGCTCCCAGCGCCCTGCAAGTCATACCTTGGAACGTGCTCACGCACATGGAACTCGTGGTCGTTTCGCTTCTGGCGGCGATCGTGGTGGGCGTTCCGCTGGGCATCCTCGCCGCCAGTTCCCGCCTGATGGCCAACCTGACCCTGTCGGTCACCGGACTGCTGCAAACGATACCCTCGCTGGCGCTCCTGGCCTTGCTCATCGCGGTGTTCCATCGTATTGGCCTCGTGCCCTCGCTTGTGGCGCTGTTCCTCTACAGCCTGCTGCCGATCGTGCGCAACACCTACACGGGGCTGGCCAACATCCCGCCGACCCTGTCCGAGGCCGCCGAGGCTTTGGGCCTGCCGCGGATGGCGCAACTGCTGCGCGTGCGCCTGCCCATGGCCTCTCCGTCCATCGCCGCCGGCATCAAGACCAGCGCCGTCATCAACGTGGGCACCGCCACCCTGGCGGCACTGATCGGGGCAGGCGGCCTTGGCAACCCCATCCTTCAGGGCATCGCCCTGCGCGACAACGCGCTCATCCTCCAGGGCGCCATCCCCGTTGCCGTTCTTGCCCTTCTCGTGCAGGGCGGCTTCGATCTGTTGGATCGCGTTTGGATCCCCCGGGGACTGCGCCTTCGGGGCTGACGGCTTGGCCGTGAAGGCGCAGGCCGGAACCGTCAGGCAGCCGCGAGGTATTGCACGCTGAAGAGGCATGCCGGGTCGGTCCAGACCTTCTGAACGGTGAAGCCGGCGTCGGCCGCGAGGCGCGCGAAGTCATCCAGGCTGTACTTGTAGGAGACCTCCGTCAGAATCGTCTCGTCGGCCTCGAAAGCCAGTTCCGTGCCGTTCAGGCGCACTGTCTGATCCGCCAGGCTGAACAGGTGCATCTCAATGCGCCCGCGGCCCTCGTTATAGAAGGCATAATGCTGGAACTGGTCCGGGTTGAAGTTGGCGCCCAGCTCCCGGTTGATGCGGTGCAGCAGGTTGAGGTTGAAGGCGGCGGTAACGCCTCGGCGGTCATTGTAGGCGGCCTCCAGCACGCGGGTATCCTTCTTCAGGTCAACGCCGATGAGAAGCCCGCCTCCCGGCCCCACGACGCTGGCGACGCGGCGCAGAAACGGGATGGCTTCGTTGGGGTGGAAATTCCCAATGGTGGAACCGGGGAAGTAGACGGCCCAGCGGGCGTTTGCTTGTTCGAACGCCGGCAGACGGAACGGCGCGGTGTAGTCCGCGCATACGGGGTGGACCGGCAGGCCAGGGTATTCGCCGGCGAGGCGGTCGGCCGAGCGGCGGAGATGGTCGCGGGAGATGTCCAGGGGCACATAGGCGGCGAGGTCGGGCAGCCGGTCCAGGAGGATGCGGGTTTTGGTGCTGCTGCCGCTGCCGTACTCCACCAGCACGGCGCCGGGCCCGATGCACTCCGCCATCTCGGCGGCGCGGCTCTCCATGATGGCCGTCTCCGTTCGGGTTGGGTAGTACTCGTTCAGGCGGCAGATCGCGTCGAAGAGGCGCGAACCGGCGGCGTCATAGAAGTACTTGCTGGGCAGGGTCTTCGGCGTTGCAGATAGCCCGTTCAGCACATCGTCCCGCAGGCGATCCGCGGCGGGGTGGAAATCCAGCAGGGGCGCATGGCGCGGTTCGGCGATCATGAGGCGCCCCCGGCGAGGCGGATTCCGGTGAACTGCCAGCGGGCGTCTGGCGGGAAGAAGTTGCGGTAGGTGGCTCGGATGTGGCTGCGGGGCGTGGCGCATGACCCGCCCCTCAACACGTACTGGCCGCACATGAACTTGCCGTTGTACTCGCCGAGGGCGCCGTCGTCCGGCGCGTACCCGGGGTAGGGGGAGTAGGAACTGCGCGTCCATTGCCAGACGTCTCCGAACATCTGGGAAAGGCCTCCCGGGCGGCCCGCTTTGGCCGGCGCGGGGTGGAAGCGGCCGCTCTCAACGAAGGAGCCGTCCACGGGAACCCCGCAGGCGGCCCGCTCCCATTCCGCTTCGGTGGGAAGCCGCGCGCCGGCCCAGCGCGCGTAAGCGTCCGCCTCATAGTAGCTAACGTGACAGACCGGTTCCGATTCGTCCACGGGCCGCATCCCGCCGAGGGTGAAGTGATGCCACCGCCCATCCAGGCGCTTCCAGTACAGTGGCGCCTGCCAGCCGGCATCCCGCGCAGCATTCCAACCGGGCGAGAGCCAGTGCTTCGGCTGCCGGTAGCCGCCATCTTCGATGAAGGCCAGGTACTCCGCATTCGTCACGAGGCGCGAGGCCAACCTGAACCCCTCCAGGAACTCGCGGTGGCGAGGGCCTTCATTGTCGAACGCGAAGCCGCCTCCCTCGTGTCCGATGGAGGCGAGGGCTTCCGGGAAGCCGATCCACTCCATTTCCGCCGTTTCCGACGGCGCTTCGCCGGCTGGCTGGCGGTAGACGGGCTGCAGCGGGTTCTCCGCCAGGACATGCTTGATGTCCGTGACGATCAGTTCCTGGTGTTGCTGTTCATGATGCAGGCCGAGGGTGACGATCGGCGCCAGATCGGCCAGCCGTCCCGCGTCGAGGCACTCCAGGATGGCCCGCATGTGATGATCCACGTGCGCCCGGTAGCGGTATACCTCCGCCACGGTGGGCCGGGAGAGCAGGCCGCGGTTCGCCCGAGGATGCCTCTCACCCACGGCGTTGTAGTAGGAGTTGAACAGGTAGTCGTACTGCGGGTGCGGCGACCGGTAGTCGGGTAGGGTTGGCTTCAGCACAAATGTCTCGAAGAACCAACTCGTGTGAGCGAGGTGCCATTTGGCCGGGCTGACATCCGGCATGGACTGGATGACGTAGTCCTCGGTCTCAAGCGGCTCGCACAGGCGTTCCGTGAAGCGCCGGACCTCGCTATAGCGCGTTGTTAGCGTTTCGGCGGCGGATTGGTTCCGTATCCCCGCAACTCGCGCGGTTGCCATGGCTCTCCCCTCGCCGCGGCGGATGGCTCCGCGGCCTCGACTCGGTTCTGGCTTATCACTGTTATGGCGGTCGGCGTGCCGGCCGCGCCTCCAGACGGGGTGGAAAACACTCGCCGTTCCCCAATTGTTCCGCCCCGCGCCTGTGCGCGCGTGTAGTGCCTGAGCGCCGGGCGCGCCTGGGAGAGGCGCGGCGCCAGGTGATATAATTCGCCTCGTTTCCCTCTGTTGTGGTCCGTCGGCTGATACAGGCGGAGGAGGTATGGGAAGATGATGGAAGCGCTGACTCCCGCTGCGGGGCGCGCGGAGACGAGCCGCGGCGCCATTTGGCCGGCTTTGCCGCTTTCCGAGTGGGCAGACACATATGCCACCCTCCATATGTGGACCCAGGTTGTCGGCAAGGTCCGGCTCGCGCTGGCGCCGATGATGAACCACTGGTGGCAGGCGCCGCTTTACGTTACTGTTCGCGGCCTCACGACATCGCCGATGCCTTACGGCTCGGAATCCTGCAGCATCGATTTCGATTTCATCGACCACAAGCTGCGGATGGAGACCAGCGCCGGAGCGTCGCGGACGCTGGACCTGGCTCCCCGTTCCGTGGCCGCCTTCTACCGTGAGGTGATGGACGCGCTGAACTCGATGGACATCCATCCGCGCATCTGGCCGGTTCCGGTTGAAGTTGCCGAACCGATCCCGTTCGAGCAGGACCATGCGCATGCGTCGTATGATCCCGACTATGCGAACAGGCACTGGCGTATCCTGCGGCAAGCGTCCCGCGTGCTTACGGAGTTCCGAGCGCGGTTCACCGGGAAGTCCAGCCCCGTCCACTTCTTCTGGGGCAGCTTCGATCTGTCCGTCAGCCGCTTCTCCGGACGCCGGGCGCCCCGTCACCCGAGCGTGCCGGTCATGTCGGACCGCATCACGGTCCCCGCGTATTCCCACGAAGTCTGCAGCGTCGGTTTCTGGCCGGGCGGCTACGGGTTCGCGGATCCGGCGTTCTTCAGCTATATCTATCCCACGCCCGCCGGGTATGCCGAGGCCCGGGTGGAGCCGAAGGCGGCTGTGTTCAGCCCGGCCCTGGGCGAGTTCCTGCTCCCGTACGAAGCAGTGCGAACGGCTGAAGACCCCGACGCGACGCTGCTGACGTTCGCTCAGAGCGCCTACGAAGCGGCGGCGAACCTCGCGGGTTGGGACCGAGAAACCCTGGAAGATCGAACCTGCCTGGAGTGGGTTCCAGAGACGGCTACCCTCTGAGCCATCGAACGTCGACTGGAAGGGGATGACGGAATGGCGCATCATTGCACACACCTGGATCAGATACGGCCGGTGACCCCAAGCGGGGACGGTTGCAAGGAATGCCTCGAGATGGGGGACCGGTGGGTACACCTGCGCCTCTGTGAAATCTGCGGCCACGTGGGCTGCTGCGATGACTCCAAGAACAAGCACGCCACCAAGCACTTCCACGCAACGGGGCACCCCATCATCAAATCCTTCGAGCCGGGCGAGGATTGGGGCTGGTGCTATGTTGACGAGATGATGCTGGACGGCAGCGAGTGGTGAGACGGCGGCTGTTCGCTACTGATAGGCCGCCTGGCCGTGAACGGCCCGCTCAAGAGGGTAACGGCGCCTTCGCGCCGTGAATTCATGAGCCGGCCCCCTGGGGCCAAGCTTGCCATGGCAGCCCGCCATCTCTACGGCGGGGATTCCTGGCAAGCGTGGCCGCTCGCCGCGTGCTATACTTCCGGTAGACTGGCCGGCCCGGCGTCAGCGCGGATTCGGCCACGCAACCGTCAGCACGTTCTTTACCGAATGGCCGCGAACTCCCCAAACAGGCCCCATTCCCTCGGGGCACAGCCAGCCGACCCGGCGACCAGCGTCGCCAGCGCGCCCGGCGGGGTAACCAAGCGCCCTCACGATCCGTAGTAAGTCATGGCACTTCCCAGGGCCATCGGCCCTGTTCTCATTCCACGGAACGAAAGGCTAACTGCGATGCGCATCAGACCAGCAGGCAAACTCGCAATCTTCATCGTTGTGCTCGGGATCGCCTTCGGCGGTTACCGTTTGTGGCAGCAGCGCGGAGGCGGATTCAACATTGGCGGCATTGGCAAGGGGAGCGTGACCAAGGGCCATACGATCTCCGGCGACCAGGGCATCCTCGGGCGCCCGCTGCGGGTGGGCGTCAACACCTGGCCCGGCTTCGGCGGAGGGTTCGCCGCAAACGGGGGACATTTCAAACCGAACCGCGATTCGATCTTCTGGAAGAACCACAACCTTCTCGTGGAGTTCATCCTGATGGACGACGTAGACCCGCGCGCCAAGGCATTTGCTCGCGGCGACGTGGACCTGGTGTGGTCTACCGTCGACTTCTTCGCCAACGAGGCTCCTGGCTTCCGCAAGGGCGGCGTGAACCCCAAGGCCGTGATCCAGGTCGACTGGAGCCGGGGCGGCGACGCCATCGTGGTGGACGACTCCATCCACAGCGTTGAAGACCTGAAGGGCAAGAAGATCGCCCTCACCCTCTTCACCCCGTCCCACTGGCTTCTGGCCAGCTCGCTTCAGAATTCCAGCCTGGATGAGAGCGATCAGGATCGCATCATGAAGGGGCTCGTGGGCAAAAACGTTAGCTCCGATGCCGAAAAGGACTTCGTCTCGAACAAGGTTGATGCCGCGGTTCTGTGGGAGCCGGACGTCACCAACGCTCTGAAGGACCGGCCGGGCTGCCACATCCTCGTCAGCACGAAAACCGCCGCCAACCTCATCTCGGATATCCTCATCGCCCGCTCGGAGTTCCTGAACCAGCATCCGGACGCCGTGAAGGCCTTTGTGCGCGGATGGATGGATGGAACCGAGGAAGCGAACCGTCACCCCGAGACCGTGGTTAGCTGCCTGCTGGAGAACGAGCCAACCTATACCGACCTCGGCGAGGACAAGACGCGCGAGACGCTGAGCACCGTGCACTTTGCCGGCCTCGCCGACAACGCCAAGACCTTTGGGCTGGACGGCAGTGACCCCTTGTTCGACCGGATCTTCACCCAGGTGGGGGCCACATGGGTGCGAAACGGCATCATCACCAGCGCGGTGGCGCCCGGCGACGTGAAGGACGATCGTTTCGTGCGGGCGGCCTACCAGGCTATCCCCAAGAAGGAGCGCACGGTCACTCCGCGCGAGGAGTTCCGCTTCAAACCCGCCACAGCCTCCAAACGCACGCAACGCGCCATTATGACGCGCCCCGTGAAGATCCACTTCGAAAGCAATTCCTCCGCGCTTACCGAAGACGCCAAGAACGTCCTGGATAACGTTGCCACGCTGATCCAGACGTACTCGAACGCCTACATCCGCGTGGAGGGGAACAGCGCCAGCACCGGCCATGCCGCCGGCGAGGTGAGACTCTCGCAGATGCGCGCCGAATCCGTGGTGCGCTACATGGTGAAGCGCTACGGTTTCGACCGCAACCGGTTCATCGCCGTCGGCAACGGGCCCTACAAGCCGGTGGCCTCCAACAACACCGAAGCCGGACAGGCGAAGAACCGCCGCACCGACATCAAGGTCGTCTCCAAGTAGCGAGGACTCATCGTGGCAGAGAATGCGACTGCTCCGCGCCGACCCGCGCGCTCTCTCTTCGCCATCCGCGGCAGGCTTTCCCCGGGGGCCGACATGTCAGTCGGCCTCGCGGGGATCGCCGTGGTGGCGGCGCTATGGTGCGCCCTGACATACGGCCATGTCATCAAGCCGTTGTTCCTGCCGTCGCCTTCGATGATCTGGGAGGGGGCGGTACAATTCCATCAGCGCGGCTGGCTGCTGCCGGCGATCTGGCGCAGCACCTGGCGCGTTACTGAGTCGCTGTTCCTGGTGATCGGCGTTGGGGTTCCCGTGGGCGTTCTGATGGGCGCCTTCGCGCCGGTGGATGCCTTTCTGCGGAAGATCATCAACGGCGCCAAGAGCGTGCCCACCACCGGCGTGGCCGGCCTGATTGTGCTCTGGTTCTCCATCGAAGAGCGCGCCAAGATCATCTTCCTGTTCCTCGGCGCCATCTTCTACATGATCATCCTCGTGAAGAATGCCGTGACTTCCGTGAACGAGGACTTCGTGAAGGTGGCGTTGGACCTGGGCGCCAGCCGCTGGCAGATTACGCGCCGGGTGATCCTGCCCGCGGCGCTTCCGCAGATCTGGGATGCCATCGCCGTGTGCAACGGCATCATGTGGACCTATATCGTCCTGGCCGAGTTCATCAACTCCAACCAGGAGCAGTTGGGCCTCGGCTACCTGCTTCAAATAGGCTCGCGCACCCAGGAGTCCGGTGAGGTATTCGCCACGCTCATCGTCATTGCGCTCATTTCGTCCACAACGGACTGGCTATTCCAGACTGTCCGCAAGAGGTACCTCGCATGGTAGATACGCCGGCCACTCCGCCCGCGGCCAAGCCGCCGATCGTGGAACTGAAGAACGTCACGAAGCGGTTTGCTGGGAACCGCCTGACCGACCGCATCGTTGCCGTTGAGGACATCAGCCTCTCGATCCCGGATGAGGAGGCCGGCGAGTTCGTGGCGCTGCTCGGCCCCTCCGGTTGCGGCAAGAGCACCATCCTGAACATGATCGGCGGCGCGATGGAGCCGGATGACGGAACCATCCGCATCTTCGGAAAGGAGTTCTCCGGCGACGACCGCTTCTCCGCCACCGTATCCCAGTCCTATACCTGTTACCCGTGGCTCAGCGTGTTGGGCAATGTGGAGTTTGGTCTATCGATGACCGGCGCCTCGGCGGAGGATCGGCGCAAGATCGCGATGGACTGCCTCACGAAGGTGGGCCTGGAGGATCGCGCCGCCGCGCGCCCGAAGGAACTGTCCGGCGGGATGCAGCAGCGCGTGGCCATCGCCCGCACGCTGGCCGTGAAGCCGCCCATTGTATTGATGGACGAGCCATTCGGCGCCCTTGACGCCCAGACCCGCAGCGAGATGCAGCAGATGCTGTTGCGGATCTGGACCGAAGAGCGGAACCTCATCATCTTCGTGACGCATGACATCACCGAGGCCCTTCTGCTGGCGGATCGCGTTCTGGTGTTCTCGCCTCGCCCGGCCCGGATCATCCACGATATGAAGGTGCCGTTCGCTAGGCCGCGGGGATCGTCGCTATGCTTCGAGCAGGAGTTCGTTCACCTCACGCAATCGCTGCTTGAATTGCTGAAGAGCCACCCCAACGGTGGGCAGGTGCGCGTGTCGTTATAGGCCTCAGTTGGAGGGGCCTTGCAGCGCCGCCATTGCGGCGGCGGGCCGGCGCGTTGACGCCTTTCCGCGAGGATTGGACCTTCCCGGCGATGTGATACGGATATGGCCAAGGACAACCGCTACATACAGGCGCTCTCGGAGAACGAGAACCTCATCGGCATCGCCAGCGCGGCCGCGCTGTCCGTGGCGACGTTGAACCCTCTCCCGATTCTCGTCGGCGCGGTGGCGGAAGCCGCCTACCTGCTGGCCGTCCCCGACTCGAAGTGGTACGGCGCCAGGCTGTCGCGCCGCCAGCGCGCCGCCGAGGACGCCCGCCGCCGCCAGATGTGGGACAGCCTCGTGCCCGCGCTCTCGAACCCGATGAAAGAGCGCTTTGCCCATCTGCGCTCGGTCCGCGACAGCATCGCCCAACAGGCGACGCCCGAGGCGGATGTGTTCGGCGAGGTGCTGGGGAAGCTCGACTACCTGTTGGATAAGTTCCTGCTGTTCGCCAGCAAGGAGGCGCAGTTTCGGGCGTACCTCGGCTCCATGTGGCTGGAGGCCTCGCACGACCTTCCCGTCGCCGATCCGCCGCGTCCCGCGCCGCGCACACGAACACTGCGGGGCATAGGCGATCCCCTGCCGCAGCCTCCGCCTCCCGACATGCACGTGGCATCCATCGAAGACAAAATCGCCGACATTCAGGGGTTCTACGCCGGCAGCATCGAGCGCATGCAGGCGTTGGCGGACCACGAGACCGATTCCGATACGAAGGCCGTGCTGGCAAAGCGCATCGACGTTCTGGGGCAGCGCCGCGAATTCGCCGGCCGCATCGGCAAAATCCTCACGAACCTGACCTACCAGTTGGGCCTCCTGGAGGATACGTTCGGCCTCATCAACGACCAGATGCGCGCGCGGTCTCCCGAGCAGGTACTGCAGGATATCGACTCCGTGGTCTGCCAGACCGATTCCATGACCCAACTGCTGGACGAGCTGGGCTCGTACGAGCAGATGACGAGGTGAACATATGGCGCTGAAAGATACGCTGGGCAAGGTGGCGGGGCTGTTCGTCGAGATTCCCGACCACGGCGATGACGAGCAGGCCGCTGCCCCGGATGCGTTCGACCGGCAACTTGCCGCCATCGAACAACAAACCGCTCGCCTGGGAGCCCCAACGCGCCCCGGGGGCGCAAGGACGGTGGAGGAGATCGTGAGGGCCGCCCCCGGCCCCAACCTGGACCAGATCCATGTTCCCGCCGCCACGGCCGCGACCACCATCAACGCGGACGGCACGCTGGATTTCGGCGCCATCTACCGGCAGGCCAACCTGCCGGCATCTTCCTTCACCGCGGAGCAGACGCTGGATATGCTGGCCGCGCTGCCGAAAGAGCTGCCGCTGGACACGAAGCGAAAGACGATCCAGGTGACGCTGGCCAGCGTGGGCAAGAGCATCGGCACCACCCCGGACACGATTGTGGCGGATGCCTCCCGCAAGCTGGCCGCCCTCTCGGCCTACACCGAGAAGCTGGCCGCCGAAACCGGCAAGGTGGTCACCGAAACCCAGTTGGAGATCGCCTCCATGGAGGCCCAGATCGCCCAGAAGAAGAAGGGGCTGGAAGACGCCCGCAAGCGCCAGGAAGTGGCCTCCGCCCAGTGCCACGCGGAAGGCACCCGTCTGGACGAGGTGTTGGAGTTCTTCAGCCTGGATGTCCCTCCCTCCGCCGTGGCGCCCGGCTCGGCGGGCCAGCCGGGCAAGGGGTAGAGCGGAAGTGGAGCGGTCATTCATAGGCCTTTCGCCTGGCCCCTCGGGGCCAGGCGAAAGGCCTATGAATGACCGCGTTTCCACTCAGCCGCCCACAACCTGCCGTGGTTCTGGACGATAGGTTCGCCTGTCGGGCTAAGGCGCCGAGCCCTTCCGTTCCGCGGCGGATCGGTGTAGGATCAGCGCGTCAATGCTCCAGTCGCCGCCGCCCTGGGCGGCCATGTAGAGGAAGATAAAGCAGAGCAAGACGGCCGGCTCGCCGTGGTTCTGGATGGGGAACAGGCCGTTCGGCGCGTGGAACTGCCAGTAGGCCACCGCCATCTCGCCGGAGAGGACGAAGGCCACCGGCCGGGTGAACAGGCCCAGCAAGATAGCCGTTCCGCCGAAGAACTCCAGGATTCCGCCCACCCCCACCTGGGACAGCAGCTTCAGATGAGCGCCGCCTGGCATCCCGCCGAACCACCCGAACAGCTTCATGCCGCCGGCCTGCAGGAACAGCAACCCCGCCACGACGCGCAACAGGAAGTACGATATCCGAACGGCCTGTTCCCTGGTCATCAGCGGTCTCCTCCGTCCTGCGCCACCAGCGCCGCGAGGCGCCCAAGCGTCTGGTTCAGGCCTTCCACGGCGCCGAACCGCGCCACGGCCTGGTCGCGCTGTTCGGCGGTGTCGAACAGCATCTGAACGGCGAGTTGCGTCTTGCCGCCCAGGTCGGCGAACGTTGCCGTCATGCGGAAGCGCGGGCCGGAGACGTGCGAGTAGACCAACCGCTCTGGCGGGACGACCTCCTCATACACGATCTCATTCCGGTAATCTGTGCCATCCGGGCCGTGCATGGTGAACCGCCACGCTCCGCCCGGGCGCACATCCATCTCATGGATCGTGTTGGTGAAGCCGTTCGGGCCCCACCATTGGGCAACGCGCTCCGGCTCGGTCCACGCCGCCCACACGACTTCACGAGGCGCGTCCAGGACGCGCGTCGTCGCAATCTCCCGCTGCGCCGTATCGCCTATCGTCGTCATCATCGGCTCCCTCCCGTGCTCGCCGCCAGGTCCGCGAGGCGGTCCAGGCTTTGGCTCCAGCCTTCGTCCATGCCGTTCAGCGCGCCAGCCATCTCCGGCGACGCGTGCACCACGTTCGCGTGGACCGTGAGGCGCGTCTTTCCGCCGCACTCAGCGAACGCGACGGTGGTGACAACCTCCAGACCGGCCTCGCCGTCATCGTCCTCGAAGGCCGTGCTGGTAAAAACGAGGCGCTCCGGCTCGACCACCTCCAGAAACGTGCCGGTCATCGGATACACCGCGCCATCGGGCGCGCGCATATCGATGCGGATGGACCCGCCGGGACGGGGATCCAGTTCGCACACCGGGTTGGTGAAGTCCTTTGGGCCCCACCACCGGGCCATCTGTTCCGGCTCGATCCACGCCCGGAACACGATTGCGCGGGGCGCGTCGAATTCGCGCGTGAGGATCATTTCGCGGACGCTGGCCGATCGATCTGCCGCCGTGGTCATTCGTTGCCCTCCCTGCCGCCTTCCGAGAAACCGGCCATCGCCTGATGGATTTCATCCTCGCTCACCTGCCGTTGGGTGGTTGCGATGCCCCACAAGTGCCCGAAGGGGTCGGTTACCATCCCGTACCGGTCGCCCCAGAACGTGTCGGCCAGCGGCATGGTGACCGTGCAGCCCGCCTCCACGGCGCGGTTGAAGACGGCATCGCAGTCGGCGACCCTGAGGGTGAGGGCGACCGGGGAGCCGCCGAGGGTGAGGGGGCCTTTCCCACCGTGCTCGGGGAACTCGTCCACGAGGTAGAAGGGAGCGCCGCCGATGTTCAGCGCTGCGTGGATAATGCGGCCGTCGGGCAGGGGCCGTACCACCTCGGCCTCCGCTCCGAAGGCCTTCTTATAGAACTCCACGGCCTGCGCCGCGCCGCGGCAGGTGAGGTGCGGGGTGATGGTTGTTTGTACTTCAGACATGTCTGCCTCCTGTGCAATCGAAAAGGTGGGCTTCCGAGCGAAGCGGCGACTCAGCGGGCCGAGGACGCTGTATCCTTCGCCAGGTGGGCGGCGAGTTGATCGAACGTTCCGCCGAAGCCCTGCCGCATCGAGTCGCGCATCGATTCAAATGTGGCCATCTCGGCGTCGTCGGCGTTGATCGGGGCCACGGTGATGGTGAGCGTGGTCCTGCCGTCGTGCTCGAAGAGGGTGAGCGTGTTCAGGAATTCCAGGGGGCACGTTTCGCTGAACGGCGCCCGAACGATGGCGCCATCGGGGTCCGAAAACGAACTGGCGAATACGATCTTCTCCCGAGGCGCGATTTCGCGGTATGCGAACCGCCCCCACATCTCCTGGCCGTTTGGCGAGCGCAGGGCATAGTGGAAGATGCCGCCGGGGCGGAAATCCAGCGTGCAGTGCGCCATGGCGAAGCCCTTCGGGCCCCACCACTGCTTCAGGCGCTCCGCTTCGCTGTGGGCCTTCCACACGAGGTCCCGAGGCGCGTCAAACTCGCGCGTGATGACGAACGCGCTCGCCGGTCGAGCTTCCGTAGCCGAACTATTCCCGGTCATCCTGTTTCTCCTCTGCTTGCAGTTCCCGGAGGTAGTCCTCCAGGCGGTCCAGCCGATGCTCCCAGAACTGGCGGTATGTCTCCACCCAATCGGCCACCTCGCGCAACGGCTCGGCCTCCAGGCGGCAGGGCCGCCACTGAGCCCGCTTGCCGCGCGTGATGAGGCCGGCCCGCTGAAGCACATGCAGGTGCTTCGTAACGGCGGGCAGGCTCATCGCGAACGGCTCAGCGAGTTCCTTTACGGAGGCTTCGCCGGCCGCGAGCCGGGCCAGCATGGCCCGCCTGGTGGGGTCGGCGAGGGCCGCGAATACGGCATCGAGTTGGTCGGAAGACATGCACTTAACCAGTAGGTTAAATAACCTGTAGGGAAGATACCCCGCCGGCGCCCATTCCGGCAAGCATCCAGGCGCGGGGCATTAGATAGGGGGAGGGAATCAGCGTCTTCGCGGCGGGCGCAAGTTCAGCGCATGCCAAACCACGGACCGCTCCCAAGGTCGTTCAGAAGGAGCTGGCGGTCGTCGGCATCTGCGATCTGGCCGCCCAGGTCTTGGGCCTGGCGATAGTGGTTCTCGAAGCCGTCCCGGTCGCCGGAGGCGGCGGAGGCGCGGGCCATGGCTTCGTGGGCGAAGGCGATATCCCAATCGCCGATGCCGTGCTGCTCACAGATAGCGAGGCATCGCCCGGCGTGGAACAGGGCGGGGGAGGGGTGGTTCAGCACGGCGTAGACGCGGGAGATCAGCCACTCCCCGCGCTCCACGTTTTCCGGCGTGCACTCCGGGGCCTGGGCCCAGAGGTAGGCGGAGGCATGCGCCGTATGGATGAGAAGGCTTTCATCCTCCGGGGTTCGATTGGGCGCATCCATCAGGGCCCACGATGCGTTGAAGGCATCGACGGCCAGCTTGCGCCAGTCCGGCTGCTGGCCACTGTGATCTATGTCGTTCACCTGACCTCCCGTCCCTCGATCGCCTGCGGCTTTGGGCGCGCGGATACGCCGCGGGCGGCGGATCAGCCCATCCCGCTATTCGGTCGTCACATTCCCATGTAGGATACCCGAGCGCTTCCCCTTGCTTACCATCAGAGTACCGGCGCATGGGTTCAGCGCGCAGGGCGCCAGCCGTAACTTGGCGTCCGCTCGCATGTTGGTTCGGCGGCGTGGTAGAATGGTTCCGAGGATGGACGCCTGGCCCGGAAGCCCCATCGATTGGGCCCGTCATCACCCCTGACCACACTACGTCGAAGCAGCGTCGCCTGGCGCGGACGCCCAAGGAGCACGCAGATGAAAGTCGCCATCGTTGCTCGTCTGGCAGTCATCACCATTTCCCCCGTTCCCCTCGTTTGCGCCATGTCGGGCGCCTCTGCCGCGGCGGTAATCTACGTGAACGTGAACACCTCGGGGCCTCATGATGGGGCCGCTTGGCGCACGGCTTTCCTCACGATTCAGGATGGCATCAGGGCTGCGGGACCCGGTGACGAAGTTTGGGTCGCCCAGGGCAAGTACTCCGGCCCTCTCACGCTGAAAGACGGCGTTGGGCTATACGGAGGCTTCGTCGGCAAGGAAACGACGCGCGATGCCCGCAACCCGGCCGTCAGAGTCACCACCGTGCGGGGTTCCGGCGGCAGCGTGGTGACGATCCCCGCGACCGCGGGGCCAGACGCCATCATCGATGGGTTCTCAATCCGCGGAGGCCTCGGAACGCTTGTGGGCGTGGACTCCTGGGGGTATGCCGATTTCGCCGGCGGCGGCATCTGCTGCTTTGGCTCGGCGACGATTTCGCATAACGTTATCGCCGGCAACTTCGTGGCGGCCGGTAGCAAAAGCTGCGGGGGCGCCGGGCAGTACGCATGCCTGGCCGGCGGCGGCTGGGGCGGCGGCATCTACTGCGGCGGCGGCTCTCCGACGATTTCCGCGAATGTGATACGGCAGAACCTATCGGAAACGAGCGGCGGCGGCATCTACTGCGATGGGGGGGCTCCGCTGATCGATGGAAACGCTATCACGGGCAACAACGCCTGCAGCGCGAGGTGGACGGGATCGGTAGGCGGGTTTGGCGCTGGAATCACGTGTGTGAACAGCTACGCGTTCATCACGGGCAACAATATTGAGGGCAATGGAGACGATGACGAGCCGAGGTACGGCGGCGGCATCTACTCAACTGGCGGGTATCCCACCATTTCCGGAAACACGATTTCCCTGAACAGGGTTGCCTGCGGCGGCGGAGGAGGGATTTACCTGGACGGCGGCGTCTGCTCCGGCAACTTCATTTCCGGAAACCAGGCATGGGGTTGCGGGGGCGGCGGAGTATATGCAACCGGAGCGGCGATTGTGGTGGGCAATACCATTGATTCGAATGAGGCGATGGACACTGTTTTCCCGCAGGATGGCCCTGGCGGCGGGGTGTATGCCGACGCCGGCACGATCGTTGCCTCCAACCTGTTTACGAACAACCGCAGCTTGATCCAGGGAGGCGGATGCTACGCCGTGGATGCGGGGGTGATTAACAACACGTTTGTGCATAACGCCGCCGTGGACGGGGGCGCTCTGGCCCTATCCAGCCTCGGACGCGCTGTGAACAACCTGATCACCCAGAATTCCAGCGGGATTACCGCCGCCGACGCCAATCCTTCCGCTCTAGCGCGAGCTATCGGCGCCAACGACGTTATCGCCAATGCCTATGCCTCCGCCGTGCCGGGAGCCAGGGCATACGAATACGGCGGCGGGCTGCCTGACCTTACCGGATCGTTCGGCAACATCGCCGCGGTTCCCGCCTTCGCGAACGCTTCCGCGGGCGACTATCGCCTGCAGGCCGGCTCACCTGGCATCGACGCCGGCGATGATGGGGCTTTCGCCTGGCCCACGGACCTTGACGGTAAGCCCCGGACCATTGGGGAACGCACGGATATCGGGGCCTTCGAGTATGGCGCGGCTGGGCCCGCGAAGGTCATCTACGTCAACAAGAACGCGATGGGTGTCGTGCGCGATGGAACGTCCTGGGCTACCGCCCTCATATCGGTGCAGGCAGCGATTGATAGCGCAAGCTGCCGCGACGAGGTATGGGTCGCCGGCGATGCGCAAGGCGCCGTCTATGAAGGGTCCGTTACTCTGAAAAACGGCGTGGCGGCGTATGGCGGTTTCGCCGGCTTCGAAACGCTTCGTAGCCAGCGGAACCCGGCGCGCTGCCTCACGGTCCTCGCCGGAAATGCCGTGACGGCGCCCGCGGATATCGCGGAAACGGCGCGAATGGAGGGCTTCACCATCCGAGCCAGCGGCGGCATCTCCATCGCGGGCCGGGCGGCGCTCGCCAACGATACCGTCAATGGAGACGGCTCGGGCGGCGCCAGTGGGATCTCGGTTTCGGGGATGGCGACGATATCGAATTGCTCGATCAGCGGCTTCGGCGGCAGCGGCATATCCGTCTCCGGATCCGCCGTGATATCCAACGCCACAATCGCCGCCAACCACGGCGCAACGGGCGGCATTTCCATAGCCGGCGGCAGCGCGACGATCACCAACACGATCATTGCGTTCAACGAAACTGGGGTTGTCCGCTCCGGCGGCGCCGTAACGCTGCGGAACTGCGACGTATTCGGCAACGCTGGCGACAACTACAACGGACTTGCTGACCCGACGGGTTCCGACGGCAACCTGTCGAGCGATCCCATGTTCCTGGGCCGCGGGGCGGCGGATTTCCGCCTGGAGGCGGGTTCGCCCTGCATCGACGCCGGGGATGACTCCGCCGCGTTGGCGAGCGCGACGGATCTGGACGCCAAGCCGCGATTCCTCGGCGCTCATACCGATATCGGCGCCTTCGAGTTCAATGGCGTCTTCGTTAACCAGAACGCCGTCGGCGACGTGCACGATGGCGCTTCGTGGGCCACGGCTTACCTCACCGTGCCAGAGGCGCTGGCCGCTGCGAGTCCCGGCCAGGAGATCTGGGTGGCGGCTTCCACCTACAAGGGAGGCGTAACGCTGACGGGCAGACTGGCGATGTACGGCGGGTTCGAGGGAACGGAGACGCGGCGCAGCCAGCGAGACCCGGCGACCAATGTGACGATTCTTGATGGCGGAGAGCCAGTGGTCGGGGTGAGCACCAGCCTGGTCGATGAGGCGACTCTGGATGGCTTTACCGTCCGCAATGGGGCCAGATTCGCGTCCGGCGGCGGCATCTGCATAGAGGGTCGCGCCGCCATCGTCGACTGCATCGTCACAGACAACGTTGTCTATTCCGACCCGTACGCCCCGGATGTCGACGCCCAATCACACGGCAGCGGCATATACGTCAGCAGTGGGAGCGTCACGATCGCCAACAGCGTGATCAGCGACAACAAGGCGATGGGCGGCAGCGGCGCCGGCGGCGGCGGCATCAGCATCGGCGGCGGAACCGCCACGCTTACCAACAACGACATCAGCCGCAACGACGGCGGAGGGTTTGACACGAAGGGCAGCGCCGTGGTTGTCGGCAATACGGTTTGTGACAACGGCGGCACGGGCATCTACGTCTACGCGCGCGCGACGATCGACGGGAATACAGTTACAGGGAACGGCTACCTGGGCATCGTGGCAGCCGGCGCGGCCACCGTAACGAACAACGTCGTCAGCGGGAATGCCTACGGGGGCATCCGCACCTTCGGAACCGCCGCCATCGCCAACAACCTCGTAAGCGCGAATAGCCGGTCTGACGGCGGCGGCATCCAGGTATGGAGCGGAACCGCGGCTGTTACGAACAACACCGTCTCCGGCAACGAAGGCGCCAGCGGCGGCGGCCTCTCCATCAAGGGGGACGCTGCCGTTTCCGTGGTGAACACCATACTCAGCTTCAACAGCACGGGGGTCTATCTCGATACGGGGTCTGTGACTTTCAGAAACTGTGACGCGTTCAGCAACGGATCAGTCGGATTTGCCGGAGTTCCGGACCCAACCGGCACGGCCGGGAACTTCTCCGCGGATCCGCTCTTCGTCAACCCGGCATCTGGCGATTTCCGCCTGACGCCGGGGTCTCCGTGCATCGATTCCGGCGACGATTCCGTGGTTGCGGCGGGGGAAGTGGATCTGGACAAGCGGCCACGCGTCACGGGTTCGCATGTGGATGTGGGCGCCTACGAGCATGAGTCCAGCGTGTACTCGCTGGCTGATGCCGCCCAGGCGTTGCGGTTGGCGGGCGGGCTGTCCGCCGTCCCATCAAACGCGCACTGGTGGGATGTTGAGCCGGCCGGCGCGAGCGTTGACCTTCGGGACGCCGTGCGGATCGCGCGGAAGGCCGTTGGGCTCGACTCAAACTCGTAGATCGCGCGCTGGCGCCCGGCGACGGTGATGCGGTCGCGTCAGCCCTTGGGACGCATCGCTTCGATGTACCAATCCATCAGCGCATCCTCATGGGGATGCAGAAGGACCGTGGCGTTTGGGGCGCCGTCCGCAAGGCGTGTCATTCCGTCGTCCTCCACGCGGATGCGCTTCTCCTCGCCATCGCACAGGTCGTGGCCCAGCGCGTGGGTCACAGCCACCACGTCGTACAGCACCGGCACGCCGCCGCCCCAGAGGTTGGTGAGCGCCGCCAGGGCATCGGTGGTTGGGGTTCCGTGGGCGAATAGGCGCTTCTGGCGCTCCGCGTCGAGCCGCATGCCGGTCGTCACCTCCAGCCCGGCCATCACGATGGGGACGCCGCTTTCGAACATGGCGCGGGCGGCCTGGGGGTCGCATCGGATGTTCCACTCTGGGGCCGGCGGGGTTTTCGCGCCGTATCCCTGGTACACGGAGCCGCCCATGATGACGATCCGCGCGATCATCGCCTTCACGTCGGGGAAGCGGGTCACGAGATCCCCGATGTTGGTGAGCGGCCCGATGCCGATGAGGGTGACCTCACCGGGGAATCGCTCGATTTGCCGCTTCATGAAGGAAACGGCATCCTCTTTGCGGATGGCGCGGCTCTTGAACCCGCGAGCCCAGTCATACTGCCGGCGGATCTCGGAGGGGCCGCGCCGCCCGGCGCAGACGGGAACATCGCGCCGTCCCATCACGGAAAGCAGTTTGGCGGCGATTTCGGCGCGTTCGCGCGTCTGGCCGAACGCTGTGGTCACCCCCAGCAGTTGCACGTCGGGCCGCGAGGCCAGCAGCGCCAGGGCATAGGCGTCATCAATATCGTCGCCGATATCGGTGTCGAGGATTACCTGAAGGGGATGGCTCTGCGACGCAGCCCGAGCGGGAACCGAAAGAGCGAAGCAGGCGATGCCCGCCAGCAGGGCCAGGTACGAAGACGAAATCGACATGGTGTTCCTACTCTATCTCCCATTCGCAGATGCCGGCTGACCATCCCGGCTTGAGCGTGACCTCTACCCGTAGAGCCTGCGTGTGGACGGGGGCAAATGTCACCACGTTGAACTGATCCGGGGCGACGCCGTACGCGCCTGCGTTGGTGACGGGCCGCCATTCGTCGTTGTGTTTGTAGAGGAGGCGCCACGATTCCGGAAGGTCGCACCCGCCCCCAACCGGTCGGTCCGCGAACCAGAAGACGAGCGCCCGGAAAACCTCGGTCCGGCGCGGGAAGGCGAGTTCGGCCCACTCCGTGGCGCCTTTGTGGTCCCACCAGGAGAGCCGCCGCTGCTCAATGTCGCTGGAACTGGTGGGCACGATGCCGTCGTTGATGGCCGCCACGGAATCCAGATGCCAGCAGTGGGAGGCCGAGGCGCGGCTGCGCGCTGCGAGCGTGGCGGGGGTGGCCTTGTCCGGGTTCGCCGGTAACCACACGCTCATGGCGCCTGGCTCCCGGTTGGCGCTTGCATAGAACGGCACGGCGGTGAGTTCCGAGGGCTCGTTCCGCGTCGCGCCATGTTCCAGGGTGAGGGCGCGAACCGTGCCCCGGATAACGCTCACTCCGCCGAGCAATGCCGGGCGGCGTAGGGCCGAGAAGGAGGCGTCGGGCGGAACGACCAGGTGACGGATGCCCTCGGGATTGTCGGCGGACTCCGCGCAGTAGACCACGGGCCCGCGCATCAGGGCAACGAGGCCGACATCGGCCTGCACCGCCGGATGCGCGTGAACCTGGCGGACGGGCATCTCCAGCCGAAGCTCCACCACGTCACCCGCCTTCCACCGGCGGCGCAACCGCGCATAGCCGCGCTCCATCTCGAAGACGGCGATGGCGCGGCCGTTGACCTTCAGTCTCGCGCCGCCCCCGCTGGGCCGCGGCGCCGGCTGGTACAGGTCGTCCGGCGATGCATGGTCCCGGCTCCAGCCCGGGATGCGGATGCAGAGGTCGAACTGGGCGGGCGCATCGGGCTCGACGGCGATGCGCACGTTACCGGCCCACGGGTACTGGGTCGTCTGTTTCAGCGTGAGCCTGGTTGTGCCCAGGTCCAACGTAGCGCGGCTGCCCACGAACAGGTTCACGTAAACGGCGCCCGGCTCCTGGGCGTAGATCCAGCCGGGGAGGGCGCCCATGGCCTTGAGGAACATGGGAGGGCAGCACGGGCACCCGTGCCATTCCCAGCGGCGCAGCCCGTCGCCTTCCAGCGGGTTCTGGTAGTAGTAATGATCGCCGGACAAAGAGACCCCACCGAGGAGCGCGTTGTAGAGCGCGCGTTCCAGTTCGTCGATGTATACCGACTCGCCATACAGCAGGTTCATATTCCGGTGGTAGAACGCGCCGGCTGCCGCCGCGCAGGTCTCCATGTAGCCGTCGTTGGGCAGGAAATAGTCCGGCCCGAACTTCTCCTCGGCGCCGATCGCCCCGCCGGCGCCCGAGATGTACATCTTGTGGCGGACGAAGCTATCCCAGAACCGCAGCGCCGCCGCCCGGTAGTCCGCGCGATTAGTGACGTCGGCGGCGGCCGTGATGCCCGCGCAGAACAGGGTCGCCCGCACGGCGTGCCCCTCCAGCGTCTTCTGCTGGGAGAGGGGCGCGTGGTCCTGCCCGTACTCCCCGAAGCTCGCGTCCTTCCCGGTGCGGCCCTCGTGCCGGCCGCGCGCGTCGATGAAGAACTCCGCCAGTTGCAGGTAACGCTCCGGATCGACAGCCGCCGCCACTTTCCGTCGCGCCTCGGGGTTGCTCCGAAACAGGAGACACAGCTTCACCAGCGCCTCTTCGGGGCCGGAATGCCCGGGAACGACATTCGCTCTGGGCGCCGGGCCGATGGTGTCGCACATCAGGTTCGCGATGCGGACGGCGCCTTGCAAGAGGGCCGGGCGGCCGGTGGCGAGGTAGTAGTGGACGCCCGCCTCGATCATCATGCCGGCGTTGTAGACATCGTGCTGCTCGCGGTCATCCCCGCCGTTCATGCCCCAGCGCTGCGTTTGGGGCGCCATGGACTGGGTCCAAGTGTTGAGGTAGCCGGTCGGATCCTTCGCCTGAGCGGCCAGGATGCGGGCGATGTAGCCGTCCAGGCGCGCTTCCAGCGCTGGGTCGCGTTGCGCCGCCAGGAAGTCGGAGGCGCCGGTGATCATCTCATAGATGAGCCCATCATACCATGGCGGTCCAGCGTGGCGGCCGGTGATGCCATCGCGCACCAGATCGAAGTTGTTGATGGCGCCGCCCCGGTCGTTCTCGAACTTGGCGAAGCAATCACCGATCATTACCTCGCGCCAGACGCGGAACTTCGGCGACCAGAATGGATCGTCGATCGCCACACGCTCGATTGGCACGGCGGTCAACCGATGGGGTTCGCGAGATACGCTGGGCATGGCCGTCTCCTGGCTGTGCGGGGTGGGGGTGGCGCCGGCTTGCGCGGCCGCCGGGCGCCGTTCGAGCCCCGCCGCGGCAGCGAATGCCGCCATCGCGCGGATAACCATTTCACGGCGCGTAATCCCACGGTCATTCGGATGTTCCATGGCCTGTTCCTCCGCTGGGCGCAATGGCGTACCCCGTCCGTCCCATAGTATGCGGTTTGGCGCCGGGAAGCGGAAACCGGAATCCGGTTGCGAGGGAATCCCACGTGCACGCGAGGCCCCGTTCGGCAATGAACGGGGCCTCGCGCGCCACGCATACGGCACGCAGGCGCTAGGGCGCCGGCGTTCCGGCGGCGCCGACCAGCTTCTCCAAACGGCTCAACCGCTCCTCGAGAGACTCGATTCTCGCCTTCTGCTGCTTGGCGATCTCGTTGAGGTAGAGGACCATCTTGGCATAGTTGACGCTGTCCGGCCTTCCCTGATCGTCGTACCTGACCAGGTGTTTGAGGCCCAGCGCGTCGACCTCTTCGGCGATATAGCCGATCTCCCAGCGGCCGGGCGTTCCGGGGCGCGTGTAGGTTTTCGGCTCCGCGAGCAGGAGCTTGCTGAAGTCGTCCACCAGGGGCGTGATGTTCTCCTTGTAGCGGCGGGAGGATGTATCTTGCCAGAACTGGCCGGTGGTGGGGTTCCACTGGACGTTGTTGTAGTCTCCGCTGGGAAGCGATGAGACGGCGAGCGTGCCGGCGACCTGGAGGGTGTACTGCGGGTTCGCGGTGCCGATGCCCACTTTGCCGTTTCCCTTCACGCGCACCTTCTCGGTGAAGGCGGCGCTGGAGCCGACTCCGAACGCGATATCGGACGCGGCGCTGTCCGAGTGGATCTGCAGCAGCCCGCTCTGAACGCCGAGGCCGTAGCTGACGCCCGAGTCGCCGGATAGGCTGATCTTGTCGCCAACCTCGGTTGAGAACGTCAGGGGGAAGCCCGGCGCGGTTGTGCCGATGCCCACATTCCCGTTTCCCTTTACGCGCATCGTTTCCGTGAAGGCGGCGCTGGAACCGTAGCCGAAGGCCACGTCTCCAGATGAAGCGCTGGTATGGATCTGCAGCAGGTCGCTCTGAACGCCCAAGCCGTAGTTCGCGCCGGACTGACCGGAGAGGGCGATTTTGTCGCCCGCGGCATCCTTGAAGGAGAGCGGGAAGTTGGGGTTCAAGACGCCGATGCCCACGTTCAGGCTCATCGGTTCCACCACCAGGCCCGGTTGGCGGTAAGCCGCGGCCACATAGGTGCGGAACAGCATGTCTTCGGTCGCGCTCAGGTAGGAGCGGCCGCGGGAATATGGATTCGCGGTGGATCGGCTGAACTGCAGGCCGATGTCCTGACGCGTAACGGCGAAGGTGTAGACCTGTTCCGCCGTAACGGAGACGGGCGTTTCCAGCGTGAAGATGTGGTTCATCATATCGCCGTCGCCCCGGATGGTTTGGCTGGCGAGAAGCGTTCCGCCCGTACCCTCGCCCGTGTAAAGGGAGAGCGTGGCGTTCCACTGGTGGCCGGAGCCGGAGTAAGCGCCCACGCCGACCTCAATGGCGGCGAGTTGGCCGCTGACCCCCGCCGTGAAGGACTGCCACGTGGTCGGGGCGTTGTAGTACCAGTTGTTGGAGGCCAACTGCTCCTGGTCAACGACTCCGGTCGTGCCGAGCACCATCAGCGGCCCGGCGGGCGTGGTGAGCGTTCCGATGCCGATGCCGCCGGCTCCGGCCGTCGCCGAGCCGCCGGATACCTTCCAGAACGAGGCAGGGTCGGAGGCGATCTGCCCCGATGCGACAGCGCCATCGGCGATCTTGGCATTGGTGACGCTGTCATCGGCGATCTTGTCGGTGGTGACCTTCGCCGCGCCGATTGCGGGGTTGGGATAGGTTCCCGCGAGGTCGCCCCCGGCGGCGCCGGTGGGCGCGAGGGAGGCGGGCGTGGCGGTGGTCTGCACCGTGCCGTCTGGGAACTTCACGCCGCCCATGGTGGACTGGATCACGCCGGCCACCGAGAGCTTCGAGCCCGGCGAATAGGTTCCAATGCCCACGTTCCCCGTATCCGGCTGCGTGGTGATGATAGGCATGCTGGACGAACCGGACAGGTAAGTGCGGAACCACATGTCAGAGGCAGCGTCGGCGCTGAGCCCGCCGGCGTATGGGTTCGTATTGGCGATTGGCCATTTGACCCAGCCGCCGATTGGGTCCAGGACGAACGAGTATTTGTGTCCGCTGACGACCGTGACCGGATTCACGAGCGCCCAGTAGTGCGGGCCGTAGCTGCCGTCGCCGCCGACGGTCTGGCTGCAGAGCAACGTTCCCACGGTTCCCTCGCCGTCGCGGATCTTCAGCGTGCCGCTCCAGGCGCCGCCGCCGTCGGAGCCGCAGTAGATCTCCACGGCGCAGAGCGTTCCCGCCGCGCCGGCCGTAAAGGACTGCCAGCAGGAGTTGGCCATGTGGGTAGCGATGGTTTCGCCCGTGAGGGTGGTCTGCGCCTGATCCAGCGTGGAGACGCCGCCGTACACCTGGAAGGGGCCGCCAGAAACGGTGGGCGCGCCGATATTGACGCCGGCCGCGGTCGCGGTCATCATCCCGCCGGAGACCTTCGCCAGCGAGCCCACGTCGGCGGCGAGTTCACCACTGCCCACGGCCTCGGCGGCGATGGCGGGGTTGGGATAGGACCCGGCGAGGTCGCCCCCGGCCGCGCCGCTGGGCGGCAGGGTGGTGGGTATGGCCGGGGCGCCCGTGAGTTTGCTGTAGGCCATGCCGGCGATCTTGGCGTTGGTGACGCTGGAATCGGCGATCTTGTCGGTGGTGACCTTCGCCGCGCCGATGGCGGGGTTGGGATAGGTTCCCGCGAGGTCCCCACCGGCGGGGCCGGTGGGCGCGAGGGAGGCGGGCGTGGCGGTGGTCTGCACCGTGCCGTCCGGGAACTTCACGCCGCCCGTGGTGGACTGGATCACGCCGGCCACCGTGAGCTTCGAGCCCGGCGATGTGGTTCCGATCCCTATGTTTCCGGCCGTGTCGATCAGCAGGCGCGACGCAGAGACGGTGCGGTCCACGATCTGGAAAGTGGCATCCGTTGCGGCGCCGGTGACGCCGCTGCTCTGGAACGTCCAGAGGCGGCCGTTCGCGTCCGTGCTGCGCAGGCCGAACTCGGTATCTCCCGCGGAGTCGATCTGCAACTCCCTGGTTGGCGTGGAGGTTCCGATGCCCACTCTGCCGGAGGAGGATGTCATCGCGCCTCCGGAGACCTTCAGCAGCGAAGCCGCGTCGGAAGCCAGTTTCGCGTTGTCGATCTTTCCCGCGCCCACGGTTGGGCTCGGGTAAGACCCCGTGAGGTCACCGCCGGCCGTCCCGGTGGGCGGCAGCGATGTTGGGATGGCGGGCGCTCCGGTGACCTTCGCGTAAGCCACGTTGGCGATCTTGGCGTCGGTGACCGCCCCATCGGCGATCTTGGCGGTCGTGACCGCATTGTCCGCAACCGTGAGGGCATAGGGTACGCTCGCCAGCGGGAGCCGGGGCGTCATCTCAGGGTCGGTTCCGGCCGAAATTCCGACCCAAAGCGGCTGGTCGAGCGAGAGGGTGAGCGGAACCACGGCGCCGAGGCTGGCCGTGAGCAGGCCGTTCGCCGGGGTGAGCGTCTGCGACTCGGTCCACAGAGCGGTTCCGCCGGTGGCCTGGGCGTATAGAGCAAAAGTGAAGGAGGTGGAGGCGGCAAGCGGCTGTCCGCTGGCTGTCTTGACCTGGGCTTGCAAAGGGATAGATCGCGGCGCGTCGGCGCGCGCGCACAGGAGGGGGCCGGCGAGGAGCAAGAAGCCGGCGAGGGAAATTGGCCCGCAACGCATAAAGAGACTCCGATCTCCAGTGTGCGCGAGGCAGTCATCGGTTTCGGCTCCCAGCCCCGAAGGGACCGGCCTGCGCGGGTTGGCAAGAGATTCTGTGCCGCTTGGTCGCCAAAA
>DASXUL010000142.1:0-28476 GCA_036504855.1 Armatimonadota bacterium | reverse complement strand
CTGGAGCGGGCCGCGATCGGGCGGCTGAAGCGGAACGGGGCAGAGGAGGCCCTACGAGGATGAGTGCGACTTGGAAGCTGGTCATCGCGGCACTCGTCGCCCAGGCGCTGGCATCGGTGGCGCCGGTCGCGGGCGAGAAGGTCGAAGACTACAAGACTGATCTGAAGGCATGGGTGAAGAAGACCGGTACCGTGGCCGTGACGCGGTGGAGGATCTTCGGCATTCCCATCAGGATCCGCGTGGGGGTAGGCGCCGATATCCGGACCTTCCTGATCTCCGAGATCGACAAGGTGACGGCGGACACGGTGACCGACCTCATCCAAAAGCTAAGTTCGGCATACACGTGATGATGGATCGGTGAAGCGTGAACGCGATATGAGAATGGCCCGACTGCCGGTGCGGCAGCCGGGCCATCTCTGATTCGCGGTACTCACCGTATGGCGCGGGAGCGCCCATTGTCGGCAAGGCGGGGGGGCGGCATCCACGCCCCCTCCTGGATCCGGCGAGCCTCGGCGAACCCATCGACTGTGAGCTGCAGCGGCGCATCAAGACCGGGACACTCCTTCACCAGGCGCCTTCGCGCTAGTTCCTGGGCCACCCCTAGGATGGCATGCTCGGTCTGCCCGGTGGTGAAAGCTATCTCCCAGACGCTTGGGCACGATCCATGGCGCATGGCGTGAGCCCGGATCGCGACGAGAAGTTGCTGCTCGGTATCCATTATTCCCTCCACTGCTCATGTATGAGTGAACTCACGTGGGCGACCGCAAATCGGGTCAGCCGGCGCGATAGGCGCCTTATACCCGGCCATGGTTGCCCCTAATCCTCTTGGGGTGGCAGATCCATTGGAGGGCTCCGTGGCGCGGGTGATCCGCATCATCCGAATAGAGTCGGTCGTTCTGGGCCCCCTAGCGTAAGGGCGCGCGCAGCGTCCCAGTGACGCCCGGTCAGTGGAGCCGCGCCATCTCCCGGAGGGCTCACCCATTTACGATCGGCAGAGAGCCCGGCTACCGATGCGGCGGCCTGGGCATTCCTTCGTCGAGCCCCGATGCCACCGATCACGATTCCGTAGCGTCCAACCGTAGGGCTCCGCCTGCCTGCTGAAACTTGCAGCCGCGTCGCGGGCGTCGTGAGAGGGGATAGGGCTCAATGCTCTATCACGTGGTCCGCGGGGCCGTATCTGCTCCGGGCTGGACGTAACATTAGCAATAGGGGAAATGATGATAAGACGGGAATGTATCGTTGGTGAACTGGTCGCAGCCATCTGGCCGGGAATGGCTGACGAGAGGCAGGTGTTACTCGCCGCTCCCGATGTCTACGAGCTGGTATCCGGGATCGTCGCCGAGGCGGCCAGCCTTACCGGCGTGGCCGTCCTATGCTGCAGCCACCTCGGCTCGCGAGCGTGGGCGGCGATGCCCGAGAGGATGTACGATCAGTTCAGGGAACTGAGCGAAGCGAGGCAGGTAGATCTCCTGCGGGGCGCGCCAGTCGTTGAGGCGCCCATCGAGGAGCCGGCCGAAGCGCCCAAGGGTTCCGCACACTTTCACGGTGCTGTCGTAGTCTGACAGCCGGTCAGCAGCCGCAGCTGCCTGAAGCCGCAATACGCGAGGCATCATACGGCCGGACCGCCTGCGCCTTCCGCGCCTTCAGCTCGGCGAGGGCGAGCTCGGCCGCAGCGATCTCGGCGTCCACCGATGCCGCGACCAGGGCGCGATCGCGCTGCATGCGGGCGTGTTGCCGGGCGAGGTACTCCGCCAGCCGCCAATCGTCGGGGTGGATCCCGTTGCTGTAGTCACCGGCGACCGGCTCCGGCCGCAGATCGGGAAGCTCCGCCGCCCACTCCGGATCCACGTCCGGCGGGTAGGCGGGCTCGGCGGGCGGCGCATCGGAGTCCGCCGGCGGCGCCGACATCTCCGCGGCGAACGCGGCATCCTCGTCTGCGAATCGGTATTCGTCCGATCGGTCGATCGGTTCTATGTCTGTCATCGTGCGTGTCCTTTGGGATAGTGGCCCCGCTGCCACGGGGCCGGTGATGATTACTTGCGCGCGGCGGCCGCGGCCGCCGTCGAGATCGGGCCGAGCACCCGGCGGGCCCGGAGCTTCGGCTTGCCCTCGGCGTCCAGGTTCTCGGGATCCTCCTCCATCTCCACGATCATCCCGGTGGGCGGGATGGCGGTTTCACCAAAGCCCAGCGACTCGACGTCGAACGGCATCAGCGGCCAGCGCTCCGGGTAGACATCTACGCCGAATTGGGTGAAAGGATGGCCCTTCAGCCGGACGCGAAGCGTGCCCTTCTCGTCCATCGTCTTCACAACGTGCATCGCCTGGAAGGTCCGCTCGATACCAGGCTTGCCCCCGTTGGCCGCCGGCGGCGGTATCGTGGGCTGTGCGGGCGGATCCGGAGTCTCCTTGGCGGGGGCCTGCACGGCCTCGTCGGGGTGGCCGGCCGATGGCTGGGGTCTGCCGATGGCGACGCGGCACTCGTTGTCGACGTACTCCATCAGCATCTGGGAGACGGTTCGCGCGGACTGCGGCTTGCCGTCCGGCCCGACGCCGATCTCGGCCGTCGCCTCAAACCGCACGCTCCCGAAGTGGGGCAGGCCCACGGTGCGGCCGAAGCGCACTTCGGTGATCCGCGTGCGGTCCGTATTCGCAAAGTGTCGTTCTTCGTCCATGTCGGTATCCTTTCTCGGCGCCGCAGCGCCTCACCAGCGGCACGGAGTCCGCGCCGGGTAACACTCGTCATCGATGAGCAGGCGGTACGCCTCGCCCTCATCCAGCCCGTCCAGCGGGTCCACCGTGGGGCGGCGATCCAGCCTGGAAACAGTGCACGCAAATGAAGTGGCCACTCGGGCCGGGCTGCAATCGTCGCAGCAGCCGGGATCGTCGGCGTCCGTCCAGGCGCAGATATCGCAGACTGGCGGGATGGTGGTGGCCATCAGATCTCCTCGATGCGGTCGATCCGCAGGCGGGCGTTGGGGTTCTCCGTAAAGGACTCGCGGTACGCCGCAGAAGCTGATGAGCGCGCTGGCAGGTGAGTTGAGACAGGGGGCGTCGAGATGCGCGCCACATCGGCAGCCTGGACGGCGCCCGGTATGCGGTACGGTTCCCAACGAGTCACGGCAGCGGTAATGGCCGGCATTGCTCTCTCCGGTCCCCGCCCGCTACCATGGGGGTAGTCGGGGCTTACGGGCTCTGGCGTCAGGGCCGCTGCTGGCGTTTCTTCGCGGGAGCTACCAGCGCGGCCCTTCTTGCATCCTTAGTTTAACTCGTAGGTAGAACTACTGTCAAGGTTGACAGAGTATTTCTCAGAGGTTAAACTGTATCCGTGAATGAACGCATCATCAAGAAGCTGAAGTGCTTGCGCCCTGACTGCGGGCATGAGTGGTGGCCACGCGGGGAGGGGGAGCCTAAGGTATGCCCATTGTGCAAGTCGTACAACTGGAAGCGGCCGGGAGAATTGCATCCGGGAGGCCGGCCCAGGTCGCGGACTTCGGGTAGCTAAGCGCAGAAAGGGCCCCCATCCATGCCAGATGAGGGCCTCGATATCCCTGGGTTTTGTGCTCAGCACTCCTGCCCAAAGAGGGCAGGAGTGCTCACTTTATGAGATATTCGCCCTTGATGAAATGGTAGATGTCCTCGTAGTAGGCCCGCTCCTGCGGGTCCTCATGGGCGCGCATTTCGGCGATGCCGTTGCTGCCGTGGTACCAGGCGCAGGCGGATTCCTTCATGAAGCCGAACTCAACCCCGCCGTTCAGGTAGTCGCGGAAGCGCTGCTGGCGCTCGCCCAACACGGCGAACGGCTCGTTCCAGTCCAGATAGTACTCCATCTCGAACCCGGCGTTGCGCGCCTTGGCGCCCAGGGCCGGCCCCTCAATGCCGGGGGTGTTCACGTAGAACATGTGGTTCGGCTGCTGGAAGGCGAGGTCGAAGTAGTAGTCCTGGTAGTTGTCCAGCAGATGCGTGTTGTAGGTGGCGTAGAACGGGATCCACGTCATCTTCTTGCCAATGGACTTGAGGCGCCTATGGAGGTCCTTCAGCAGAACGTGGTCATCTACCTCCCAGCCTCGGTACACGCTTTCGAACGGCCAGTAGAAGCCCAGGAAGTTCAGGTTGGGCCACCTAGCGTCATCCCAGCGCTTCACGCACTCGTCCACGAACCAGATGGTGGCGGCCAGACGATCGGCCGTGGCCTTGGCCGAGCTCTGGTTGATGCAGGAGAAGTTGAGGATCTTGTCGGAGCCGGGCAGCTTGCCCCACAGCGCCTGGTTGATGCCGGGATAGGGGCAGGTGAGCACCGCATTGTGCTTGTGGGCGGGCGCCGGCAGGACCTTCTTCAGCCCCTCGATGGCGGCGTTGGCGTTGTCCATGTAGCCGCCGTCGCCAAAGTAGGTGTCGAATAGGTCCTCGTAGTCGCGCTTGTGGGGCGGGTTGGGGGAGGGGATGGCGTAGAAGTCCCCCTCTCCGCACATGGTCGTGCCCACGTTCACGTCGGCGCCAAAGTGGTTCCCCGATCGGGCAGCCATGGACATGAAGAGGAAGGAATCGAACAGCCAATCTGTGGGCTCGTTCTCCAGATTGTGGTGCGCGGCATACTGGCGAAGCTTCTCAACGCCCCAGGCTCCCTTGTCGCGCCCGTAGAGCAGAACGAGGTGGCGGAGGTAACCCATCTCGGGGTCGCCTTGAGGATAGTACGGCAAAACAGTGTCTCCTTGGTGATGTGACCGGCCCCGAAAGGGGGCATCCCGGCATTGTATGGCATCCGACCGGGGAGGGTCCAGCCGGATCCCGGGTTCCGGACGAACGGGTGACCATCGAGTTGCTACTGGTCTCGTTCGGATAGCCGCTCTACAATCGCCTCGCTCAACGGGTTGCCGTTCCAGATGCCCCACCAGAAGATGATGCGTCGCCGCCGGGCGGTTACCACGCCGTACCGGCAGCACTCGGGGCCCACGATGCGATAGGAAACCACGTCCTGCCAGGCGATCGTCGTGCGGCCCTCCGGCGCGATCCGCGTGAGGCCCCGGTGGTCCGCGAAGAACGAGACGCGTTTGAATCGCCACAGCCAGTAGACGAAGGAGACCCCGGCCACGGCGGCGATGCGCAGCCCGACAGCCGGCGAGCCGCCGGATCCGAAGCCGCTTGCCTGGATCGCCGCAAGCACGATGCCGATGAACGCAGCCCCCGCTGGAAACCAGAGGAGGCCGCGAGCGTCCCAAGAGTCAGTAGTGCGGCCAGTATCGCCGCCAGACCGGCCCAGGCAGGGTGCGGACGTGCGGTGACGGCGTTCGTTGGCTTCGATGGCGTTTTCATGATGAGCGCGCGCTGAGGCTATGATCGGGAGTGTGAAGCAGCCTGAGATGCCTGCTTGTCTACCCGATTATACGATTCCGAGAGGGGGAGGTTTCGTATGCCAACCGCAGTTCTGTATATGATCGGAAACGCTCACATCGACCCTGTGTGGCTTTGGCGATGGCCCGAAGGGCAACGTGAGGTTCTCGATACGTTCCGTAGCGCTTTAGGTCGCCTGCGCGAGTACCCCGAGTTCGTTTTCACGTCTTCGTCCGCCGCCTTCTATGAGTGGGTTGAGGAAGCGGACCCGGGGATGCTGGCTGAGATCCGCGCGCGCGTGGCCGAAGGTCGCTGGCACATCGCCGGCGGATGGTGGATTCAGCCGGACTGCAATATCCCGAGCGGCGAGTCCTTTGTGCGCCAGGCCTTGTTCGGGCAGAGGTTCTTCCGGAGGGCGCTGGGCGTTTCCGCCACGGTGGGATACAATCCGGATTCCTTCGGACACGCCGCCACGCTGCCTCAGATCCTCCGCAAGTGCGGCCTCACGTCCTACGTGTTCATGCGGCCCGGCCCGCACGAGATGGAGGCGCCAGGGCGCGCCTTCGTCTGGGAGGGGCCGGACGGCAGCCAGGTGACGGCGTTCCGCATCATTGATCCTTACTGCGCGTGGCCCGACATTCAAGCAGCGCACATCGCCAAATGCGCGGCCGAGGAGCAGCCTGGCGTGGATGCGATGATGTGCTTCTATGGCGTGGGAAACCACGGCGGCGGCCCGACGAAGGCCAACATTGAGGGCATCCTGGCGCATCGCGCTGCGCGACGCGATCCGGCGCTCCGCTTCAGTCACCCGGCGGCCTACTTCGAGGGCCTCAACCGCGCCGCGTTGCCGGTACATCGGGGCGAGTTGCAGCACCACGCGTCTGGCTGCTACGCCGCGCACTCGGCGATCAAGCGGGGTAGTCGCCAGGCGGAGAACCGGCTGATGGACGCCGAAGTGTTCTGCGCCATCGCCCACCGCGAAACTGGCATGCCGTGGCCGGACCTTTCGCGGGCCTGGAAGAACGTGCTGTTCAACCAGTTCCACGACGTGATGGGCGGGACGAGCCTGCCCGAGGCGTACGCCGATGCGGCCGATCTACACGGCGAAGCGATGAGCATCGCCTCCCGCGCCCTGAACGCCGCGGTTCAGCGCATCGCATGGAGCCTGGACCTGCCCGATACCGGCGGTCTGCCCATCGCCCTGTTCAACCCTCACTCCTGGAAAGTGCGGGCGACCGTTGAAGTGGAGATCGACGCCCGCAATGGTCACCGCATACAGACTGAAGGTCGAACTGCGGTCCCCTCACAGCTCGTACATTCGCACGCGGTAACGACCACGCGCGCCCGGATCGCCTTCCGGGCCGACGTGCCGCCGATGGGCTGGACAACGGTCCGCATGTTCCCGGGGCTTCCGCGTCATCGGCCGGCGATGGCGGCGGGCGATCTCCATATGGAGAACGGCCGGCTGCGCTTCGATCTCGATCCGGGCACAGGGCTCGCAACTCTGCGCCGCAGCGGGTCTGAAGCGCCGAGCGTCCTCAATGGCGCCGCCGGCGTAGTGCTCAGCGACGAGTCCGATACGTGGAGCCACGGAGTGACGCGGTACGATTGCGAGATCGGACGGTTCGCGCTGCGGTCTATCCGCCTCGTGGAACACGGCCCGGTGCTGTCAACAATCCGCGTGGAAAGCGGATGGGGAGATTCGAGGCTGGTCCAGCGCTTCACGCTTGCTGCCGACGCCGACTATGTGCTGGTGGAAGCGAATGTTGACTGGCGAGACCACCGGCGCGCGCTGAAGCTGGCGTTCCCAACTGGCCTGGAAAACGCCGTGGCCACTTACTCCGTCCCATACGGTCACGTTGTGCGCCCAGCGGATGGAGAAGAGGAGCCAGCCCAGCAGTGGATCGACGTAACCGGCGATACGCCGGCCGGCTATCGAGCCGGCCTCAGCATCCTGAACGACGGCAAATACAGCTTCAGCGTTGACGGCGGTACGGCGTCTATCACCGTCCTCCGCAGCCCGGCCTACGCGCACCACGATCCGGCGGAGCTGGATGCCAACGACGATCTTGCATGGATGGATCAGGGCCAGCAGTCATTTCGCTATGCCCTCCTGCCGCACGGGGGCGAGTGGCGGACGGCGCACACGGTGCGCCGCGCGGCCGAACTGAACCGTCCGGTGACGGCATTGCTGGTCGCCGCGCAACTGGGCAGCCTACCGCCGGAGGCGTTCTGCGGAACCTGCGACAAGCCTGGCGTTGCGATCTCCGCGCTGAAGAGGGCGGAAGACGGGAACGGGCTCATCGTTCGCGCTTGGGAGACCGCCGGCCGTCGAACCACAGCGCGCCTGCTGTTTCGGCGTTGGGAGCGCGACATTGAAGCCACCTTCGGCCCTTTTGAGATAAGGTCGTATCTCCTCCCGGACGATCCAGCCTGTCCCGTGCGCGAAGTCAACCTCCTTGAAGACCCGCTGGAGCGCGACATGGGGTAGCGTTTGGGAGACCCGGCGCGCGGCGACGCCTGTCGCATGAGCGTATCACGCTCATGCGACAGGCGTTCATCAAAGCAGGGTGATCACCGGACGGCCGGTCAGGCTCGGCCCGCCCTCGTTTGGTGGCGCGTTACATCAGCGGGAACCCGGGCTCGGTAGATGGTGGAACTCGGCTGCGGATGGCGTTGACATCATCCTCGTCCAGGCCCAGGCCGGTGTCCTTTGGGTTCTCGTCTTGCCAGTTGCCCGTGGCTCCGCCCTTGCTCCCACTCGTGTAGCTCAGGCTGTCATCGTCCTCGTCTTCACCGGGAATCTCAGGAAACGGGGCGCCCATCACATCGGTCCAGTCGTCGCCGCTCTCCAGATCAGCATCTGGATCGGGGGTGGCGCCGCCCTTGTAGCCGGTGTCCCCGGCCTGTAGGCCGGTCATGTTGTCGTCGTCGTCCAATCCATACCGGATGCTGTCGTCTGCCATGGTTGCGTCTCCTTCCCAGACGGCCGGCTTGCGCCGGCATTGCCGCGACGGGGGCCGGCCTGAGGCGGCCGGCCCCGCCGGTGATCTATCGTACCCGGTCTTGGGCGCGCGCTAACCGAGACATCCGTCACATATGAACCGTCCCGCAAGGGGCCTCCAGCATCCCGTCCATGGCGCCCAACAGAGAGAAGGCGAACAAGCATTTATCACCTTCGCAGTCATAGTTGATCGGGTCCGCGTCCCACTGGTAGGTCGCCGTGATGGTTGCGCTCGCGACGAATACCGGGGATTGTTGCAGGGAGATGGTAATCAGCCCTTCGTGGTGCAGGCACGAGTAGCACGGGCCAACCCCGAACTTCGTTGGCGCTCGCGAAGTAACCGAGCCGATCGTGCCGTTCATCCGGAACGTGCCGATCTTGGCCCCAGACGGGTCGAAGACCCAGCCGTTAGCGTTGTGGCGGCCGATGCGCACGTGCTGCGGCAGGGCGGCCGGCGTGAGAGGGTCGGTGAGTCGGGTGAGGCTGCTGTAATCGCCGTGCAGCGTGCCCCGCAGCAGCGGAAGCTGGTCACAGGATGTCACCACGCTGAAGTCCACGTCGATCACTCCGTAGTTCACCTGGCGTGAGAGCAGCGGCGGGACCCCGGCGACGCCGCATGACTTCAGGAACACCACGCTGCTGGCGCTAGGATTCAGCACGCTCTTCCCCGGTTTCACCGTTCCGCGGATCTCGCGGCTGAACTGGCGGATTTCCGGGCCGGGCGTGGTGAGGTTGATGCACTGAGCGTGGCTTGCGCCGACGGTTAGCGCCGCCATGGCTGCCGCCGCAGCGGCCTGAAGACGATATCCGAACATTTCGAGCTTTCCTCCTTCGCGGATCGCGGGCGTTGCGGCCTGCTGGTCCGCTGGTCTATGCAACCGGCGAGAATCCAACGTCAGAGGCGATGCGTTCAGCCGGAGGTCGTGGGGCAGGCGCGGCGCATTATGCCGTCCAGCGTGCCGTTTTCGAACTTGAACCCGATGTCGCAGGGATCCGCATCGTCGCACAGCTTCTGCGCGGTTGCCCCGTAGAGGGCCTCAAACTGGTAGAACGCCTTGACGACGACGGTGTTGACGGCGGTGGCAGTGAGCGGCGTGAGCGTGATCGTGATCTCCCCGGTAAAGTGGCCGCACTCATAGCAGTCCGGCGCCGGGACGCCCGAAATGTTGGGGATGATGGGGAGCGGCGGGCGCGAGGAATTCGTGGAGATCGTGCCCTCGAACTTGGCAGAGCCGATCTTCTTGTTGTTGACGTCCAGGACGTCGGCCGAGCCGTAGTGCCAGCCGATGCGTACGTTCTTCACGGCATTCGGGTATGGATCCGCCATGCGCGTCTCCGTGTAGAGGTACCCGGAGAGCTTGCCCATCAGATTCGGCGCCTCGTCGCAGCCGGTTGTTACGGTAATGTCCATCGTGAACGGCTGGCGGTAGGTGTAACGGGTAACAACCCCGGTCGTCGGGCACTTGTAGAAGTAGACGATGGAGTTGGGCGTGGCGCTGGCGAAACCGGAGGTGTTGCGACTGACGTGCCGCATGTCCTGCCCGTAAGGGATGACCGTCTGCGTGTTGCACGGTGTCTGGGCGGAGGCCGCGCTGCCGAGCGCAAAGGCGCCAATGGCGAGGGCGGTCAGTGCGGTTATGTTGTACTTTCCGAACATATCCGTCTCCTTGCGGCGTCCCATCTGGGCGCCTGGATTCCCCGCGGGCATCTGCCCTGGGGCGTATGGGCATCAAGACGTGCCGAGGGCTTTTCGGGCGATCATGCAGGCGTCTACGATGTCCAGAATGCCGTTGCCGTCCAGGTCCGCCCGCTCAAACTCCTCGCAACTAGCCGCGTCTATGCCGCTCGCCAGATGGAGGCTTCGCACGGCGTCGATAAGGTCAACGGAGCCGCTTCCGTCCGTGTCGCCGGGCTCAAAAGGCGTGGCGTAATCCATGTGGATCGTGGCGATGATGTCTGCTTCGGGACCCCCGCTGGCCAAGGCGCTGACAGGTTCCACGGTGACGGTGATGTCCTTTGGAACGCAGTCCGTGGTCGTGAAGGTAACGGTTGTTGGGGCGGCCCATGTCAGGTTCAGGACCTCGGAGCCGGAGCCTACGGACCCGGTGAGGGCCGAGGAGAGGACTCCAATGGGAGTGGATACCGCGGGGTCCTCGGCCACGAGGGTGAGGTTCAACCGCGCGCCGTCGAAGGCGATGGGGTCGGCCGAGCCGGTTGCGGTGGACAGGGCTCCTACCGACGCCTCCACCGTGTCGCCCGGCTGGAGGACGAGGTTGAGTGCCGCGCTTTGGTACGAGACCATGGCGGTCTGGAGCGACAGGACAGATAGGCTTTCAGCGTTGTCGGCTGCGGCCCCGGTGGATCCGGGGTCGAAATCGCCGTGCACGGTCAGTTGTAGGCTGACAGGCGCGGCGAGGAGGGCAGTGGCCAAGGAGAGCCAGCCTGCCCCGATGAGAAGGGATCGCAACAGGAAGCGCATCTCGGTCTCCTTTGTCCGGTCGCCATCCCGGGAAGGGAAGGTGAGGAGACGCAGACTTCGTCTCCCAGGGCAAAGGAACCGAGGGGGTGGGGGGATCTTACACGGATCTGAGGCGGGAAGGCCGGGCGGCCGTGTTCAGCGCAAGGCTTGCTGGATGAGGGAAACAACATCCAAGATGTCCACCGCGCCGTCACCGTTGTAGTCGGCGCGCAGGATATCGGCGGTGGCGGACTGCATGCCGCCTACGGCTCGAAGCGCCAGAAGCGCATCCTTCACGTCCACCGCCCCGTCCGCGTTCACGTCGCCCCGGCCGGGGTGGGGCGCTGTTGTGACGAAGCCATCGAACGTCACGTCGTCGCTAACGGACGAGCCGCCGCCGAGGATGTTTTCGGGGTTCTGGGGACCGTTGGCGGCGCCCCACCATGTACCGGCGGCGAGAACGGGAACGATGTCCTCGTTGTAGATGCCCCAAACGCCATTGCAGATGGAGTTGCACGCGGTTCCAGTTGACAGAATTACCGGGCCGTAGACGACGTGAATGGCGGCATCGGTGGGCTGAGCGCCGCCGTTTCCGGAGAAGGACGTTGAGGAGGCGGAGAGCGAACCGCCGTTCACGAAAACGCCGCTCGACGCCGAACCGCTGACATCGCAGCCGTTCAGGCTGGCCAGGCCGCCGTCAAGGCGAAGCATGCCCGTGCTCTCCAGCGCCGTGGCGGCGCCGCCTCCGCGCAACGAGGCGTTCGTAAAGGATGCATGTCCCCCGGAGTTCACGGCGACACAACGCCACGGCGCCGCATCCGCCGCTACTTTGTCGAAAGTGGTCCGGCGCGAGTTAATGCCCCATACGAGGAGGTCGCCATCAACCGTAATGGACGCGTCTCCGGCGATTTGCACCGAAACCCCGGGGCCGATCTCCAGGGTCTTCCCAGCGGGGACGCGGCAATCGGCGGTGACGCGGATGGGGTTTTGGAAGACCGTCCAGCGGCCGAAAACGTCCCCGCTGACGTCAGTGGCGCGTGCGGCGACGCACGCGATCAGGCAGCTTGCTGCTGGGAGCACACGGGTCCACATCGAGTGCCTGCTTGGGGCCATTCAATATCCCTGCCGGGGGGCGTGGCGTGAGGTCGGTCGCTCGTTTCTGTTAATGATTGTAACACAACAGAAAGGCGGCGCGACACCCGATTTTGCGCGTGTCGCGCCGTCAAGCGGATTTCGACCGCCGGACCTCCGCTCGGTTGGGGCGGCCGCGACAACCGAGTAAGCGTGCCGTTCAGACAAGTGGCTGGGCAGACGTGAAGCTGGCGCCGACCTCGTCCCGATGGGAGCCCGCGGGTTGCTGGACCCTCGACCTCCCGTACCCTTGCATGCATGCAAGCACCGTGCCGATGTACTTGCCTGCCAGCCTGCTCTGGACAGAGCCGGGCGCAACGTGGTCTGTTCTGTGCGTCTCACGGTTTCAGGCCCGGAAGGTCTTCAAGGCCGGTAGCGTCGTCGGAGGGCGGCGGGGGCATTGGCCTCTGAGGGTATGGATCCACGGCGCCGCCGACAGCGCTCAGGAATGGACGCAGCAAGTCGATGGGCAGCGGGAAGAGCGTTGTGCTGTTGTTCTCGGTTGCCACCTCGGCAACTGTCTGGAGGTAACGGAGCTGGATGGTGATGGGGTTCTGCGCCATCGTGTCGGCCGCCTGGAGCAGTCGCGTGGCGGCCTGAAACTCACCCTCGGCGTTGATGATCTTCGCGCGGCGCTCGCGCTCCACTTCCGCCTGGCGGGCCATCGCCCTTCGCATGCCATCCGGCAACGCCATGTCGCGGATCTCCACAGTGGTGACCTTAATGCCCCATGGCTCGGTTTGCTCGTCCAGCGTCTTCTGCAGGCGCATGTTGATCTGATCGCGGTTCGCCAGGATCTCATCCAGCTCGCTTTGGCCGATCGTGCTCCGCAGGTTGGTCTGGGCGATCATGGCCGTGGCGCGCACGAAAGACTCCACCTTGGTGATGGCCCAAGCGGGGTCCACCACCTGGAAGTAGAGCACCGCGTCCACGGAGACCGGAACGTTATCCTTGGTGAGCGTGTCTTGCTTCGGCACGTCCAGCGTTACGATGCGCAGGTCCACCCGGACCATGCGCTCCACATACGGGATCAGGATGATGAGCCCCGGCCCGCGCACGCTCATGAGCCGGCCGAGGCGGAAGACCACGGCGCGCTCGTACTCCTGCGTAATGCGCAGCATCGGACCAACGACGAATACTACCAGGACGACCGCGACGATGGCAATCGGCAGTGGGTCCATAGTCTTCTCCTGTGATGCGATGGCCTGCTAGACGCGTTGATCGGGGCGCACTGTGAGGGTCAGGCCGTTCACGGCGACGACTTCTACGGTCTGGCCGCGAGGGATGGCGGTTGCGGAACGCGCCGTCCACAGCGCGCCCTCGAACAGCACGCGTCCGGGATGGTCTGGGGCAAGCTCGCTGCGGGTCACTCCGATGCACCCGACCATGGCCTCGCGCCCCACCGCGGCCGGTCGATGGCGCGTTCGCAGGGCGAGGGAAAGGAAGCCCACAAAGAAGGCGACGGTCAGTACGGTGCACCCGGAGACCAGGTACGGCGATACGCCTCCAAGCGGGCCGCGAAAGAGCATGAGGGATCCGATTACGAAAGCCACGGCGCCGCCGACCGCCAGCGAACCGTGCGCGGCCACGCTCAGATCGCCAATGAACAGGCCAATCGCCAGCGCAATCAGCAGCAGCCCGGTGACGTTCACGGTCAACACGGAAAAGGCGTAGAAGGCCAACAGCGCGGCGATAGCGCCCGTTACGCCCGGGAAGACGGCGCCCGGATGGCTGAGCTCGGCGATGATGCCGTATATGGCCACCAGCATCAGGATGTATGCGACGTTGGCGTTTGCGAGGAGATGCAGGATCGCCAGGCGCAACGGCATTTCGTTGACATCCACGCTGGCGTCTGAAAGATGCAGGACGCGCCCGTTCGCTTTACGGCCATCCAGGTGACGCAGAACGTCAGTAAGCTCGTTTGCTTTTACGTCGCACAAGCCCTGGCGCACCGCCTCGTCTACTGTGATCGACTCCGCTCTCAGGACCACGCGTTGCGCCAGATCCACCGGGCGGCCGCGCAGTGCCGCGAGCGCTCGCGCCTTGGCCGCCGCGTCGTTCTTGATCTTGCGATCCAGGTCGCTCCCCGAGATGCCGGCGATCGGGGTGGCGGCTCCGATGTTGGTGGCAGGCGCCATGGCGACGAAGTTGGCGGCCAGCGCGATGATGGCGCCCGCACTGGCCGCGCGGGCGCCGGACGGCGCTACGTAGACGCATACGGGAGCTCGGCTCGCCAGAATGGCCTTCACAATGGATTCCATCGAAGTGCTCAGGCCGCCAGGGGTATCCATCTCGATCACAACGAGCGCGTCGCCCCGATCACCGGCGTAGCGGAGCCCGGTCTGAACGTATTCGGCGACGGCGGGGTCAATGCCCCCTTCAACGCGCAAGAGAGTCACAGAACCGGCGAGCGTCGGCAGGGCGCTCAGAAGGACCAGCCAAGTGAGAAGCCACCGCGCCATATCGCTTCCCTCCCATGGCACAATGTACCGCGCCGGACCGGAATTCAGCCACCGCCGGGCGTAGCGCGGCCGATCCGGCGCTCCAAGCGGTCACCCGTCTGGAGCGCCGGATCGGCGCCTTCAACCGTCGATCTTCGACGCCCCCACTATTGCCGGCTTCAGCGCCTTCGTCCCCTTGATGGAGTGCCAGAGGATGTCGTTCAGCTCCTGTTCGGGGATGTCATCCGCGTCTCGGAAGTTCATGCGAGCCGACGCGGCGGCGCGGTACGCCGTCTTGCGAGTCACCTGGCGGAGGATGGACGGGTCCGGAAGGATAGCCGTGTAGGGGGCGGAGTTGTCCGGCGCGGCGTTCCAGAAGTCCAGGACCGGCGCTGTGGCGTCGAAGCGGTTCATCGGCGGAAGGCCGAGAAGCAGTTCCATCGTGCGGAGCACGCTGTCCGTGTTGTAGAACCGATGGTCGACCGTTCCCTTGCGGACCAGCGGGCTGATGACGAAGCTGGGGGAGCGGTGCGAGTCTACGTGGTCGAAGCCGTTCTGGGCGTCGTCTTCCAGTACGAAGATGGCGGTGCTCTTCCAGTAGCGGCTCTTGGAGACTGCTTCGACGATCTCGCCGAGGGCGTAGTCGTTGTCGGCCACCATGGCGCGGGGCGAGGCCATGCCGGGCGTGGTGCCAGCCGTGTGGTTGCGGGGAAGGCGGATCATCGTGAACGGAGGCAGCTTGCCGTTCTTCACATAGGCGTCCCACTCGCGTTTCCACTCTGTGTAGCGGCTGGGAGACTTGTTCTTGCCGAAGGACTTCATGACGACGGTCTCCGGCGCGTTCAGCTTCACCCAGGCATCCGAGTCAGCGTACTCCATGTTGAACTGCAGGTAGTCCACATCCGTCTTGCCCAGTAGGGCGCGCTTGGTTACGCCGTTGCCGTAGTTCACTGTGCGGCCATCCGGCAGGGTGACGCCGCTGCCGTTGAAGAAGCCATAGTTGCGGAAGCCCACGCCGTGCCGCGCGGCGTTCTCCCAGATGTAACCGCCCGGCGAGCGGGCGACATCCGGCAGGCCCAACAGGTCCACCGGCACGCCGGAGTTCTCTCCCTCGAAGTCGTAGGTGCGGCCGCGCCCGCCGTAGTTGAATGGCACGTTGCGGGCCGTGTATTCGCTTGTCATCCCGGAAGTGGACCAGTTCCAGCCGTCCGCGCTCACCTCGGCGCACACATAGAAGTTGTCCAGGAGCGCAAATCGGTTCGCCAGGGCGTGCTGGTTGGGGGTGACGTCTTGTCCAAAGAGGACGAGCGAGGGATCGCCGTTCCCCTTCGTCGCATCTCCCATCACCTCGTCGTACGTGCGGTTTTCCTTGATGATGTAGATGACGTGTTTCACGGGGATGCCCTTCAGAGGGCTCCCGGCCGTCATCGGAGCGGCAAGGCGGTTGTTCTTCAGCACCTGGGCGGTGAGGACCTTCAACTCCTGGGTAGTGGGGATGCGGATGCGAGAGACGGCGCCCTCAAGGATGGATAGGGTGTAGCGGCCCCACGCGCCGTTCGGGCCGCTGGGAGTCGCGTTCGGATGCCGCGTATCAACGCCCTTCGCATTCGCAACGAAGAGGTAGCCGCCGTCTGGAGCGACCAGCGCGGCGGTTGGGTACCAGCCGGTGGGAACGTAGCCGAGCAGTCGCGGCTTCCCCGCCACGTCCACCACCGCAACCGCGTTCATGTCGCCGAGGGCGACGTAGAGTCGCTTGCCGGCGGCATCCAGGGCCATCCCCGTGGGAGTGGCGCCGGCCAGGGCATGGGCCGCAGCCGGTCGCAGCAGCGTTGTGGAGGTGACCCGGTCCGCGGCTGGGTCTATGACGCTGATCGTGTCGCTTCCGGCGTTCGCCACGAAGAGCCGACGCTGGGATGCATCCAGGAGCAGAGCGGCCGGGTGATCGCCGGTGGCGATCGATCGGCGCACGGAGAGCGCCTTCGGGTCTACGTCGGCCACCACGCCGTCGCGTTCGCAGGCGACAAAGACCTTGGTGTCCGCCAGTTTGCCTTTCGTGACGGCCGCGACAGCGAACGGGTAGCCCTGCGTCGCCACAGTTCCGCGCACAGCCTTGGAGGCGGTGTCCAGAACGGCCAGCGTCCCCTTGAATCCGGTATGCGCCGTGGTGTAGTTGTTCGCGGCGAAAAGCGTTCCAGCGTCGGACGAGAGGGCGAGGCCGGCGGGACAGGCGGTAACGCCTTTCGCCGGGCCGGGATCCGCCAGGCTGACAGTTTCCGACAGCGTGCCGGCGTCATCCAGCGTGTAGACGGTCACCTTGTCTTCGGTCCCGCGCGAAACGTACAGCAGTCCGTCCGACGTGAACGCGAGGCCAACATACAGGGCATCCTTGCCGCCGCCTTCGTGGGAGCGGTTGAAACCGATCTGCGAAACGAGGGCCCCCGTGGCAGCATTGAGGACGGAAAGCTGTGAACGCGACCCTATGTCGGTAACCACAACGTAACGGCCGTTTGGGCTCAGGGCCAGGTTGGCTGGAAAGCAGCCGACTGGCGTGTGCACGCCGGATGGCGTAATGGACGCCCCGGTCGGGAGCGGCGCAGCGCTCAACGGTCCCGTGAGGACCAGTGCGAACAGGGCATAGCAAGCTTTCATGGCGTCTCCTCTTCTCTCAAGTGCCGCGGCGGCGACACTCTGCGGCTCAGTATGGACGGAGTTTCGGGCTGTGACAAGCGGCCCTCGCCTAGGGGCAAGCGGGCATCTTGCCGGCGATCGATTGCCCTCCCTATAATGTCGAGTAGTTTAGTAAACATTGGGGGAATACACTTGTTCTCGACCCGCGACGCGTATGGTTTGAGGGCGATGGTCGAGTTGGCCAGACAGCCCGAGGGGATTCCGCTTCAGAGCCGTGAGATTGCCGCCCGGCAAAGTATCCCGCAGGCGTATTTGGACCAGTTGCTGGTGAGCCTGCGTCGCGCCGGGCTGGTGAAGAGCGTTCGCGGCGCCGGGGGCGGCTACTTGCTTGCGCGCCCGGCCGCCACGCTCTCTGTGGCGGATGTCCTCCGCCCCCTCTCCAGTGAGCTGTTCAGTGACCGCTGGCGCACCGACGCCTCCGGGGAGCCCACGGTAACCACGGTGCTCTACACCGCTTTGGCGGCGGCCCGAGCCGTGCTCACGGACGTGAAGGTCCAGGATCTCGTGCGCGCTGAGGACGCACAGCGGGCCACGCAGGCGTTCATGATGCACATCTGAACTCCCAGCCGGCTTTCGGCTTGCTGAACGCGGCCGTCTCGGCGCACAATGTCCTCTAACTCCTGCCTGCCCACGTTAGGTTCGCGGACGGCTGATTCCTGACAACCGAAGACTGACTATGAAGATCGCAAATAACGTAACGGAGCTGATCGGCTATACGCCGCTTGTGAAGCTGAACCGCATCACCGAAGGGTGCGGCGCCGAAGTGCTGGCCAAGTTGGAGTTCTTCAACCCGGCCGGCAGCGTGAAGGACCGGATTGGCCTGTCCATGATTGACGCCGCTGAATCGAAGGGCCTCATCGGGCCGGGATCCATCATCGTGGAGCCCACCTCCGGCAACACCGGAATCGCCCTGGCCATGGTCTGCGCCGCGAAGGGATACCACCTCATCCTGACCATGCCGGACACGATGAGCACGGAACGCCGAAAGCTTCTGAAGGCGTTCGGAGCCGAACTGGTGCTCACCGACGGCCCAGAGGGGATGCGCGGAGCCGTTTCAAAGGCCGAGGAAATCGTGGCGAAGACCCCGCACGCTTTCATGCCGCAGCAGTTCAAGAACCCCGCCAATCCCGAGATCCATGAGAAGACCACCGCCGAGGAGCTTTGGTCCGATACCGATGGCAAGATTGACATCCTGGTGGCCGGCGTGGGCACCGGCGGCACCGCCACCGGCGTGGCGCGCGCGCTGAAACAGCGCAAGCCCGGGTTCCAGGTGGTGGCCGTTGAGCCCAAGGAGAGCGCCGTGCTGTCTGGCGGAAACCCCGGTCGCCACGGCATCCAGGGACTGGGCGCCGGATTCATCCCAGACGTCATGGACCTTTCTGTTGTGGACGAGGTGATGGCGATTGAGACTTCGGCCGCAATGGTCATGGGACGCCGGCTAGCAAAAGAAGAGGGGCTGCTAGCCGGTATATCCTCCGGAGCCGCCGCGGCCGCCGCGGTGGCGCTAGCCAAACGGCCGGCGAACGCGGGCAAGTTGATTGTCTGCATCTTCCCCTCCACCGGCGAGCGCTATCTGAGCACACCGCTGTTCAGCGAGGAGTAACGGACAACGCGGCATCGGCAGTCGCCCGGCGGAGCGCCCAGAGCGCGCGCTGCCCGAGGCTCGGATTTGCCTCGCGTTGGTTCGGGAGGAGAACCCATGCCCAGAGTTCTGGGGCTGAGATGCAAGGAGTGCGCCGAGGAATACCCGGCCTCTCCCATCCACGTTTGCGAGTACTGCTTTGGACCGTTGGAGGTCCGGTACGACTACCCTGCCATAGCGAAGACGATTTCGCGGAAGTCCATTGAGGCCGGTCCGCCCACGATGTGGCGCTATCGGGACCTGCTGCCCATCGACGGCGAACCGCGGGCCGGATTCCACGCAGGTTTCACGCCGCTCATCAAGGCGGAGCGCCTTGGCGAGGCGATCGGGCACAAGGACCTGTGGGTCAAGTACGACGGCGTGAACTGCCCCACCCAGTCGTTCAAGGACCGCGTTGTGGCGGTGGCGCTGTCGAAGGCAATCGAGTTCGGATATGACACGGTGGCATGCGCTTCCACAGGGAACCTGGCCAACAGCGTAGCCGCCCAGGCCGCGCAAGCCGGTCTCAAAGCATACGTGTTTATCCCGAACAACCTGGAGCGCAGCAAGGTGGTCGGCACGCTGGTGTACGGCGCCACCGTGTTGTCGGTGCAAGGAAACTACGACGAAGTGAACCGCCTGGCCTCGGAAGTGGCGGGCAAGTACAATTGGGCCTTCGCCAACGTCAACATCCGGCCGTACTACGGCGATGGGTCAAAGACTTTCGGACACGAGATCGCCGAGCAGTTGGGATGGCGCGCGCCGAAGCACGTTGTCTGCCCGATCGGCGGCGGTTCGCTGATCACCAAGATCTGGAAGGGCCTGTGGGAGTTCCACGAGTTCGGCTTGATTGACGAACTGAACACCAGGATGTACGCCGCGCAGGCCACGAACTGCAACCCCGTCACCCTTGCCATCAAGGCGCACAGCGAGATGATCCGGCCGCAGAAGCCGAACACCATCGCCAAGTCCATTGCCATCGGCAACCCGGCGGACGGCTATTACGCCGTGATGGCCACGAAGAAGACGGGCGGCTGGGGCGAGGATGCCTCCGAGGAGGAGATCATCGAGGGCATCCAACTGCTCGCCCAAACGGAGGGGCTGTTCACGGAGACGGCCGGCGGGGTAACGGTTGCGGTGGCGAAGAAGCTGATCGACCAGGGCCGCATCCCGCGCGATGAAACCACGGTTATCGCGGTGACCGGAAACGGACTCAAGACGATTGAGCCGGTGGAGGATTGCATCGGCGAGACGATTCCCATTCTGGCCAGCCTGGCTTCGCTGGAGGAACACCTGAAGTAGCCACGCGCGGCCGCTTCCGGCGCAAAATCCGCCCGGCGGTCACATCCCCCTTTGTATGAGGAGATATCATGGCGGTAACGGTACTGATTCCCACGCCTTTGCGCAAGCTAACGGGCGAGCAAGAGAAGGTGACGGCGGACGGACTGTCTGTCGGCGAAGTTCTGGCGGATCTGGGCCGCCAGTTCGCCGGCATCACGGAGCGCATCTGTGACTCCGACGGCGAGTTGAGGCGCTTCGTGAACGTGTATGTTAATGGGGAAGACGTTCGCTTCGAAGGCGGCAAGGCCGCCGCAGTGAAGGACGGAGACGAAGTCTCCATCGTGCCGGCGATCGCCGGCGGGAAATAGCGAGGCATACTGATGGCATCCAAGCGTGTTCACCTGACGTTCGGCAAGGACCTTGTGCGACAACCTATCCTGTGGCAGACAGGGCAGGAGTTCGGGCTTGTGATGAACATTCGCCGGGCCGACGTTCAGCAGGATATGGGCTGGGTTGAGCTGGAGGTGGAAGGGGAGCCCGATTCGATTGACCGGGCCATGAAGTCGCTTCAGCACCGCGGCGTGCGAGTGGACCCCATCGAAGTCCAGGCCGTCACCGGCTAGGACTTCTTGCGAACGAGCATGGGAAGCGGCCCGGTTCAAACGCGCGTTTGGACCGGGCCGCTTTCGCGCGTTTTGGGGGCGCGCCCGGATGGTTGACGCGAACGCGTGTTCGGTGGTAGAATGGGGTCATACATCGGTGGGATGCCGGAGAAGCGGTTGTCAGGCATCAGGCCCCAGTCGTTCACCACAGGCTTGCCTGGCTAAGGGCTCTGCTCGGCGCGCGGACCTGGCGACGGACGATTGGCGCTTGAGAACTGGCGACGTTATCTGTTTGGAAGGAGCGGCAGATGGCATTCAACGTGAAGAGACACCTCATCCGGGTCCAGGGAGGGCGCGAGTACCTCCCCGTGGCCTACCGGCTCGTATGGTTCCGTGAAGATCACCCCGACTGGGGGATCGACACGAAACCCATCCTCCTGGACGTTGACAAGGGCGTGGCCGTATTCCAGGCCAGCGTCTACAATGCCGAGGGCCGCCTGATGGCCTCCGGCACGAAGATGGAAACCGCACGCGGCTTCGCGGACTTCGCCGAGAAGAGCGAAACCGGCGCCATCGGCCGCGCCCTGGGCGTGCTGGGCTATGGAACCCAGTTCGCGCCGGAGTTCGACGAAGGCGAGCGCGTGGTTGACTCGCCGCTGCCCCTGGCCAATGGCGCGCAGCGCCGGCCCAGAGCCTCCGAACCTTCGCCCGCCGCGGAAACCGCGACGGCGGGCTTTACCACTTGCGCTGAGTGCGGCCGCCCGCTTACCAAGGGGCAGGCCGATTACAGCACGGTCCGCTTCGGCCGTCCGCTATGCCCCAGCCACCAGACCCGCACGCCCGCCGAAGCGGCGTGAGAAACGGGATCGGGGTCCCGGATCCGGAGTCCGGATGCCGCCGATGACCCGCGCTAGGTCTGCTGCCGCAGAAACCTGTCGCCGGTATGGCGGAAGCCGGACGCCGGGGGTCCGGACCCCGATCCCGTTCACGCTCCGATCCATCTTCTCCATCTTGCGCGCAATTGACGCTGATACCGCCAGGAATGTATACTTGGAACGTCAGCGGGAGACGCACAGTCTGACATCCAGGGAAGCGCAAACCGACCTCTGGATGAAACCGCTTAAGGTGGAGATTCTGAATGGCGAAAATACTTGCGGTTGACGATGAGCGCCATATCGCCCGGTTGGTGCAGGTGAACCTGGAGCGTCAGGGACACCAGGTGACCCTCGCCTATGACGGCGAAGAGGCCCTCCAGAAAGTGGCCCAGGAGCGACCGGACCTGATCGTCTGCGACGTGATGATGCCGCGCAAAGATGGCTTTCAGGTGCTGACCGAGCTAAAGGCAAACCCGGCCACGGCCGATATTCCAGTGATTATGCTGACGGCCAAGGCCCAGGATGCGGACGTTTTCCGCGGCTGGTCTTCCGGCGTAGACTGCTACCTCACCAAGCCGTTCCAGCCGTCCGAGCTCATCAACTTCGTCCAGCGCGTGCTGGATTCACAGAGCGGCGGCAGCGATCCTTACGGCGGCGGCCCGACCGTTTACAAGATTTAGTGATTGCTTACGGAATCGGGACTTGAGACGCGCGCTTCCTGGCGTTCGTTCTCCTATCCAGGCTCAAGTCCCGCCACTCCTGTCATACCGTTGGTGAAACGCGTGAACAAGACTTGGGTGTATATCGTGGCGGGTACGGCGCTGGTTGTTGGCGGCCTTGCGCTCCTGGCGCGCGCAGAAGGCGGCCCGCAGAGCGACGACCCCATCGCTGAGGCGCAGCGAATGCTGTCTCGCGCTCAAACCAAGGTGTCTGAGATCGAGGCTGGGTTGCGCTCTTCGCGGCCCAGCGCGCCGGAAGCGGCGTAGGGCGATACCCAACCCGGCGGCCCAGCCGCCCGCTCGCGTTTTCCTGCCGCTACGGCGGCCATATCCGGCGCTCCCTCCCTTGCGCCGAAACGCATATCCCTGACCCCGGTTTGTCTCCGCATCCGAAGCGGGTAGACTCCAACTGGCGGCCAGATCTCCCGCGCCGCCTTCGGGCTTGGTTCCGTCATCCACGACTTCCCGGGTCGCGCGGGCATTCCCGGATCTATATCCCGTCCTGCCACATCTCTATGGATACCGTCCTCGTTCTCGATTTTGGCGCCCAGTACGGCCACCTCATTGCACGCCGCATCCGCGAGTGCAACGTTTTTTGCGAGGTGATCCGTCATGATACGCCCGCCGAAGTGATCCGCGCCCGCAATCCCAAGGCGCTGGTCTTCACCGGCGGCCCTTCTTCTGTCTATGCTCCCGATGCGCCGCACTGTGATCCGGCCATCTATGACCTCGGCATCCCGGTGCTTGGCATCTGCTACGGGATGCAACTCATCGCGTTCCAGCTTGGCGGCGAGGTATCGCCTGCTGAGCGCAAGGAGTTCGGTCGCACCGAGATTCACATCTGCGTGGATGACCCGATCTTCGACGGGCTCGACCGGGATCTTGTTGGGTGGATGAGCCACGGCGACCACGTGATCTCCCCGCCGGAGGGCTTCCAGATCACCGCCGCTACGAAGACGACCCCGGTTGCCGCCATGGCGGACATGAAGCGGCGGTTCCATGGCGTGCAGTTCCATCCGGAGGTGGTTCACACCCCGTGGGGCCAGGACGTGTTGCGCAATTTCCTGCTCAAGGTGGCCGGATGCGACGGCGCGTGGACCATGGGGTCCTTCGTGGAGAGGGCTCTCGCGGACATCCGAGCGAAGGTCGGCGATAGCCGAGTAGTCTGCGGGGTCAGCGGCGGCGTGGATTCGTCGGTGGTTGCCGCGCTTGTGCACACGGCTATTGGAGACCAACTCACCTGCGTCTTTGTGGACCATGGGTTGATGCGCAAAGGGGAAGGCGCTCGCGTTGCCGAGGTCTTCAGGGAAAACCTGCACGGCCGGCTCATTTACGTGAACGCTCAGGAGCGCTTCTTCAAGCGCCTCGCCGGCGTGGATGATCCGGAGCGCAAACGCCTCATCATCGGCGAGGAGTTCATCCGCGTCTTCGAGGAGGAAGCGAAACAGCTCGGACAGATCGACTTCCTGGCGCAGGGCACGGTCTACCCGGACGTAATTGAGAGCGGCGGAATCGGCGGCGCCGCGGCGCTCATCAAGAGCCACCACAACGTGGGCGGCCTGCCGGAACGGATGGGCTTCAAGCTGCTGGAACCGTTGCGGTTCCTGTTCAAGGACGAGGTCCGGCGCGTTGGAGAGGAACTGGGGCTGCCGGCTGATATGGTCTGGCGCCACCCATTCCCTGGCCCCGGCCTGGCCGTGCGCATCATCGGCGACATCACCGAGGCGCGCGTGGAGATCCTCCAGAACGCCGACGCGATCCTGATGGACGAGCTGCGCCGCGCAGGCCTCTACCGAGAGATATGGCAGGCGTTTGCCGTGTTGCTGCCGATCCGCAGCGTGGGCGTTATGGGCGACGCTCGAACGTATGATTACCCGGTGGCGATCCGGGCGGTCACCAGCGACGACGCGATGACCGCTAACTGGGCGCGGCTCCCTTACGACGTGATGGAGCGGATCAGCAACCGGATCATCAATGAAGTGCGCGGCATCAACCGCGTGGTGTACGACATCACCAGCAAACCGCCGGCCACCATCGAGTGGGAATGATGCCGCCTCCGGCGCCTGGCCGGACGGAACAGAAGCTCATGAACATCACACCGCCACGCCGGATGGAAGACGACCTCCTGGAAGTGTTGTATTCCGCGGAGGAGATAGACGCCCGCATTCGCGAGTTGGGAGAGCGGATCTCCGCCGATTACGCGGGCCGCGATTTCACGATGCTGGGCGTGCTGCGCGGCGCCTTCATCTTCATGGCCGACCTGATGCGTTACGTCACCGTCCCGTGCAGCGTCGATTTCATGGCCTTCGAATCCTACGGCGCGGCCACGAAATCATCGGGCGTTGTGCGCCTCACGAAGGACCTGGAAGAGAGCGTTACGGGCAAGCACCTGTTAGTTGTCGAGGACATCATCGACAGCGGGCGAACGTTGAGTTACATGCTTCAACTGATGGAGGCGCGCCAACCGGCCAGCCTTTCCATCTGCACCCTTCTTGAAAAACCGAGCCGTCGGGAGGTTCCCATTGACGTGCAATACTGCGGGTTTTCGGTCCCAGACGAATTCGTTGTGGGCTACGGGCTGGATTACGATCAGCGCTACCGTGGCCTGCCCTGCATTGGAATATTGAAACCGGAGATCTATGGCGGCGCGTAAACCCCCCACCAAAGCTCCTAAGGGAGCGGAAGACACACCCATGGAACTCGCTGAACTCGAGGCCAAGGACATCACGGAGCTTCTTTCCGTAGCGAAAGAACTCAAGATTGAAGAGGTAGACGACCTCACTAAGCAGGACCTGGTCTTTCGGATCATGGAGAGCGAGACCGAGAAGAACGGTCTCATCATGGGCTCCGGCTCGCTCGAAATCCTCTCGGAAGGCTGGGGCTTCCTGCGTCAAACCGGCTTTGACCCCACCAGCCACGACATCTACGTTTCCCAATCCCAGGTCAAGCGATTCGGCCTGCGCACGGGCGACTTCGTGCTGGGCCAGGTGCGCCCGCCGAAGGAGAACGAGAAGTACCACGGTCTCTTGCGCGTGGTGGCCGTTAATGGCCTGAATCCGGAAGACGCGAAGCGCCGGATGGATTTCGACCAACTGACGCCGCTCTTCCCCACCGAGCGCCTGATCCTGGAAACGGGCGGCGCCGACACCGCTGCCCGCATCATCGACCTCGTTGCGCCCATCGGCAAAGGCCAGCGCGGACTCATCGTGGCTCCACCGAAGGCGGGAAAGACCACGATCCTCAAGACGATCGCCAATAGCGTGACGATGAATCACCCCGAAGTGGACCTCATCGTGCTGCTGGTGGACGAGCGCCCCGAGGAAGTGACCGACATGCGCCGAAGCGTGCGTGGCCACGTGGTGGCCTCCACGTTCGACCAACTGCCGGAGAACCACATGCGCGTGGCCGACATGGTGCTGGAGCAGGCCAAGCGCCTCGTGGAGAGCAAGAAAGACGTTGTGGTGCTACTGGACAGCCTCACGCGCCTCACCCGAGCGAGCAACCTCACGGTTAACCCGTCCGGCCGCACACTGCAAGGCGGCTTGGACCCGGCGGCGATCTACCGCCCCAAGCGGTTCTTCGGCGCTGCCCGCAACATCGAAGAAGGCGGCAGCCTGACAATCATCGCCACCGCGCTGGTCGAAACCGGCTCGCGCATGGACGACATCATCTTCGAGGAGTTCAAGGGCACCGGCAACATGGAAATGGTGCTGGACCGGCAGCTTCAGGAGCGCCGGATCTTCCCGGCCATTGACGTGAAGCGATCCGGCACGCGCCACGAGGAGCGCCTGTTCGCCAAGGAAGAACTGGCCCAGGTCTGGGCGCTGCACCGCGTGCTGGCGGCGTTGGGCACGATTGAATCGACCGAGCTGCTGATTGACCGCATCAAGTCCACGAAGAACAACCGTGAGTTCCTACAACTGATCAGCAAGACGATGAAGAACGTGGACGTCTAGCGGGCCCCGGCAAGCCTTCCACTGGAATGACGGAGTACAATAAGAGAGGGGGCGGCGAACTGGTCGCTCCCTCGACGACACGCTTCGAACTCCGAGGAGGTGGGAGGCCGGCATGGCAGAGCGAGACTGGGAAGAACGGGAAGGGGACGAGTTTGGGGGCGAACTGCCCAGCCATCCCTTTGAGCTGGACTTGAACCGCCTCTTCGGCAACGCCAACCCGGAGGACATGGCCCGCGGCGCCGAAGACGAAAGCCGCGCCCCTCGGAAGCTCTTCGAGAAGGAAGTCCACATCGTGGGCGTCTATGAGCAGCGCGCTCACGACGGCACGGTGGCGTACTTCGTTATGGTGCGGGACAATCGCGACCGCAACCTGCGCATCTACATCGGCCAGCACGAAGCCTACAGCATCTCCATGGCCATGGAGGGACGTCCCGTGAGCCGTCCCCTGACGCACGACCTGCTGAAGATCGTGGTGGAGCGCCTCGGTTGGCACGTGGACCGCATCATCATCGACGACGAGTACAACGGCATCTACTACGCCAAATTGGGGCTTGTTAGCCCGAGCAACGGCCAGGCCCAGGAAGTAGACTGCCGTCCCAGCGACGCCTTGGCCATCGCCGTGCGTTCCGCCTCCCCCATCTACGTCGCCGAAGCCGTTCTGGAAGCCGAAGGCCGCACCGAGCAGGAGCTTTGAAGGGCTGACCCCAGTAGCGCCGGCGGCCCGCCGGCATCCGCTGGGAAGGCGGACAATTCGGCGTTGGACGTGGCCGCTGCGCGGCCATGCCGGCGGGCCGCCGACGCTACTTTCGCGGGAACCAGCTACTTTCGCCGAACGCCTGCTTTGGTGTCGGCGCATCGCTCTTGGAGCGTGACGTGGCGGATGACTTCCACATCTACCGTCGCAAGTCCCTGCCGCACTGGCGGATATCCAGCGCCGCCTACTTTGTCACATGGCGGCTGGAGAGGCGCCAAGCCGCGCTCAGCCCGACGGAGCGAGATATGGTGATGGACGCGATCCTGCACCACCGAGGCAGCCGGTACGATCTAGACGCATACGTGGTCATGGACGATCACGTGCACGTTGTTTTGACTACCATACCGCCGTGGACGCTGGAACAAACCGTTCAGGGGTGGAAGTCCTTCACGGCGCACGAGCTTGTGAGGGCCGGACGCCGCCCCCCGGTTTGGCAGCGCGAGTATCTGGATCGCATCGTCCGCGACGAAGATGAGCTTTGCCAGAAAGTGACGTACGTGGCGCGAAATCCCTTCAAGCGATGGCCGGATCTCGATCTGTACCCCTGGGTGTTTCCCACCGAGTAGCGCCGGCGGCCCGCCGGCATGGCCGCGAAGCGGCCACAACGAGGTCACCATGCTGTCCGCCCTGCGGGCGGATGCCGGCGGGCCGCCGGCGCTACTCGGATTCCGCTCAGTTGAGCTCACCATGCCATCGGGGCACGCCCTGCCTACCGTGGACGCTATCGGGCGCGGTTATGAACGTGAGGCGTGACGCTGCGGCTAATCATTACTGAGGGGCATGGCACTGACGGCGAGGATTGCGATGACGAAACGTGCACTGCAGGAGAAGAAGAGGCGGGCACTCCAGGACGCTGACGAACTGATCGACCGGTTCGTGGAGACGATCAACCGATTGCCGCGGGAACCTGATGTTGAAGACCAGATCCCCGCGTCGGTTCGCGGCGAGCCGGATGACGCTGAGGGATGGTACGACTGGTCCATCCGCCCGTTGCCGACCATCGATTGGATCGAACCCATGGAGCGCAGGATAGGCATTGAGTTCCCGCCGGCGTTCCGGTCGCTCGTGACCCGGTATGTGTTCCCCTGCTTCGACGCCGGCCCCATCGCACTGGCGGCAAACACGCCGGAGGGCGTGTTTTGGGAGCTTCGTTGTATGGACCCCGCCTTTGAAGAGGTGCTGGTCCCGAAGGGCTACATCCCGTTCGCAAGGCCGGACACGTTCCGCTACGACCCCATCTGTTTCGACACGCGCCGCCGGGGCGCCGACGGGGAGTGCCCGCTCGTCTGCATCGAACATGAGAGCGTGTTGTGCAACAGTGTGATCGGGGACATCGAGGACGTGGCGCCGTCCTTCGCCGCCTTCGTGGAGTATTTCGTCCGCTCTCACGCGGCGGTCCTCGCGTAGACCGTCTGTATGCGGACGGGCTCTGCCGTGGCTGGCCGATGCCTATGTTCTGGACGAACAGGACGATATGGCGCTGGAGCAGTGGCGCATCATCGAGCGGAACGGGGCAGTGTGGGACGAGGACCGGTGGTCGGTTGCCAATGCGCGACGCATGCTGCGCGATCACGACCAGAGGTAGATGTCGGCATCCGGCCATCGGCCGGACGGATAG
>DASXUL010000141.1:0-16037 GCA_036504855.1 Armatimonadota bacterium | reverse complement strand
AGTCGTTGCCGGCCTCGTGAACCGGCGCACCCAGACGACGCCCCTGCGCGTCTGCCAGGCAGCCATCTAGACGCTGCCACGAACACTCCCCCTCGTCCTGCGCCATTTGCACAATTCATCTAATGACAACCCCACCCCTCCATCCTACCCTGACGGAGTACTACCCCTCAATCCTGGGGGACCCAAAAGGCAACGCTCGGTTCTAGCAATTCGCCAGAACCGAGCGTTACCTTTTTGGTCCCCCAGGATTGGGGGGTAGGGGGGCCGAAAGCTACGGAAGCTCGCGGATGAAGATGTTCTTGAAGTACAACGGGCTGTTGTGGTGCTGAAGCTCGATCTGGCCCGTGGGGTAGATCGGCTTGTCGCGCTCCCAGTAGTTCTCCATGGTCACGTTATTGACCACGAGGACGTCGTTCAGGTAGATCGTCACCTTCTCGCCAATCATGAGGATGCGGAAGCGGTTCCACTGACCCGGCGCGTTATCGGCCTTTATCAGCGGTTCGCTGGGGTTCTTCTGGTTGTTGTAGAGTCCGCCGGATCCCACCGGAATGTCCCAGATCTGCACCTGCGGCGTGCCGCGCAGGTAGATGCCGGAGTCGCCGCCAGGCTGAATCTTCCAATCCACCAGCATTTCGAAGTCGGCGTAATCCTTGGTTGTGCAAAGGCTGTTGTTCTTGCCGTCGTAAGCGATGGCGCCGTCCTGAACGCTCCAGTGTTTCAGGGCCTCGGCCGTGGCGGCCTTCGTCTTCTCAGCGAGTTCGGCCGGCGTCATCTTCGCGCGGGCGGGCGGATCCTCAACGAGGGCCTTCCACCCGGCCAGGTCCTTGCCATTGAAGAGCGCCTTGAAACCGGCGGGCGGCACGTTGGCCTTCTCGGGCTTGGAGAGGTCCTTCAGCCAGACATTCCGGAAGGCGACCTCGCTGGGGCCGTGGCCGCAAAAGCCGATGTGGCCAATGTCGCGGCGGAAGCCGGGGTGCCCGAAGATCACGGCGGGGTCGGTCACCTTGTTCAGGTCCGAGTTCACGATGACTTTGCCGTTCAGCTTCACTTTCACCGTGCGGCCGATGCATGAGATCTCGTACTTGTTCCACTGCCCGTGGGGCTTTGGAGCGCCTCGCTTGGCGGGGACGACCTTGTAGATGCTGCCGCAATATTGGCCGGGCTCGAGGTTGGCGTAGTCCGGATCGGCGTCGTCCAGAACCTGGCACTCCATTCCGTCATAGGCCGGATCACCGTTCAGCGGCGAGCGCAAGGCGATGCCGTTGTTGCCGGCCTTGTCCAGCTTGAACTCGCAACGGAACACGAAGTCCTTGTATTCTTTTTCAGTCAGGAGCTTGCCGCCGCCGTCCGCCGGACAGATGAGCAGGCCGTCTTGCACTACGTAACCGGGGCCGGATCCGTCCACCAGCTTCCAGCCGCCCAGCGTCTTGCCGTCGAAGAGCTGAGTCCAGCCGGGGCCCTGGGCTCGTGAAGGCAGGCAGCTAATGGCTGCCGCGGCGAGCAGAGTGGGAAACATTCGCAATCGCATCGGTTTGGTTCCTGTAGAGGGGGAAATTGGGGGTTCCAGGCACAATCGCCGGTCCCTCGTTCCCATTATGTGCTTGGGCATGCTACCGTGTCGAAAACGCCAAGGACATTACCTTGAACGATCCGCAACCGAATGGGCCGATCCAGGTCAGCGTTCCCGCCACCACGGCGAACCTGGGACCCGGCTTCGATTCCATGGGCCTGGCCCTGGATCTATGGAACACCTTTACGCTCACATTTGGGCATCCGCACGCCGGAATCGCCGTTCATATCGAGGGGGAAGGCGAGGGAATCCTCCCTGCTGACGAGTCGCACCTGACCGTGCACACGCTTCTCGATCGCCTGGCGCAGCACGGCGCAGAGGCGCCGGATGGCATGCGCCTGACGTGTCGCAATGAGATCCCATGCGCCAGCGGACTGGGATCCTCTTCGTCAGCCGTGCTGGCCGGCCTCATCCTGGCGGATGTCATCGCCCTACGCCGCCAGCGCCAGGGCTGCGTGCACCCGCATGAGCTGGACATGGACGCCGTTCTGTCTCGCGCCGTGGAGATTGAGGGACATGGCGATAACGTGACGCCGGCCGTGCTGGGCGGCCTCCAGGTCGTCTACACCCACGGTTCCGAGTTCCGCAACCGCGCCATACCGATTCCGCCTACACGCGTGGTCGTCTGCGTGCCGGCGTATAACTACCTGACTTCCGAGGCCCGGGCCGCCCTGCCGAAGATGATCTCCCACGAAGACGCCGTCTTTAATATCGGGCGCGCCATGCTGGTCATCGAGGCGCTGCGAAACAAGGACGACTTCCTGCTGGCCGACGCGCTGCAGGACCGCCTCCATGAACGGTATCGGATTCCGCAGATTCCGGGCGCCGAGGAGGCCCGCAACGCCGCCTTCATCACAGGCGCCATCGCCGTCTGCCTGTCCGGCGCCGGTCCAGGCATGCTCGCCTTCGCGCGACGCGGCCACGACGCCATCGGCGAGGCCATGGTCAACGCCTTCGCCGGCCACGACATTTCCGCCCGCTACTGGGTCCTCCCCGCATGCGGCGGAGGAACGCGCATCCAGATCGGCTGAGGAGACCTACCACAGAGGCACAGAGACACAGAGATCGGATCCTCTGTGTCTCTGTGCCTCTGTGGTAGATTCGGAGGACTATGATGGACAAGCTGACTGCTCTTCTTGACGCGAATCGCCAGCAGTACCTTTCTTGGTTTCTTGATTACCTGCGTGTGCCATCGCTCGCTGGGCAACGGGTTGGCGTGGAGGAAGGGGCCGAGGCGACGCGGGCGATGATGGAGCGAGCCGGGCTTCGCGCTGAAGTGTGGCGCCTCCCCGGCGCAGCGCCCGTGGTCTTCGGAGAGGCGGGCGAGGGGCCTCGCACACTCCTCGTATACGACCACTATGACGTTCAACCCGCGGAGCCGCTGGACCTGTGGGAGACGCCGCCCTTCGAACCCTCCATCCGGGGTGGAAAGCTCTACGCGCGCGGAACGTCGGACAACCGCGGCGAGGTAGCCGCCCGATTGGCGGCCCTGCACGCGTGGCGCGATGCGCGCGGAGCGCTGCCGGTGCGCGTGAAGATGCTGGTGGAGGGTGAGGAGGAGGTCGGCAGCCCAAACCTGGCGTGGTACGTGGACGCGTTCCGCGAGCGCCTTGAGGCGGACGGCGTGCTCTGGGAAGGCGGCGAGTGGGATGAAGGCGAACGGCTGAACTTCCCGCTTGGCGGAAAGGGACTGGCCTATTTCGACCTCAGCGTTGAAGGCCCATCGCACGACCTTCACTCCGCGAACGCCGCCATCGTGGAGAATCCGGCCTGGCGTCTCGTTCGCGCGCTCGACACCCTGCGCGATGGCGACGGGCAAGTGATTGTCGACGGGCTTCGGGAAGCCGTGCGGCCGGTCACCGAACTGGACGACGCGCTCCTCGAATCTACCCCGCTGGATGTCGATGCGGTACGGAAAAACCTTGGCGTTGACCATCTGTTGGACGATGACATCCGCCGCCTGAAGCGCCGCCGAACGTTTGGCCCAACGTGCAATATCTGTGGGATATCCGCCGGGTATTCGGGAGCCGGCCCCAAAACGGTGCTCCCCGCACGCGCTTCCGCCAAGCTAGACTTCCGTTTGGTTCCGGACCTCACGCCCGATCTCGTGCACCGTCTGCTCCGCGAGCATCTGAACCGGCGCGGGTTCACAGACGTCCAGGTGGACTTGTTGTCCGGAATCCGTCCGTCACGCTCTCCCGCCGACAGCCTCATCGCGCGGGCCTGCCTGGCCGCGGCCCGCTCAGTTTCCGAGCGGCCGGCCTACCTGACCCCGATGGCTCCATACAGCGGTCCGTTCCACCTCTTCGCGGATGAGTTGGGCATCCCGCTGTGCTCGGCCGGTTGCGTGTCCTACGAAGGCAGCCGGGCCCACTCTCCCAACGAGAACGTGCGCGTGGACGACTGGTTCGCCGGTATCCGCTTCATCGCCAGCCTCATTGAGGAGTTCGCGGGCGCGTGAGAGCCGTGGCCGCAAGCGGCCGTATTGGTGGCATACTTCACCTCAACCCAACGAAATCCGAGGAGGTGGATGATGCGCGTTTGCGTTCTGTGCCTGGCGCTCGCGGCGTATGCGGCTCCGGCCCTCGGGGCCGCGGGACCGTTCACTGGCGTTAGCGAGCCGCCGCCCATTGATGCGGATCGCATGCCCGCGGCGCAACTGGCGCGCATACAGGATCGTATGCGCGCTTTCGCGGTTGGCAGCCCCGGCAGGCCCAGCCCCGCGGCGGACGTCATCATCCCCTACTCGTTTGTACCGATCGCCGGCAATCTCTGGGACGACGTGTACATCAACAACTACGTTGACCTGGATCCGACCTCCGGCGTGAAGGACTTTATGTGCGGATCCTGGACCTATGACGGTCACCGCGGGCACGACATCGACCTGCGGGGGTTCCCGTACATGGATGCCGCAGTGCCTGTTTTCGCGGCGCTGGATGGGACCGTGGCCGATGCTCACGATGGTGAGTTTGACCGCATCGTGGGCGGCCTCGGCTCCATCCCCGCCGATGCCAGCCCGAACTACGTTTCCCTCTTCCATGGCGGGACCCAGTACTCGCTCTACCTGCACCTGCGCAAAGGCAGCGTTGCGGTGAAGATCGGGGACACGGTGAAAGCCGGCCAGCAGATCGGACTCGCGGGAAGCAGCGGCTTTTCCAGCGCGCCGCATCTGCATTTTGAGAGCCAGATCGCCGGGGCCGTTTTTGAGCCGAACGCCGGCGACTGCCGCGCCGGAGCCAGTAACTGGGTATCGCAGCCCACCGTCCGGAAGGACCTCTACCTGGCCGAGTTCGTCGTTTCGGACGCCATCCTCGACAACTACAACTCCGCGCTATTTGGATGGCCGCGAAGCGGATCATTTACGCAGGGGTCGCATCGCGTCACCGTATGGTTCGAACCCCGCAACCTCCCAGCCGGCGCCACATGGCAAGTGATGTATTACCGCCCAGATGGAACCCATGCCTTCGACTCCCCAACGTACTCCTTCGACAACCCCGCCTATCGCGACCTGGCCTTCTACTGGATTGGCTACGATGTGAACCTGAACGTGCTGGGGACATGGAAAGTTGAGCTGTATCTGAACGGGGCGTTGATGGCCACAGGGCCATTTACCGTGGCGGCGGATATGGCGCACGTGGTCAACCGCCCGCCGAATCCCATCACGGTAGCCCTCGACCCCGTAGCACCTCTGCACTCCGACGTCGTGTTCTGCCGCGTCACGTCGGGCCTGTTGCTGAACGACCCGGACTACGACATCGTGCGTTACCATTATCTGTGGAAGGTGAACGGAGCCACGGTGCGCGACATCACGCACGCCGGCCGCGCCGACGCCGTTCCTCATGATACAGCCACAGCCGGCCAGACGCTCTCCTGCACGGTTACGCCCACGGACGGACGGGCCGATGGCGCCCCCGTCACCGTGCAAGCTGTCATACCGGGCAGCGCGGCGGGTGATGTTGACGGGAACGGGATGTTCGACGCGGCGGACGTCGCCGCCGCTCTGCGGATCGGGCTGGGCGGCTCCGCGGCCAGCCCGGAAGCGATCCAGCGCAGCGGCGCCAGCGTGGGAGGGCGCCTGACATCTCAGAGCGCTGTGATCTTGATGCGCCGCCTGATGGGCCTCTGATGCCCCGAACGGCTGCGACATGGTCGGGCCGGGATGCCGAGAGGTCCACCAGGCATGCGGCGCTAGGGATCGTTCGCCACCGTCTGGCAGCCGGCCTGAATCAGCGCATCGAAGCCGCCGAACACGGAGACGGCCCGGAAACCGAGCGCGGTTAGCCTGCGTACGGCGGGCGTCGCGTCGAAGTCGTTCCGCTGATCACCGTAGACGGCGATAAGCTTGGATTTCGGCAACTGGTTGGCTTCCTCGCCGAAAAGCGGGAGGGGCATGAGCCGGGCTCCTCGCACGTACCGCTGCGGGTGGTCGCGGATGTCCAGGATGACAGCGTCACCGGTTCGGGCGATGCCGACGGCGTTGGAGGCCGAGATGCGCGGAACGCGGGCGGCCGCCAGGGTCAGGCACATCCTCCCGTTGGCAAGGGGCGATGGCTTCGCCTCCCCGGCGCGCTGAATGAACAGACAGATCTCGCGACGCCCAGCGCCCAGTCCGTTCAGGTCCACCACATAGCGGCCTGCACCGGTTTCCTTCAGGCTCAGGATCTTGGGCTCCGCCGCGGGCGCGGAGCTTGAACTGGAGGGCAGGGCCGCCGCGTCGGCTTGAAGAGTGAGGGCGGCGCCAACTATCGGGCCGGAGCGGTCTGAAAGCGTGAACTCCGTCATCTGGCCTGGAACCGGCCAGATCGCCGGGCCGTGGTGTTCGATGCGCAGTCCGTTATCGGCGTTGCTCGTCACGCAGCCCCAGGCATACGCCTCTTCAGGGGATTCCGGCATCGGCGCCTCGCCCAGATCGCGTCGCGCCCACTCGGCGTAACCGTCCGCGGGGAAGCGGAATACTATCTCCCGGCGCGCGCTCCGGGCCTCCTCATCGCGCCCCATCTCCGTTAGGACCGATGCGAGGCCGGAAAGCGCCGCCGCGTGGCTGTTTGCCGAGGGCGGATCGTTGAGGATGGCGCGGAAGAGCTGTTCCGCCTGTTCCGGCTTTTTGTCGTTCGCCCAAGTCCAGGCGATGCTCTGCTTCCAGCCCGGCGCGGCCGCGTTGTTCGGGTAATCGGTAATCAGCTCGCCGAGCACCTTGCGCGCCCGCGCGTTGTCCCCGGCCGGCGGCGCGAGGAGGAAGGTCATCGCGAACTGCTGCCGGGCCTGCCAGATCATGGAGTCGTCGGGGTACTGGGCGATTGCGTTCTGGAGGATGCGGCGCGCCTCATCGATACCCGTCACGATGCCCTCGTTTGGCGGAAGCTGATATTGAACGAGGTCCGCGATGCGGCAGTCTCGCCGGATGGTCCAACTGGGCGGCGAGGACGGCAAGGTCAGGAGGTAGTCATACTCGCGCCGGTAGCGTTTCGCCATCCCCAGGGAGTTCGCGATGGCGAAGCAGACGTCCTGATAAAGAGCGTCGTTCGGAAAGCGTTTGGCGAAATCCACGTAAGCGTCAACGGCGTCATCGTAACGTCCAAGCGCGAAATAGGTATCGCCGAGCTGCACCTGCCAAGCGGGAGTTTGGGGTTCGATCCTGGCCAGCGCAAGCAGCGTCGCGAGCCGGGCCTCCTGATCGCCGGTCTTCTGCTGCACTGCGAGCTGACGCAGGGTCACAGAGCTTGCGGGCAGACGCTCAGCCGTGGAGGCGTACGCTCCGGCGCAGCTTGCGAGCAGGGCGGCACACGCGATAGCCTTCAGCGGCGTCACGTTCTACCTCCCGAGGGGATGCTGCTCGGAGTGCCCGCTCGACCTTACGGGGTTCGCCGAACGCAATGGGGAGCACACGCGGAGCGACGGCTCAGACGAGATCATCCTGAGGGTCCATGAGGTCCCGCAGGGAGGCTTGTTCCAACTGGAAATGGAAGTCGATCACCTCGTCCAGGTCGATCCCGCCAAGCGCGCCAAGGCGGTCGCGCTCTTCGGGCGAGATCTCCACGGGGACCTCAGCGAGAGCCCCGTCATCCCACTGCTCCTGCGGCACAAAACGCTCGCCCAGCCGGCGGCACCGGGAACACCGGTATTTCAGGTAGACGAAACTGGGGCTGAAGAGACGCAGGAAATGGCCCTTCTGCAGGATGTCCTTCTGGTGAATGCGTTGACCGCATTGGCAGGTGATCTGGGTCTTCGTGTTCATCCCTCGCGCCTCCGGATCTCTGGGCGATTCCCCGGTTCGAGTGGCATCATCAACGTGAACCCATTATAGCAATGACCGTCTCAAAGGACCATCCCGCTCATTAGAGCATGCAACCAGGCCCCCAAGCGGCGGAAATGGCGCGGGCCGGCGGAGATCCATCCGCGCGGCGAGGCGCCTGATCTTCAACCCCTAACCAGGTTGCGTCTTTACCCGGAAGAAGTACAGGATACGTTCATCGGTCAAGACGGCGAAATGGGCGCCGTTCGCGCTCACTTCGGTGGATTGGATCCCAGCAGGCAGTTTGAAGCGAGCGCGCATGTGCCCATATCCATCCAGGGCGGCCAGAACGCGCCCGCCGTCATGGGTGAGGATGAGGAGCGGCGCGCGCGATACGCCCACAAGGTGGGCGCCGAACATGAGCCCGCCGACCTCCCAGAGCATCCGACCCCGCGGGGAAAAGAGGGCCACGCGCGCCTCCACCACGCTGCGCCTTCCGTGCCAAAGCCGCGTGCGGTACTCGGCCGTGGCGGCCTTGCCATCCGGCGCCATCATCACGCGAGCAAGATCGCCGCGCAGGGTGTGCGACCAAAGCGGTTTGGAGCCGGACACGCTCCAGAAGATAGCGTGCGGGATCCCGGCCGGCGGATGCGCCGCGGCAATCAGGGCGCGGCCCGGACGGTCCATCTGGACGCGGTAGACCGTCTGCTCCTGCCCGCGCCAGCGCCAGAGCAGTCGGAGGTTCCGATCCAGCACTTCCACTTCCGCGGGCTCTCGGAGGGCAACGGCAAGCCGGTTGCCGGCAGCATCCATGGAGAGCGATGCAACGGGGCCGGCGAGCAACCGGCGTCGCCAGCGCCAGCCGCCCTTCACGCGTTCCACCACGGTGATGCGACCAGGCTCACTCAGGATGGCTGCCATATGGCCGTCTTCCGAAACCGCCACGCTTCGGATCGACCCGGACGCATTCTCCAGGTGCACGGTGCGCCCGGCGCCATCAAGCAGGAACACCTTTCGATAGCTTTCAACGTCTCGCGCGTATGCAGCGGTGAGTTGCGCTCCCGCCGAGGTGACGCAGTGCACCTCGCGCGGGAACAGCAGCCGCCATAACACCCGCCCGGAACCGTCCATGCACTGTACGTGCCCATCCCAGTCGCCGGCCACCACAGCGCGTCCGTCGGGCGCCACCGTATATGACGAGCACTTGGGCGCCATGCGGGCCCATTGCCGATCCAGTATTTGGGCTCGGCCGAGGGCGCCCACAAACAACAGGATGATCGCGCCAGCCAACCGCATGACGTCAGCCTTTCGCGTTCCGCTCCTCCCCCGCCATGGCAACGAACATGGCGTGGAAACGGGTGTCATCGGTAAGCTCCGGATGGAAGGCCGCGCCCAAACAACGGCCCTGCCGAACCGCCACGGGCACGCCATCCCACTCGGCGATTACCTCAACGTCCGCGCCCACGTCCGTGACGATGGGGGCTCGGATAAAGACGGCCGGAACGGGCTCCGATCCCAAGGCGGGGATGGTGAGGTCCGCCTCGAAGGAGTCCACCTGGCGCCCAAATGCGTTGCGCCGCACGCCGATGTCCATCAGGCCGAGGCGCTGCTGGTCGCTGCCCTCAATGCGCTGGGCCAGCATAATGAGTCCCATGCACGTTCCGAACACGGCCATCCCCTCTTCGCACCGCCGCCGTATGGTTACGTCCATGCCCCGGCGCTCCAATAGCTTGCCGACGGTGGTAGACTCTCCGCCGGGGATGATGAGGCCGTCTACCTGTTCGATTTCCTCTGATAGCCGAACGCGTCGAACGGGAACTCCCAGGCGCTCGAGTACGCGTACATGCTCCTGAACGGCGCCCTGCAGGTCGAGGACGCCGATGATTGGTAAGTCTGCTTCCATACCCTTATGCTAGCGCGTTCGCCACAGCGGGCAGCCCGCAACTGCGGCGCTATTCCCTCTCAAGCGCCCCGGCGTCTCGTCGGGACAACCCGTAACAGGGCGCTTGCCCGTCGATTCGGAGAGAGGTTGGCTGGGCCCAACACCGGCGTCGGGGACGGAAGCGAACCCTGCCGCCCCCGACGCCGGCAAGGAATCAGATGCGCGGGACGGCGGTGGGCCCGCTCGAGCGCGGGCATCCCGGTAGAATGGGAGGGCGCCGCCAGGAGAGAAGCGGCTCCTCAGTCCTCCGCATGGCGGCGAACCGCCTCGGCGATGTCGTTCGCCAACCGGTCCAACTCGCCGCCATCCGGGCCTTCCGCCATGATGCGGATGATGTTCTCCGTGCCCGATGGGCGCACCAGGAGGCGCCCGCGCCCGCTCAGGGCTGATTCCGCCGCCGCCATGGCCGCGAGGACATCTGAATGCGCGTCCCAGCCTTCCTTGCGGCGAACGCGCACTCCGATGAGTATCTGCGGGTACTCCTCCATCACGGCCGCCAGCTCACTCAGCCGCTTTCCCGTGGAGGCCATGATGCCCATGATCTGTAACAAGGTGATCAGGCCGTCTCCGGTGGTGGCATGGCGGAGGAAGATCATGTGGCCGGACTTCTCGCCGCCCACCGCGGCTCCGCTCTCGCGCATCAGTTGCGCTACGTAGCGGTCCCCCACCCCGGCGCGCAGCAGCTCCACGCCGATGGCGCCCAGGCACTTCTCAAGCCCCAGATTGCTCATCACCGTGCCGACAACCATGTTGCCCGGGAGTTCGTCCGTGTCGCGCCAGTTGTGCGCGCAGATCGCCATTACGCGATCGCCGTCCACGATGCCGCCCTTCTCATCGCTGAGGATCACGCGGTCGCCGTCGCCGTCGAACGCGGCGCCCAGGTCGGCGCCGGCGCTGACCACGGTCTCGCACATCGAGTCCGGATGGGTGGAACCGCAGGCCTTGTTGATGTTCAATCCGTCTGGACCGCAGTGGATGCGGGTGATGCGGACGCCCATGCTCTCGAGGATGTCGCCGTTGAGGCGGTACCCGGCGCCGTTGGCGGCATCCACCACGAGGCGGAAGCCGGATACATCCGCCGCAACCGACGCGCGCGCGGCGAATGCGTAGGTTTCGGAAGAACCCTCGTCCTCGTAGTAGCGCCCAACGGATTCGGCGGCCAGATCGGTCCGGCCGCCGGCCCGAAGGGCTTTCACAAGCTCCTCAATCGCCGCTTCCGTAGCATCCGGCAGTTTGGCCCCGTCCGCGCCCAGGAACTTGATCCCATTCTCCCGCGCCGGATTGTGGCTTGCGGAGATGACGGCCCCGGCGGAGAAACCCTGGAGGCGCGTGAGCGTGGCTATGGCGGGGGTGGTAGCCACTCCGGCGGTAACGGCATCGGCTCCGGCGGAACAGATGCCGGCGGCCAGAGCCGCTTCCAGCATCTCGCCGCTGGCGCGGGTGTCGCGGCCAATCAGCACGCGCGGGCGCGGCGACTGCGCCGCCAGAACGTGCCCGGCCGCTTTACCAAGCGCCAACGCTAGTTCCGGCGTAAGCACTGAGTTCGCCGCGCCGCGGACTCCATCGGTTCCAAATAACTTCGCCATATGCCGTGCAATCCCTCCAGAATGGGCCGTTCGTCACGGCCCGCGCCGCACGCGAACCCGCACTGTCACCCGATCTGGCAGCGCCGTAACTCCGCGCGGCGGAACGAGCGCCACCACGCGAGCCAGCGGTCCGGATGCGCCCTGTACGCTGATGGGCCGGGTGGGGATGCTGTCGATCCCCTTCATGTCGTCGGGGGTACCCACCAGCGTAACAACCTGGGGTTCCGTCCAAACCCGCTCGATGGCGTAGCCATCCGCGGGGAGACCGTTGAACGCCGGCGACACGAACGCCTGCCGGCGGCTCATCGTCTGCGTGAGCGCGGCGTCGACTGTGGCGGAATCCGGCGACAACGTCACCTCGCCCACGATGGCCCCACGCTGATCCACCGACGACAGCGGAAATCTTCCTGTGATATGGGGGTCGCCCGCCCGCAAGCGCACCACCGCGCGATCCACCGACTCGACCACGTTGTCGGCCCCCACCACCTCCACGGTAGATGGGTCGAGATGGACGGCGCCGTATCGCGCCCCTGCCGTCGGTTGCCCGGTCCACTCCACGCTTACGGGGACGTTGCGCCGCACCTTCCGGCGCAGTTGGATGTCCACCTTCTCCGGCGTGCGGCTGACCACCGTGATGGCGCCCAACCGGGACGGCACCAGCACCTTCACATCGACCCGCCGCGAGCCGGGCACGGCGTCGCGCAGGTCCACATACGCCGTGAGTTGCTCGGGAGTGACGCGGGTGGTGTACACCTTGGGGCCGTTGATGACAACGTTCACCTGGGCGACGCTGCTGGCGGCGACCATGTCCGCCGGCACCCCGCGCAGGTCGAGATGGACGGGGATCGACATTGACCATGGCTCCTGGTGCATCTTCACGTTGTACCAGAGCATGATGGAGAAGCCCAGCGCCAGCAGCTTGAACGGCCAGTTGTGTCGGAGAGTGGCAAGCATCAGGCGGCGGCCTCCTGCTTCTTGGCCGGGCGGCCGTTGCCGCCTTCCAACAAGCCGATGAGCCGCTCGCGCAGCGAGTCTTCGCGCAGGCCCCGAATCAGCCGCCCGTCGTGCGAAACGGAAACGGCGCCGGTCTCCTCGGAGACCACCACCACAACGGCGTCGCTTTGCTCCGTTGTGCCCAGGGCCGCGCGGTGCCGCGTGTGGATGCTCGTCCCAATTCCGGGGTTGCTGGTGAGGGGCAACACGCAACCGGCCGCAACGACCTTGTCGCCGCGGACAATCACCGCGCCGTCGTGTAGCGGGCCGCCGGGGTAGAAGATGGCGCCCAGCAGTTCCGAACTGAGGGAGGCATCCAGGATGCGGCCGGACGCGATATAGTCGTTGAGGCCGGTTTCTCGCTCGATAACGATGAGGGCGCCGGTGGACTTCGCGGAGAGGGTGACCGCCGATCTGACGATCTCGTCCACGAGCCGGGTAACGTCCTTCTTCTCAAGCACGCGGAAGCGGCTGCCCCAGAACCCGATGCGCCCCATCTCTTCCAGAACGTGACGGAGCTCGGGGAAGAAGAGGATGACAATGGCCACGGGGCCGAGCACCTCGAACTTCTGGAGGATCCAGGCGAGCGTGGAAAGGTCCAGCGCGGTGGAGACCCAGAGGACGGCCAGATAGACGAGGATGCCCCACATGATCTGCCATGCGCGGGTGCCGCGCGCCCACATCAGCAACTGGTAGATCAGCGCCGACACGAGTAGTATGTCCACAACGTTGACCAAAACGCTCCGCGCGTCCATCGGCGGAAGCCCCGTGGTCACCATCTGCAGCCAGCGATGCATCGAGTTCGGTAGTCTCCGGTATCTATTACTGTTCCACTATATACGCCCGGCGACCCTCGGAGCGAGCGAGTTTGGTGGGCGTGCAAAGAGAAAGGGCGCGGAGACATGCTCCGCGCCCATTTATCCCCCACCTCGCGCGGCGGCCTAGTCGCCAAACACGAAGTAAGTGTGAACGAATGCGGTCTGGACCTGGTTGTACCTCAGCAGGTACATGGCCTGGTCCTGCTGGGCCGGCGACAGGGAGGCAAACGAGGAATCCCCCGCCGGAAGGGTCGACCGCAACGACTTCATGGTGGCCTGGGCGAACTCACGCTCCGCGCGAGCGTACCCCCTCGAACCATCCTCTTGTCCGTGAGGCAGGTGCTGCTTGAGATAGCCTCCAAGCGCTGATCGCGCCTGAGTGAGGTCCTTCGAAGCGGGCAGGGCGTCCTGGAGCACGTAGATGCCCGTGACGCAAACGGGCTCTTTCTTGTAAGGCGCCGCAACGGATGTCAGCAGCGCCCGTCCGTTCGCTCCCGAGGCACTGAAAGTCTGTTTGTCATTGCTTCCGCTGGCGAACACCACGTTCACCGCCGCCGAGGCATGGGCCTTCTCCGCGGCGGCAAACAGGTTGGCGTCCCGCAGCGAGAGCGCCTCCACCCCTTTCTCCGCCAACGCGCTGCCGCCGGCGAACCCGGCGATCATCAAGAGCGCCGCCAACGCGGGACGGGCTAGACGCTTCATCGGATGTTCATCCACGATTCGGTCCTCCAGTTCTCCGACGTGAAGCCGTCCCGGTCTACATGCTCCGAGTAGGTGATCCCGAACCCCTTGTCCCATGCCTTGACCTTCCAGTTCGAAGCCTGGTCCGTGGGGAACGGCGGGAAATCGGATTTCCCATGATCCACCAGATCCATCCAGCGGGCCACCATCTTGTCGTCGTCCGTGGCCGTGGCCGGGTCTGGCTTCGGAAGCCGCTTGAGAGTGGCGTAGATCGTGTCCACGGCGGCCTCGTAGCGCGTGATGTCTCCCGCCTTCTCCGTATCGGAGATCGGCCGCAGCAGATAGCCGGTTCCCTTCCGTTCGCAGACGCTGTCGGTGAGGTAGGCCACGGCGGTCAGCGTGCGTGTAAGCGCGGCGCCCTTCAACAGGAAGGCGTACTCGGTCTTGTCCGTCTGGTACTTCGGGTCCAGAGTGATGGCGCGGCCGGTCTGACGGCTGAACTCCTTGGCCATCTCGGCGAGAGTGACGCTGGGCTTCTCCAGCGTTACGATCTTCTCAGATCGGAGGATCACCACGTTAGGGTTGGCGGGCTTGGCGGGGGCATCTCCAGAGCGGGCGACGCGCGTTCCGGCACCCAACAGGATGCCGGCCAGCAATGGAAGGAACCAACGGCGGCATTGAACTGAACTGCTACGCTTTCGCGCCAGTTTGGCGGCTATTTCGGCCATATCTGTTCCCCTCTTCTAGCGTCGGTTGCCTCCAGCCGGCTATCACCCGGCTGGAGGCTAGGTGACGCTCAGGCTGGCGGCGGCGTCGTAGGTGTGATGTCGACATGATCATGGCCAATTACGCAGCCGCCCGCGAGGGGTACCTGCGTACTCGCGGTTGCATCGGAATAGAGGCATCCCCCGTTAAAGACAGCGGCAGTCGACGAGAAGTGGCTTGCCTGCATTGTCAGGTATGCCGTAGCGTATGAACTGGACAAGTACCGCTTCGCCCCGGTCAGGCGCCCGCCTTGAGGAGACGGCTCGTAGTTCGGCGGCGTCGCCGTGTCCGGCGCTGATACCGTAACAGAGCAGCTGGCCTCCGCCATTGAGGATGTCCCGGAGGCGTGAGCCGACCCAAGCCCGCCGTACATGCACCCGGCGCTTGCACCCGCGTCGGCCTGCGTGAAGAACCACGAACCACGAGGGGCCGGATTCGGCGCGCCTGCCGCTGGTTGCCATGCTATATCATACGTTACCAGCAATTGGCCCGAGCCGTTGGCCTCCGACTGGGCGGTCCCTCCCTCAAGAGCAACCTCAGCCGCGCATCCACCTGAAACGTCTATTGCGGTCGCATCAGATCCCAAGGTAATGGACTGCCCGGAGTTGACGATCTGGCCAGCCACAGTGCAGTACCCGTTCACGAAGCTGTCGAGATCACGGCGATACATCGAGAAAAAGCCGCCTCCGCTGCCGATCGCGGGGGCCGGTTCGCTAACCCACTGGCCTGCGGAGAAGGTTAGCCCAACAGATCCGGATGCGGTGTACGTTACGCCGAGGGCTGTATAGGTCGCGGTAGCGGTGATCGTATGCGTGCCGCCAACCCCGCTAGACACTAAGGTCGGCACCGTTGAGCCTGTTTGGTCGTTGACCGAGAATGCAGCGCTTGCCGCTGGGGGGGCCGAGAAGTGAACCGTGGCCAAGGTGAATGGCCGGTTGAACTGATCGTAGACGTGGGCTACCGCCTCAATACGGCAGCCGCCATCGGCTGCCGCAACTGCCTCGGCGGGAGCCGTAACAACGACGGAGCCAGGGCGGAGGGGAGCCGCGAACGCGCTAGCACCAGCGAGGATGAGCAGGGCCGCTACGGCGTGCCGCACGCGCGGGGGGGGGGGATCCAGCTTCACTGAACTTCATCGGAATGCCTTTCGACTTGCGTAGTTATCCCACGACTTCCGTTATACCATGCCGTGACATTTGCCGTCAACTCGCTGTCCTCTCCGAGAGCGAGCGAGTGTGGTGGGCGTGCAAAGAGAAAGGGCGCGGAGACATGCTCGGCGCCCCTTCATCCCGCACCTCGCGCGGCGGCCTAGTCGTTAGTTAGGCAGGATGTGTTAGTTTGTGTTACAAGTGGGTAACCTGTGGTCATGAGACATGCTAAGGTCTTTCTCCCGGCAGCGGAGCGCGTGCAATTGGAGCAGACGCTCCGGTCGGGCAGTTCACCGGCCAGA
>DASXUL010000140.1:0-5262 GCA_036504855.1 Armatimonadota bacterium | reverse complement strand
CTCTGGCCGGTGAACTGCCCGACCGGAGCGTCTGCTCCAATTGCACGCGCTCCGCTGCCGGGAGAAAGACCTTAGCATGTCTCATGACCACAGGTTACCCACTTGTAACACAAACTAACACATCCTGCCTAACTAACGACTTAGTGCGCTGTCAGGAAGGAAAGGTCAGTGAGTCCCTCACGGGTCTCGTTGGGGATCCATGCCCTCTGAAAGCAAGGGGGCGGACACGGCAAGCCGTGTCCCTACCGGTCGGCCCGGCCGTCTACCGTTCGGTGGATGGAACCAGGCAGGCGTAGGGACACGGCTTGCCGTGTCCGCCCCCTCTCTTCAGGGAATCTGAGGCTTCTCTGGGGGTCGGCGAACTCCCAACTCGTAGGGGCAAGGCACGCCTTGCCCGCTTGCCTGGCGACCGGATCGGGTGTTAGGGCAACCAACACAACTCCCCTAACGTAGCGCTTAGCCAAACCGGCCGTGCGCGTCCACCCGCTCCATCAGGAAGCGGTAAGAGTCCCAGGTGACGCCCGGCGGGATGGAGTGGTCGCTGTGGTAGAGGTAGCCGCCGCCCTGTTTGGCGAGCGGGATTTTTGAGGAGACTTCGGCCTCGATACGGTCGCGGTCGTTGGTAAGCAGCACCGTTGCGTCGATGTTGCCCATGAAGCTGAAGCGGTTTCCCCACTCCGGTTTCAGCGCGCGCACGTCGATGCCGGCCTTCGCCTCCAGCGGTTGGAGACAGTCCATGCCGGTCTCAACGAAGGCGGGCAGCAGCGGTCGGAAGTCGCCGTCCGTGTGGTAGATGACCTTCAGGCCGCGTTCATGGAACCAGGCGATCTGTTTCTTCTGGGCGGGCTGCACGCAGCGGCGGTACATGGCGGGGCTGCAGAACGGGCCGTGGTTGTAGGCGATGTCGCCGTAGATCCAGGCGCCGTCGAACCGCGCGCCGCTTTGCTCCAGGTGATCGAGCGCCGAAACGGCCAGGTTCGCCAGCGTGGCGTACACATCCGCCGCCCAATCCGGGTCTTCCGCCATGGCGTAGCAGAGGCCCTCGTGGCCGAGGATGTCCTTGGCCATCTCGAAACATTCCAGGCCCGACCAGCAGAACCAGAGCCCCGCCGCGCGGGCGCGCTCCATCTCGCGCAGCACGTTGGCGGCGCTGACCCGGGCGGCGATGGGCGCGCGCAGCAGGGCCGCCTTGTGGACATCCCATGACTTGCGGTCGGAAACCGTGAAGGCGATGTGCTCCGGCGTGCCGGACTTCCCCTTCCAGTAACGCAAGACGGCGCCGTGGCCGTCCTCGCGGGTGATCCACTCGGGGGTCTCATCGACGACGCGCTGGAAGCCGATCCGCGCCTCGTGGTTCAGCCAGCCCGCGCCGCAGATGTCGTAACCGAACGTCGCCGCCAGGTCCAGCCCCTCGGGCATGCCCTGCTCGAGCCACTGCGGGATGGTTTCCGGCCAGAACGATTCCGCGCGGGGCACGCGGTCGGCCTCCTGGTGGTTGAGCGTTCGTTCCACGCGGTCCTTCGAAGTCATGGGTCGGTTCGCCTCCTGTTGGCAGCGGCGCACGGTTCGCCGCCATCATGGTGGCGAGGGCCCATCCTGTTTTGGTAGGGGGTACGCTATGCGACCGATTGTGACTCTGATGACGCTGGCGGCGCTGGCGCTGCCCGCCCAGGCGAAAGTGATCGCGTCATGGCGCGTGACGGAGTTTGGCGTTCAGGAACGGGGGCTGAAGCTCCTCTCCGGCGCGGATGGCGAAACGGAGCTGATCGGCAAGGGCGGTTCCCGCTGCGCAACGACGCGCGCCGGTTCCGCGTTTCTGTATTTCCAGGCGACTCCTGAGGCCGCCAGCCTGCGCGGGCCGGCATACCTGACCGTGGAGTTCTACGACGGCTCCCCGTCGGGCGGCCCGACAGCGCACTACAACAGCGACGCGGGAACCGAGACTGCCGACCGCTATCGCCCCTCCGAGGATGCCGCCGGCGCCTCGGCTCTCGGGCTGTTGAAATGGCGCACGGCTTCCCTGAAGCTGGAGCGTCCCCGGTTCCAGCGCCTCCAGAACCTCTCCGCCGACTTCCGACTGGCCGGCATGCCGCTGTTCGTGCGCTCCTTGCGGTTGGATGACGCCCGGCCCGCCAACTGGGCGAAGCTGGGGCGCCTGACCGCCGCCGACCTGAAGCCGCTGGCGAAGATCGGGGCGGGGGGCGAGCTGATTGTGGGCGGGTGGGACCCGACAACGCGCGCCGATGCGGCCGGATCCGCCAACGCTTTCGCCGCCAATGCGCCGGCCCTGAAGCGCCTGGGGGTGACCAGCCACGAAAGCTACGTGCGCTGGAACCTCTGCGAAACCGCCCCCGGCGCCTACGACTGGAGCGTGTACGACCGCTACGTGGCGACCTACCGGAAGACCGGCCTCAAGTGGGTCCCCTTCCTCATCGTCGGCCCGCCGTACGCCATCCCGAACTGGTACTACAACAGCCCGGCCCGCCAGGGCTACGTGTGCCTGGAGCACGGCGAGACGTCCGACGTGGAGAGCCTCTGGAACCCGGCCATGCGCGGCCATGTGTCGCGCTTCATCCGCGCCTTCGCCGAGCATTACCGGGAGTCGGGCGTCATTGAGAGCCTGCTGCTGGGCATCACCGGCAACTACGGCGAGGCCATCTACGTGGCCACCCCGAACCAGGATTGGACCAACCAGACGCACGGCCCCTACCATTCGCACCCCGGCTTCTGGGCGGGCGACAAGTACGCAGTGGACTCCTTCCAGCAGGCCATGCGGGCCAAATACAAGACCATCGCCGCCCTCAACGCAGTATGGAAGACCGCCTACGCCGGCTTCGAGGACGTGAAGCCATTCATCCCGGCAAAGTCTTCGCTGCCGGATCGCGCCAAGCTGGACTTCACCGGCTGGTACATCGGGAGCATGAACGACTGGGCGCGCTTCTGGATGACCGAAACGCGCGCCGCCTTCCCGAAAGCCGAAATCTACCTGTGCACGGGCGGCCACGCGCCGCCGGAACATGGGTCGGACTTTGGCGAGCAGTGCAAGATCGCCGCCTCGGTACAGGGCGGCGTGCGCATCACCAACGAAGCCAGCAATTACGCCCTGAACTTCGCGCTCACGCGCTGGGTGGCCTCCGCCGCGCGGCAGTACGGCGCCTACTTCAGCTTCGAGCCGGCCGGGGGAGTGAGCGAGAAGGGGGTCGTGGCGCGGGTCTACAACGCCGCCGCCTCCGGCGCGAAGGGCCTGCACTACTACTCCGACAACATCCTCCGAACTGAAGGCGCCACGGGCGTCTGGCTGAAGAACGCCGCCTTCTTCCAGCAGCGCCGGCCGCTCACCGAGGTGGGCGTCTACTACCCGGAAACCGACATCCAACTCCACGGCGCCCGCTTCCTGGACGCCGCCGAGGCGGTGCGCCCGCGCATGGATTTCGCCTTCATCAGCGACGGCCAGATCTCCGACGGCGGCCTGAACGGCGTGAAGGCGCTGTTCCTGTTGCAGGGGACCGTGGCGGAGCAGGGAACCTGGCAGCGCATCGCCGACTGGGTGCGCGCCGGCGGCCTGCTGATCGCCCCCGCCGGCCTCGCCCCGCTGACGGCGGTGGAGGGCGAGCCCGCCGCCTTGACCCCTCTGCTGTCCCCCGGCGCCGAAACCGGCAAGGGCCGCGTTCTGCTCTTCAATGGTCCGCCCGACTCCGAGGAGTACCGCGCCTTCCTGAGCGCCTCCCTGGCCGCGGCCCCCGAGCTATCGCCCTCCACCCGCGCCGCGATAGCGAAGAGCGCGGAGGACGGCCTCTTCCGCACCGTCTTCCCGAACGGGAAGATTCTCAGCTATGACGCGGAGGCGGGGGTGATACGGTAGCGGCGGGGGCGACCATCCGGGGATTGGAAACCCCCGGCTTCGGGCTGCGCCGGAATGGCCCTGAAGGGCCCGTGAAGCGAACCCAGCGAGTGAACTCGCGGGCTACGACGGGCGCGAAGCCCGCCTTCGCGGGCTGATCCGCAGTCGCCGCAGGGCGACTTGGGGCAGTTCGTTGCCCGCGAGTTCACTCGCTGGGGCGGCGCATTCCGCTATCCCCCGCTGACGGAATTCCCCCGCTCCTGCCCGTGATATAGCATCCGAGGGCGCAACCGTTGCGCTCGCCATCGGAGGTTATCAGCATGTCCATTCGGCCGGTTCAGAGGCTTTCCAAGGCCAAGCCAACGCTGGAGGGGGCCGGGGTGCACCTGCAGCGCGCGTTCGGGTTCGGCAGCACGTCGGAGTTCGACCCATTCCTCCTCCTCGACGATTTCCGCAACGATATCCCCGAGGATTACCTTGCCGGGTTCCCCTGGCACCCGCATCGCGGCATCGAGACCATCACGTATGTCCTCGCCGGAACGGTGGAGCACGGCGACAGCATGGGAAACCACGGCGCCATCGCCGCCGGCGATATCCAGTGGATGACGGCCGGGCGCGGCATCGTGCACCAGGAGATGCCGAAGGGCGACGCGGCGGGGCGCATGCACGGCTTCCAGTTGTGGGCCAACCTCCCGGCCGCCCTCAAGATGACGGCGCCGCGCTACCAGGAGGTGAAGGCGCCGGAGATCCCGGAGGTCACCGACGATGACGGCGCGCGGGCGCGCATCGTGTGCGGAACCTTTTGGGGAGCGAAGGGCCCCGTGGACGGCATCGCCGCCGACCCGATCTACCTGGACGTCTCCATCCCGCCCGGCAAGCGCAAATCGCTGCCGGTGGAGACCACGCGCCACGCCTTCGCCTACGTGTTCGCGGGCTCGGGCAAGTTCTGCAACGCGTCCGGCCCGCTGGCCGTGCCCACCGAGGGCATTGGCTGGATCGACACGCAGCCGCCCGCCGAGGCATCCAACCGCAGCCTGGTCCTCTTCGACCGGGGCGACGAAGTCACCGTGCAGGCGGGCGAGGAGGGAATACGCTTCCTGCTGGTTTCCGGCAAACCCCTGGAAGAGCCCGTGGCCTGGTACGGCCCCATCGTGATGAACACCCAGGAGGAACTGCAAACCGCCTTCGAGGAACTCCGCGAAGGAACGTTTCTGAAGTGAGTCGTCAGCCCGGACCCCCCTTCCCCCCAATTCTGGGGGACCCAAGCCACACGCTCGGTACTAAGTAGGCGATCTGTGAAACTCGGCAGATTTGCACGGTAGCGCTGACGTCCCGCCGGCATGGCCGCGAAGCGGCCATTAGTGTCCGCCCTTCGCACGGATGCCGGCGGGCCGCCGGCGCTACCGTGGCGAAAACCAACT
>DASXUL010000139.1:0-10576 GCA_036504855.1 Armatimonadota bacterium | reverse complement strand
TGCCGCCGCTTTCGCTCGGTGCATACCAATCGAAAGCGGCGGCGAGCCGCCGCACTCCATAGGGGCTTGGTCCGAGAGGAGCGAGGGATCTCGGGCCGGAAGCCGCCTTGCTACCTCGGGAGGACGCCGTCCAGAATGCAGCGGAGGGCGCGATATGGCACACAGCTTCGAGGTAGCTTACACGCGGGAGGACGTTTCGGCGGGCGTCCGGTACTACGTCAACCGCCGGTTTCGCCATTGGCGCTGGAAATTTGCTCTGGTCATTTTCGCTGGCTCGGCGCCGGCGTTGACGTGCATAGTCGCCCCGGAGCAGCGGGTATGGTTCCTCTTCGTCGCTCTGGCGGGCTCCATCGGCACGGGGTTGGCGATGCCGTCCATCTTCTATCGCGCCGCAGTCAAGCAAACGCTGGCGGGGGTGGCCAAGTTCGAGTCTCCCGTCGGGACCGCAACGGCGACGGACGAAACCCTGTGCCTGCGAGCGGATACGGGAGCGACGGAACCCGTCTGGCGGCTGATCGAAGAGGTCTGGGAGCAGCCCCGCGTCTGGCTGTTCCTCCTGGGCAAGTCACCGTATTTGATCGTTCCGATCTCTCAAGCCAGCGAGGAGGATAAGGCCTTCATCCGCGAGAAGGTGACCGCTGCCGGCGGCAAGGTTTCGTAGGATTTGCGGGGGCTGCCCCCCCCGTCTGCGGGCCTGCGGCCATGATGGGCCTGAAGGCCCGCCAGATGGGGTAGAGCCCGTTTGTTGGCCCTTCAGGGCCTTCATGGCGAAGCCCGTAGACGGGGCTTTCCAAGCCCCGGCAGGCCGCCGCACTCCATAGGGGTTGCTGCCGGCCCGTGCCTGGGAGCGTTCGAAGGGGCTGCCGCGCCCCGGGTATCCTCGCTCTCGTTGACGGCCCCGAGGCTACCGCTTCGGACGCGGGGCCTGCATGAATCGCTGCGCGAGGCGCATGATGAGCTTGCCGCCGCCGCACCAGGCGAAGAGCAGGGCGAAGGCGCCGCGCGCCCAGCCGGCCGGGCCGGAGCGGCCCATCAACAGGCGGACCGTCCGCGCGTCGCCGGTGAAGGCCGCCGCACTGAACGCGTCGCGGGGCGGTTTCGCGCCCCGGTCCAGGAGCGTGCGGGTGATCGCGGTGTTGGGCTGGTTCAGCGCGGCGGCCAGCGGCGTGGAGCCGAACTTGTTCGTGGCCTCGATATTCGCGCCGGCGTCCAGGAGTTGGCGAACCATGTCGAGATTCCCGAACATGACGGCCGAGGCGAGCGGAGTCTGCTCGAGGGAGGCATCCTTGGCTTCCAGATCGGCGCCGGCATCCAACAGGCGGCGCAGGATGCGGGCATCGACGCCGGGCGCGATCTTGTAGTTCATATCCGCCATCTGGCGCTTCACTTCGGGGCTGCTCAGATCCACGGGATGGCAGAGCCAGTGCAGTGGACGGTTGCCGCTCGCGGTCGCATGGTTCGGGTTGGCGCCGCGGTCCAGCAGGAAGTCCACCATGGCTTCGGCCCGCATCATCACGGCGGACGCGAGGGGATTCAGGTAGGTCTCGCCGCCGGCATCCACATCCGCGCCGCGCTCTATCAGCAGGCGGGCGGCGTCGATCTGGTTACGGCCGACCGCCCACGTGAGCGAGGTCTTGCCGGCGGCGCTGACGGCGTTGACGTTCGCGCCGCTGTCCAGCAGCCGGCGCATGGAGGCCAGGTCGCCGCGGTGGCTGGCGGCCATGAGGGGCGTTACGCCGCCGGGGCCGGGCGCATCGGGGCCTCGGCCGTCTTCCAGCATCTCCATCGCCCGTACCGTTTCGCCCATGAACAGAAGCTCCACGGGTCCGGCAATGGCGCCGGTTTCCAGAAGCAGCGGCACGATCTCCGGATGGCGGGCGGCGGCGGCCGTTAGCAGGGGCGTCTGTCCGTTGGGATCGGGCGCGTTCACGTCGGCGCCGGCGGCGATGAGGAGGCGCGCCACGGGGGCATTGCCCATCAGCGTTGCGCGCATCAGTGGCCGGAAGCCGCCCTTGCTGGGGGCGTTGGGATCCGCGCCGCGTTGCAGGAGGGCGTCCACGGCTTCGGCATGGCCCTTCGCGGCGGCGATGAAGAGGGCGGTTCGCTCCTTCTCGTCGCGCCGATCGATCTCCGCGCCGGCATCCAGGAGCGCCCTAATGCGCCTGACGTCTCCGCTTTCGGCGGCGGCCTGCAACTCGGTTCCATCGGCCCGACGCAGTAGCGCCTCCATGGCGGGCTTATCATGCGCCAACACGTGGGCGGTGGCGGCGCTGGAGCCCGCGGTGGCGGCTCCGTGTTGCAGCAGAATCTGCGCCATCTTCTGGTCATTGCGGACGACGGCGAACGAAAGGGCTGTGAGGCCGAGTTCTCCTGTTGCGTTGGGTTTGGCGCCGGCCTCCAGAAGGGCGCGAGCAGTCTCATGGCGTCGGTTCATCACTGCGGCGATGAGCGGGGTGACGCCGTGCTCGTCCATCTGCTCGATGTCTGCCCCGTGATGCAGCAGCAACTCCGCCAGCTCCGTGTGGCCGCGGATGGCGGCCCAGGCGAGCGGAGTGTTGCCTCTCTGCCTGTGGGAGTCGACTTCCGCCCCGGCATCCAGCAGCAGTCGGGCGATCTCAAGGCTGCCCCGGACACAGGCGAACTCCAGCGCCGTGCCGCCGGAGGCCGTTGGGGCGTGAATGTCCACGCCCTCGGCAATGAGATCCCGCACCGCGGCAGCATCGCCGTGGCGGATGGCGTCTCGCAAGCGTTGGTCCATCGGTATGAGCTCCCTATTCGCTGGCTGGCGCGGCGGCCTTCCGCGGGAAATCCCGGCCGAGGAAGCGCAGGGCTCCGACGGAGTGGTCGGGGGCGAGCGCGAAAGCCACCTCTTCGTTATTGAGCGAGAAGCGCTCGTTCAGGCGGATGGTGAAGGCGTCGTAATCGAAGTGCTCCAGCGGAAAGGCTCGGCCGTTCCAGAACAGGGTGAGGGCGCCGGACGCGGCTTCCACGCGGGCGGGGCCGTAGGCGGCGTCTTCGTAGGAGCCGGCGTAGGCGGAGAGGTCGAGCGTGGGGGACGTTCCCAGAGCGCGTTTGGCCTCGCGCTCGGCGCGGGCCTTCTCCCTCGCCGCCTGTCCTTCCCGCATCAGGCCCGCGTGCACGGCGAACCAGTCGGTTCGCGGGGCGTTTAACACGATGTCCGCAAGGGCGTTCGCCATGGCGGACGGGAAGACCGACTCCGTGTTGTTGAGCACCACCAGGCCGAACCGCTCGTTGGGGAAGAGGGAGACCTGAGAGGTGAAACCGTCCAGCTCACCGCCGTGCGCAACGTTCAAACGGCCACGGTAATCGGAGATCACCCAGCCCAACCCGTACGATTGCAGGTTGGTGTTGGGGAAGCCTTGCCGCACGCTCTCCGTGCGGCGGATGACGGTGTGGGGCGTGTGGGTTTCGGCAAGGGCCTCCGGAGAGACGAGGCGGGCGCCGTTGAAGGCGCCATCGCCTAGCTGGAAGCGCACCCACTGCGCCATATCGCGCGCCCCGGCATTGATGCCGCCGGCCGGGGCCAGGGCATCGATATCGCACCAGGGGATGGCGGTCGTGTGGTCGTCCGCCCAGCGGTAGTGGGGGGTGGCGTGGTCCGCGGCGGCCTGGGCGTCGGTTGCGCTGAAGTTGGCGCCGGCCATGCCCAGCGGCTTGAAGATGCGCGCGCGGACGAAATCCTGCCATGTCATCCCGGCGGCGCCGGCCACGGCGAGGCCCGCCACGAGGAACATCAGGTTCTGGTACTCGTACGTTGTGCGAATCGGGTACGCGGGCTTCAGGAGTCCCAGGCGGCGCACCATCTCCTCGGAGCGCATGGGCGATAGGTACCATAGCGCGTCGTGGCGGGCCATGCCGGTGCGGTGGCACACCGTGTCGCGCAGCGTGATGAGGGCGTCGGTGAGCGGGTCGTCCACGCGGAAGGAGGGGATATGGCGGCGTACGGGGTCATCCCATGCCATCTTCCCCTCGTCCACCAGCATCGCCATGGACGTTGTGGTGAAGGCCTTGGTGGTTGAGGCGATGGCGAACAGGGTGTCTGGGGTTACAGGCTTCGGGCGGCCGAGCTCGCGGACTCCAAGCCCCTTCAGGTAAACGACCTCGTCGTCTTGCACGATGCCAGCGGCGGCGCCGGGCACGCTGAACCGCCGCATCCCTTCCTCCAGGGCGGCATCCAGGGCGGAGGAATTGGGCAGAGGCGAACGTGTGGGGACGGACATAACGGGATCTCCTTCGGATGTGTGCGGGCGCTTCCGAGGGAATGGTAGCAGGCTCAGCCGGGTAATGGGCGAGCGAAGGGCGGTTGGCTTGGCCGCCGATCCTCGAAGAGGGTGACGCGGTTGCGGCCGGCCGCCTTGGAGGCGTACATGGCCTGGTCGGCGCGGTGGATGAGGCCGTCGGCCGAAGCCGAATGGCAAACGGTGTTCGGGGCTCCGGGGCGGCAGGCGCTGACCCCGAGGCTGATGGTGATGGCTTCGGGGTATCCCTCCAGCCCAATGGGGTTCTCGCAGACGGCCCGGCGGAGGCGCTCCGCGACGCGCACGGCGTCTGCCGCGGCGGTCTCGGGGAGCACGATGGTGAACTCCTCTCCGCCGTAGCGGCCCATCACGTCCACGCTGCGCAGTGCGCCGCGGCAGGCGTTGACGACGCTTTGGAGGACGCGGTCTCCGGCGGCGTGGCCGTAGCGGTCGTTAACCTGCTTGAAGTGGTCGATGTCCAGCATGACGCAGGCAATGGGGTGATGGTAGCGCTCCGCGCGCTGGAACTCAGCGGCGGCCACCTCATGGAAGTGGCGTCGGTTGAAGAGGCCGGTGAGGGGATCGGTGATGGCGAGCACGCGAGCGTGTTCGAGGAGCCCAACGTTACGGAGCGCGAGAGCGGCGAGTCCGGCGAAGGCGGCGAACCGGTGGGCGGAGGCGTTATTGTAGTAGCCAGGCTGACGCTTCCCAAGGAACAAGAGCCCGATGATGTCGGTTCCGGAGCGCAGGGGCCCTCCGATCCAGGACGCGAAGCGAGGCGAGAGGATGGAATGAGCGTCGAGGTCGTCCGCCGAGAAGATGATGGGCCGGCCGGCGGAGCGAATCTGGTCGAGAGGGCTGCCAGGCGCGATGTCGAAGACGGGCCCGGCGGTGGGGTCCGGGTCGCCCAGTCCGGCGGAGCGGACGCTCCGTGCGGCGGCGCCGTCGAGAACGAGCAGGCGGGCGGCATCCATGGGGATGACCTGTGTTACGGTTGTGAGGATACTATCGAGCACTCCGTCGGTTTCCGTCTGGTCGGCGAGGGATTTGCCGATGGCGATGAGGCCCTCGGCGATCAGGCGGTGTTCGGTTTCGGCCTGTTGCAGCCTGCGTCGCTCGGTGACATCGCGGGCGACCCCGAGGATCCCCGAGGGGCGGCCGGCCTCGTCCCAGAGGATGCTGGCGGCGACTTCGACCCAGATCGTGGAACCGTCGTAGCGGACGATCTCAACCTGACGGGTAATGGGCCGCGGCCGCCGCCCGGCGCGGGCCGCGCCGCTGATGCGCTTGAGCGCGTCGAGGGCGACCGGAAGCGAGGAGGGCGCCACGGCGTCCCGGAAGGTTGCATACCCGCAGCCGTCCGCGACATCACCCAAGAGCCTCCGCGTTGACGGGCTGTGATAGGTGAAGGCGCCGTCCATGTCCATCGTCATGATGAGGTCGCTGGCGTTGTCGGCGAGGAGACGGTATCGGGATTCGCTCTCCCGGAGGGCCTGTTCGGCCTCGCGGTGCTCTCTGACCTTGCGCTGGAGATCGGCATTTCGCCGGAGGAGGGCGGCGTGCTGTTCCCTCACCTCGGCGTCGGCCCCCTGGAGTCGCTCGGAGAGCGCGTTGAAGGCGGCGGTGAACTCGCCCATGGACTCAACGCGTTGCGAAAGGTCACCGCCGGCGATGGCGTGGACCTGCCACGTGAGGCGGCGCAGGCTGGCCTGGAGCGACTTCAGCGCGGCCGCGGCCGGGCCCTCGCCCACGAGGGGCTGGGAGAGGTCGCCGCCGGCCAGGGCCAGCGCGCCTTCCGCAACGGCGAGGATTTCCGCGCTGGGCGCAGTGGCGAGCGCCTGGGTTGAATGAGATGGTAGACGCTTGCCCATGGCGTCAATCCGGCAGGGCGGAGGCGATAAACCGGCAGGTGCGATCGCCGGATGACCAGCCGTCGATCTCTTTCACAACGAAGCGCCGCCCGCAGAACGATTCCGAGAGCGCGGCGATGACGCCTTCGTCATAGGCGCACGTTGTGGCGTGGGAGATGGGGAGGCCGGAGCGGCCGGCATCTTCGGAGATGGTGACGGAGAACTCGCCCAGATCGGCGGAGGGGCGGATGGCGTGGCCGCGGAAAGCGCGTCCAAACGCGTAGCCGGCATCTCGGAAGATCCGAACGGCGGCCTCAGGCACGAGGGTCTGCGCCATGGCATCGCGGACCGCAAATTGCATGAGCCGGTAGATCTCGACGCGCATGGTCGCGCCGAGGTTGGGGCGGCCTCGCTCCAGGTCGCCAACACTGGCCCACGTGAATCCTGTACTCTCCATCTGCCTCCCGATCCGCGCCGGCCCGAATGCCGAAACCCGCCACATGACTATCGGCCGGACACGGAGTTGAGTTGACTGTAGTGCGGCGGGAACGGCGGAACGCGTTTGGCGTGTTAGAATGACGATTATGCAAAGCCGTTTTCTAGAGACCCTGAAGAACCGCGTGGCGCTGTTCGACGGCGCCATGGGCACCTCCATCCAGATGTTCAACCTCACCGCCGCCGATTTCGGCGGGCGAGAAGGCTGCAACGAGATACTGGTGCGCACGCGGCCTGACGTCATTGAAGAGATCCACACCCGCTTCTTCGCCGCCGGATGCGACGCCGTTGAGACGGACACGTTCAACGGAACCGGGTTCCGGCTGGAGGAGTACGGGCTGGGCGCCGATGTGGTTGACCTCAGCCGCGAGGCCGCCGCCCTGGCCCGCCGCGTGGCCGATCGGTTCAGCTCGCCCGATGCTCCGCGCTTCGTGGTGGGCAGCATGGGCCCAACCGGCAAGCTGCCAAGCGGGAACGACCCCGTGCTCTCGAACATCACGTTTGACGCGCTGGCGGATGGTTTCGCCGAGCAGGCGCGCGGCCTTGTGGAAGGCGGCGTGGACGTTCTGCTGCTGGAGACGTCCTTTGACGTGCTGGAGCTGAAGGCGGGCATCGCCGGCATTGAGCGCGCCTTCCGGGCCGGGCTGCCGCGCGTGCCCGTCATGGCGCAGGTGTTCCTCGTGCCCGAGAACGGCAAGATGCTGTTCGGCACCGACATCGCCGCCGCCATGACCACGCTGCAGGCGCTGCCGATTCAGGCCATCGGGTTGAACTGCTCCGCCGGGCCTGAGATGTTCCGCGATCCCATTCGCTACCTCTCCGAGAACTGTCCGCTGCCGATTTCGTGCCTGCCGAACGCGGGCCTGCCGGAACAGGGGCCGGGCGGCGAGGCGGTTTACCGCCAGACGCCGGAGTTGTTCGCCGGGCACATGTTGGGTTTCGTGCGCGAGTTTGGGGTGAACATCGTGGGCGGCTGCTGCGGAACCACGCCGGAACACCTGGCTGCCGTGGCGCAGGCCATCGAACCATACCGCGGGTCGCCGCGCCGGTTCTGGGCCAGCTTCGACGGGCAGCGCGTGAGCAACGCGCGCGAGCCGGAGTGCCCCTATTACGCGCCGGGCGTTTCATCGGGGATGCGGCGCTTCGAGATGCAGCAGGAGCCGGCGCCGCTGATCGTGGGCGAGCGCGTGAACTCCGTGGGCAGCCGCAAGGTGAAGCGGTTGCTGCTGAAGGACGATTACGAGGGCTGCCTGGAGGTGGCGCGCGATCAGGTGGAGGGCGGCGCCCACGTGTTGGACGTGTGCGTGGCGATGACCGAGCGCACGGACGAGCGCGCCCAGATGGTGAAGCTGGTGAAGACGCTGGCCATGGGCGTTGAGGCCCCGCTGGTGATCGATACCACGGAACGCGACGTGATGGAGGCGGCGCTGAAGACCTACCCGGGCCGCGCCATCGTGAACTCCATCAACCTGGAGAACCGTGCCGAGCGCGTGGACACATGGCTGCCCATCCTGAAGGAACACGGCGCCGCCGTTGTGGCGATGACCATCGACGAGCGCGGCATGGCGAAGACGGCCGACGCGAAGGTGGAGGTGGCCGCGAAGCTGCACGACATCGTGGTGGGCGAATACGGCATGCCGCCGGACACGCTGATCTACGACGTCCAGGTTTTCCCCGTCGTTACCGGTCAGGAGGATCTGGCGAACTCGGCGGTGGAGAACCTCACCGCCATCCGGCGCATCAAGGCGGAACTGCCGGGCACGATGACCGTGCTGGGCGTCTCGAACCTGAGCTTCGGCATCAGCCCGCACGCGCGCGCCGTTCTGAACAGCGTGTTCCTGCACCACGCCGTGAAGGCCGGGCTGGATATGGCCATCGTGAACCCGGCGCACATCACGCCCTACGCCGAGATCGATGAAGACCAGCGCGCGCTGGCCGACGACCTGATCCTGAACCGCCGCGCGGACGCGCTGACCCGCTTCATCGGATTCTTCGAGACGGTGGACGCCTCGGAGACCGGCGAGACGAAGGCCGACCCGATGGCGGCGATGACGCCGGAACAGCGTATCCACTACCGCATTTTGCACCGGAAGCGCGACGGGGTGACGGCGGACATTGAGGAGGCCCTCATCGCCCGCGAGGCCGCCGGAATGCGCCGCGGCGAGGGCGCCGTGGACGTGTTGAACGGCGTGCTGCTGCCCGCCATGAAAGAGGTGGGCGACAAGTTCGGCGCGGGCGAGTTGATCCTGCCGTTCGTGTTGCAGAGCGCCGAGGTGATGAAGGCCAGCGTGGCCTACCTGGAGGCGTTCCTGGAGAAGCAGGAGGGCGTGGCGAAGGGCAAGCTGGTGCTGGCCACCGTGTTCGGCGACGTGCACGACATCGGCAAGTCGCTGGTGAACACGATCCTCTCGAACAACGGCTACACCGTGTACGACCTGGGCAAGCAGGTGCCCATCAACACGATCATCGAGAAGGCCGTGGAGGTGGGCGCCACCGCCATCGGGCTTTCCGCCTTGCTCGTTTCCACCAGCAAGCAGATGCCGCTGTGCGTGAAGGAACTGGACCGGCGCGGCCTGAACATCCCCGTGATGATCGGCGGCGCGGCCATCAACCCGGCGTTTGGGCACCGATCGTTGTTCGTGGAGGAGGGCCGGCCATACACGGGCGGCATCTACTACTGCAAGGACGCCTTCGAGGGGCTTGCCACCATGGACAGCCTGTCGGACGCGGACACCCGATCGGCGCTGTGGGATGAGACTCTGGCCGCCGCGCACAACACGCTGCGCCGCGAGGCGGATCGGGCCGCCGCCCGCGCCGCCGCGCCCGCCGCGCCGCGCGTGAAGGTGGCCGAGGCGCCGGTCCCGCCCGTTCCGTTCTGGGGCGTGCGGGTTGTGGACGATATCCCGCTGGAGGAGATCTGGCCGCTGCTGGACCTGAAGGAGCTTTTCCGCCTGCAATGGGGCGCGAAGAACGCCAAGGGCGCGGAGTGGGAGCGGCTTCAGCGCGAGGTGTTCCACCCAACGCTGGAAGACCTGAAGACGCGAAGCGTCTGCGAGGGGTGGCTGCGGCCGAAGGCCGCCTATGGCTACTTCCCGGCCCAATCCGACGGCGAAACGGCGATCATCTTCGACCCGGAGGACCACGCGCGGGAGATCGCGCGGTTCGAGTTCCCGCGCCAATCCGGCGCCCCGCATTTGTGTCTGGCGGACTACCTGGCCCCGGTTGGCGGCGGCCACATGGACGTGCTGCCGTTGCAGGTGGTGACGGTGGGGCCGCGCGCCACGGAGGCCTGCGAGGCGCTGAACAAGGCGGGGGACTACACGCAGAGCTACTACCTGCACGGCCTGAGCGTTGAGGCGGCGGAGGCGGCGGCGAACTGGGCGCACCTGCGCATCCGGCGCGAACTGGGCCTCGGCGAAACGCAGGGCCACCGCTACAGTTGGGGCTACCCGGCCTGCCCGGACCTGGAGCAGCACCACACGCTGTTCGGCCTGCTCCCCGCCCGCGAGGCGCTGGGCATGGAGGTGACGGAGCCGGGCCAGCTCGTCCCCGACCAGAGCACGGCGGCCCTGATCATCCACCACCCGGCGGCGATCTACTTCAACACGTTCTGAGATCAGAACGCAGAACGCAGAACTCGGAAATCAGAATGCGGGCCGAAGGCCCTCTTCCGTGAGACTCGCTGTCTCGGGGAAGAGGGCCTTCGGGCTGTGGGAACGACTGCCTGCCGCCTTCCGTCTAACCAAACGGGGCGGTCGGTCGGCAAACGGCGTCAGCGACCTTCTCTGATCCCCCCTCAGGTATGGCGCGGACCGCGGGCATATGCGCAAAGCCTTCACCCTCATCGAACTGCTGGTGGTCATCGCCATCGTTGCCGTCCTGGCCGGACTGCTATTCCCCGTCCTGGTCAAGGCGAGGGAACGCGCCAAACGCACGCAGTGCATCAACAACCTTCACCAGTTGGGTACGGCG
>DASXUL010000138.1:0-8097 GCA_036504855.1 Armatimonadota bacterium | reverse complement strand
GCGCGGGCGGCACATCATGGTGAGTTAGCTTGCCAAGGGGGAGTAGCAGCGCCGGCTCGATCGGCGTCGGAGAGGCCAACAATCTCGGAGCCGTACGGGCTTCTGGCCTCCCGCAAGGGGATTCTCCTGGGTGTCAGACCTTTGGCTGCGCGCAAAAACTGCGCGTGGCCGAGTTCGTCTCCGCCACACGCCCGGAGAGACGATTTGTCCCTGAAACGCACCCTCGCCCTGATGCTGCCCGCGGTAGCCCTCACGCTGCCTGGGCTGTATGTCCGGCTCGCCCACGTGCACCTCATCGCCCCCCAAATGGCCCTCACGGCCGGAGCGGCGATTCTGGGCGCCTCCTTCCTCCTCCTCTGGGCGTGCGACGCCGCGCAGGCGGACATGTCCCAATCCCTCGCGCTCGCTCTGGTGGCCCTCATCGCCGTGCTGCCCGAGTACGCCGTGGACATGTACTTCACCTGGCAGGCGGGCCAACACCCGGAAGCGAATTACGCTCACTACGCCGTGGCGAACATGACCGGCGCCAACCGGCTGCTCATCGGCGTGGGGTGGTCCGTCATCGTTGCGCTCTACTGGCTGAAGTTGAAGAAGCCGGTTATCCTGGAGCGCGAGCGGCGGCTGGAGCTGTTGTTCCTCGCCGCGGCCACCGTCTATGCGTTTGTGATCCCCATCAAGGGCAGTTTGGCCTGGTATGACGGCGTGGTGTTCCTGTCGATCTACGCCGGCTACATCGCCGTGGCGGGAAGGCGTCCGACCGGCGAGTGCGAATGCGAAGGCCCCGCCGCGCTGATCGTATCGCTGAATACCCTGCCTCGGAGGCTTGCCACGTACGGCCTGTTTGCGTTCGCGGGCGCGGTCATCCTCGCCAACGCCGGGGCGTTCTGCGAAGGGCTCATCGGAACCGGGCGCGCCTTCCACATCAATGAGTTCCTGCTGGTCCAGTGGCTGGCGCCCATCGCCTCCGAGGCGCCGGAGTTCATCGTTGCCATCGGCTTCACCCTGCGCGGCCAGGCCGGCATGGCCCTGGGCAGCCTGCTCTCCGCCAAGCTGAACCAGTGGACCTTGCTGGTGGGCATGATCCCCGGCGTTTACGCTGTGTCGCACGGCTCGTTGAACCACGCCATCCCCATGAGCTCCCTGCAGATGCACGAGGTTCTGCTGACAGCCGCGCAGAGCCTGTTGGGCGTGGTGCTGATCATGACGCTGCGCCTCTCGGTGTGGCACGCCGTGCTGCTGTTTACGCTGTTCATAGGCCAGTTCCTCGCCCCGGAGATACTGGCGATGTTCCCGCAGGCCCTCCATCAGGGGCTCACCGGCGACCGCGTGCATCAGGTGTTCAGCCTGCTCTACGTGGCCTCCTCGCTCTCCGTACTGGCCGACAGCCCGTCGCGGCTGCATAGTCTGTGGAAGGGGGCCTGGAAGCCGGAAGAAGGCGATCCGCCCGGCCCTCCGCTTCCCACGCCGGACTGCGCGCACTGCCCGAAGCGCTTGCGCCTGTTCGGCTGATCCCGCCGAACGGAGACCCGCCGATGACCGCCGTTGCCGCCTGCCTGGCGCTTTCGCTGTTGCTGCTCTGCGCCCCCGCGCACGCCGAAGCCTTCTGGACGATCGAGAAGGATGGCGGCCTCGCCTGGACCGTGGCCGGCCATCCGATACCGCATGTGGATCACATCGAAATGAGCGGCCGGAAGGTCTCCGCCATCATCCACTACGGGCTCGACGCGGATGGCCATCTGACCCTCGATCGCCAGGTGGTCTGGCCCACGCTGCGCACCATCCCCAACAACACGCACGCCAGCCTGCAAACCGGCTTCGGCGCCGACGCGTACCCGGCTGTCACCGCGGACGGCGCGCCGCTGGGCCCGGAATCGCCGGTCTCCTTCCGCCTGCGCGGGCTGCTGGCCATCGCCAGCCAAACCCCGTCCGGCATCGAGGTCACCCGCACGCTGCTGCCCTCCACGCGCCTGCCCGCCCTCATTGAGAACGTAACCCTGCGCAACCGGAGCGGGCGAGCCGTAACCGTGGAGGTTCCGCCGTTTGAGCTCTCGCGCCGCACGGACCCGGAGAAGGGCGTGGACGGCGCCTACCGCATGGAGGCGCGCTCGGCGGGCCTGCCCGTCACCCGGCTGCGGCCCGGCCGGTGCGCGAAGTTCTGCGTGGCGTACAGCGGTCGCCGCGAGGCGGAGCCGGCCCTGGCGCCGGACGGCCCCGCGGAGCAGAAGGCGCGCGAGGCGTACGTGGCCGGGCTCTGGCGGAAACTGCGCTTCGAGTGCCCGGACCCCGTGCTGGAGCGGGCCTTCGCCTTCGCCAAGGTGCGCGCGGCGGAGAGCATCTTCGACACCAAGGGCGGTCTGATGCACGGGCCCGGCGGCGGCGCCTACTACGCCGCCATCTGGGCGAACGACCAGGCGGAGTACGCCAATCCGTTCTTCCCGTTCCTCGGCGACGAGGCCGGCAACGGCTCCGCCCGCAACGCCTTCCGCCTGTTCGGCGCGTACATGACGCCGGAATACAAGCCGGTCCCCAGCTCGATCATCGCCGAAGGTACGGATATCTGGAACGGGGCGGGGGACCGGGGCGACGCCGCGATGATCGCCTACGGCGCCTCTCGCTACGCGCTCGCCTCCGGCGACCCGAAGATCGCCGCCGAGATGTGGCCCATCGTTCAATGGTGCCTGGAATACTGCCGCCGCAAGACCACGGCCGACGGCGTGATCGCCTCGAACTGCGATGAGTTGGAGGGACGCTTCCCGGCCGGCGACGCCAACCTCTGCACGGCGTGCCTCTGCTACGATGCTCAGCGTAGCGCCGCCTTCCTGGCCCGCGACCTTGGCCAGCCGGAGAGCGTGAGCCGCGACCTGAACGCGCGCGCCGACGCTCTGGCCGCCGCCATAGAGCGCCATTTCGGCGCCGCGGTGGAGGGCTACCCCACCTACCGCTACTACGCGGGCAACGAAACCCTGCGCGCCTGGATCGGCATCCCGTTGACCATGGGCATCTTCACGCGCTCCGAAGGGACGGTGCGCGCGCTGTTCTCGCCGCGCCTCTGGACCGAGAACGGCCTCGCCACCGAGGCCGGCAAGGAAACGTTCTGGGACCGCGCCACCCTCTACGCCCTGCGCGGCGTCTTCGCGGCGGGCGACACGGAACGGGCGCTGGATTACCTCCAGAAGTACTCCCAACGCCGCCTGCTGGGCGAGCACGTGCCGTATCCCGTGGAAGCCTGGCCGGAGGGGAACCAGCGCCACCTCTCGGCGGAAAGCGCCCTGTACGCCCGCGTGATCACCGAGGGCCTGTTCGGCATCCGCCCCACGGGCCTCCGCCGCTTCGAGCTAACCCCGCGCCTCCCGGCCGGCTGGAACCGCATGGCCCTGCGCAACGTCCAGGCCTTCGGCGGCTCCTTCGACATTCTCGTAACGCGCGCATCCGGCCAACCGAAAGTCACGGTGAAACCCGCCCACGGCGCCGCCACGGTGACCGCCGAACCCGATGGCCGGTACACGGTTACCCTGCCGGAATGACGCGTATCGGCTCCGCGGAACGCGCTGAGAACTTGACCTTGTTCGGGAATAGCTGGTAGAATATCGTCGTTACAGCGCCGGCGGATTCGCCGCTTCGGAGCCCGTTTCCGGGCCGGCAGGCGCAACAATTTCATAGCAGACTTTTGAGCGACACATGTGGTGCTTTTGCACGTAAATCTGATTACGGCACAAAAGCGGCGCTTGTGTCGCTTTTTGCCGTCTGAGATACGTCAATGGCCGCTTACGGAAAGGAACGGAAGGGGTATTCATGCCGAGAACGAAGACTCAGGCGCTGTCGTATGCATTGTTGTCCGTGGGGATTACGGTGCACATATTCGTGTGGTTCAACATCGCGTTGGAGACGGGCGGGATGTCGAACCAGGTGTTCATCGCATCGTGCAAGTACGTCCCTATAGAGTGCGCATTCGCGCTGCTGCTTCAGCTCTTTGTCGCTGGCCCGCTATCGAAGCGAATAGCGTTTGGCATGGTGAATCCGAGGGAGGACAGACCTTTTGTGGTTTCCACAGCGATCATCTGCGCCACCATCTGCCTGATGTGCCCCATGATGTCGTTTGTGGCAACGATTCTGTACAATGGCATCACCGCCGAGTTCCTGGCGCAGTGGCTGCAGAAGATCGCCTTCAATTTCCCGCTGGCGTTCTTCTCGCAGTTGTTCTTCATACAGCCGCTGGTGCGGTATCTGTTCGGCGCCATGTTCCGAAAGCAGATCGCGAGCCGAACGGCATTCGATCGCCTTCAAACCGCGACGGAATAGCCCGCCGCGGCTCAATCGGACACGGCGCTGCCGTATGATCCCGATTCCGCCCCTGCGTCGCTCCGAGCCCCTGCCAAGTCATGCCAAGTTGCCTCCCACGTCACGTCGAGCGCAGCGAGAGGTCTCGGCCGGACCGATCATGTGGAGCAACGTAACAAGCGCTCAGGCAGACGTTACTTCGGGTGCGTGTAGCGTTGTCTCAGCATATTGGTCAGGCCGAGATTCCTCGCTGCGCTCGGAATGACGTAGGTGGGGCGCATTGGTATGATGCGCAAACGTCATCGCGCTCGATGACCCTTAACCGAGCGAAAGCGGCGGCGATCCGCCGCACTCCATGGGGTATGCCGGCGAACGGAGACGGGTCCATTGGGTGAGCCGGTTCAGCCTTTCATGTAGCGAATGAGGCCGAAGATGGGGCGGCGGAACCAGGGGCGGTCGTGGCGGCCGCCGATGGACCAGGCGACGCCGGCGTAGCCGTTGGGATCCCGGCCGTCCAGTTCGTACTTGTCGTTCAGGTAGACGGCCGTTTCGAACGCTTCTTGCGGCGTGGCGCTCCACTCCAATATCTTCTTCGCCCAGCCCATGCGGCGGTAGCCGTGCATGTAACCTGTTTCGACCATCTCGCGCTGCGCGGCGTTCCAGGTTGAGCTGTGCGTTTCGGCGCGCTCGAGCTGGTCGCGCGTGTAGAGAACGGGGCGGGGGTCGGCGGCGTGGTCGGCGAGGGTGGCCCGGCCCCAGGCGGGAAGGCCCTCGTAGCGGTCGTAATCCGGGTTGAAGCGAGCGTGGTTCCATGCCAGTTCGCGCCGCACGATGAGCTGCTCCAGGAAGGCGGCCTTCTGGGGCTCGGGCGCGTCCGCATCCCGCACGGCGCGGACGATCGTTTGCGGGCCGATTTGCCCGTAGTGGAGATACGGCGAAAGCTCGCTCGTGTCGGCGAGATCCGGCTGGTTGCGGTCCTCGCTGTACCGGTGCAATCGCTCGGCGATGAAGCGGCGGAGTGTTTCCAGGGCGGCGCGGGGGCCGGGCTCGAAACGCGGGGAGGGCGGCACGGACCGATCTGCCCGAAGCGCATCCAGTAGCGCGTCGGTGGATGCGTCAGCCAGGCGGATGCCCAGCGGTTCCGGCCGCCAGGGGTGATCGACCGTGGGGCGGGGCGCCTCTTCATCCATCGCGGCGACGCGGGGCTGGATGAAGCGGCGCAGCGTGGCGGCGTTTCCGGCGAGGCGGCCGAAGGCGTCCACGGGGATGAGCGTTTCGGAAGGTACCTCGGTGAGCGGAACGTCCAGCGCCGCGCGGGCCTCCTCGCGCCAGCCGCGCGGGGCGCGCAAAGCGGCTTCCTCGGTGAAGACCTCCACGGCGCCCAGTTCGCGGGCGGCCAGAACCACGCCGCGCGCCGGGGAGCACAGGCGCAGGGCGAAGGGGAGGCCGGCGGCTTCCAGGTCGGCCTCGGTTTCGCGCAGGCCGTCCAGCATGAAGGCGAAATGGCGGGCGTTGGCGCCGGGGTATGCCGCATCCAGCCCAAGGAAAACGGCCGCCGGCAGGCCAAGCGCGTTGGCCCGCCAAACGGCCGCGTTCAGGGCCGGGTTCCCCTCGGCGCGTTGCCCCGCCTGCATCCAGTACAGCACGCACCGGCGCGGACCCGGCGTCATCGCGACCGGATCTTCAGCAGGTCCATCACTTCGGATCGGGTCTTGGCGTCCTCACGGAAGCGGCCGCTCACGTAGCTGGTCATCATGCTGCTGCTCTGCTTCTGCACGCCGCGCAGCATCATGCACATGTGCTGGGCCTCCATCACAACGGCCACGCCGGACGGCTGGATGGCGTCTTCCAACGCCTGCCCAATCTCCTGGGTGAGGCGTTCCTGAACCTGAAGGCGGCGGCTGAACATGTTGACGAGCCGGGCGATCTTCGATAGCCCGATGACCTTGCCGTTCGGCAGATAGGCCACGTGAGCCTTCCCCATGAACGGCAGCAAATGGTGCTCGCACAGGCTGTAGAACTCGATGTCGCGCACCAGGACCATATCGTCGTAGCTCTCATGGAACACGGCGTCGTTCAATACGGTCTGGACGTTCTGCCGGTAGCCCTCGGTGAGGAATCCGAAGGCCTTGTAGGCGCGGTCGGGCGTTTTGAGCAAGCCCTCGCGGTTGGGGTCCTCGCCGATGCGTTCGATGAGGCCGCGATACAGGTCGGCCCCGGCGGCCGCGGCGAGGGCGTTGGCGGGCTGTCCGTTGCGCTCTTCCTCGAAGGAGCGCAACTCGTCGGCGAACCGCTCTTCTTCGTCTTCCGGCTCTCCCACCAGGAAGGCGCCGCGCGGCATCACGTAATCGGTCATCGGCACGAGATCCTTTCCTCGCCCCGGCGTCGTTGCCGGTCGAAAACAGGTGAGGGAAGCTGTCCCTCCATGCATGCGAACACCGCGCGGACGCCGCATGGTTCCTGAAAAGCGGGCAGACAGGACTGAACGGGAATCCACCACAGAGGCACAGAGACACAGAGACCAGAAGAAGATCTCTGTGTCTCTGTGTCTCTGTGGTGAATTCCGCTTTTGGCGAACAAGCATGGCATCATAGGGGTAACCGTCAACGACGCCGGCCATTCCGTTCGATGGAGCGCTGAAGATGAAGCTTGCCGTTGCTGCTGCTTTGGCTCTGTCCGCTGTCTCCGCCTCCTGGGGCAGCGCCCTCTACGTCAGCCACCAGGTGGAACCTCCTTCTCCCGATGGCCTCTCCTGGGCGACCGCTTTCCCCACCGTCCAGCAAGGTATCGACGCGGCGCAGCCCGGCGATGAGGTCTGGGTGGCCGCCGGGACCTATCCCGAGAACATCACCCTCAAGAGCGGGGTGGCCCTCTACGGCGGCTTCATGGGCAACGAACGGAGCCGAGACCCGCGCGACCCCAGCGTGAACATCTCCCTGCTGGACGGTCAGAGCAAGGGAACGGTCATCACCATCGCCGCCAATGCAACCAGCGCCACGGTGGTGGACGGCTTCGACATCGAGCACGGCTACGGCCTCATCTCCACGAGCGAAGGGATCGGCATGGGCGGCGGCGTCATCGTGCTGGGCGGAACCCCCATCATCTCCAACAACATCATCTCCAACTGCGGCGCACAGGGCACGCGCTACGTGGTTGCAGTGGGCGGCGGCATCTACGCGGAGGACGGCGCCAGGCCGCTGATCGCGGGCAACCGCATCAGCGACTGCTACGCCGCCAAGGGAGGGGCCATCTTCACGCGGGGCGGGCTGATCCGGGACAACGTGTTCAGCCACAACGGCTCCATCAGCGCCAACCCGGGCTGGTTGCAGGGCGGAGCGATCTGGGCCTGGGGACAGCCGACCGTGATCGTCCACAACGTGTTCGAAGGCAACAGCTGCTACGAAGGCTACGGCGGAGCCATCAACTGCGCCAACGGGGTGGTGATGGACAACCTCTTTACCGACAACCCCGCCTCATACGGCGCGTCCCTCTACAGCTCTTACGATGGCACGATCGTCCGCAATACCTTCCTCGACGACACCGGTCCGGACAGCTACTACGAGGTATTGTTCGGCGGCGGGGTGTTCAAGGACAACGTCATCGCCGTCAGCGGCGTCCGCGTCGGGCTCAGCCTGGGACTTTCCACGCGCGGCAACTATTACGGCACGGACCCGGTGATCGCCAACAACGCCATCGTCCAGCTCGGGACGGACAGCCTGACTGCCGTCACCCTCTCCTACTACAGTGGCGAAAAGCCGGTCTTCTCGAATAACATCGTCACGGGCTGGGCACAGGCCGGCCGGATGGCCACGAGCAGCG
>DASXUL010000137.1:0-15407 GCA_036504855.1 Armatimonadota bacterium | reverse complement strand
ACGCCTAACACCAACTCTGACCCAGGCTGCTGAGACGACGCGATCGATGGTAGGCAAGCGGCCTTGTCACGCTGGAAACGGCACTTAGTTGGAACGAATGGGCGTGCCTTGCCCCTACCCGGTAGGCCCGGCCGTCCACCGTTCGGTGGTCGGCGATACCAGACTCGGTGGGGCAAGGCGCGCCTTGCCCGCTGATGGACCGTGGTCTCGCGCCTCGGACTGCACGGCCGCCGAACGCGGCGCTCGGCATTTTCATCCCTCCCGGTGGCCGCGGGCCATGACATCTCCGCTCGGGATGACAACCCCACACGGCCATCCTTCCTTGACCGAACACTAGGGTCCGGCAAGGCGCGGCGCAATCGGCGCCTCTGATGCCGACCTGTGGCGATTCCAAAGCGTGAACGTCCACTATATTCCAATATATTAGACGCACGCGAACGCTCTGGCAAGTCGCTGAGGCGCCGTTTCAACTCCCATCCACTTTCACCACGTAGTCCGCGGTGATGACCTTTCCAGCGCGTTGGAACTGAGCCCATGCCTTGTATAGGCCCGGCTTCGGGAATCGACAGAGGAATCGAACGGTCCCGGTCCCGGCCGCCTCGAGGCTGGAAGGATGGGAATGCACGAACCGCGTGCGGTCCTGACTGACGATGATGAGGTGTCCCATTGCGCCCAGGTAGGGTTCAAGATCCGTAACCGGCGCTCCCGCGGCATCGCGCACATCAAAGGCCAGCGTGACGTCCTCATGCGCCTTCAGCGTCGACGGCGCATTGAGCGCTATTGTGACGCCTTCGATTGTCCTGGACCGCGGCGTGGGCGCTAGCGCGTACGTTGCGGCGGGCGCGGCGCCGGAGACCGTCAGCTCGGCCGGCGCGAACTGCTGCCCAGCCCCCTTCGGAGACACGTCCGAGAGCAGCAGGAACCGTCCCCCGAACGGGAACGTCTCGGTAACCGTATAGCGTCCGTCCGGGCCGGCCACAGGGTGGATGTGATCGAACCAGCGCAGGTCGTCGCTCATCACCAACAGGTGCCACGGCTTCGTGTGGACTATGAGCAAGTCTGTAACGGGCTCACCCGTAACGCGGCGCGTCAGGCCGAGGCGCATGGTAACCGGAAGTCCGGCAGCCGGGGGGTCCGGCGTTGGCTCCACTATCACTACGAATGGCGGCGGAGGCAGCGGCCCATCCGGCGCGTCCATCACGTTCAACCGAAACGCGCCGCCGCCGGCATCGGCGGTCAAGGCAACGCGGTACTCTCCGCCGTGTGGAAACAGAGTGGTGACCCCGAAGTAGCCCGGGGCGCCCTCCTCATGCACGGTCGGCATCATTGGCGGCATGCCCGGCATCGACGGCATCGTGATCTCCGCGGTCACGCGCGTCTTCTCCAACGGAACGAGCCGGAATATCGAGCCGCCTCCGCCGCGGGCAGCCAGATAGAAGTGAACGTCCACGTCCGCCCCGGCATAGATCGCTCCGGCGGACAACGGAGTGGCGCTGAGCGGCGGCGGGGCCGGGGCGCTCGCCGCTGGGAGTGAGACGAGAAGCATCGCCAAAGCCAGGCTCTTCATAGATCTGTAGGGCTGCCCCCGCGCCGCGAGGGCAGCCCCGTCCTTTCAGTTGGAGACGACCAGGTAGTGGATCGCCTCGCCCGTGGCGAGGGGGCCCCGCGTTTCGTTGTAGGCTATCCACTTCCCGGCAATGAAGTCGTACCACACCCCCACCGCCGACGCGTTGATCGCCGACTGGTAGCCGTGTTGGGCGATGACCGTAGCGCCAGGGTTACCGTTCAGGCGGGGGTCGTCCAAGTAGACCCCGTAGCCGAAATAGTCGTTGTAGGCGTAGTGGAAGGCGCGTCCGCCAGATGCACCGGCATCCATGTAGAAGAACGGCTCTCCGGAGGCCATCGCTGTCCCGCTTTCGTTGTAGGCGTACCAGGGTTGAGGGGCAGTGGTGTCGAATATGAGGCCCACGGGCGAAGGGTTGTAGGCCGCCACGAAATCATGGACGGCGAGAGGTATTGCCGACGGGTTGCCCGTGAAGCCGGGATCGTCCAGCTTCACGACGAAGGCTCCCGTGGCCGGCGCGCTCTTGACGCGCTCGCCGAAGTAGTAGCCGAAGACCTCGTTGTTGGACATCGCCGACAGGTCCTCGTTATAGACCACCCACTTCGCGGCCCCGGAATCATACCACACTCCGACGGGGGTGTTGTAGGCGGCGATGAACCGATGGCTGGTCACCAGCCGTACATCCGGTTGCCCGTTCAGCAACGGATCATCGATGTAAACCCCATACGTGCTGTACGCGTTCGTTGGCGTGCGGGTGACGGCCCCGCCGCGGCGCACCCTCATTCCGCGCAGGAAGGCCACGGCGTCCACACACGTGATCTGCCCGTCACCATCTGTGTCGCATGCCACAATCTGGCCGGGGTAGGCGACGTCCAGACCGCCCGCCACCCGCAGCATTTCGGTGATGTCCGTCATGTCCAGCACGCAGTCGCCGGTCATGTCGCCGCGCACGGGCGGCGTGAGGTTGGCGATGGGCGCAATCGCCGCGGCGCTGGCCAGCATGTCGGTGCCGGCGAACATGGCCATGGCCTCATAGGGACACCACTTGTTCGTATCGCCATTGAGGTGTCCGGTGAATGTGCCGTCCAGGTTCACCTGCACCAGCCGGCCGGTTTCCGGCAGGTAATCGCGGCGAACGTCCAGTCCCTCTATGAAGACGAAGAGCGGGCTGTTGGGGCCGATGAACCCGTCTATGCCGGTGAGCTTTCCATCCACGCGGATCTGGCGCGGGGATTCCTGTGTGGCGGTGCACGAGATCTGAGTGGGGCCGTTGACGTGGGTCTCCACCCGCACGCCGCCCAGGGGCTTGAACTCCATGTGCTTGTCGGAGGGATTCAGCGTGTTCACGAGGTCGCGGAAATAGTTGGCGGATACGTCCACTCCGAAGGTTCCGCCGACAACCGCCGGGCCCACCGGCGTAATGGTGACGGGGATTTCGCGGACCTCGCCCGGGTCCAGGCGCACGGCAAGCTGGCCGCCGTTCACGTCCAGGCCCCAGGCGGGCGGCACATCGGACTGGTAGGCGAGGTGGAACCACTTCGGGTTCACGGGATCATCGTTTCGGAGGCGGAACGCCTTGTGCGACGGGCCCGGCGTGCCGGGAGAGGCCTGGAAGTAATCGATGTTCTCCTGCTCGCGGTCTCCGTCCTGGTTTCCCAAAACCGTCTCGCCGGGAACCGGATCGATCTTCACGCGGATGCACGTGTGGAAGAAGAAGGCGTCGCCGGCGGGAGTTCCGGGCGGAACTGCGAAATTCGGCGTCCAGTTCAAGTTCACGTCGGCCGTGGCGCCGGCTGCCAGAGAGGCCAGCGCGGGGAAGCTGGAGGAGTCGATGGTGCTGGTGGCCGCGGAACCGGTTACGGGAACCCAACCGGATGCGCCATTGATCCCGAGCCCCGGCGGATCCGTTCGCTCCACGTGCACAGTTACGTTGGTGGCCGTGGCGAACCCGATGTTGCGAACGCGCACGTAGAGCCGGTTCACCTGTCCGATGGCGGGATCGTCGCCATTTCCACGCGGGACCTGGTTGCCCGTACCATCATCCCACGTGCCATATCGGAACACGCCGTATCCGTTGAGCGGGCTGTCCACCCAGATATCCGTGGTTTCCCAGGTGTTTCCCGGAGGCGAAGTCCAGGGATTGATCATCACATCCGGTTGGTGCGCGAAGTCGCCGTTGAAGCGAACGATGACGCGGTAGTTGTCGACATCCACCTTCTCGATGGCGATGTAGATGCCGTCCGATGTGTTGGAGTATGTATCGCCGCCTTTCCACAGGACGTTGCGGTCTCCGCCCTTCCCAACCACGGTCACCCAGGGGTCGGAACCCTCCGATACGCGCTCAATCAGCACGCCTTCGTCCGGGATTCCGGGGATACCGAAATCGGGCAGCAGATCATCGCCGTTGATGCGCCGCCGAACGCTGATGAGGTAGTACAGATTGCCCGAGATGGTCGCCTTCACGGCCTGGATGTTCGGCTGCCCGGCGGGATTGTACTCTTCCGCCCAGACGATCGCCGTATCGCCGCCCTGAGCGGGCGTGATCACCTGGTATTTGGCGGGCGGCATCCAGCCGGGGAAAGCGATGTTGGCCTGTTTTTCAAACACGCCGGTCTGCCCGGGCATGTTGTGATCCATCAACTCGAAATAGTTGTTGTAGTTGCTCGGGTGCGCCGGGCCGCCCACCTGGAAGGCGTGCCCCAACTCATGGCACCAGCGCCCCCAGACGGCAACGTCGCTGTCCGATGGGTTCTCGCTGAAGATGCCGCAGCCGACTTTCTTGAGGCTGCCGCCGGGCCCCATCTTGTAGGTGCCGGTTCCGCCCTGACCGCGATGGAATTGGGTGGCGTCCGTTTCGGCCATCACAACAAAGACGGCGTCCACGTTGCTCCAGTCGATTCCGGCCGGTGACTTGTCGATGGCGTCATTCATCACATTGTCGAACTGGTCACCATCCGAAGTGTCGCCATCGGAGTGGTCCGTTATGTAATGGCTACGGTCGCTCGGCAGTTGATACTGATCAGTCACCTGGGCGTGGATGTTGATCTTGCCGTAAGAGGTGTTCTGCCAGAGCTTGTTCAGGTCGTTGTTGAAGAAGCCGTCTACCTGGGTCTTCGTGTACCGCGACGTGTTGGCGTAGTCGTGGAAGTAGACGCGCAGGACCACGACTTCTTTCGTGCCGGTAACGTCGGCAGCCGGAGCCGGCGCGAACCCGCGCTGCCACTGATCCAGTCCGGCGACCGGCGCATCAGGAGGGGCGCCGCCGAAATCCACCACCAGCGGGCCGTCAGAAGGGGAAGGCGCGGCCGCCGCATGGAAGACGGGCGCGCAGATTACCGCCAGAACCGCCAGGATATGGCGAGAGGGAAACCGCATGAAACCCTCCGATCAGCGCCCAACCTCGGGGCGCCTATGATAAGCCCAACTAACGAGACACATAGATCATAGTGATATGTGTATCGAGCAGCCCACGCGATTTGCGCGCGCTATGGAGGCATTGTGAGCGGAGGGTTGGATGGGCTCAGGGCAGCGCCATGCGGGCGGCGGCGTCCATGATCCGACGTGACTCTTCAGCGCCCGGCGGCGCGCGCCAAGACGCCCGGCCGCTAACTGCCGGCCGGGCGTCCTGTCTACCGTGTGGCTTCGGCTCCTACGGGTTCGGCTCGATCCCGGCGGCCTTGCGGGCGATGCGGACGGCGTCGGCGAGGTCGACGACGTTGTTGGGCCACGAGTCCAATTGCGCCGCGTCCCGAGGGGAGGCTGTGTCGAAGCCCGCCCATATGCGAAGGGCGCGCGCGGCGTCCGCGGCGGTATAGGCGGTCAGGCCCACGTCAAACTGATTGCTGAACGCCTGGTAGAGCGCAGCGCTGGACGCCACGAGCATATAGCCGGTTCCGGGCGTGTCGATGCCCAGGTTCGTGAAGCTCGCCACGCCCCCAACGGCGCTCACAGTGGACGCGCCGAGCAGGGAGGCCCCCGGCGAACCCAGATCCGACGCCAGCTCCAGAGTTACCGGCCCGGTATACTCCGTAGCCACGGAGCCCTCCGAAGTGTGCACAGTAATCACCGGCTGCGACGCAAACGGAAGGCCCATGATCGCCCCCGCCGGCTGAGCGGTGAACGTCAGCCCCACCGCCACCTGCGCAACCGTGAGGGGCGCGGTTTCCGCCGAAGGCAGCGACGAGCACGATGCCACTAGGACGTAGCCAGCGCCGGCCTTGTCTATCCCCAGCCCGGAGAACTGCGCTTCGCCGCCATACGCGTTCACCGTTGCCGCGCCGATGAGCGCCGCCCCCGGCGTCCCCGTGCCCGGTTTGATGGACAGCGTCACCGGACCCGCAACGTTCAGCGCCGTTCCGCTGGCATCGCGAATGTCGACCTTGGGCTGCGTATCAAACGGCTGCCCGGCCCGCGCCCCCATGGGTTGGGCGGCGATTCCCAAGACCGCCTGCGGCACGCGGCCGATCTTCACGAAGGCCGTGTTCCCAGCCGGGTAGGCATCCTTGCATGAGGCGTAGAAGCTGCCCTCATCATCAACGGCGGCATACTGCGCGGAACCAGACGAGCCCGTCGTATCGCTGGTTCCGGCGGCCACGATCGGGATCGCCGCGTAAGCGATCGGGGAGCCGGCCATGGCCGGGCCGAAGCCATCCAGCCAGGAGCCGTCCATGGCGAAGCGGTGACCGGATACGCGGTCCGGGTTGCTGGCGGACGCGGAGCCGGAGCGCGCGCGGCTATAGGTGGCCAGGAAACCGCCATCTGGGCGAGAGGCATCGGCGACGTATTCGGCGTCGCCCACACTCAGGCTGGCGGTGAAGAACGCGGGAATCGCCGCGCCAAACGGCTGAACCGCGCCAGACGCGTCCAGCTTCGTGAAGGCCGCGGCGCCGGGAGACGCTGGGATAGGCCAGTAGGAATTCCCCTGCGGATCCACCGCCACGCCATACGTGAGGTTGGAGCCCGCCACGCTCCAGGCCAGGGCCGCCGTCCCCGCCGTTCCAGCATCGGAAGCCGCCACGGAGTACTTCTGGAAGAACCCGCCTCCACCGCCAGTGAGGCTGACATAGACGCTGGCGGCGGCGACTGGCCCGCGCACCGCGAGTCCGCGCGGGCCGCTGGCGCCGATCGCCGCGCCGGACAGCGCCGCAACGTCTATCTGTTTCACCGTGGCGACTTCAGTGGCGCTGCCCGCCGGAACGGGCGGAGCCGTCTCAATGGTGCGCAGGTCGAGGTTCATGACCCACACCGTATCATCCGGCCCAATCGCCACGTCCCAGGGATTGTTTCCCGTAACGCTGGTAGGTCGGATGCGGAGGCCGGTATCCACGTAGGCGGCGGCGCTGGTTCGATCCGCCTCGGGGTTCGGCCGATAGATGCGGATCTTGTGCTCGGCGCTTTTCTCGGCAGCGTAAACGTAGCCGTAATACGGGCTCGCGGCGTTGCGGTTCACGGCAATACCGCTGTATCCAGTGGCCGCCGCGCCGGGAACCACGGTGCATGTCTTCGTGAAGCTGGATCCGAAGTCCGAGATCGGGATCGCCACGTCGAAAGCAGTGGAATCGGCGGGAGATGCCTGATTGGCGGCGGCGGTCAGCACATAATCCGTGCCGGCGGTATCGATCCCAACGCCGCTGAACGCGGCAACACCGGCCGCCGCGTTCACCGTTGCCGTGCCCAGGAGCGCGGCTCCCGTTGAACCGGTTCCGCTCTTGATGGCCAGCGTCACGGGGCCCGCGTATCCGGTCACGACATTGCCGCCGGAATCCCGGACCATCACAACCGGTTGCGTGGCGAATGCCTTGTTCGCCACGGCCCCTCCCGGATGCGTGGTGAAAGCCGTCGTGTAGATCGCGTTCTGGGCAAGGGAGAAGTCCTGAGTCGTAACGTTCCCGGCGCTGATGTAGACGATCTGACTCTGCGAAGCAAGGCCCGTGGCGGCGGCGGTCAGCGTGTATGTGCCCGGCGGAACGTCCACGAACCCAAAGAACCCGGTGCCATCTGTCCGCATGGAACGCGTGGTGAAGCCCGTCGCGGTCAGGGTTACCGTTGCGCCATCCACCCAGCCAGGGGCGGGACACGTCGCGTCGGTTACGGTCCCCTTGAGGTGCCCCTTGCCATTCGTGAGGCGCGGCAGGGCGGGCAGCGGGGTAGTTGTCGGGTAGAGCGGGTTCGACGTGATCACCGTGCCGTCCGTCAGCGATCCGGTGGACAGCATGGCGGCCATGCCGGCCGGATCCTTCACCCCCGTGCCGTAGCAGCTATCCGCGTACGGGGTTGCATACGAGTAGAGGCTTTGCCCAGCGGCCATCTTGCCGCCCGGGGTGCTGGGCCACCGGGTGGCCTCCAGTTGATACTGGTCGTCCGCGGGGGTGTTCAGGTACACGCCCGGGCCGATCATCCCCTGCCGGCCGAATTGGTTCTCCTTGGTGAAGTCCATCCACTTCTCGTAGGAGTCCTCATACGAGCATCGACCGAAATAGGCCATGGGGATGGAGATGTCCAGGATGCCTTCCTGCATCCAGCCGCGCCAGTCCTGGTAGAGGCCCTTGTATGCGTCGCGGCCCTGGAAATTCGTCTTCCATGTCTGTGTGGGATTCGTGTCCGAGGCGGTGGGCCGCGCCGGGCCGGGCGCAAACGTGATGGTTGCGGCGGACAGCCGAACCGCCGGCCTTCGGGCGATGGCGTTCAGATAGACCTTGCGCACGCAGGCGGTCACCTGGTCACGACGCCATTGCTGCCATGCGGCGTCGGTGTTCAGGGGCGTTCCGGTGCGGCCGTAGCGGGCGTTGAAGCGCGCAACGCTGACGGGGTTGTAGCCGTTATCGCTGGCGGTGAAACGGATGTAGTCGAAATGAAGACCGTCGACGCCGTAGTGGTCCACAAGGTCCATGCAGACGTTGTAGAACTGCTGCTCAACGCCGGGGTGTCCGGGGTCAAAATCCGTATCCACCACCGTGCCGTCGGCCTTCTGCGTCAGCCACCCAGGGTGCGCCGTCTTCAGGACCGTTCCGGTGCGGAACGACACGAGCCACGCCCACACGTCCAGGCGTTGCTTGCCGCCGGAAGTGTCATGCGCCTTGGTGATGACCTCCTGCAAGGCATCGTAGCTGCTGCTCTTGCGCGGTTCCGGCTGGCTGAGGAGGTCGGCGGTGAGACGTACTCCATTGGCATTGATCGTTGTGCCGGCGTTGGCATAGTAGGCGGGCGTCGGAGCGAAGTAGGCATCCGCATAGACGCGCACCTCGGGGATGATGACGTTCCCGTGGCCGGCGCGCACGTTACCGACCATTGTGGTCACCTGCGCCGCTGACAGGAAGCCGCTGTTGAACGCATCCGCCCATTGCGCCCGGTACTCAGGCGTTTGGGCCGAGGCCGCGCCAAGGCTGCAAAGGAGGACGAAGGGGAGCCATCTCAGATTCATCATTGGGTAGTGTTTCCAGAGCGCACAGATTCCTACAAGACACTGATGCGTCTATTGTACCACGCTCGCGGGGAAGCGAGCGAGCTCTCTACGGGTTCGACTCAATTCCGGCAGCCTTCCGAGCGATGCTAACCGCATCGGCCACGTTAACGCCATCGGCCGAGCCGCCGTCGCCGGTTACGTTCAGGCGGTTCACCTCGGCGGAAGTGGGCGCCGGGCCGGCGCCGGCGGCAATCTGAAGCGCGCGCGCCGCCTCACCGAGGGAATAGGCTGGCACGAAGCCGAGCACGGCTGGCCCGGCGTCCACATCCGCGGCGATCTGCGCCGCCGAGAGCGCGCCCCCGAAGATGCGGAACTCGCAGATGGAGCCGCTGAACGTTGGATCGTTGAACGGCGAGCCGCCGCCGATGCCAACCGTGGTGACTCCGCCCGGAGCCGCGGCGACGCGCGCCATCGAGAAGGCGGTCTGCCCCTGCGCCGTCTTCAGACCGTCCACGTACAGAGTGAGCGTGCCGCGAGTCCCGATTCCCGCGAAACCGGAGTAGACGACGTCGATAACATGGTTGCCGCGCCACACGGGGAGGGGATCGTGGGCGGCAACCACGTTCTCCGCCAGGCTGTACGTGCGGGCCCCGACGCCGACCCCCGCTCCGTCACGGTTCGGGCTCATCACCACGTAGTTCGTCTGGTTGCCGTACGCAGTCGCCATCGCGAACAGCGTTTGGAACTTCCCGCCAGGCTGATTGAACAGGTCCTTCGGAACGTTGAAGTTGGTTGTGAATATCTCAATGGTTGCGTTCTGCAAGCCGCTCACGGCCGTAACGGGCAGCCGGACGTAACCCGGGCTGGCGGACGACGTTCCGCCGCCAAACACGGCTACTCCGTTGACTTGCGTTGCGTCCGCCTGGAAGGTCACATTTCCGACAACGGTCCCATCCGCTTCGCCCACCGAATCGGCCGCTCCGCCGTTGAAGCTGTATCGATGGACGAGAGCCTGGCCGGCGGCCTCCGGCGCCGAAAACGCGAGGAGGCCGCCGAGCGCGCCCGCCAACGCCATTCCTATGACTGATCGCCTATGGGTCATTTGGGTATCCCGGCCGGACCTGCCGGCCACTGGAGCGGCGCGCTACATGCGCGAGTAAAGGCGTCCGAGGTCGGTGAGCGAGCCGTCGGCGTTCACGAGGCCGGCCGTGCCGAGATAGCCGTCGCCTGTATCCGCGGAGAACCAGGCATAGCGCAGAACGTAGGATCGGCGATTCAACTCAGGGACCACGGCCCTCATGTAATTCGTGGCCTGCTGCACGGTGACGCCTCTCTGACCGCTCCAGTCCGCCGGCGCGAACTCGGTGATCCACAACGGCTTGCCGTAGAGGTTGTGAATGTAATCGACGTAGCCAAGGAAGTCAGAGGGGTTCTGAACATAGCTGTGCAACCCAACGAAGTCGATTCGATAGCCGCGTTTCGTCGCGCCGGCCATGAAATCGCGCATCCACTGGCTGCTGTCATCCGCGCACGCAGGGCTTCCCACATTCAGGCCGCATTGGGAGAGGTACTGGAATCCCTCCAGAGCGTAGGCCACCGTCAGATTCGCCTGGTCGGTATGGTCGGGTTCGTTGAATCCAAGTATCGTCGTCACGCCCGGCTGCGCCTTCACGCCACTCAGCCAGTTCACCATGCTGTTGTTGGCGTTGCCGTAGTAGCCCCAGGCCATGGGAACGAACTCGATGCCGGTGGGCGTGTCAGCCGGTCGATCGCCGCCCCACGTGTAGAACCATGACGCGTTCAGGTAGGCCGTCTTGCTCGGACGCCCGCCCAGGCCCTTCTTCGGGTTCGGCAGGACCTTGCTGACCCCGGCCCACTCAACGCGGAAGACCTGGTTGTCGCCGCCGGCGTATGCGCCGATCTGCGTCTTCGAACCAGCGGCGGCTCCTGCGCCGCCGGCGATCTCCAGAGTCTGCAGCGTTCCGAGCGCCTTCTTGGGGATGATGCGCGACCACCCGTCGCCCACGTCGCGGAAGTACCAGCGTTGGTTATCGCTGTTGGTGTCTTCCCATGTGGTTGCAGGGTTGCCGGAGGTCGTTACGCCTCCGGCGTAGTCCAGCATCTGGAGCGAGTTCTGGCCGGAATACGCGTACAGCTTGTACGTTCCATCGGTCTGGCGTTCAACGAGCCACTGCTGATTGGCGGATTTTGTGGAGCGCCATAGTTGCACGGCGGTCCCATTGGCGTTTGCGGCGCCTCCAGCGACCTCGAGGGATAGCGTGGGGCGAACGCGCGCCGTGAGCCGGTACACCCCGGTGATGGGGTCGGCTCCCACCGGGGCGGATCCAAGGGTAGCAACGCCCGCGGCCAACCCGGCGAGCCATGCTCTCCGCAACGAAATGCTCATTTCACCTCCAATGCCGGCCCGGCCGGCTGGCGCTGGCGTCGAATGGAACGTGCTGCATCGTTTGAAGCGGCGACGCGATCATGATAGCCGGCCTCATTGGCCATCGCGGATCGCGCTTTACATGTCTTCGAGGGCGCCGCCGGAACAACATGAGAGTGGCCCTAGCAATCAGCGGGCCCGCTGAACCCGCGTGGCCTCAGCGCTCCCGGAGCCCCTATGAAAACTTACGCTTACGACGCGGAGTTGTGTCGCTTGGAAGGCAAGATCGCCTGGACGGTCGTCTACTTTCCCTTCCCGGCGCGCGAAGCCTTTGCAACCAACAGCCGCGTGAACGTGACGGCCACGCTCGACGGGCACGCGTTCGACGGCGTCTTGCTGCCCAGTAGGAACGGCCATTACCTTGCCTTCAACCAGGCCATGAAGGACGCCACCGGCAAAGCGATTGGCGATGTGGTGCACGTCACCATTGTGCAGGACCTTGCGCCGCGCCTGGTGGAGGTTCCAGAGGAGATCCGTTCCGCCCTCGCCGTTGACGAAGCGGCGTTCTCCACGTTCACCGCCCTCCCCGATTACATCAAGCGCGGCGAGATAGAGAAGGTGACCAGCGCGAAGCAGGAAGCCACCCGGCGAAAGCGCCTGGACGCCCTGCTTGCGAGTTTGCGGCAGAAGTCCCAGAATTGAGGCGGCCCTCGCGGTCTGCGGGCCCGCCGTGTTTGGAAGGATCGCTCCCATGAAAGTCCGAACCCTCTTGGCCGCTCTCGCGGCGGCCGCCTGCCTCCCCGCTACCGCCCCATCCGCCGCGCCCGCATGGAAAAGGCTCCCCCTCGCGAAGCCCGCGGGCGAGCTACAGCACACCGGCTCCTACACAGTGGAACACCCTGAACGGCAAGGCTGGAAGAAGCCGAAGTTCGTCTACAACGCTCAGGCGGCAACCGGGCGCAAGGAGGCGAAGGTCATCGTGCTCATCTATGACCCCAAGCTTCCCAGCGAAGGCGGTAAGCGCCTCACCGAGTTTGTGAAGGCGAATGATCCCGTGGAATACTCCCACATCCTGGTGGATGCGGTTCGACAGGCGAGCTGGGGGTACATCAACTACAAGATCGTGGACATCATCCGCGTGGACGGTTTCCCGCGCAAGGTCGACGGCTTCCTCTATACGCCGGAATCGTTCCTCGAAGTGCGAAAGACCCAGAACTGGCAGCCCTCCACTTCCTCATACCGCGGCTTCTTTGTGGACAACAACCTGCTGAACCGGGTGAAGAAGGAGAACATCACCGAACTATGGGTCTGGGGCGCCTCCGGCATGCATTTCGACGAGTTCGCAATGTACATCCCAAACCGGTACGCCCGCTACGCTCCCACCGACAACGAATGGTTCTACCGCCCGTACGACATCCCGCCGGAAATCGGCCACACGATGTGGGTGATGGGCTTCAACTACGAGGTGGGGTCAGACAACATGATCCACTCCTACACCCATCGCGTGGAGTCTATGGCCGCCCTCGGCCCCGCGGATGGCATCTGGGACACGGTGAACAAGCGAGACCCTTGGAACGTGTTCAGTTGGTTGGAGATGGACCACAAGGGCACGCCCAGCATGGTGGGCAACTGCCACGTGCCCCCGAACGGCGAGAGCGGTTACGACTACAACAACAAGCGTAAGGTGGAGAGCTGGGCGGACAACTGGGCCAACTACCCGGACCTGCGAGGCCCCGCGCGTACGATCGGCAGCGAGGAATGGTGCTATAACCAGCACGGCTACCAGCGCTGGATCCTGGAACATCTGCCGAAATACCCCGGATACACCCGGTACGGATACAACAACTGGTGGGTCTACATCGCCAACACGGACGAGGACTTGCCGGAGTACCATCAGCCCGACCCGTCCCAGTTCCGGCTACCCAGCGACTTCCCGGCGCCCGGCACGAAATGAGCAAGCGGGGGCAGCCCGGCCTCGGGCTGCCCCCGCTTGTATGGCGTTCCATAGGCCCGCCTAGCGGCGGTTGATGGGGATGTACTCCAGGCGATCGGGGCCGGTGTAGCGGGCGCGTGGGCGGATCAGGCGGTTGTTGTTCCACTGCTCCAGGATGTGCGCCGTCCAACCCACGATGCGGCTGATGGCGAAGATCGGCGTGAACAACTCACGCGGGATATCCATCACGTTGTAGCAGATTCCGGAATAGAAATCCACGTTGGGAAAGACCTTGGAGTTCGCCAGCATCGCTTCCTCCACGGCGCGCGCCGTGTCGAAGAGCCGCATGTCGCCCGAAGCCTGAGACAAGCGTTCCGCATACCCGCGCAAGATCGCCGCGCGCGGATCCTCCGTGCGATACACGCGGTGGCCGAAGCCGGGCACCTTGTACTTGCGGCCGAGGGCATCCTTGATCCACTTCTCGGCCTTCGCCGGACTGCCAATCTCCTCCAGCATCCGCATCACCTGCTCGTTGGCGCCGCCGTGCAGCGGGCCCTTCAGAGCGCCGATCGCGCTGGTGACGCAGGAGTACATGTCCGACATCGTTGCCGCCACCACACGCGCGGCGAACGTGGAGGCGTTCCACTCGTGGTCGGCATGGAGGATCAGCGCCACGTCGAACGCATCCACCCAGGTGGGGTCCGGAACCTCGCCGTGCAGCGTGTAGAGGAAGTTGTAAGCGATGGACTGCGCGGGAACGGGGTGCAGCGGCTCCATCCCTTTGCGTAAGCGCTGATGCGCCGTGACTAGCTGCGGCACGCGTTCCGTGAGGCGAATCGCCTTGCGCAGGCAGGCATCCAGCAACGTGTTGCCGCTATCTGGGTCCCAGTGTCCCAACGACGACACGGCGGTGCGCAGAACCTCCATCGGCGTGGCCGCGTTCGGGAACATGCGCAGAATCATCACCGTCTCCACGGGAAGCTCCATGTTGCCCGTGAAGGAATCCAGAAACGCGTTGAACTCGATCTTGCCCGGAAGCCGGCCGTACCAGAGCAGGTAGGCCACTTCCTCAAACGATGACTGCGCCGCCAGTTGGGCGATATCGTAGCCCCGGTAAAGCAGACGTCCGTTCTCGCCATCCAGACAACAAATGCTGGAATCGCCCGCCACCACATCCTGCAGGCCGTCTCGGGCCACAGGAGCCTCAGGAACCTCGTCCATTCACTCTGCCTCCAATAAGGGAGGGCCGCGTCCCCAACGGTAGCGGGGGCGCGGCCCAGGTTGCATTCAGTGTAAACGCTGCGGAACGCGAATGTCGCCCCCTTGCCAAGATTCCTTCGCGGAATGGCGCGGGCTCATTCGGGCTCGGGCGCTGAAAACCGATAGCCCACGTTGCGAACGGTGCCGATGTAACCCTCGTGATCGAGCCCGAGCTTCAAGCGCAGGCGGCGCACATGCACGTCTACCGTGCGCGTGCCGCCGTAGTAATCCTCGCCCCATACGCGGCTCAGGAGCATGTCACGCGTGAACACCTTGCCTGGGTTCCCGGCCAGAAAGCGCAGCAGTTCATACTCCTTGTACGTTAGGTCCAGGAGCCGCCCACAAAGGGTCACTTCGTAGCTGGTGGTATCAATGGACAGGTCTCCGTACGCAATCACCGGGTCCGGCGCCGACATGCGCGCCCTCCACAGGAGGTGGCGCACCCGCATCTGGGCCTCGGCGTCGGAGAACGGTTCCACCATGATCGCGTCGATCACCGCGCTCGGGGTGATGACCGGTACAACCGACTCGCCGATGATCGCCAGCAGAATACCCGCGAAGCCGTGGGGCCAGTTCTCAGCCACCGGGAGGAGATCTCGGACCGATTGCGGGGTTGGGAGGTCGAGGAGGAAGAGCCTGTCGCGAGTTGTGCCGATCTCGCCCCGTCGCCACTCCTGGGGCGTTACGATGCGGTAGATGGGGCCCTGTCTCAGCGCCCGACGCATGGCATCGCGCAACTCGGCTCGGTCGGTGACAAGGACAACGCTCTCCAATTTTGAAGCCCCCCTTGACCGCTTCCACTCCCATCATATGGCAAGCCCAGGGGAGGGGTCAACCGCGTTGGGGCCGGTGGGCACCGGCC
>DASXUL010000136.1:0-5555 GCA_036504855.1 Armatimonadota bacterium | reverse complement strand
AGAACACCAGAACGGAGTGCGGCGAGCGCCCCGCCATCGGGTGGACCAGCGCATGGATCAGCTCGTGGACGACGACCAGACCCGCAAACGCAAGCAGGTAAGCCGGCAGGGACTTTGCGGGCGTAATGTCTCGTAGCGGCGAAATGAGAAACCAAAGCTTTGCCACTATGGCTGCCGCGACGACACCGATCGGTAGCGCGAGAAGATCCTCGAGCCAGGGGGACGGCGCCTGGCGCAGTGACCTCCACGACGCGTCAGGCGCGAAGTCCGGCGAACCCGGTATGGCTCCAAGATGAAAGCGCATGTGCAGTGAGCGTTGTGCGGCGGCCTAACGCAAAGCGCGTCCACGCCGGGCTGCGCGTGTCAGGTTGCTCCTCACAGCCGAACTTGGCGTTGGGCGCGGCGACGGGTTAGGTGTCCATCTCAATCAAACATACGGAACTTGGGGGTCTTCCCGCGTCATAGCGAGAGTGTACGCAACGACGAGGCCGAGCAGCTACCAGCGACGGATCTTCAAAGCACGCGTATCAGCCATATCAGAGACGCGTATACGGGATCCCCGCAATCGGTCTGGTCATGCTAGCCACAATAGCACGCCCACCTTACGTGACTGCATGTTGAGCGGCTTCCGTTCGCCCGAGGACGGGCTTCGCGGGGTTGGGTCGTGAATGCTCCTGTTGTAGCGCTGGGCCGATCCTACGGAGGTTGTCGGGTACGAGCGGGCAAGCGGTGGGGCAACGCCTGCCGGTGCGGACGGCCCCATTGGGCGCCAGGGCCGTTCGTACGCGGAGGCCGCGTGGCCGATCTCTCTCTGCACGAAGGCCGCGCCGGACACGGTGAGGGCATGGCGACGCGCCGGCGGCCTCTTCTGACTCTGTCAGTCCAACTCCTGCGGATTGCTCTTGCCCATGCTCACGCGCGATAATCCTGTGAGAAGGGATGCGGGTTCCAGCGTCGGGGATCGAGCCCCAGCAGTTCGCTCCGGAACTCGCGCTCGCCAGCCATGGCGCCGCGCCTGATCCCCGACCCCTATCCGCAGGAGGGAGCACGATAGATGGGCGCAGAGAAAGCTGCCGCGATGACTCGCCGCAAGTTCATCCATGCCACGGCTGCATCCGCGGCTGTAACGGCTGCCGGAGCCGCTTCCGTGGCAAAGCCGACCCCGGCGCCGCCGGCGGCGCGACAGCGAACAAGCGCCTCACCGGCGGCGAGCGCTTCCGCAGCCCCTGCCATCAACGCCGCGACAGGCCACGTCAGCGGCATCCCTCTGGGCGGCCTCGGGACAGGCTCCGTCGAAATCCGGCCGGATGGCTACTTCCATGACTGGTTGATCTTCAACCAGGGTCAATGGGCGCCCCAGCAACCGGAACACGAGCGCAACGCCGGGCCGGACATGCCGCTGTCTGCCCTTGCCTTCTTCCTCCGCACCCGTCAGGGACAGGCCGAGCCACAGCTTCGCCGTCTCGGCCTCCGTAGCGAAGAGAACGATCTGTACGCATCTGGGTGGGCGAAGAGTGTGCGGGGCATCGAGTACAGCGGAGCGTTTCCCGTCGCCACGCTGGATTACCTCGACGACAGCCTGCCCGTCGCCATCACCGGGACCTTCTTCTCTCCATTCATCCCGCACGACGCCCGCGTCAGCGGCGCCCCTGGTTTTCACATGGTCTTTACCGTGAGGAACACGACCAACCGGCGGGTGGAAGTGTCGCTGATGGGCCGGCTCAAGGATCCGCTCGCGTGGGGCGCCTCGGACCGGCGCCTCGAGAACAGCATCACCCAGGAGGGCGGGGCAACCTACCTGACGATGCGAACGAAGGCGGAGATGGAACGCAGGGCAACGCTTGGCAGCCTGGGGCTATCGGTTTCCGGCGGGAAGGCAAGCTGGATACTCGGCGAGTTCGCCGACTACCTGTCCAGCACAACGCGGGTCAACGGTCGCTTTGGGCTTTCGGCCATAACGTACCTCCGCGCGTTCCGCGAAGTCGGTCACCTGCCAAGTCTCCCTGGATCGGCGTCCCCTGCCCGACTCCTGATGCTGTCCGATGAGGAAATCGGCGCGCTCTCCCAGGTCGCCAAGGCGGATCTGTGGGCGAAGCTAACGCAATACGCCGTGTTCGACGACCTCCGTCACGTCGCTGAACGCGTGGACGCCAGCCTGACCACAACAGACCAGGGTCTGACCGCCGTGCTCTCTGAAGCGCGGTCGTACCTGGACAGCCTGGCGGGAGACGACCGCAACCGTCAGGATTGGGGCGACGCCGCCCTGTGCTCAACGCTCACGGTGGCGCCGGGTGAAGAGAAGGAAGTCCGCTTCACGCTAGGCTGGCACTTTCCGCATCACTTCAGCGCCAATGGGCCGGAAATGGGTCACAAATACGAGGAGTACTTCCAGGACGCTGAAGAGGTGAACCGCTTTTTGGCGGGCCATTTCGATGACCAGCGGCGAAGGACCGCGGCCTTCTCGCGGGCGCTGCACGACACCACGCTCGGGACCGAGATGGCGACGGCCTGGTCCAGCCAACTCAGCACGCTGTCGAAATCCACGTGGTGGACGCGCGACGGCAAATTCGCCGTCTGGGAGGGCCTCGGGTGCTGCGGCTTCCAGACGATGGACATCACGTATCAGGGCTCCTTCAGCATCATCGCCCTGTTCCCCGAGCTTCAAAAGGGACAGATGCTGATGGCAGCGGAGTTCCAGCGGCAGGACGGTCGCGTTGCCCACTTCTTCACGCCCGACTTCCTCCACGTGGACAACGGCTTCGACCGCGTGGACATGAACCCCCAATTCGTGATGCTGGCTGCCCGTGACTACCTCTGGACCGGCGACAAGCAGTATCTCCTCGCCCTCTGGCCCCACGTTCAGCGGGCCATGGCCAGCACGGCGCTTCTGGACGGTGACGGTGACGGCCTGCCGGACCGCAACACGCACCGCAACACGTATGACGGCTGGGACTTCTCCGGCACGCCGGCCTACATCGCCAGCCTCTGGATCGGCGCCCTGCGATCAGCGGCGTACATCGCAACGGAACTCGGCCAGACGGACAAGGCCGGCGAATATCGGGCCATCCTCGAAAAGGCGGCGCCCGCGTTCGATAGGAGGCTATGGAACGGCGAATACTACAGCCTGCTTGTCGACGTGAACCGGCGCGACGACGCCTGCATGTCTGACCAGATGAGCGGCGAGTGGTTCACGAACCTCGCCGGCCTCGGGCATGGCCTCCCGAAGGAGCGCGTGGTCGCCGCCCTCAGCGCCATCGCGAAGCACAACTTCTCGAACGAAATGGGCTTGCAGAACGCCTCTTACCCGGCCAATCGCCAGGCGCACTTCCCGGCGCACGGCAACGTGAACAGCACCGCAAACTGGACTGGGATCGAGTACGCCATCGCCTCCATGATGATCGACTTCGGCATATTCGAGGCCGGCATGAACGTCGTCCGCAGCGTCCACGATCGCTACCTGCGCGCCGGCCGTTTCTGGAACCACGTGGAGTGCGGCGACCATTACTACCGCGCTATGTCGAGTTGGGCTCTTCTGCTGGCGGCTACCGGGTTCAAGGTTGACATGCCCCACGCCGCGCTCACGATTGCTCCCCCGGTCCGCTCAAAGCTGCTGCGGGCGCCATGGTTCGCTTCCACGGCCTGGGGCAGCATGGTTGTGAGCCAGCGCCGCTTCGAGCTGCGATGCGCCTCCGGAGAGATGACGCTCAAGACCCTGCGTCTTCCGCTGGGAGCGTCTCAGTGGAAGACGAGGGCAAACGGCAGACCCATCGACGCAAAGGTCAGCTCGGCTGACGGGCTGGCGGTGATTGAGTTTGCCGAACCGCTGCGCCTCGTCGCCGGAGGCGCCATCACCGCCGCCGCATAGCCGAGCCGGGAAGGTTGAAGCCGCGAGGCCGATCCGACATAGCGTCGGACAGCGAACGCGCGCGGGGGCCAAAAAGTGAAAAGACCGGTTTCCCGGTCCATTCACCGCATACGGGGCGCTTTCAGCTGACCTTTCTTCGTCGGACGAACGCCAGGGCGCCGAGCCCGCCATACACAAGAGCCATCAGTGAGGAAGGCTCGGGCACGGAGGCGACGGCGGCGGCGCTGCGCAGTTTCGAGAAGTCCTGCGTGATCGTGCCGCTGCTCCATCTGTTTGGGGATCCGAATGAGCTCGATGTGCCGTCGTTGTAGTGCGAGGAGTTCGCTTCGATGCTGGAAGACGGGTCGGCTTCCAGTTTGAAGACCTCGTCGTTCCCAATCCCCGACGCGGGTGAGATGCCCTCGCCAGCCGGGCCGAACACGGTGTTGTTGAGCGCGTCGGCGATCGTCACCTGGAAATTGCTGTGGGTTGCATTGCCGGCGGAAAACGATGCCTGATAGTTCATCCACCAATCACCGGCGTTTGGGTTGCTCGGGTCATAGACCGGGTTATAGCTTAGGTCGGTTGCTACCTGTTCGGCGATCGTGAAGATGGTCCCGCTGCGAAGCGATGCCAGGGCATCCAATGATGGCAGCGTTACCGTCCCATCGTAGGCCCCGTTCTGGTAGGTCACGAACGACCAGCCCCGGATGTCCAGCTTGTCCTGGGTGACGACGAACTCCATCCAGTCGCCCCCGTTTCCGGCCACCGTGCCGAAGTAGGTGTCTGAACCGGAGTCCTTGAGGAAGCCGCCATCTTTCACCGCGTTGTACTCGTTGAGAATCATTGGCGCGCTGAGCGCCGCTGAGGCCGAGCCCGCCATCAAGGCTAATGCCGCCGCCATTCCCGCCATTTGAGCTTTATACTTCACGTCGTGTGTCCTTTCCCGTTCGTGCAGACTGCTGCCGGAGTCGCGCCATGAGGGGGATCTCTGTGTTTGGTTCCCTGATCACGCGGCAGAATCGTTGCCAACTCGGCTGCTTCGGCCCCTCCAGTGAGGAATTCCGCGGGGATATCGTTCTGGCGGCTGTGGATTGTGTTCGTGCCAGGGGAGATCGGCACGGCCAACAGGGCCGCGTCCCGATTCCCCCGCACCGGCGCGCTCTCCGGAGGCGGGGCGCTGGCGCCTATCATGTTAGTGGCGCAATGGGCCGGTGACTTGGCGCGCTTCTTTGAGGGATCCCTCGCTCCTATGAAAATGCGCTTGTTCGTCGCTAGTTCGGGGGGCTGTGTGGTTCGCCCTGCCGTTCGATCTGCCGTCCGAATCAGCGGGCAAGGCGTGCCCATTCGTTCCAACTAAGTCCGCAACCGACCATTCGCGTAGGAGCCTTCTCGGGTGAGTCTCACGCTGAACGCCAGCTCTGACTCAGGCTGCTCAGACGACGCGATCGATGGTAGGCAAGCGGCCCTATCACGCTGGAAACGGCACTTAGTTGGAACGAATGGGCGTGCCTTGCCCCTACCCGGTGGGCCCGGCCATCCACCGATCGGTTGTCGGCGACACCGAACTGGTAGGGGCAAGGCACGCCCATTCGTTCCAACTAAGTCCGCAACCGACCATTCGCGTAGGAGCCTTTTGGGGTGAGTCTCACGCCTAACACCAACTCTGACCCAGGCTGCTGAGACGACGCGATCGATGGTAGGCAAGCGG
>DASXUL010000135.1:0-14741 GCA_036504855.1 Armatimonadota bacterium | reverse complement strand
GAGCGCATCCACCGTCAGCGTCACCGTGAACGCCCTTCTGCTGAATCTGGTGAGGTTGGATCGGCCTGCCGCTTCGCGAGCCGAGATTCAGGGAAATATGCTGTGACGGCGAAGGGTGCATCGGCGCGCCCGTAGAAGAAGGGGTCACCTCACGAAACGGAAAAAATCACACGTTAAGGATTCGCGGGCGAGCGGAGAGGCCGAAACTGACCGAGTTGTAGGGGCTGGCTCTGCTCCCAGACGTAGTCGCCGGTCAGGTTGATGTGCTCCCAACGCAGAGGCGACAGGTGTTGCAGCAGGCTGTCGTCCACGTGCTGCCCACTCTCCCGTAGCGCCTTGATCGCCCGCCCCAGGTAGACGGTGTTCCACAGAACGATCGACGCGACTACCAGGTTCAGGCCGCTAGCCCGGTACCGCTGGTTCTCGAAGCTGCGGTCGCGCAACTCCCCCAGCCGGTTGAAGAACACCGCCCGCGCCAGGGCATTCTTTGCCTCCCCCTTGTTCAGCCCCACCTGCACGCGCCGGCGCAGCTCCACGTCTTGCAGCCACTCCAGCGTGAAGAGCGTCCGCTCGATACGCCCCAGATCCCTGAGCGCCACCGCGAGCCCGTTCTGGCGCGGGTAACTCCCGAGCTTTCGGAGCATCAGGGACGCGGTCGTCGTGCCCTGCCGGATCGAGGCCGAAAGCCGCAGGATTTCGTCCCAGTGGGCTCGGATCCGCTTCGCGTCCACCATACCACCGATGAGGCCGGACAACGTCGGGTAGGCTATCGGCTCCCCGGAGATGTACAGGCGCTTGTCAGCCAGGTCCCGGATTCGGGGTGCGAAGCGGAAACCAAGCAAGTGCATCAGCGCGAAGACGTGGTCGGTGAAGCCAGCGGTGTCGGTGTAGTGCTCCTCAATCCGCAGGTCGGACTCGTGATGCAGCAGCCCGTCCAACACGTAGGTGGCGTCGCGCACTGTGGCGTTCACCACCTGGGTGTGGAACGGTGCGTACTGGTCCGAGATGTGCGTATAGAAGAGCGCCCCCGGCTCGGATCCGTACCGGGCGTTCACCTGGCCCATAGCCTCGCCGGTCCCGCCGGCGCGGAACCGCTGCCCATCTGAAGAGGAGGTGGTTCCATCGCCCCAGTACGCCGCGAAGGGGTGCCGGAACTGCGCGTTCACTACCTCTGCGAGCGCCGCGGAGTAGGTCTCGTCCCGGACGTGCCACGCCTGCAACCAGGAAAGCTTGGAGTAGGTGATACCGGGGCAGGACTCGGCCATCTTCACGAGCCCCAGGTTGATCCCATCGGCGAGGACGGCCGTTAGCAGAAGGCTCCGGTCCTGCGCGGGCTGGTTGGTCTTCAGGTGCGTGAAGTGACGGGAGAAACCGATCCATCCGTCCACTTCCAACAGCAACTCGGTGATCTTGAATCGATCGGCGTCAGATTCCACGGCGAGCCCAAGCGCCCCTTGCTCCCGCTGGTCGGCAAAGCGCGCCGGGGCAAGAAGGTACTCCTCGAAATCCTTGAACTGGCGCGAGCCCTTGACCCAGATATCGCCGGAGCGGAGGGCGTTCTTCAGCTCGGAGAGAACGCACAATTCGTAGAAACGCCGATCCATGCCGTTTTCCGTTTGGACCACGCCCTCCCAACGCCGGCGGACGAATCCGGTTGGCGCGTCGTCGGGTACCCTCCTGGCCTGCCGCCGGTGCATGTCCCTCAGTGTTTCCACCCCATCGAGAATGTCGCTTGCCGCCGGCGCGGCCGTCAGTTCCAGGGCCTCCAGAACGGCGGATGCGCATCGGTGGATTTGCGTGTAGCCCTCGTTCAGGAGAGGAAGGTAATCAAAATCTGCCGGTAGGGCCAGCCGCTCAGCCTCCGTGATGCTTTCGGTGAACACCTTCCACGACACGATGGTCTCGATGGCTGCGAACGGGTCGGCGCCGCTCTGCTTGGCCTCCAGGAGCGCCCGGCCGATGCGGGAGTAGAGCCGGACCTGGTGGTTGATCGCCTTTCCGGACCGTTGAAACCGCTCGGCGTGGTGACGTTTGGCGCGGTTGAAAAGCGCCCCAAGCAGCCGGTCCAGCATGTCGATCGTCTCATCGATCAGAGTGGCGCGGGTCTCCAGGACGACGGCCGCAAGCGTCGCGTGACGGCGCGTCTCCTCCAGATCCCGCAGGTGCTGGGCCGTCATCTGGCCACCCTCACGGGCCAGTTTCAACAGCCGGTTCTGGTGGACCGACCGCTCCAAGGCATCGGGAAGGCCGACCTCCCGCACGACAGACAGCCGCTCTATGTGGGCGAGCACGTGCTTGGCATTGGGGACGCCGGATGGCTGCCGCAGCCAGGACAGCGCGCTGATGGATGTCTTTTCGCGCGGCGAGAGCAGGCTGTCCAGCCGCGTCCGGTGCTCGGAGGACAATGGCCCGGTGAGAGCTCCGTATACCTTGCGGGTGCCGCGGGCGAGGGCCTCGGCGCACACCCGCTCCACCACCTCGACGACCGGCACAATGACCTTCCGCTGGCGCAACGCCTCTACGAGCGCGGTAGCCAGGACTATGCCCTTGTCGGTCTCCTGGGCGAGACCCGTGAGGTCGCGGACGAAGTGGCGGAAGTGACTGACGCCGAAAACCGTCAGCCCCAGGTAGGCTTGCAACTCCCGCAGGTGCTCACGCCGGATCTCGATGCGTTGCGCGTAGAGCGACCACACGTCAGGAACGAGATGCAGTTGGCCGGCGACGAAGGACAAAAGGGCGTCGGGAACCGTGGTGTCGGAACTCATCAGAGGACAGCCGGGGTAGCGAAGAGCGCAAAGTTGTACCGTGAAGCCGAGGCGGTTCTGGTCGCCACGATGCTGACGAACCACTGAGGTGTCCGGCTCTCCCAGGGTGTAGTGGCGGATCAGGTCTTCGTCGGCCGTGGGGAATGCGAGCAGGGATGCGCGTTCGCTGGCTGTGAGCGGGCTGCGTCGCGGCATGGGTCAGTCCGCCGTCCGCTGCGAAGATGCGCTCGGAGCGCCATCACTCCGCAAGTATTCGTACAGCGTATCCCGACTGATGCCGAAGTCGCGTGCGAGCTTGGCCTTCGGAACACCTGCGGCCGCCCGAGCTTGCAGGTCCGTCACCTGGTCCGGAGACAGCGCCTTCTTGCGGCCTCGGTAGACGCCGCGCTGACGAGCCAGGGCGATGCCCTCCCGCTGGCGCTCCCGAATCAGCGCCCGCTCGAACTCCGCGAAGGCACCCATCACCGAGAGCATCAGGGTCGCCATCGGAGAGTCGTCGCCGGTGAAAGTAAGACACTCCTTAACGAACGTGACGTGCACGTTGCGCTGGGTAAGCCCTTGCACGATGCGACGCAAATCGTCGAGATTGCGGGCGAGGCGGTCCATGCTGTGGACGACCACCGTGTCGCCTTCACGCGCAAAGGAGATCAGGGCGTCCAATTCCGGGCGCTGGGCGTCCTTGCCGGACGCCTTGTCGGTGAACATCCGGTCCACTGACACGTTCTCCAACTGCCGCTCTGTATTCTGGTCAAAGCTGCTGACGCGGATATAGCCGATGCAGTGGCCTGTCATGGATCCTCCCGAGTAAAGTGTCGGGTTGACCTCTATGACCCTTCAGGGCTGGTGTCGGAAAAAGGGGAAATGGACCTCAACCCGACGCTTGCGGGGTAGTTCTTCCCGACGTCGGGTTGGAGTATACCCTAACCCGACATTGGCCCTTAACGTACGAACTTTTCCGTTTCATGAACAGCCCCCTGGAAGGAGGCGGTCACTGTCACAACGGCCCCATCGTGGACAACGGACAGGTCCCAGCCGTTAGCGTCGGCGGCGGCCTTGCAGATAGCCAGTCCCAGTCCGTTGCCGCCGGTCTCTGACGCGCGGGCAGAGTCAGGACGGTAAAACGGCTCGAATAACCGCCTCGCGTCGAGCGGCGGAGTCGAACCGGTCTCGTTCTCGACCGTAAGCCGGGGAATCGTTCCGTCCTCCAACGAAATCCCGACCTTGCCTCCGTTGCGCGCGTACTTCACCGCGTTCTCGATGAGGTTGCGCACGATCATCCCAACGTGCGTCTCCGGCGCCATCACGCACAGGGATTCCGGACCGGTTATTTCCACGCTTAAGCCGCGCTGTCGTGCCAGGTCTGCATAGGTATTGACAGACCACGCGACAGCCGCCGCCACGTCCACCGGCTCCGCAGCCGTCTCCCCGGCGCGGGATTGGAGGCGGTTCAGTGCTAGGAGGTCCTGCACGAGACGGGACAGGGCGCCGGCCTGCTCGTGAGCCTCGGCAATGGCGGCCTCGTATTCCTCCGCCGAGCGCTTCCGGGTGAGAGCGAGCTCGAGATGGCCCTGTAGCGCTTGCAATGGTGTCCGCAGCTCGTGAGAAGCCGCCGCGTAGAAGCGCTGGCGCGCCGCCGTCGCCTCGTACAGCCGGTCCAGAAACCCGTTCAGCGTCCCCACGAGCGTCACTACCTCGGCATCGCGCGAGGGGGCCGAAAGGCGCACGGCAGGCGCATCGGCGGAGGTGCGAGCCGCCTGCTCGGAAAGCCGCTCAATCGGGGAGAGCGTTCGCCCGACCACCGCCCACGCCCCGCCCGCCGTCCCGAGCAGGACGACCAGGCTCAGCGCCGCCAACGCCAGTGCCTCTCGCTCTAAGTTCCGCTCCGCCTTCTCCCACGGCACGCCGAAAAGGGCGACATCGCTTCCGACTAGCACATGCGCCGTCCGCCACTCCCCCTTGGCTGTGCCAGGCGCGGGCGGGACATGCGCGTCGGAGGGCCACACACGGTGGCCGGATGCATCGTAAAGAGCGATGGCGATGCCCTGCGCCCGGCGCTGCTCGCGCTCTTCCATCAGCTCCGCCAGCGCCTCGCCCCGCCCGCCCCGGCCGACCTCCGCCCGGTACTGGACCGCGGCGGATCGCAGCAGGGTGTCGGCGTCCCGCTCGGCGGACAGCCGGGCGCTCCAGACGAGCCCACCGCTCACAAGCAAGAGCAGCACCGCCGCCGTTGCGGTAAACGCCAGCGTCATCCGGGTGCGCATGGACGAAAGCATCACGGCGCCTCCATCTTGTAGCCGGTACCCCGTACCGTGCGGATGAGTGAGACCGGACGCCCCGCATCGAGCTTGCGGCGCAGGTAGGAGATGTAAACCTCCAGCACGTTGTCCGTGCCGGCAAAATCGTACTGCCAGACATGCTGAAGGATCATGGAGCGGGTCAGCACCCGCCCGGCGTTGCGCATCAGGTACTCCAGGAGAGCGTACTCCGTGGCGGAGAGCGAAATCTCCTTCCCGTCCCGGCTCGCCTGGCGTGTGGCCGGGTCGAGCGTGAGATCGCCCACAGTCAGGAAAGCCGGTGCGGAGCCGCCGCGCCGCAGCAGGGCGCGCATCCGGGCGAGGAGTTCCCCGACGTGGAAGGGCTTCACGATGTAGTCGTCCGCCCCGCTGTCCAGCCCCTCGATCTTGTCAGCGGTCGTGTCCTTGGCTGTAAGGATCAGGATCGGCGTGCGCACGCCGATCTCCCGCAGACGCTTGCTGACGGAGAACCCGTCCAGGCCCGGCAGCATCACGTCTAGGAGGATGAGATCGAATTCGCCCAAGCCGGCCGCCTCCAGCGCCGCGAGCCCATCGCCCACCACGAGCGAGGCGTAGCCCGCTTCGCGGACCGCCTGCTCCAGGAAGCGGGCCACGCTCGTGTTGTCTTCAACGATGAGGACCTGCACCGCTCCGCCTTCCCTTCACGGTGTGCCGGACGAGCCGCACCGCATCGTTGCCGTCGCCCTCCTGCACCACGCCGACGCCGGGCGCGTAGTACTTCATCTCCACGCCGTCAGCCGTGGTTTCCTTCACCTTCAGGCAGTTTCGGTACGTCTTTCCGCCGGCCGTTACCACGGCCGTCGTGGAGACCACCATGTCGTATTCCACCGGGCCGTGCGGAACGTCCTCGCTCCGCCAGCGAGCGCCCACCTTCGGGTGCGCGGGAACCAGGACGCCGGGCGTTTTCGTGTCCTTTCCCAACATCCAGGCGCCTTCGTGGGCCACGACCTTGCCGTTCCGGTACTGGTCCACCTCCTCCCCGAGGTAGTAGACGTTCCCCGCATCGTCCTGGGCGAAGTAGTCCTTCGTGACCTCGGTGGTCCGGCCCTTCATTGATTCCCGGTCCTCCACCGTCATGGCCGCGAAGCTCTTGCCGTTGAGGATAAAGGTCCTCGTCCCGGGCAGTACGGTGCGGAGCACGCGCTCGCCCGGATGGCTCTCCAGGATGTCCTGTTTCAGGCTTCCGAGCGGCAGGTACGGATTGGTTATGGAGCGCGGGTGCGAGAAGACCGGCCTAGCGGCGTGAGCCGCCGGCAGGGACGCGGCGAGGATCACCAGGTGCAGTGTGTGTCTCATCTCCGTTCTCCTTTCGTGCGGCTTACCGCGGCGCGAGCTCGATCAGGGTGAAGGTGCCGGGTTTGAAGCGGCGGCGGCGCGGGTTCTCGCCCGCAGCCGGGGGCGTGGTGTCCGGATCGGCCGTCACGAGGAAGACGTGGTGGGTACGCAGGTCCAGCGCCATCGTGCGGGCGCCGGCCTGGGTGGGCACGGTCTCCACCACCGTGTACTTGCCCGGTGCGTCCTCGTGGATGACGGTCAGGGTCCCGTCGCGGCCGTTCGGGCTGAAGGCGAGGCCGAGCCGCGCATCGTAGGTCGCTCCGTCCGGCCCGTTGCCGATCGGGACCGTGGCCACAACCATTCCGGTATCCGGATCGGACACGATCATCTTCCCGTTGCCGCACGCGGAGAAGACGCGACGGTGCGTACGGTCGAAGGCGATTCCGGTCGGGCCGTCGCCCGGCGCGATCGACCAGCGCTTCGTGACCTTCAGCGTCTTCGCGTCGAAGGCGGCCACCTCGCTTTTGTCTTCCAGGTTCACGAAGATAGTCCCCTTGCCGTCCGCGACGGCGAACTCCGGCTTACCGTTGAGGGGCACGGTGCCAAGCACCAGGTTCGTGGCCGGGTCGATGGCGGTGGCGTCGTTGCTGGCGCCGTTCATGCTGAAGAGGCGGCGGGACGTGCGGTCGTAGAGGATGACATCCGGGTTCTGCCCCACTTTCACGGAGCCGGCGGGCTTGCGGGTGGCCTGGTCGAAGACCGCCACCGTGTTGTCCTGACCGTTCGTCACGAAGCCGTGACCGCTGGCCCGGTCGAGCGCAACGCCATGGACCCCGCCAACCTCCGGGATATTCGCGACCAGCGTGTGCTTCACCTCATCCACGACCATCACGTGGGTGCCGCGGGTGATGTATACGAGTTTGGCGGTGGGGTTGACCATGAGGCAGTCCCAGCCGCCCTCGCCGCCGAGGACCGTCTTCTTTACGATGTGATAGCCGGGTGTGGCGGGCGCCGCCAGAGCCGGCGTCGTGGTCTGCGCACCACAGGGGACGCCGAGGCCCAACAGGACGGCAAGAGTGAGTGTCCGTTTCATGGTGTACTTCCTTTCAAGGGAGGCGCCGAGACGGCCGGCGTGTGTGCCGGCGGCCGCCGGGGGACGTGAGCCGCCTGCCAGCGGCGGAGGCTCACGTACAACAGCGGAGCGAACAACAGCGTGAAGAGCGTGGAGAAGGTCAGGCCGCCGATGACGGCGATGGCGAGAGGCTTCTGCATCTCCGCGCCGGCCCCGAGGCCAAGGGCCAGCGGCACGAGGCCGAGGATGGCCGTTAGCGTGGTCATCAGGATGGGGCGCAGGCGGACCTCGCCCGCGTGGACCACCGCCTCCTCCAGTGGCGCGCCCTCGTGCTCCGCAGTCTGCGCGCGGTCCAGCAGCAGGATACCGTTCTTCACGACGATGCCGACCAGCATGATGGCGCCCATGAAGGAGGACACGTTCAGCGGCGTGCCCGTGCCCCACAGCCCGAACGCCACGCCGAAGAGCGAGAGCGGCATAATGGCGAGGATCACGCCCGGCGCCGTGAAGCTGCGAAACTGGAAGAGCATCACCGCGAACACCAGGAGGATGGCCAGCGCCAGCACGCCGAGCAGCCCGCGGAACGACTCCCGCTGGCTCTCGAACTGCCCGCCGAGGTCGGAGGTCACGCCGGCCGGCAGCGCGGCGGAGCGCATCACGGCCGAGACGTCGCGGATCGCGGAGCCAAGGTCGCGTCCGGAGAGGCCGGCGGTCACGTTCACCACGCGACGCTGGTCCTCGCGGTGCGCTTCGGTGGTGCCGGGCACGGTCTGAACGGTGGCCAGCGTGGAGAGCGGCACGGTGGCCCCGTCCGGGCGGCGAATGGGCACGGCGTCCATGGCCGCGGGGTCCGAGCGGAAGCCTTCCGGGAATCGGACGCGCACGTCTACCTGCCGGTCCCCCTGCAAGAGCTTCGTGGCGACATCGCCGAACATCGCCGCGCGCGCCTGGTCCGCAACGGCGTCCGCCGTGAGGCCGGCCCGCCCGGCGCGCACCGGGTCCACCCGCAGGACAATCTCCGGCCCGGACTCGACCACGCCGCTCTGTACGTCCACCGCGCCACGCACGGGTTCGAGCTTCGCGGCCATGGTGCGGGCGGTCTCCTCCAGTTGCGCCTGATCCGTGCCGAAGAATTTCACCTCAATGGCCGCGGGCTCGCCGGCGAGGTCACCGATCAGGTCCTGGAGCACCTGGATGAACTCCACGTCCACGCCGGGCACGTTCCGCGTGATGCGCTCGCGCACGTCATCCATCACCGCCTCGATGTGGCGCCGATGCCCCTGCTTCAGCACCACAGCGAAATCGCCGGTGTTCGGCTCCGTGATGAAGAAACCCATCTCCGTGCCGGTGCGCCGCGAGTAGCCCGCCACCTCCGGCGTGTTGTTCAGGATGGCTTCGATCTGGCGCAGCACGCGGTCGCTCTCGGAAAGCGACGTGCCGGGCGGCGTCCGATAGTCCAGCACGAACGCCCCCTCGTCCATGGTCGGCATGAAGCCGGAGCCGAGCCGCGACGCGAAGAGAAGGGTGAGGGCGACGATGACGGCCGCGCTGGTCGGCAACACCCACCGGCGGCCCAGCGCCCAGCGCAGCACGCGCTCGTACCCCTGGATGACGCGCTCGAACAGCCGACCGTGCTCCCTCTCGCCCGGCGCCACGCGCAGGAAGGCGGCGCAGAGGCTCGGGCTCACCAGCAAAGCCAGCGCGAGCGAGACGAGGAGCGCGATGGTGAGCGTCACCGCCAGCGCCGTGAAGAACGCCCCCGCCACCCCGCCGAGCAGCACGAGCGGCATGAAAACGACGACGGTGGTGAGCGTGGAGGAGACCATCGGCGCCGCGATCTCGCCGGCGGCCTTCTGGATGGCCGCATCCCCGCCCTCTCCGCGCGATAGGTGCCGGAAGACGTTTTCGACCACAACGATAGCGTCGTCAATCACAAGGCCGATGCCGACCGCGAGAGCACCCAGCGTCATGAGGTTCAGGCTGAGACCCGCGAGGCGCATCAGGAGGAACGTGATGAGCACCGTCACCGGGATGATCGCCCCTGTTACCAGCGTGGCCCGCAGGTTGCCAAGGAAGAGCAGTAGCACGAACACGGCCAGGACGAACCCGATGAGCACGGCGTCCCGCACGCTGCCGACCGCCTCCCGAATGAGGACACTCTGGTCGTAGAAGACGCCCACATCCATGCCACGCGGAAGCTCGCTTCGGAGGCGCTTCATCTCCTGCTCGACCCCCTGCACCACGGTCATCGTGTTCGCGTCCGGCTGGCGCACGATGTTCAGGAGCACGGCCTCGGCGCCGTCCGCCGTCACCACGGTGGTGCGGTCCTGCACGGAGGGACGAACCCACGCCACGTCCTTCAGCGGCAGAGGCACGCCGCCGCGCTCCGCGACGGTGATCTCTCCCAACTGCTCCGGGGTAACGGTCTCGCCGGAAACGAGCACCTGATATTGCTGGAACTGCCGGTCCATCCGCCCGACGGAGCGGACCACGTTCGCCTGCGTGAGCGCCTGCTCGATGTCGGGGAGCGACAGGTGGTAGGCCGCGAGCCGCTGGGGGTTCACCTCGACGGCGATCTCCGGCGTGCGCCCGCCCTGCACCACCACACGCGCCACGCCGGGCACGCGGGCGAGCCGGGGCTGGAGCGTGTAGGTGGCGAGCGTCCAGAGATCCGCTTGAGAGAGGGTCTTCGAGCGTAAGGAAAGGCCGTAGATGGGGAAGACGGTGGGGTTCATCCGCTCCGCCGTCACCTCAACATCGGGGGGCAGGCTGCCGCGCACCTCTCCGATACGCGCCTGCGTCATCTGCTGGGCCTGGATCATGTCCGTTCCCCAGGCGAAATCGATGGAGAGCTCGCTCGCGCCGCGCTGGGTGGTGGAGCGAATCTTGCGCACCCCTGGCACGTTGGCCACCGCCTGCTCAAGTGGGCGCGTGACGCTCGCTTCCATCATCCGCGCCGGAGCGTCGCCGCCTTCCGCGATGACCACCAGGCGCGGGAACGCCACATCTGGTAGGATGGCGACCGGGAACGACGTGACAAGCCATGCCCCCACGGCGCAGAGCGCCACCGTGACGAACAGGATGGCCTTGATATGATGCGTGGCAAACCGGGAAAGGCTCATGGCGTGTGCGCTCCCGCCACCTTGACCTTCGCGCCGTCGGTCAGCTCGTACTGGCCGAGGCGGATCACCGTCTCGCCGGGCTTGAGGCCGCCGCGCACCTCCACGATTCGGTCCTGTTCGGGTCCAAGCGTCACGATGCGCTGGTGCGCCGTGCCGTCCGGCGAGACGGTGAAGACGACGCTCTTCCCTTCGCGAGAAACGACGGCCTCCATCGGAATGACCAGCCCGCGCGGGTCCATGTGGACCACGATGCGCGCCGTGGCGAACGCCCCCGGCTTCAGCCTCCCGCCGGGGTTCGAAACGGCGATGCGCACGCTCAGGAGGTTCGTTTGCGGGTCCACCGTGCCCACGCTCAGCACCCGCCCGCCCGCCGCCTGCCCGGCCGCATTGACGCGCACCACCTGGCCGGGATGGACGGCCGCGCCTTGCTCCGCCGGGAGATTGGCGATGAGGTTCAGCGAGGCGGTGTCGGCGACCTCTAGGATGGGCGTGGCGGGATCGGCCATATCGCCGGGGTTCGCGGCGCGGCGGACCACGACTCCGGAGATCGGAGAGCGGAGGACGGAGTATCCGGCGGCCGCCTGGGCCGCGGCGAGGTCCGCCTGCTTCTGAGCCGCCGCTTCCTGCATGGAGACCGCTTCCTGGCGCTTCGCCGCCACTTGCAAGGTCCCCTGTTCGGCCTGCCGCAAGGCCGCCTCGGCCTGGAGCACGTGGGCGGCGCCGCTGGTCCGCGCCTGGGACAGGGCTTCTCGCGCGGCGCGCACCCGCAGCTCGGCGGCCCGCACGTCCTCCGGGCGCGCGCCGGCCCGGACGAGGCTCGCCTGAGCCTTCGCACTCTCCAGGCCGGATTCCGCCACGGAGAGCGCCGTTTGGGCGTCCTCAGCCTGGCGCTTCGGGGCGACGCCCTTGCCGAAGAGGTACTGGACGCGCTCCACCTCCGTGGCGGCCCGGTCGCGCGTGGCCTGCGCCTGCTTCACGGCCTGCTCGGCCTGGGCGACCTCCTGGGGACGGGCACCGGCGCGGGTCTTCGCCAGGTCCGTTTCGGCGGACTGGAGGGCGGTCCTCGCCTGCTGGACGGCATTGTCCCGGTCGATGCGGGCGGCCTGCAGGGCGAGGCGCGCCTGGCGCCTCGCGCCAGTCTGGTCCGTTGCCGCCGCTTGTGCACCGTATTGCGCCTCTGTCGCCTGCGCCGCCGCCGCCCTCAGCGCGGCGGCGGCGCTGCGGGCCTGGGCCGACGCGGAGCGGGCATCGAGCGTGGCCACCACCTGCCCGGCCGCCACATGGTCGCCCTCGCGCACCGGGATCGAAGCGATCTTCCCTGCCGTCACGGCGGTAATCTTCGCACTCGCGCCCTGGCCCGGCGCCAGCGTCCCCTGCGCCGTGACCGTCGTCTCCACGGGACGCACCGCCACCTGCGCCGTCTCGACGGCGACCGGAGCCGGGCTCGCCGCTTCGGCAGCCGGGTCCGCCTGAGGAGAGTGCCCGCACCCTGCCAGGACGGCCGCGGCGATCCCCATGATGTAAATGCTTCGATTCCTCACGGCAGCGTCCCTCCCACGGCGTGTTGCAGTGACGCCAGGGCGACGTTTTCGTCGGCCAGGGCGCGCGTGTAATCCGTCTGTTCGTTGCGGTAGACCTGCTGCGCGTCCAGCAGCTCCAGATAACTAGACGCGCCGTGCTGGTAGCCGGTTTGCGCCATGTCCAGAAGCTCCTTCGCCCGGTCCAGGCGGCCCGCGCGGAACGATGCCACGGCTTTCTGCGCGGTAACGAGGTTGTTGTATGCCGTCTCCACGTCCAGCAGGGTGGCACGCTCCGTTTCGCCCACCGTGGCCTGCTGCTCGGTGAGCCGGGCTTTCGCGGCGGCCACATCTGATCGGTTGCGGCCGAGATCGAGGAGCGGGAGCGTGAAGCCGGCCCGGACGGAGGAGCCGTTCGGCGTGTCCGCGTACGGCGTGATGGCGGCGCGGCGTCCCTCCACGAAGAGGTCCGGCTGCCAGGCAGCCCGAGCGCCGGAGACGTCGGCGCCGCGCGCCCGCTGGAGGCTTTCGGCCGCCAGGATGTCCGGCCGCAGACGGAGCGCCTGTGCCTGGAGGTCAGGCAGGCGAAAGGCGGTTGTCTGGTCGGTTAGGCTGTCGGTCAGCGTGATGGCCGCATCGGGCGGCAGGCCCGTGAGGCTGCGCAGCGCGGCGGTGCGGTTGCCCCGCTCCGTCTCCGTCGCGTCCAGTACCTGTTGCGCACGGGCGGTCTCGATGCCGCTGCGCACCACGTTGCTGCGGGGGACATCACCTGCCTGGAACTGGGTCTGCGCAGCCGTTTCGAAGGCTTTCGCCGTTGCCAGGGCATCGGCCGCCAGCTGCCGCTCGGCGTCGGCCCGCAGCGCCTCGTAGTAAGCCGCCTGAACGCTGAAGGTCAGGTCCTGTGCCGTGCCCGCCTGGCCGGCCAGTGCCGCCTGCCGTTCCGAGCGCGCGGAGCGGACGCGGGGTGCGGTCTTCCCCGGCAGCTCGAGCGTCTGGGAGAGGACGACATCCTCATCCAGCCCGGCGGCATCATGGCCCGCCCCGTGGGCAAGTGCCAGTGACGGGTTCGGGGGCAGCCCCGCCGCCCGGACGCGCGCGTTTGCCCCCGCGATGCGGGCAGCCGCCGCCCGCAGGGTCGGGCTGTGCTCTCGCGCCAGGTGGATGGCGTCGGCCAGGGAGAGCGATACCGGCGGCGCCGCGTGGGAGGGCACGGGGGTCGCGGCGGCGAAAAGGGCAAGGCAAAAAACCAAAGGAAACGGATTATGGAATCGCGTTTGCATATGAAATCATGTGACGGCGGAACGGGACAATCGCAGGCCGGCCCGCATCCCAGGTAGGACACACGGCCGGCCTGCACGAATCCCGGGACTGGTCTCAGTCTTTCTCGCCGGCTTCGCCCTTCTCTCCCTTTTCGCCGGCCTCGCCTTTCTCAACCTTCGCGCCTTTGCCGGCCTTCTTCTCCGCAGCGGCTTCTTTGGCCTCCTCGCCTGGAGTAGTCACCTCCACGCTGGCGATCTTGCCGGTGTTGGCATCCACCATCACCTCGCGCAGAGTCTTGCCGGAGCGAACATTCACGGCGTACTCCCACTTGCCGTCTTCGTTCTCCAGGGCGACCTTGCCCTCGACCTTGCCGTGGTACTTCGCCAGCGCGGCCTTCGACGCCTGGGCTGCGGTGATGCGGGCGTGCGGAGCGGTCTTGGCCTTCGCGGCCGGCTTCGCGCATGCGGCGGACATAACGAGCGCGGATAACGCCATGAACACTGCGGTCTTCTTCATCTCTCATCTCCTTCGCGGGACTGGGGATGAAGGCCATCCCTGTTTCCAGTCTGGACGAGCAACCTGAGACGAACCTGAGATAATGCTAAGAATGCTTTCAGCTTTCTAGCCGCTCTACTTGCGACCTCGCACTTGCTGATGGGCAACATCGTCTGTCCCACGTCGTCTTTCTGGCCCACGGAGCGAGAGGTTGTGACAGATCCAGGAGCCGCCGTGCCTGGTAAGACACTCCTGAAGTCCGCTGAAAACACTGACGTATACCGGGCCTGGGGAAACGCCGAAGCATTATGAGCTATTTTGCTGTGGCCTTATCGCTTGCACATTCGATCCCTTAACGTGTGATATTTTCCGTTTCGTGACGTGACCCCTACCGCTATTGCCAACTGGATTTCCCTGCCCAAGTCACTCCGAATCACAGCTGTGGAGGTTCTTCGAGACCCCGTTCGGTCCAGCGGCCAGCTCTGGTTGGTGTTCGCCGAATCACGATGTCGCGGAGCGCCGTGTCCTCATTGCGGACATCGGGCGCGAAGAGTGCATAGCTGGCGCTGGCGGTTGCTCCAGGACATGTCACTTTTCGGTCATCCCGTTGTGTTGGAGGTCCATGTCCGCCGCTTCTTCTGCGACAACCGCCGCTGCTGTGGTCGGACGTTCACAGAAGGGCTACCAGACCTGGCGATTGCCAAGGCGCGCAGGACCGACCGCTTGAGGAAACACCTGGAACGGATCGGCCTGGTTCTCGGTGGCCGACCTGGAGTACAGTTCGCGAGGAGCGAAGGCGAGTGCGTGAGCCGCCAGACGCTGCTCCGGTATGTCCGGGCGGCGGCATGTCCCGAAATGCCGACGCCCCGCGCCTTGGGTGTGGATGACTGGGCGATCCGGAAAGGTCAGCGGTACGGCAC
>DASXUL010000134.1:0-37608 GCA_036504855.1 Armatimonadota bacterium | reverse complement strand
GCGCCCCGCATGGTGCGGGGCGCCCGACAAGTACGGCGGTAGGCCGCATAAACCTGCTGCCGGATTGTGACCGTGTTTCCAATCCGGCAGGGACAGGGCCAGGGGAATCCCGCACATCGGCGGCGCTGAACCCTTCGTTTTTATTATGGAAAGTCATGCCGCGGTTTTGCACCCATGACTCGAAAATCATGCAAAAATGTTGTCCGCTCGCCACAACCCAAGCGTAGAACCGCTTCATGTTAGCGGCGCGAATGGCATTATCGGCGGCTCGCCGCCCTCCGTTTCGCCTCCACCGACAGGAAGGTTCGGGCCACAAGCGGGTTGGCGGCGGCCATCGGAAGCCCCAGGGCGGGAAGGACGCGACGGCACAGTTCCAGCCCGTCGTCCGCCGGCCCGGCCGCGCAGACGGCCTCTTCCACACGGCGCAGCCAGGCCGCTCCCTCTTCCAGGCGGGCCGCGGCCTCAGGCCCCCGGCGCGGCTCATCCCACGCCGCCAACAGGAGCTTCACGCTGACGATCCCCTGCAGCCGCTCAATGGACGCAATGCTGGCCTCCGCGTCGTCGAAGATCGGCATGTCTCCGGCTAGCGGCACGACGTCGCCCGTAAACAAGGCGCCCTCCTCCCGCAACAGGAAGCACGCCGAACCCGGTGAATGCCCCGGCGCGTGGATGACCTCCAGCGTCAGGTTCGGCGCAAGGTTCAGAACGTCGCCGTCTTGCAGCGCTCGATCCACCGGAACGGAGCCGCCCACCAGCCGGTCGAAACCCGGTACGGGCCGCTGGCGGGCCTGAAGCTGAACGTCCTCCGCCCAGGCCCGCTCCGCCGCATGCACGAATACCCGGCAACCGGTCATCTCCCGCACCGCCCGCGCGGCCCCCACGTGGTCCGGGTGCGCATGCGTCAGCAATAATGTCGAAATCTCCTCCGGCCTGCGCCCGATGCCGCGCACGTACTCCGCGATCGGCGCCTCCGAACCGGCCACCCCCGCGTCGATGAGGGTCATCGTATCCCCCACGATGAGGTAGACCACAACGAAACGTTCCAGCGTCCCGGTGGGAGTCACCACCTGGAAGGGAAGGTGCAGCGCATGGATGTGTTCGGTCACTTGCATGGCATCCCCTCCAGGAACAGCGCCCGGCACGTGGTCGACTCCTCGCGCAACGGCGCGATGGCGCGGTACTCGTCGTTCTCGAAGCACGCCCGCGCCGCATCGATGGAGTCGAACTCGATCACGATCATCCGCTCCGGCGTCCAATCCCCGGCAAACGGTACAGTCTCCCCGCCCCGCGCCAGGTACCTCCCGCCGTGCCGCTGAACGATGCCCGCCACGCCCTGGATGTAGCGCATGTACCGTTCCCGGTCATGCACCGCCACGATGTCCACGATGAAGTACGCCGCCAAGGCCGTCCCCTTCCGGCGGGCCCTGAAAGACCCGCCCGCTGAATGGTCACATTCTGGCGAGCGAGGGGGTTGGCTGTCAAGAAGGTCCCCTGCCAATGAACTGACAGGGGACCTGATGACTGACGACTGACCACTGACGACTTCCCTAACAGCTATCCTCCGGCCCCTCTTCCACGTGGTCGCCGCCGGGCTCCATGGCGAATTTGTGCGGGCGGAGGCCCTCCGGGATCTGAATCGGGTACTGCCCGATAAAGCACGCCTGGCAGAAGGAGCCGGATTCGCCGCCGCAGGCGCGGATCAGGCCGGCGGGGCTCAGGTAGCCCAAGGTGTCCGCCCCGATGTGCGTTCGGATCTCCTCCACGCTCTTGTTCGCGGCGATCAGCTCGCGCTGGGTGCACATATCCACGCCGTAGAAGCACGGATAGGTGATCGGCGGCGAGGAGATGCGAACGTGAACGCTCTTCGCCCCGGCGTCGCGCAGCAGCTTCACGATGCTGCCGGTGGTTGTGCCGCGCACGATGCTGTCATCCACCATCACCACGTTCTTGCCGTGCAGAACCTCGGGAAGCGGGGTGAGCTTCATGCGCACTCCCATCTCGCGCATGCGCTGGTCCGGCTGGATGAAGGTGCGGTGGATGTAGCGGCTCTTGATGACCCCCTCGCCGTACGGGATGCCGGAACCTTCCGCGTAGCCGATGGCGGCCGCGATGGCGGTGTCCGGGATGGGGATCACAATGTCCGCGTCGGGCGTCGGGTGCTCCTTCGCCAGCTCCATGCCCATCCGGCGGCGCGCCAGGTGCAGGCTCACGCCGTACATATTGGAATCCGGCCGGGCAAGGTAGATGAACTCGAAGGCGCACAGGCTGGGTTTCGGGTCCGGCAGCGCCTGGATAGTGCGCGGGCCGTCGGAATCCACCACAACAATCTCGCCAGGCTGGACCTCGCACGAAAGGCCCGCGCCCACAACCCGCAGAGCGCAGGTTTCGGAGGCCAGAACCCAGCCGTTCTCGCCCACGCGGCCCAGGCACAGCGGGCGGATGCCATAGCGGTCGCGCACGCCGAGAATGGCGTCGCGGCTGAGGATGGTGAGGGCGTAGGCCCCCTCCAGCTTCTGCATGGCCTTCACCACAGCCTCGGTCAGCGTCTTCTCGCGCTCGTGGGCGATCATCCGGGCAATGATCTCGCTGTCATTCGTGCCGCGGAAATGCACGCCGTCATCTTGTAGCTGTTGGCGCAGCTCCACGGCGTTCAGCAGGTTGCCGTTGTGGGCCACGGCGATGGGACCGTAAACCGAATCGACCTGGATAGGCTGTGCGTTGCGCAGCACGGATGAGCCGGTAGTGGAGTACCGGGTATGCCCGATGGCCGCGTGGCCGCGCATGCCCGAGAGCACCTCCTCGTGAAAGACCTGCGTCACCAGGCCCATTTCCTTGTAGGTGGTGATGCTGTCCACATCGGCAACCGAGATGCCGGCGGATTCCTGCCCGCGGTGCTGGAGCGCGAAAAGGCCGAAATAGGCCAGCCGGGCAACGTCCATCCCCGGCCCCCAGATCCCGAACACCCCGCACTCGTCGTGGGGCCGGTCCGGGTGAAGCGAATCGAAAACTTCCATAGGTTCATTCTAACACGGCCTGAGCATGGGAACGCCGACGAATGCCGCCCGCGCACCGCGCCTCCTTCGGCCGGCTGGACTTACCCGCAAGATCGCCGGCCTTGACGCGAACCTCAGATGCCAAGCTCCCCCGCCAGCGCACATGCCGCGCGGGCGGGCGGCCGGATATAATGAAGGTGGTTTGGCCTTTCGGGGGGATGAACAACAGCATGGCGCGAAAATGGTGCAAACTGGAGAGCGACTGGAGCGCGAACGCCTGGGCGAGAGCCGACGGCCTCTGGCGGCGCGAGAGCCCCGAACAGCAGGAAGCCGCCGACGCCGCCTGGCGCCGCGCCGCCTGCGAAAGCGGCAACCTCCTGCACGTGCTGTGGTGCGAGCTCTGCCAACTGGCGGATGACGTGCGCCCCCGTTGCGCCGCGCCCGAAAGCGCCCCCGTCGAACCTTCTCCAACACGCCTCACCTAAGAAGGTGACAATGCACGCCGTCGAAACCCGAGGTCACGATGCCTTGCCGCTTGGCTCCCATTGGAGCCCCCGTCCGTTACGCCCAGCGCATCTCTCGGCCGGCCTCCTCCGGGTTCGGAACATTCAGCCCGTTCCGCCGATGACCATCCGACCGTCCTTCATCACTGCGCCGCGCGGCTGCTGAGCCGAACCGCACGGCCCACCGAATACCGTGTCATCTACCATTCGCAAGACCCAGCGGCGGGCGGCCCCTCGGCGCCCTCCGCCTCTCAACGAAAATGGGAGACGCAACATGCATCGCAGCAAGATCGGGATCGGACTCCTCGCCTGGCTGGCCCTCGCCTCGGCGGCCGGCGCAGCGGTGTTCTATGTAAAGCCGGGCGCAACCGGAACCGGCGCATCCTGGGCAGATGCCGCCTCGTTCACCTCAGCCCTCGCCGCCGCCCAACCCACCGACGAGATCTGGGTGGCCGCCGGAACCTACACGGGCGTCTGGTCGCTCTACTCCAAGCTATACGGCGGCTTCGCCGGCACGGAAACCGAGCAATCTCAGCGCGATCCGGCCGCCAACGCCACCATCCTGAACGGCGACGGCTCCGCCAAGCCAATCCTAACGGTAGGCGGGTCCTCCGACAATTTCCCCGATATCAAGCCATCGGTCGTGGATGGCTTCACCTTCCAGAACTCCAAGGGCGGCGCCCTCCTCGGCAGTGCCAGTTACCTCATCATCCGGAACGATGTCTTCCGCAACAACTCGGTCACCGGCAAAGGCGGCGCCATCTCCTCGATTGGGTTTCTCAACCAGACCTACCTCCAGATCGACCGGTGCGTGTTTGACTCGAACTCGGCCACAACAGACGGCGGCGCGATCTACCTCCAAAACGGCCAGTCCTGGGTCACCAACAGCCTCTTTGCCAACAACTCGTCCACGAATCACATCATCGCCGGATCGATCGGCCCCACCTCCTCGAACTATGGGTACACGGAGTGCAGAGGCAACACCGTGGTCCACAACACCGGTTCGCAGGCGATCATGGCTAACGTGGCCACCAACAACATCGTGGCCTTCAATACCGGCGTTGGAATCCGCGCCGATGAGGGCGGGCACAATTGCGTCTGGCAAAACGCGGGCGGCGACTTCTATGGCAAGGACGCTTCCTTCTACCCCGCCAGCATCCAGCAGGACCCCGGCTTCGCGGCCGACCCCACCGACTTCCGCCTCGCCCCCAACTCACCGTGCCGAAACACGGGCGACAACACCACCCTGGCCGCGTCCACATTCTACAACCTGGATTTCGATCTGGATGGGGGAGCGCGCCGGCAGGGCCCGCGCGTGGACATGGGCTGCTATGAGTCGTCGCAGCCTGTAACGACCCCACCTTCCATCATCCACGTGAAGCCCGGCGGCAGTGACCTCAACGACGGCGCTACGTGGGACGCCGCGAAGGCCACGATCCAGTCCGCCGTGGACGACCTTTGCGGGTACGGCGGCGAAGTATGGGTCGCCGCCGGGCAGTATGCCCCGGTGCAAATGACCTCCGGAACGGGGATCTACGGCGGCTTCGCCGGCACGGAGACGCAGCACGGCCAGCGCAACCCTCGCGCGAATGTCAGCATCATCGACGCCGGCGGAAAGGCCGCCTCCTGCGTGAACACCCCGCCCTCCGCTACTCTCTCAACGGTGGTAGACGGCTTTACCCTGCGGAACAGCATCGGCGCATACCCGAACGACCTCGTCGAGACCTCCCACGGCAGCGATTATTTCGTGGAGCGCCATCGCGGCGGCGGCGTTTTCGTGCAGGGAGGATCGCCCGTCATCCGCAACAACGTCATCACCGGCAACTACCTGCACTACGTGGATGTGGGCCCGCTCGCCACTGCCGAGAGCTACGGCGGCGCCATCTATGTATCCACGGGCACGCCGGCCATCATCGGCAACACGATCACCGCCAACACAGCCTGCGTCGGCGCCGGCATCGCATGTCTTGGACAGGCGACCATCGCGGATAATCTCATCGTCTCCAACATCATTGATCCCGTCTTTCGCGACTCCACCTTCAGTCCGCGCCCGGAGGGTTACGGCATCTACTGGGCGAACGCCGCCGCCCCCACCGCCGGCTCCATCACCAACAACACCCTGGCGGAAAACGGGATGATGCTCCATTACTCGCCCATAGTGGCCAACAACATCGTTGCCTTCGCTAGCTACGGTATCGTGGGCGACGCCTCCACCGCCGCGGCCTCCTTCCATCACAACGACGTCTTCGGCTGCACAGCCGCGGACTACACAGGAATGGGCGCCCCCGCCGGCAATATCTCGGCGAACCCGCTGTTCGCCGACAGGGAGCAACGCGATTATCGCCTCGCGGCCGGCAGCCCCTGCATCGACGCTGGCGATGATGCCGCTGTCCTCGCCGGCAGCACGGACGTCACGGGCGCCGCCCGCATCCAGGGCGTACACGTGGACATGGGCGCCTACGAAACGGCCGTCGCGTCATCCTTCACCTTCGCGGACGCCGCGGAGGCCCTGCGCTTGGCCGCCGGACTCGCCGCGGCCGACGCCAGTTCGGCGGCTCGCCTCAATGCCGCAAGGACCCCGCCGTCCTATGGCGTGGTAGACCTCGCGGACGCCGCCGCCATCGCTCGCATCGCCCTCGGAGCCGGCGTCCCCGCCCGCTAGCCCCGCTCCAAAACGCGGAACGGCCCGGAAGCTCATTCGCTTCCGGGCCGTTTTTCGTTACTTCGCAGCCGGTGCGGGGGGCGGCGCAACCGGCGGGGCCGGAGGCGCCGGCGGCTGACCCAGGTTGGGGTCGTTCAGGAAATCGCCCCGGTATTTGAGCTGGGCGATGATGTCACGCTCATAGGCGGAGGCGGCGGGCAGATCCGTCAGGTTGTGCGCCGTCATCACGGATGCCACCACGTCCGGAAACGGCCGGATGTTGCCCCGGTTCACCTTCCGGTCAAACAAGGTCGCCATCCCGGCTTCGGATTTGACCACGTCCCCCACTTTGCCGGTCAGCGTGCGTTTCCCCACCGTCACCGTCAGCGGGTCGTCCGCGGTCCAGTAGTGGGATTTCGCCACCTGCACCTGGGCGTTGCGGAAGGCGAGGTCATGGCGGCCGGCGCGCTGGAAGATGGCGGTGAGGCGCTTGTCCTCAATCACCTTCATCACAGTGTCGTGGCCGGTTAGCTCCGCTCCCGTGGAAGGATCAACGCACGCCAGCGCGCCGTCATCGGTCACATCCAGGCCGTAGCGCCGGAATGATAGCTCGAAACTGGCGCTGGCGTCCTTCTTCTCGCGGGAGAGGACCTCCAGCAACGAACCCGCGCCGTCCTCGCCGGTGATGAACTGGATGAACCCAATGGAGATGAACCCTGTGTCGTACGTGTTCACCGTCTCGAAGCCGCCTTCAAACTTCGAAACCGCTTTGGCGGCCCTCGCCTCGGAGGGCGTCATCCCCGCGGCGAAGATGGGGTCCAGTTCCGCGTCGCTCATGTCGCCAACGCCCACGCCGTACGCCACGGTCCCCTGCGGCAGGCGATAGTAGCCGAAGCGCTCGCGGTTGTTCACGTGGTCGTCATAGGTGAAGGTCTCGCCGTCCGGGAAGACCACGGTAGCGCGGAGCGGGGCCACAGCCACGGCCAGCGGCGGCGGGTTCCCCGCGGCGGCCAGCAGGTCTGGCGGGATGGGGCCGGGAATGGGCGGAGGGGTGGACGTGAAGGCCCCGACGCCCGTTTCCCCCCGCCGGGCCAGCGCGTTCGCCATCGAGGCGGCGGCCGTAGCGGACCAGCGATCGTACGCCAGCTTCGCCTTGACCCATGTCTCCCACGCGACATTCGCGGCGGTCGCGTCTTGCGTCGGGGCGACTTTGTCCGCGCCCTTCACGGCCTTCTGATAGGCGAGGAACCACTGCGACGCCTCCGGCGTGAGGCGAACCGCCCATGGCCCCTCCGCGGCGGCGCGCGGCGGCGCGGCGATGCGGTAGCGCCCCGGCTCGCCCCAGAGCGCCACAATCGCCTTGCGCTCATCGTCCGTGAACGCCGGCTTCGGCTGCACCTGCGCCCAAACCCCCACCGCCAGCGCGAGCAGCGCGAAACAGATCGCGGTCCCTTTTCGCATGCCATCCCCCGCCCTTTTCTACCACAGAGACACAGAGGCACAGAGGATCTTCATTCTCTCTGTGCCTCTGTGTCTCTGTGGTTGATCACTTCCCCTTCGGTTTGCCGATCTTCACCAGCACGGCGCCGTGCGCGGCTACCGGGGCGGTGAAGGCATCTTTGAACGCGCCGATGTCCTTGCGCAACCAGAGGTCACGAACGGACTGGCGGCCCTTCAGGCCCAGGTCGCTCCAATGCGCCGTCACCTTCGCCGGCTCAGGGCCGCGGTTGAAGAGGCCCACGCATAGCGTGCCGTCGCTCAACGGGCGAGCCCAGACTTCCAGGTCGTCCTTCTTCGAGCGTTGGTTGCCGGCGCGGCCCATCACGTCCTGGTTAACGTCCAGCACCTCGTCGTTGGTCAGCAGCGACAGCGTGTACTTGTTCAGTTGCGTCATGTCGCAACCGATCAGCAACGGAGCGGCATGCAGGGCCCACAGCGACATGTGCGTTAGCTGTTCGTACGGGGTGAGGCGAGTGTCGCGCAGTTCGTAGCCCCAGCCCACCTTGCCGAGGATGAGCATGTCCACGTCGTTCCAGTGGCCGGGCCCGGCGTACTTCCAGCGGTCGTCGGCGTGGAAGCCGATGTCGTTAAGGCTGCCCCAGCTATCGTTGATGTCGCCGGTGGTGCGCCAGAGGTTGCCGCCCAGTTCGGCGCCCCACTCCCATACCTTGCCCATGCCGTACTGGCAGAAGCTGTACACGATGTCGCGGTCCACGTTGTCCAGGGCCTCGCGCAGCACGCGGTAGGGCTTCTGCAGGCCTTCCATCGTGGAGCCGTTGTCGATCTGGCTGTAGGAACACCAGTCGTACTTGATGTAGTCGATGCCCCAATCCGCCCAGGTCTTCGCGTCCTGCTGCTCGTGCTGCCAGCTTGCCGTGTACCCGCCGCAGGTGGTGGGGCCGGGGCTGCTGTAGATGCCGAGCTTCAGGCCCTTGCTGTGCACGTAGTTGGACAGCGCCTTCATGTTCGGGAACTTGGAGTTCGTCAGGATGTTGCCTTCGGCGTCACGGCCGGCTTCCCAGCAGTCATCGATGTTGATGTACTGGAAGCCGTGCGCGGCCAGGCCGGAGGAGACCATCGCGTCGGCGGCGGCGCGGACCTTCGCGTCGTCGATTTTCACAGCCCACACGTTCCATGAGTTCCAGCCCATCGGCGGGGTGAGGGCCAGCTTGTGCTCGCCGCCCACGATGGTCAGCGCGCGTGTCGCCGCGCCGCGCGGGCCCTTCACGGTGAGCAGCACGGTGGTACGCCCGGCAGCCTGCAGAGAGCCGGTGATGATGCCTTTGCGCGCGTCTAGCTTCAGGCCGGCCGGAAGTCCCTTCGCCGAGAATGAAAGCGGCCCCTTGCCGGTGGCGGGGATGAGGAAGAGGAACGGGCGGCCCGGCGTGGCGCCGGTGATGCGCGGGCCGTGGATGGCCGGCGCGGGTCCGTCGCCATACGCCAATGTTGGCGGCTTCACGGGCTTCGGCGCGGGCGGCGTTACCGCGGCGAAGGCGACGCTCGCTCCCGCAACGGGCGTGATGGAGGCGTCCGCCCAGTCCGCATGATCGCTATCGTTGCCGTCGCCGGCATCCTCCACAATCAGATCCAGCGTGCGGGCCCCGGTGAGATCCACGTCCAGCACGCGCGGCGGATCATTGAACCGCATGATGCGGGTTCGCACGACGGAGTGGTTGTCCTTCTTCACGTCGAAGATGACCGACCCCTGCTTGTTCTCATCGTCCACGCCCACCACGGCATGGAAGCGGGCGGCCTGCCCGTCCAACTTAACGTGGAAGCGGCTCGGCGAATGCGTCCCCACGCCGTTGGCGTACACGACGCCCTGCATGGTCAGCGGGTTGCCGGCCACGGATTTGCCGGCTTTCGGCCGTTCCCAGCCGCAGGTCATCTTGGACAGATCGAGGGATTCCAGGCGAACGGGCTCTTGCGCCCGTGCAACCGGCAGCGCGGCGAGGGCCAGCGCCAGTACGAGACTACGAGACGGCATAGGGTCTCCTTAGAGGGTTGGAATTTGGATAAGGATAGACCAAAGCCCAGCGCGAAGAGGCAATCTGGCGTCCCAAAACGCGGACATTGTTATATAACAGATCTCCCCGCCTTCGCATCCTTCCTCCCGGCCCCTCCGTGCATCTCCCTCCGCCGCCGGCAATAAGAGCAAAGGTGATTACGATGAAACGCTTGTGGCGATGGCTGCGAAATATGGGCCTCCTCTGCGTCGTCTTGGTCGGCGTCGAGATTCTGTTGGACCCCATCGTCGGCGTGGGGCCGATCTCCGGCGGTTATGTGCTCTGTTACAACGCCGTCCAGTGGGCGCGTTCGATTCCCACGCCGGCCGCCATCAGTCGCCGACGCCGGGCCGCCGGCGCCATCCCGAACCCCGCGGTGGTCACCGCGCAAAACGGCTTCGGCCTTCGCTACCTGAAAGCGGCGACCACCCAACACCCTCGCGCGAACCTCTTCTTCAGCCCATACAGCCTCTCTGCGTCGCTCGCGCTGGCGATGAACGGCGCGCGCGGCGCTGCGCGAACCGCGCTGGAACGCGCCCTCGGCCTCTCGCGCATCCCCTTCGCCACAACGAACCACGCTTACCACGAGATGGACATTCGGCTGAACTACGCCGACCCCAAGGTGCAGATCGCCTCGGCCAACTCGATTTGGACCGGCGCCAGCTTGCAGCCGGACTTCACGCAGACGGCCTCCAGGGAGTACGGCGCCGACGCGCAGCGTCTCGACTTCGCTTCGCCCTCCGCTCCTGCCCGCGTGAACGATTGGATCGCCTCCCACACGCGGGGCCGTATCCGGAACGCCGTGGCAGGGTTCGGCGGAAACGAGCGCATCGCCCTGGTGAATGCCGTCTACTTCCACGGCGAGTGGACGTACAAGTTCGAGAAGTCCAACACGCGCAACAGCCCGTTCCACCGCATCGGCATTGAACCTGTCTCGGCGCCGACGATGCGGACGCAGATGGATGCGCCGTTCCACCATACCCATGACTGGGCGGCGGCCCGCCTCCCTTACGGCGCCGGCGGCACGAGCATGCTCATCGTTCTGCCCCGCGACCCAGACGGCCTGCCGGCGATGGTCGCCTCCCTCACGCCGGCAACCTGGGACAGCATGCTGAGGAGCCTCACGAAAGCACACTTGAGCGTCACCATGCCGCGGTTCCGCATGGACTGCCGCGCCGACGCGGATCGAACGCTGAAGTCGCTGGGCCTCGGCCCTTGTTTCGAAGAGACAGCGGACTTCACCGGCATTTCTGCTGCGGGACCGTGCTGGATCTCGACGGTGGCGCACCAGGCCACGCTCAACGTTGACGAGGAGGGCGCAACCGCCGCCGCCATGAGCATGCCAAGGCTCAACCTCGCCAGCGAACACATGGGTTACCCCTTCCGCGTGGACCACCCGTTCCTCTGCGCCATCATGGACGACGCAACGAACCAGGCGCTCTTCATGGGCGCGGTTTACAATCCCTCCTCGCCGTGACACGCCCGCCCTCCGGCCCGTTAGCCGCCATGGGGGTACGGACCAACCATGGCGGAGGACGGGCGGCGGGAATCGGCGCGCATCTCGGGTCTGGATGCCGTACGCGGCATGGCGATCCTGGCGGTGGTGGCCATCCACACGCTGGGACACTTCCTGCCGCGCCTCACCGGCGCCGAGTGGTTCGCCGCCGCCGCGCTGAACCGCGGGCTCCAGTTCGCCGTGCCGGCCTTCCTCACCCTCAGCGCCTTCCTGACCATGCGGCCCCTGCTCGCCGGAGAGCCGGCCGGAACGTGGTACCGCCGCCGCCTGCACCGGGCGCTCACGCCCTACCTTCTGTGGAGCGCGGTCTACATCGTGCTCCGCTTCCGCCATGGGCTTAACACGCTCTCCGTGGCCGATGCCGCCCGCATGCTGCTGCGCGGCAACGCCTGGTTCCACCTCTACTTCATGGTGCTGCTGGTGCAGCTCATCGCATGCCTGCCGGCGGTGGCCGCGCTGTTCCGGCGGCGCCCTCCCTTCTGGGCGGTGGCCCTCGGCGCGGCGGCGGCGCAGGCCGGCGCCTATATCCTGAACGCGCGCGTGCTGCACCTCGCGGCTCCCGGCAGCGCCATCCTCTGGTATATCCCGGCTGTGGCCCTCGGCAGTTGGATGGCCGCGCGGGGCGACGGGCTGGAGGCCGCGCTCCGCCGGGGCCGCTGGCCGGCCGGAGTTGCCGCCCTCGCCGCGCTCGCCTTCTACCTGCCGCTCGGGCTCGCCCTGTTGAAGGGCCGCCCCCTCAACACCGCCGCCTACCAGGCGGCCCTCTGGCTCTACACGCCCGCCGCCACGTTCCTGCTGATCGCCGGCGGGCGGCGCCTGCGCTGGAAACCGCTGAACGTCTTGGGCGCCCACTCGCTGGAGATCTATCTCCTGCATCCGCTGGCCATCCTCGCCCTCGATCGGCTTGCTCCCGGCCTTCCCGTTAGCCTCGGCCTTTCGGTCTGCCTCTCCGCATGCATCCTCCTCCCTCTGGCCGCTTCGGCGCTCGTGGGGCAGGCAGGCGCCGGGGCGTGGGCCTGGGGCGGCGCCTCCGGGCAACCCCCCGGCCCAACCCGCCGCGCCGCAGCCCTGGCCGGCATCGCCGTTACCGTCGCCGCCGGGATGGCCTGGGACGCGCGCCGCGCCGCGCCGGATCCAACCCCGCGCGGCGCGACCCTCTTCACCAGCACCCGCCGCGTAGCCGGCCTCGCCATGGCCCCAGACGGAGCCCTCTGGGCCGCCACCTCCGGCGGCGTCCTCCGCCGCGACCCCGCCGGCAAATGGACGAAGTTCACCCGCCTCAACGGCCTGCCCTCCCAGGATGCGCGCGGCATCACCCTGCGCGGCGGCCTGCCCGTCGTGAAGGTCCCCTCCGGCGTGGCCGTATTCCAGGGCGGCGCGTGGACCCTCGAGCCAGGGCACGCTACCGCCGAGCGACCGCGGTTCCGCACGTCGGCGACGATCTGGCGAGGCCGCCCGTGGATCTCCACGCTCACCGGGCTTCGCGGCAAAGGCCTGTGGCGCTGGCGCGACGTGGGGATGCCGCCCGTGAAGAGCGGGCACATCACCGCCCTGCTCGCAAGGCCCGATGCGCTCTGGGCCGCCGTCTCCGGCGACGGCATCTGGGCGTTCAACGGAGCGCGGTGGAAGCCCGTGGACATCGGCGTGCCGCAGTCTGCCCGGGACATCACAGGCCTCGCGGCCGACGCTCACACGCTCTGGGCCGGCACGCGCGAAAACGGGCTCTGGTCCTACCAGGATGGCGTGTGGTCCCGGGTCTCCTCCGCCAACGAACCGGACGATCACGATATCCAATCGGTAGCGGACTACCACGGCGACATCGTGGCCGCCGCGCGCGGCGGCGTGAACATCCGCCGCGGCGGCCGCTGGAGCCACGCCGGCGCGCCGGACCTCTCCACGGATGCGCCCCGACAGGCCATCACCTTCCGCGGCGCGCTCTACCTCCGACACGGAAATGGCCGGGTCGACCGCTGGGATGGCGTTGCATGGAAGCGCCACCTCTGGCCGTATCTGCCGCACGCGGATGCCTTGTGCCTCGCCACCGACGGCCGCACGCTCTACATTGGCCAGCGGGGCGGCTGGAGCGAGTGGGATGGAACCCGGTGGACGCACCATTTCGGTGATCCGGCCCTGGCGGGCCGCGCCATCCGCGCCATCTTCCCGCGAGATGGCGAAGCGTGGATGGCCGTGGCCGGCTCTGGCGTGGCGCGCTACTCGCCAACAGGCGGGACGCGCCTCTACCCTGAACCCGGCGGCGACGTGGCAACTCTGGGCTGCGGGCACAGCCTCTACGCCGGAACCGCGGCTGGGAAGCTCTGGAAGTGGGATGGCGCAGCATGGAGGCCGGTGCGCGCGGCAGGTCTCGGCCCCATCCGCGCCATCGCGCCGGACAAGGGGAAAGGAACGCTGGTCGCCTGCGGAGCCGGGCTGTTCGTCATCGGGCCAGACGGCCGCCCGCGCCGCGACCCCTGTTTCGCCATCGGAGATGTACGGGCCCTCCAGCCGACGCCGCGCGGCCTCTGGATCGGCAGCCGCGCCGGTCTAGCCTGGTTGCCGAACGAGCCGGCGGTTCAACCCAGCCGCTTGCGCACTTCCAGCCAGTCTTTGTACTCGAAGAAGCTGCCGGGCACGTTGGCCTCCATCTCTTGGAACATGCGGTAGGGCATGCTGAACGAGAGGATATCCGGATCCACCTTGGAGCGGGTGGTGATGTCGAAGAGGCCGATAACGGCGCGCTGGGGCTCGCGGTGACCCTCGGCATACGGGATGAGACACAACGTGTGACACCCCGCTCCCATGCGAACGACCACGTTGTCCACCGTGCTCCTGCCGTAGTTGGCCAGCACCACCATCGCGGAAAGCTGATCCGGGTTCACGTAGAAGTTCACCAGTTCCGGCGTCTCATCGTCCGCCAAGTCGGCCAGCGGCCTGAAGACCACGTACTCATGCGGGATGTCGGTGATGGGCAGCGCATCCCAGAAGGCGCGCGCCATCTCAGGCGTTTTGAAGTAATGCTCGCCCTCGCGGGTTTCGGTCCCCGTGGAGAGGAAGCCGTCGATATCGGGCAAGTTCGTCGCATACTGGTCGCCGAACCCCAGCCCCACGCCCCCGCCCGGGCACCCATAGGTTTTGCGGCTGAAGGCGACCGTTCGCCCCTTGGTCGCCGCGTTGTGCATTGCCACCACGCAGCCCCATTTCCCCTCCTGGAACTGCGTCGCCCCCTCGGGCTTCTCATCCGCGAACAGCACCGCCACCGGCTGATGCTTCAGCCGCAGCTCTTCCGCCATCCGGCTTTTCATGGTCAGTCGACTCCGTGTCCACTCGCTCGCCTGGCCGTGAACGGCCGGCTCCGTGGGCTAAGGGCGCCTTCGCGCCCTCACATCACGCCGCGAAGGCGGCGTTTGTCTGCTGAGCCGGCCCCTCGGGGCCACGCGTCACGCCCGGGCGTCTTCCAGGGCGGAGAGGCCGGCGCGGATCTGGTTCTGCAGCTTGGCAACCGTGTCTTCGAGGCCGCCCAGCGTCTCGTGCACGTAGGCGTCCACGTCCTGCCGGGCGGTGAGGGCCGCCTGCTGGGCCTGGGCCACGATGTCTCGGTGCTGGGCGTTGGCGAAGCGAACTTCGGGGCTATCCGTCACCATCGCCTCGGCCTGCTTACGGGCCGTGTCGGCGATGCGTTCGGTTTCGTGCTGGGCCTCGGTGAGAATCGCTTCCGCATTCGTGCGCGCCGTGTCCAACATGTCATCCACATTGGCCAGGATGCTCTCCGACTGGAAGATCACCTTTGGCAGCTCTTCGCGGAGCCGGTTCATCAGCGTGTGGAACTCGTCCAGCGAAATCGACCGGGCGTGCCCGCCCATCTGCTTGGCGAAGTCCACCAGGTCTTCCAAACTGTCCAGCGCGCGGTATGTCTCCGCGGGCACGCTGGGCGGCCCCCCACTCGTCTGCTCGTCCATACCACCAGTATAGGGAGTCATCAGTCATCAGTCATCAGTTGTCAGCCCGAAAACCCTCTCCAGTCAGACGGCGGGCCTCATGGTATGTCGCTTCGAACTGATGACTGACGACTAACCACTGATGACTCTCTTGCCTTTTTCCGCCGCCCGCTATACAATGGAAATAAGTCGGACTAAATAGGTCGGACTTGAAGGAACGCCCATGTTCAGCCTGACCAAGAAGACGGATTACGCCCTGATCGCCTTGTGCGGGCTCGCGCAGGAGCCGGACCAACGCGCCTTGAATACCAAGGTCCTCGCGGAGCGCTATAGCATCCCGCCGGAACTGCTGGCCAAGATCCTCCAGCAGCTTGCCCGCAAGGCGCTGGTAACCTCCACGTCCGGGCCCACCGGGGGCTACCGGCTGGCGCGCCGGGCCGCGGATATCAGCGTGGCTGACGTGATGAACGCCGTGGACGGACGACCGGCATTGGTGCAGTGCTTCAAGGCCGGCAAGGACGAATGCACCCAGTTTCACACCTGCACTATTCGCCATCCGATGGCCCTCGTTCAGCGCCGGATGGCGGAGGTGCTCACGGAAACCACCCTGCTCGATCTGGTGTTGTCTACTACGGAAACCCACCAGCTCGGCCCCATCGGTTCGTACCGGGCGAGCGTCGAACACGGGTCCTGACGGTAACGGGGTTTCGGCCCTGGAGAGATATCGATGATCAAACTGCCGATCTATCTGGATAACAACGCCACCACGCGGGTGGACCCGCGGGTGGTGGACGAAATGCTGCCGTACTTCACCGAGAAGTTCGGAAACGCCGCCAGCCGCAACCACTCGTTCGGCTGGGAGGGCGAGGATGCCGTAGACCAGGCGCGACAGCGCATCGCCGCCGCCATCGGCGCCGACCCCAAGGAGATCATCTTCACCAGCGGCGCCACCGAGAGCGATAACCTCGCCCTCAAGGGCGTGGCGGAGATGTACCGCGAAAAGGGCAACCACATTATCACGCAGGTCACCGAGCACAAAGCTGTGCTGGACACCGCAAGGCACCTGGAGAACCAGGGCTTCGAGGTGACCTACCTGCCGGTGGATGAAACCGGAATGGTGCACCCGGAGCAGGTTCGCGAGGCCATTACGAACAAGACGATCCTGTGCTCCATCATGCTCGCCAACAACGAGATCGGCACGCTGCATCCCATCCGCGAAATCGGCGCCGTCTGCAAAGAGCGCGGCGTGTTGTTCCATAGCGACGCGGTGCAGGGCGTGGGCAAGGTCCCCTTCAACGTGAATGACGATAACGTGGACCTCATCAGCCTCACCGCTCACAAGATTTACGGGCCGAAGGGCGTCGGCGCCCTCTACGTGCGGCGCAAGGGGCCGCGCGTCCGCCTGGTGGCCCAGATGGACGGCGGGGGCCACGAGCGCGGTTTCCGGAGCGGCACCCTGAACGTGCCCGGCATCGCCGGCTTCGGCAAGGCGCTGGAACTCGCCAGCCAGGAAATGGAGCAGGACCGCGCTCATACCGAAGGCCTGCGCGACCGGCTGCGCGACTATATCCTGACGCATGTGAAGGACGCCTACGTGAACGGCCACCCGCATAAGCGCCTTCCGGGGAACATCAACATCTCCTTCGCCTACGTGGAGGGCGAAAGCCTCCTCATGGGCCTGAAGGAAGTGGCGCTCTCCAGCGGAAGCGCCTGCACCAGCGCCAGCCTGGAGCCCAGCTACGTGCTGAAGGCCCTCGGCGTTGGCGACGAGCTGGCGCACAGCAGCCTCCGCTTCGGAGTTGGACGGTTTAACACGCAAGAGGAAATCGACTACGTGGGCGAACACGTGGTGGCGACCGTCAACCGCCTCCGCGAGATGAGCCCCCTCTGGGAACTGGCTCAAGAAGGCGTCGACCTCAAGTCGGTGCAATGGGCCGCGCACTAGGAAGTCATCAGTTTTCAGCCGTCAGTTATCAGTACCAAGATCCGTCCAGGCCAGACTCTTCCGGCTGATGACTGAAAACTGATTACTGATGACTGATGACTGCAACCAGGAGTGACCGTATGGCATACAGCGAGAAAGTACTGGATCATTACAGCAACCCGCGCAACGTGGGTTCTTTGGATAAGAGCGATCCCAACGTGGGAACCGGCATCGTGGGCGCCCCCGAATGCGGCGACGTCATGAAGCTGCAAATCAGGATCAACCCGGAGACGAACGTCATTGAGGACGCCAAGTTCAAAACGTTCGGCTGCGGCTCCGCCATTGCCTCTTCCAGCCTCGCCACCGAGTGGGTGAAGGGCAAGAGCGTGGACGAAGCCATGCAGTTGAAGAACACCGCCATTGTGGAAGAGCTGGCGCTCCCGCCAGTGAAGATCCACTGTTCCGTACTGGCCGAGGACGCCATCAAGGCTGCCCTCCATGACTTCCAACAGAAACAGGCGGCTCAGCAGGCCGAGAAGGCCGAGTTCGCCCTCGCGTAAGATCTGGGACAAAGGCGCTGGGAACCTGGGGTTGAGCCCGAAACCGCGGCAACGCGGCCTCCGGCTCCGCCCCGATCCCCGGCGCCGGGTTCCCGGTTCCAAGGTGCCAAGATGGTTGAAACACTGACGCTCGATACGGCAGCGGAAGCGATCAAGATCACTCCCCAGGCCAGCATACAGGCCAAGAAGCTGCTGGCGCGCAAGCACCCGGACAACCCGGAAATGGGTTTCCGCATGGGCGTGCGCGGCGGCGGTTGTTCCGGCCTCAGCTATTTCCTGGACCTCGATGACAAGGTGTCCAAGTGGGACCTCGTGTTCAACGTGGACGGCATCAAGTTCATCGTGGACAAGAAGTCGCTCCTTTACCTCAAGGGAACCACTCTCACCTGGAGCGGCAACCTGATGGGCGGCGGCTTCGAGTTCGACAACCCCAACGCCGCCAAATCCTGCGGTTGCGGCACTAGCTTTTCGATCTAGGCAGCATTCGGCATTCGGCATCCAGCATCCAGGCGGGAACAACCCGTTCGAGCTGAGTGCTGAATGCTGAATGCTGAATGCTGAAATGGACCAGGTCACCCTCACCAACGAAATTGCGCCCTTTCCCCGCGGAACGGACTTCTTTGCCGCCATGGGGCTGCCGCGCCGCCTGATCGTGGACGAAAGAGCGCTGGAATCCACGTTCCACGACCTCTCGCGGCGCTTCCACCCGGATCGCCATGCCACCGCCGGGCCAAAAGCCCGCATCGTTAGCCTCGAGAACACCGCCCTCATCACGAAAGCCTACCGCACTCTGAGAGACCCATGGGAGCGCGCCGCCTATCTGGTGGACCTCGAGTCCGGCGGCCACGCGGATATCGCATCCCGCCCTCCCACGGAGATGTTCGAGGAGATCCTCGAGCTGCAGGAACTCACCGGCGACCTGCGCATGGCCCTCGCCTCCGGAGCCCCGGCGGACGGCCTCCGCGCGGACGTTCTGCGCGCAGCCGAACCCTTCCGCAAGGCGCACTCCTCACTGGATGCGCGCCTCGCGGACCTCTTCGGCAAATGGGATTCCGTGCCGAACCCCAGGGAAGGCGCCGCCCGCGCCGCCGTTCTCACCATGCTAAAAGAACTCATCGGCGAGCGCCGCTACCTGCTGCGCGTCATCGCCGACATCGATTCCTCCCTGGAAGGCAAACCCGCCCCCAGAGAGGTGTGACCATCTTTGGGGAGCGAATCCCCCACGGGAGACAGTTTTGAGCCGTATCGTTGGGATTGACCTGGGGACCACAAACAGTCTGGTCGCGGTGATGACGCCTGGGGGCCCGGGCGTCATTTCACGTGACGGGCAGGCCATCGTGCCGTCCATCGTCCACTTCGGGCCGGAAGGCCCCGCCGTGGGCGAATCCGCCCGCCGCTTCTCCACGGAAGATCCGGAGAACACCGTTTACTCCGTGAAGCGCCTCATGGGCAAGTCCCTGGAAGACGCCGCTCCGGAACAGAGCCTGCTGCCCTACAAGCTGGGCGGCGCCGGTTCCGGCGTGGTGCGCATTCAGGCCGGCGGGCGAGAGTGGACCCCGCCCGAAATCTCCGCCTTCATCCTCCGCGAGTTGAAGGCCCGCGCGGAGAGCGCTCTGGGCGAACCCATCACGCAGGCCGTCATCACCGTGCCCGCCTACTTCAATGACGCTCAGCGCCAGGCCACAAAGGACGCCGGCCGCATCGCCGGCCTCGACGTTTTGCGCCTCGTGAACGAGCCCACCGCGGCATCCCTCGCCTACGGCCTCAACCGCCGCAAGGAAGCCACCATCGCCGTGTACGACTTCGGCGGCGGCACCTTCGATATCTCCATCCTCCACCTCAACGACGGCATCTTCGAGGTGAAGGCCACAGCCGGCGATACCCACCTGGGCGGCGACGATATCGACCGCATGCTGGCCGAGGTCTTCTTCCGGGAGATAGAGGACGCGCACGGCCTCCGACTGAAGGATTCGGCCGAGGGCCTGGAGACGGTGCGCCTCGCCGCCGAAGGCGTGAAGCGCGCCCTCACGGACGCGGGATCCGCCGCCGTGGAGCTGACCCTGCCAGGCGGCGGCGCGTACGAACGCGTCCTCACCCGCGCCGAGTTCAACGAACGCGCCCGCCCCATCGTGGAACGCACCCTGGAGCCCTGCCGAGCCGCCCTCAAGGATGCCGGCCTGGACGTCTTCCAGGTGGACGAGGTGGTGATGGTCGGCGGCAGCACCCGCGTGCCGCTGGTCCGGGATATGGTGGCGGACCTGTTCCAGCGCGTCCCGCACACCGAAGTGGACCCGGATCAGGTGGTGGCCATCGGCGCCGCCGTGCAGGCGGACATCCTCTCCGGCGGCAGCGCGGACCTGCTGCTGCTGGACGTAACGCCGCTTTCGCTGGGCATCGAGACCATGGGCGGCGCCGTGGAGAAGATCATCTTCCGAAACAGCACCATCCCCACCAGCGCCATGCAGGACTTCACCACCGGCGTGGACAACCAGACGGCCGTGGATGTGCACGTGCTGCAGGGCGAGCGCGAACTGGCGAAAGACTGTCGCAGCCTCGCCCGCTTCCAGCTCCGCGGAATCCCCCCGCTTCCAGCGGGAATTCCGCTCGTCCGCGTAACGTTCATGCTGGATGCCAATGGAATCCTGCAGGTGTTCGCCGAAGAGCAGCGCACCGGTCAGCAGGCCAGCGTGGAAGTGAAACCGTCCTACGGCCTCACCGAGAATGAAGTGGACCGCATGGTGGAGGAGAGCTTCGAGTTCGCCGAGGAGGACATCCGGGCCCGCATCCTGGTCGACACGCGCGTGGAGGCCCAGGCCATCGCCGCCGCCGCCCGTGCCAGAGTCCGCGATTTCGGGTATCTACTGGACGTGCACGAGAAGGCCGCCATCGAAAACGCCGTGGCGGCCACGGATGTGGCCTGTCAGGGCGACAACTTCGCCCTCATCCGCGAGCGCATGGAAAACCTGGATGCCGCTACCCGGCCTTTCGCCGAGCGCATCCTCAACGAGGCCATCCGACGCGAACTGTCCGGCAAAACTCTGGAAGAAGCCACAAAGGAGGGGTGAGAGACCGGGAACACGGGGCGCCGGCCCCATCCTGCTGTCTCTCCGTAGCCATGAAATACACATGGGATGACAAGGAAGATATCGCTCTGGACCTGATGGAGATCTTCCCAGACCTGGACCCGCTCACCGTTCGGTTCACCGATCTGCACAAGTGGATCATCGAGCTGCCCCATTTCGGTGACGACCCCGCCATCTCGAACGAAGGCAAACTGGAAGCCATCCAGATGGCCTGGTACGAGGAATGGCAGGACGCCCAGGAGTAAGCGGCATGCGCCGGGTTCGGAGCCAGCGGGAAAACCCCTCCCGCGGAACCGGCCCTGGCCCCACGGCCGCGCCCATCGTATGGATGTCCTCTCGCTGGTCGGGAATACGCCGCTCATTGACCTGAAGAACATCGGGCGCGCCTTTCCGCGCGTCACCATCAGCGCCAAGGCCGAGTACCTGAACCCGGGCGGCAGCGTGAAGGACCGGCCCGCGCTGAACATGATCCGCGACGGCGAGGCCCGCGGCGCGCTCACGCGCGACAAGGTCATCCTGGATGCCACCAGCGGCAATACGGGCATCGCCTATGCGATGATCGGCGCGGCCGCCGGCTACCGCGTTCAGCTTTGTCTGCCCGCCAACGCCAACCACGAACGCAAGCGCATCCTCAAGGCCTACGGCGCGGAGCTGATCCTCACCGATCCCACGGAATCCTCCGACGGCGCCATCATGGAGGCTCGCCGCCGTTACGCCGAGAACCCCGATCGCTACTTCTACCCGGACCAATACAGCAACCCCGCCAACTGGCAGGCTCACTACAACGGCACCGCGCCGGAGATCTGGCGCCAAACCGGCGGGATGATCACCCATTTCGTGGCCGGCATCGGCACCAGCGGCACCGTGATGGGCAACGGCCGCCGCCTGAAAGAGCTGAACCCCAACATCCGCATCGTGGCCTTCCAGCCAGACAGCCCCTTCCACGGCCTGGAGGGCCTGAAGCACCTCGAAAGCGCGATGGTGCCGGCCATCTACGACCCCAGGGTCATCGACCAGCAGATGGAAGTGAGCACGGAAGAGGCCTACGAGATGTGCCGCCGCCTCGCCCGCGAGGAGGGGCTGCTGGTGGGCATCTCCGCCGCCGCCGGCTGCCTCGCCGCAACGCAACTGGCCGCCACCCTGGAATCCGGCCACATCGTGACCATCCTCTGCGACGGCGGAGACCGCTACCTCTCGGAGCACTTCTGGGACGAAGAGGTCATCGGCGACGGCGCGCATATCTGAGCGGGGATCAGTTCACCGCTCCATCAGGTCCAGCCACCACTCCCGTTGCGGGTCATCGCGGCGCGGGGCGAAGCTGGCCCGGTAGCTGACGGCGCGCAGGATCGCCGCCATCTCCGCGTTCGAGATCCCGGCGGCGGTTTGCCAGCGCTTCATCAGTTCCGGCGTTGACAGAACGCGCAACCGCGGCCAGCCGGCGGAGAGCACACGCATCGCCTTACGGTCATCCGTCGCCAACAGCCATCCCCGACCCAGGGCGATCGCGGCCGCCTCGGCTTCGCCGTCGTCCACGGCCACGGCCATTTCGGCGAAGGTCGCCCGTTCGGAAGCGGACAATCGCTCCACAAACAGCAACCCGCCAGCTATGGCTTCAGACACGTCCACCGGACGTCGCGCCTCGCCCTCCGCAGCGCGAATCCACTGCGCTTCGGCCCGCGCCCGTTCGCCAACATGCGCTAACCCGTCCAGCGTGGCCAGGATGTCGTGGAAACGGCCGCTCGCGAACACGTTGAGCAGCGCACAGGCATCCAAGATGAGGGGATGGGAGACCATGGCGGCGGTGGATTACGGAGTCACTGGCTCTGACAGGTCCAGAACAAGTTGCCGGGTCTCGCCGTCCCGCGTGACATCGGTGCGGTGGAGCACGTTCTGAACGAGTTGCCGCGCAAACTGGCGATCGGTTCTCAGAAAGCGCATCAGCTCCCCTTCGGTGATCAGGTCTTCCTCGAACGCCTGGGCGGCGAGGGAAACGTAGCGATCCGGCAGGTTTTTCGCCGGCGCCGGAGGCTCCAGCCCCATCTGCTCCTTCGCTTCCCGGACCTTGAAGCCCCGCTTCTTCAACCCCTCCCACGTTCCGCCCGGCGTCAGCCGCAACGTCTCCAAGCGCAGGACCATCGCCTGAAACGAGACCCCGTAGAGATCGGCCAGCGTCACCAAGCCGCCCACGGTGACGTTTTCCGACGCCTGCCGGAGATCGTTGAACCGCCGCCTTAGGCCGTACTCCGGCATCAGGAAACATTCCGCGAAGGCATCCGCGAACCGCTCCTTCGCCGAGGACCGGCTGCCGCTGCGCAACACCGTCACCTCTGGCTCAAACCGGTGCGCCAGGAAGTGGGCATACTCGTGCGCCAACGACCACTCCTGCCGCTCCACCGGGTGCGCACCCTGAACGGCGATGCAGCCGCCCAGGGCCTCGTCATAGGCGAAGAGGCCGGCCACCTCGTTGGGCAGGCGCAGGTTGAAAACCCGCAGACCCACATCCGCTTCCAGTATCTGCCTCAGGCTGGCGATGGGGCCGTCACCCAGGCCCAGGCGGCGCCGCTCGGTGTCCGCGGCCTCGGAGGCCGCCTCCCGCGCCTCTCGGCTGCCGATAACATAGGGGGCGGGGTAGTTGCGCGTGAGCGTGGTTCGGCAAAGACTCTCCAGTTCCAGGTAGTCGTCGCAGAGCTCCTGCAACTGGGCGGTCGACGCATCGAGTTCGCTGTCATCCAACTGGAACCGTGAGGCGGCCGTGCGGAAGTGCGGAACGAGGTTGCTCACGGGCGGCCGCTTGCGCAGCAACTCGTGCACGGTTCGCCCCACCAGTTCCGAAAGGACCGTCAGTTCCTCCGGCGACACGCGCCGCTCGCCCTTCTCGATGGCGATATACGTGGGCCGCGACATGCCCAGCGCCTGGGCCGCCTGCATCTGCGACACCCCCCGCGCCTTCCTGGCTCCCTGAATCCGCAACCCCAACGCCCGCGGATCGACATCCTCAAATGGAGTGACCATGGCATCTCTCCTGAAAGCTGACCGACGCCTGACGGAACGTACATACAGCAATCGCCGCCTGTATCCACTCGGCCGCCTACACTTACCAGGTAGTATACCGCAGACAGCGTGTTATCTGTTTACTTTGTAAAACCACAAGGCGGAATTGGAGTTCTGGACGACCTACCAGTATGCGTCTCTCCGGCGGTTCGCGGCGGCCCCGCCAACCAGAGCGGCCTTGTTGTACCCTGTTCCCAGTTGGGCGGACCAAGAGGCCTGCCCGCCGCACCCCCGAACGCCCATCCCGGGCGCGGCCGTCTGTGCAGCCATTGGGGCAGGGCGCGCGCGGGCCCTGTGGCTGGATCGCCCCGCGGAAGAAGGAGCGTTGCCGCGCTGGAGATCTTTGGGCTCGCCAAGTGAACTGGATCCCGCGCCGCCGTGAGCCTTCCGGCGGACGTGGTTCCGCCGTGGCGCCGGCGGGTAACCACGGACCCTCTACGCTCAGCGACCGAAGGATCGGGTAATGAGAGTCTGCCAGCCAGGCCGGACCGCTGGCTCGATGGAGGCGCCGGGCGGCCTATTCCCCCAGCACGCGATGGACGAAGGCGACGGCGGTTGATCCCTCGCCGACGGCGGAAGCCACCCGCTTGATGTTGTTGCCCCGCACATCCCCCACGGCGAAGACGCCCGGAAGGCTGGTTTCGAGGAAGTGCGGCGGCCGGGCCAACGGCCACCGGGCGGCAGCCAGGTCCTCGGGCGACAGGTCCTGTCCGGTCCGGATGAAGCCCCTTGCATCGAGAGCCACGCAGCCGCCCAACCAGTCCGTGCAGGGATCGGCGCCGGTCATCACAAAGATGTGCCGGATATTGCCGGTATGGATTTCGCCGGCGTTCCCGTCTCTCCACCGCACGCGCTCCAGGTGATCGTCCCCCTCCAGCGCCTCGATCTCTGTACAGGTGTGCAATTCGATGCCGGGGTTCTCCTCTATGCGCCGGATCAGATACCGCGACATGCTCTCCGCCAGCCCGTTCGCCCGCACAAACATGTGCACGCGCACGGCGGTCTGCGCGAGGAAGCTGGCGGCCTGACCCGCCGAGTTTCCGCCGCCCACAACGATAGCCTCTTCGCCCGCGCACAACTGCGCCTCAACGAAGGTCGCTCCATAGTACACCCCGGCGCCTTCAAACTGGTCAAGGTTGTCCACTGAGAGTCTGCGGTATCGGGCGCCCGTGGCGAGGATAACGGTTCGGGCGGCGATGCGCGCGCCGCCGTCGATTTCGATGACATATGGCTTCCGGTCGCACGCCAGCCGGGCTGCCCCTTTTGCTATCAGATACTGGGCTCCGAACTTCTGCGCCTGGTTGTACGCTCGATCGGCAAGCTCCTGGCCGGAGATGCCGGTGGGAAAGCCAAGGTAGTTCTCAATCCGGGAACTCGCTCCCGCCTGCCCTCCCGGCGCGTTCTCTTCGATGACCAGGACATCGAGCCCCTCCGAAGCCCCATACACCGCCGCGGCGAGCCCCGACGGGCCGGCGCCCACAATCACCAGGTCACGAACCAGCGTCTGGTCCACGGCGTCGTTGAAACCCAGGCAGTCGGCGATCTCTTGGTCAGTCGGGTTCCGAAGCACAGTTTCGCCGCGACAGATAAGCACGGGCACGTCCGCAACCGAGACGTTGAAACGATCCATCAGCACCTGCACGTCTTCGTCGCGGTCGAGGTCGATATACGAATACGGGTGTCCATTGCGCGTGAGGAATTCCTTCACCCGCAGCGTGCCGCGAGAGTGGCTGGATCCCAGCAGCACCGCATCCCCGATTCCGTGGGCGATCAACTCCACTCGGCGCAGGATGAAAGCCCTCATGAAGATCTCGCTCAACTCGGAGTCCGTCTGCACCAGCGCCAGTAGTTGCTCGCGATCCAGCTCTATCACCTCGCCAGTTTCGCTGGCGCGCGACAAAACGAGCGCGCGGCGTCCGGAGATCATGCTGATCTCTCCGGTGAATTGCCCCGGCCCGTGAACAGCCACCAGTTCCTCGGAGGCGCCGCAGATTCGCGCCACCTCTACGCGACCCGCGGTCACGACGAAGAACGGAACAACCTGGTCTCCCGCCTCAGCCAGCACCTCTCCGCGCTGAATCTGGCGAATCCGCCCGTGCGCGGCGACCCGGGCTATCTGCGCTCCGGTGAGAGTTGGAAACATCTGATCGACACGCGAGGTCACAATCGGCGCAATGCGCGCGCTTGAATCCGTCATGCTCTTTCCCCCTGCTGTGCAACGACCCTTGCGCCGCGCTCCGCATCGGCCGCGTCTGAATCCGGCATCCGTTGGACACAGCCCAAGCAGGCCCCTGCCCCCCAGCCAGGCGCGGCCACGGCGGGGCGGGCGCGGATCTCTCAGTTCAGTAACCACCCAACGCCCCGTAAGGTCCACGAAATCACGGACGGTCTGATGTCGAACGGATTGAAGGTCTACTCTCCGCCAAGAGTCGATCATGGGGCCGGAGTCGATCTGGCGGGCCAGCACATCCGCCAGTTCAGGGTTGGAGCGCTGTATGTAACGCTGCCGTGCGGAGCGCAGCGTTCTGAAGAATGGCGTGGCGCTGTTCGGCGGCCTCGCAAAGTCCCCGCGGATCAGCGGCGGCGCCAACTGCTGACGGGCCTCGCCGACCGTCTCCAGGAACGTGATCACGGGGAACATGGCGACGAATGGCTACGGAGGCGGCGCCTGAGCCGAGAAGCACTCCCTCCCGTTCCGCCGCTTCGTGGACACGGCGTGTCGCCGCGGGTTTCGTGGTCAGCCGATTGATGCCCCCGATTCCATCATTCCGCCCACTCCACCGTACTATGCCCTCCGTGGAGACGAAGGATGCCGTACTCGTGCAGCGGCTCGCGGCTATGCGCGAAATCCCTTGGTTCTCCCCCGTTTACCTGCACGCCAATGACGTCATCGTGGTCCTTGAAGTTCGGCCAGAAGTGGACACGGAGGATCACCGGAAGACGGCGCGGCGAATCCACGCCGACGGTCCGGCTCTGCATCGTTGGCGTGCCTTCGACCCCATCGACCATATACGGAGGCGGTTTCTTCCAGACGACGTGGACAGCGCCCCAAGGCGTTTGTTTGCTGAACCGCGCTGTGTTGTCATAGCGGTTCTCAACCGTCACGACAACATGCGGAGAGCGCCCCTTCACCAGGTCGATGCCTCCAAGCCTCGAATTGCCCGCCGCCCGGGCGTCGACTCTCGCCCTGGAGGCGTTTGCGGGGGACGCAGCGGCCGGGGAGTTCGTCACTTTCAGAGCAACCGGAGCGCGCGAAGGCGGTTGCTGCTCCTTCTCGGAATGGGAGCAACCGACAAGAAGCGGCAGCGCCAACCACACCATATAAGGCTTCACACAGGGACTCCGCATAGTCGGAAAACGTCAGGAGAGCCGCATTGTCACGCGACGCCGGCCGGAATCAGGACATCCAGAGCGGCTGTCCCCTGCCAGCCGGAGTTGCTCCGCCACTATCTGGCCGCCTGCGCAACAGCTCGTGCACGGTGCGCCCTGCCAGTTCCGAAAGGGCCGTCCGCTCAGCCCGCGATACGCGCCGCTCGCCATTCGCGATGGCCCCCGAATCCGCATCCCCAACGCCCGCGGATCGACATCGGCATACCGGCTATCCATGAAGCGCTCCCATACAGGCAAGCTGATGGGCGGAGCCCGGCGTTGCCCTTGTAAAGCAAACCACCGCAGAGCGCCGCTGGCGAATTGCCTTTGTCGGGCGATCCGCGGTTGGCCCTTTCAGGGCCTTCAAGGCGAAGCCCGCAGACGGGGCTTGCAAGCCCCATGGCCCTTTGCTTTCGAACGCCCATCCCGGGCGCGGCCGTCTGTGTTACCATAGGGGCAGGAGGCCTGTTGGCCCCGCCGCTAGACCATCGTGCCGATAAGGAGTGGCGCCGTGCTGGAGATCGTCGGGCTCACCAAGTATTTCGGATCCCTCGCCGCCGTGAACGGCCTCTCGTTCCGCGTCGATGCCGGCGAGATCGTGGGGCTCCTCGGCCCCAACGGCGCCGGAAAGACCACCACTATCCGCTGCATTGCCGGCATCCTCCAGGCCGATGCCGGTGAAGTGCGCCTCTGCGGCAAGGACATCGTTCGCGAACCGGAGGCCGCCAAGCAAACCCTCGCCTACGTGCCCGAAACCCCCAACCCCTACGAGATGCTCACCGTGATGGAGCACCTCCGCTTCATCGCCGCCGCCTTCGGGACCGAAGATGAGCTCGCCAGCGCGCAGCCCCTCCTGGATTCGCTGGACCTCTGGGAGAAGCGCAACGCCCTCGCCGCCACCCTCTCCAAGGGAATGCGTCAGAAGCTGGCCTGCGCCTGCGCCTTCATCCACCGCCCCGAGATCCTCTGCTTCGATGAACCCCTCGTCGGCATCGACCCGAAAGGCGCCCGCGCCCTCAAGGACCGCCTGATGGAACGCCGCGACGCGGGCAAAGCCGTTCTCGTCTCCACCCACATGCTCGACACGGCCGAGCGCCTCTGCGATCGCGTGGTCATCATGCACCAGGGCGCCCTCGTGGTGGAGGGCACGATGGCGGAGATCCACGAGCGCGCCCACGCCGAGGCGGACGCCACGCTTGAGGACATGTTCCTTCAACTCACCGAGGACGCCCAGTGACGCGCGCCATCCTCCTGCTGTCGTTCTGGCAGATCCGGAACGCCGTGCGCACATCGCTCACCGAGCCGCGCAAGCTGATCCCGCTGCTCGTCATCGGCCTCGCCTTTGGCTTGCAGCTTGTCTCCTGGATGATGTTCCGCGGCATGCAGCGCCCCAACGCGCCCGAGGTCTTCACTATCGGCGCCTACATGGCGAATCACGCCGCCGCCATCCACGCGTTGGTATTCACTTTCCTCGTGCTGGGCGCCCTCACCGCCATCCAGAGCGGCTTCGGCGGGGGAGCGCTCACCTTCCCGCTGGCCGATATCGATTACCTGTTCCCGGCGCCCATCCCGCGCGCGCTGGTGCTCGCCATGCGTCTGCCGGCCATCACGGGCCGCGCCATCATGATGGCTGTGTTCGGCATCTTCGTGATGCTGATGGTCTTCGGGCGCACCCTCGGGCTGGAGATCGCCAGCCGGGCGGACGGCTTCGCCCTGTTCGCCGCGCTGGCCCTCTTCGTATCCGCCTACGTAACGCTCGCCATCGCCATTGAGGTGGCCTTCGGCACGGGACACGCGCGGCTGGCGGGGCGGACCCTCAACGTCCTCGCCCTCGCGCTTCTGGCGTGGGTCGGCCTGCTGGTATGGCGCAATGGCGTGGACGGCGCCGTAATCGTGGAGCGGAACTGGGTGTTGGCCGCGCTGTTCCCGCCCTCCCGTTGGGCGGCCAACGCCGTGGTGGCGGCCCTCACCAACCGACCCATCGGCTGGGCGCACCCCGGCCTGTTGTTCGCCTTCTACGCGCCAACCGTAGCGCTAACCCTCTGGCTGGCGCGGCGGCGCAACTTCTATGAGGCCACGCTGGTAGGGTCGGAACGCGCCGCGCAGCTTCGCGCGGCCAGGCAGGGGAACCTGATGGCGGCCTACGCCCTCCGGTTTCAGCGGAGCGCCGCGAACCGCCGTCAGGGCCGCGCATACACGCTGCCGCCGGTCGGACGGGGCGCGTTGGCGCTGCTGTGGGCCAACCTCTGCGCCGTCGGTAAGCGCCCCATTCTGAACGTGGCGGCTCCGTTGGGGCTGGGCGCCGCCATCTCCGCGGCGATCTGCGTGTACATGCCGCGCGTGGCCGAGGGTCTCGGCATCGTTGTGGGGCTCGATGGATACGTCTCGTGGCTGATCGTGATGGTGGCCGCGCGCAGCGCGTTTCAGCTCTCCCTGCAACGCCACTCGCTCACCCGGCCTCTGCCCATCGCGCCCTGGAAAACCGTGGCCGCCGAGGTGGCCCCCACGGTGCTGGTCGGCTCCCTGTTCGGCTGGGGGGCGGCCTTGCCCATGCTGGTTCGCCCCGAGGCGATCGCCCACATATTCGCCGCCATCCTGCTGTTCGCCGCTCCCGCCGCCATGTCGTGCCTCTCCCTGCTGCTCTACACCATCGCCATCTGGTACCCCACAGGCCAGGACAAGCTGCAGCAGCTTCTCTCCGGCCTCGTATTCATGGCGCTGATGGGCCCGGTTCTGCTCTGCCTCACGCCGTTCATCCTGATTCCCCTCCTGCTTTCCGCGCCGCCGCTTCTCACAGTGGCCAGCGCCACATTCGGCGGCCTCTGCGTCAGCGCCGGCCTGCTGATCTTCTCCGCCTACACCCTCCGCCGCTACGAACCGGCATAGGACGGGCCTCCCTCGCCTCCCGCCGCCCGTCCGGCGCATAATGACCTCGCCATGATCATTCTGCCGCCAGACCTGGAAGCTGAGTTACGCGCCCACGGCGCGGAGGGGTATCCGTACGAGATCGTCGGCGTCTTCGCCGGCGCTTACGAGAAGGGCGGCGTTAAGCGCGTTACCCGCCTCTTCCGGGGAGAGAACCAGTTCCGCCTCGCCGAACTGCAAGAGGGTTCCTCCGAGGGCGTGGGCGGCGCCATTGGAGTGGAAGGCAGCGCCGCCAACCGCTACTTCATGTCCGGCGACGAGATGCGCGGCATCGACGCCGCCTGCCGCGCCGATGGAATCGACATCCTCGGCTTCTACCACACCCACCCGGACCACCCGTCCCGACCCTCTCCAACCGACCTCCGCTTCGCCCAGCAGACCCTCCCAGGCTACAGCTACGCCATCCTCTCGGTCGAGAACGGCGTTCCAGCGCTCCTCACATGCTGGATCCTCTCGGACGACGAGACGGCCTTCGAGGCCGAGCCCATCCGGCCGAAGTGAGGCGCATCCAAGCCTCTTGGCGTTGGTTACGCCTGGCACTGGCCGTGCTCAGCGCGGAAGGCTATCATTTGGGCCAACGGCGCCGGAGAGACGGCTAACGGCTTAGGCCGCGTGAGCGAGCGCTTTCGCCGGGGTCGCAGTTGAATACATCCTCTTGCAGTAGGTCAGTCCCCAATTGCAGCAGGTCTGGCCCCGAGCCTCGTCCAACCGCTCCGGCTCGCGGGCAGTCGGGTTTGCCCCCACCAGAAAGGAATCGTACGCGCAATGGCTAGCCGGTTGTTTGTAGGCAACCTCTCCTTCCAAGTTACGGAGGAGGAGTTGGAGACCGCTTTTCGGGAGTTCGGCGGCATCAACGCTAGCATCCCCGTCAACGAGTTGGGCCGGCCGCGCGGCTTCGGCTTCGTGGACGTGGAAGCGGACAAGGTGCAGGACGCGGTAGCGGCCATGAACGGGCAGCCGTTGCACGGCCGCGACATCACGGTGAACGAGGCCAAGCCGCGCGAGACCCGCGGTCCTCGCCCCCCCCGCGAGAGCGGCGGCTATGGCGGCAGCGCCGGCGGCTACGGCGGCGGATACGATAGCGGCCCCGGCTCAGACCGCGGCAATCGCGGCAACCGCGACTCCCGCGGCGGCGGCCGCGACAAGAGATACTGAGGGAAGTCGTCAGTGATCAGTGATCAGTCATCAGCCCGAAGGCCTCTGTCCAAATGAGAACCAGTCTCATGGACAGAGGCCTTCGGGCTGATGACTGATCACTGATCACTGACGACTTCTTTCACATATGCCCCGAGTATTCCTTCTGCACGTCCAGCATCTCGCGGATGGAAACGTTGTCGTCGTGGAGGTGGTAGCGGACGTTGGTGACCACCACGTTCTTGCGGTTCAACAGGGCGATTTTCAGCACCAGGCCCGTGTGCCCGTGCAACAGGTTCTGCCATCCGTGCGGCGCAACGAACTCGGGGACCACCACCGTCACGCGCGTGTTTGGACGCTCGCGTTGCACCTCGTCGAGATAGGCCATCAACGGCTCAACTACGCTGCGATACGGCGCCTCCAGAATCACCAGAGCCACGTCGGGGCAGTGCTTCTGCCACGCCTCGCGCAACGCCGGCGTCTTCTCCGGCTCCACCTCAACATGGATGGCGCGGCAGTCGCCGGCCAGACTGCGAGCATAGTCAACCGCCTCAATAGACCCCTTGGTCACGCCCGGAACCAGAACGAGAACCGCGTGCTGTCTCGGCGCCCCTCCCAGTTTCTCCAGCGAGGGCAAGGCCGAAAGCTGTTCGTTCACCGAGTGGTAGTGGGCGTGGATGCGCAGGAACAGGAGGACCAGCAGCGGGATTAGCAGCACCACCAGCCAAGCGCCCTGCATGAACTTGAACCAGGCGATCACCACGAGAACCACAAGCGTCACCACGGAGCCCAGGCCGTTCACAAACGCCTTGAAGTGCCAGCCCTTTGACCTGAGCCGCCTCCACCGAAGCACCATGCCGGCCTGGCTCATCGTGAACGACAGGAACACGCCCACGGCATACAGCGGGATCAACTGGTGCGTTTCGGCGTGCTTGTAGGCGATGAGGGCGGCGGACAGAAGCCCCAGCGCTATGATGCCGCGGTCGAACACCAGCCGGTCGCCCATGTTGCTGAGCTGCTTGGGCAGGAAGCCATCGCGCGCAATGAGGGCGCCCAGGCGCGGGAAGTCCGCGAAGCTCGTGTTGGCGGCGAGCACGAGGATGAGGGCCGTGGCGATCTGAAGCCACCAGTAGAAGCCCGCCTGCACCCAGTGCGGATACGCGTGATACCCGAAGACGGTGCGGCCAATCTGGCTCATCGTGGTCTCGCCATGGAACCCCATGGCGGTTTCCGGAAGGGTATTCGTATGCACGGCGAGGAAAGCCAGGCCGGCGAACATGGTGCCGAGGATAATCGCCATCCAGGCCATGGTGGTTGCGGCGTTCTTGGCGGAAGGCTCCTTGAATGCCGTTACGCCGTTGGAAATGGCCTCCACGCCTGTCAGCGCGGCGCAACCTGAGGCGAAGGCGTGGAGCAGGAGGACTACGCCCACGGTTGCGGCCCCCTCCGATAAACGCCCGATCTCGCCTTCCAGCCGGGCCGAGTTGAACTGCAGCGCTGAGTGCGCGACGCCGAGAGTGTGGAAATGAAGCTGATAGAGGCCGAACCCGATCAGGATATACGTTACCGTGATGAACGCATAGGTCGGCAGGGCGAAGAACGCGCCGCTCTCCTTGACTCCGCGCAGGTTCACCAGCGTGATGAACGCAACCGTGCCGAGACACACGAGCACGACCGGGATGTGTTGGTTGAAGGCCACCAACGCCAGCGAATCCAGGGCCGCCACGCCGGAAGATACCGACACGGCCACGGTGAGGATATAGTCGATCATCAGAGCCGCGCCGGCGATCTGGGCGGAAATGATCCCCAGGTTGTCGCGCGCCACGATGTAGGCGCCCCCTCCGCCGGGGTACGCCATCACGGTCTGGCGATAGGACGACGCCACGATCACCAGGAGGCAACAGATGGCGAGGCTCACGCCAAAAGTGAAGTGCAGCGCGGCGGGCCCGGCCAGCAGGAGGGCCGCCATGATTTCGCCCGTGGCGTAGGCCACCGAGGAGAGCGCGTCCGACGCGAATACCGGCAGGGCGAATATCTTGCCAAGCCTCTCATGCGCGGCCCGCTCGGTGGCGATGGGGTGGCCGATTAGCCATCGCTTAACGTTGATGGACATCCGATACTAACTCCGATCCGCCCCTCGAATAACCGTCGATCGGCGCGGATTGCCTTCCTAATAAAATCTGTACAACCGGAGAAGTCGCCAGGTTCGCCCGGCGCCTCGCTCCATCACGATAACGCCTGCCCATTCTGGCGGGCCGTGGCGTAGGCGATTGTCGCTTCGTCTTCATCGGCGATCGCCAACAGAAACACGCGATAGTGTCTTTCCGGAGTCGCTCGATGCAGCGCTCCGAGCACCTTGGAGATGGCGTCATCTTCGTCCATCGCGTGGACAACCCAGTCCGGGTAGCTGGGATTCAACGCGCCAGCCTCACCCTCGCTGCGATACCAAGCCCGAAAGTACTGCACAGTATCCTGCCTCTCGCGCCGAACGCGCTCAAGCCATCGGGCCGCGGCGGAGGCGCTGGCGGCGCTCCCCACTCCGTTCGGTAGGCCCGAATGGCGCCAATCTCAGCGGCGGGCGACGTTCAGCGATTCACATTCCCATGGAGGGCCGCTCGACTTCGATTATAGCGCGCGCGACGGAACGTTCGGCGGATTCCCTGCGTTACCCAAGATCGTCGCATCCGATCCGGCTCAGAACCGCAAAGCCTCTCAATCGCTTACAAGCGCCGTGACGCGCCATCGGGCGGCCATTTCACGGCGGTCTATCTGGCGCAATCCGGCCTATCGAATAGGCCTCCCCCGCGGAACGTTTGTTCATCACGGGAACGCTCCGTTATATAATGATTCATAATACCAATACAACGCGAACCCCGCTCTTTCCGCTCGCACGAGCGACGCGACGGAAAACCGGCGGGGTATGCTTATCGCGGTGGGTGTTCGTTGAGCCATGCGTTGGCCAGGGGGGAATTGCCAGTGTCAAAGTCGTTAGATAAGGTGGTGGGAGGTTCCCGCGCCGCTGTTTTGAGGTCTCTCCAGGGAGGGCCGGTGTCGGTGGGAGAGATCGTGCTGAAGACGGGGCTCTCGCAGCCGAATATCTCAAACCACCTTGCCCGGCTGCGTGAACACGGGCTGGTGAGCTTCCACCGCAACGGGAAGCGCGTTTACTACGAGATGGCCAACCCGGAGTTGGTGCGCACCCTCCTGGCCCTGCCGGGCGAAGTCGCGCTGACGCCCGATGAGATCGAGGAGACCATTGCGGACGTGGCGCCCCGGTTTGAGGAAGCCGCGCTCTCCGTGAATGAGGAGGCCGCTCGCGGGATGGTGAACCGCGCGCTCGCCCGCGGCGTGCCGTGGCAACAGCTCTACACCCACGTCTTTGAGCCCGCCCTCATCAAAGTGGGAGCCCTCTGGAGTTGCGGCGCCCTCGCTGTGAGCGAAGAGCACGCCACCTGTCAAGTGATCGACCGCATCATCCACCACGTGGCCGCCCTCCGCGTGCCGGCATCCCCCGGAGGCCCGGTGACCGTGGTGGTGAGCTGCATTGAGGGGGAGCGCCACCATTTGGGCGCTCGCATGCTGGCCGATTTTCTCGCGGACGCCGGCCACAACGTGGCCTTCCTGGGCGCCGACCTGCCCAATGCCTCGCTGATCGCCTACGTGGTGCGCCATCGGCCGGCAGCGGTATGCGTTTCCGCGTCCACGCTGGACCGCGAGTCCGCCGTGCGAGACTTGGCGGAGCGGATGCGCAACCTGCCGCCCGGCGTGCAGGCCCCGCGCCTTTTGTTGGGCGGCCGCCTTCTCCAGGTCCGACCGGAACTGGCCGAAGAGTGCAACGCCGTCCGAGTGGCGCCCACCGTTCAGGGAGCCATCGGCGCTTTGAACGGCAAGCACGCGTAAACGGCGGGGCATGGGAGGTCTTCAAGCCCCGCCGCCCAGGACTCATCGCCGGGCCTTACCGAGCCCGCCGCATCTCGCAAGGCAGAATGTGGAGATGGTCGCGGTATTTCGCCACGGTGCGGCGGGCGATGCGCACTCCGCGTCGCTCCAACTCCTGCGCCACTTGCCCATCTTTCAGCGGGTTTGAGGGATCCTCGTGACCGATGATCTCCGCCACCAGGTCGCGCACCGGCAGCGCCGCGTCGAAGAAATGATCGAACGGCACCGTCTCGCCGCTGGGCAGTTGGATGAGCTTACCAGCCGTGGCGCGGCACACAGTAGACTCATGCACTCCCAGCGTCTCGGCCACCTGCTTCTGCGTGTACGCGCGCGCGAATCGCGCTCCGCGCAGCACCAACTCCTTCTGGAACTGCACCACGGTATCGGCGATGCGGTGCAGAGTCTGGCCTCGGAGATCAACGGCAAAGGCGATCAGATTGGCGCGATCCACGAGATCCACAACGTGCCGGTCATCCGGGGCCAGGCTGACGCCGCGCACGCGCCGAACGCGCTGGTAGAGCGTGGTGTAAAAGGGATCCACGCTGAGGCGCACATTGGTGAGGCCGGGGCAGTCCACCCATAAGTCCTCCCCGTTGTAGCGGACGATCACGTCCGGCTTCTCCAGCGGTTTGCTGCGCGGGGCCAGATTCTCCCACTCCGAGCGGAAGTCGGCGGCCGGGTATGGCCGCGTTTCGTCGCGTATCCAGTCCAGCGCCACGCGCACATCGTCATCGGAGACGTTCGCCATCTCCGCCAGTTTCGCCACGTCGCGCCGCGCCACGTAACCCCAGGCATCCGGCGCCAGCAGGCGCCGGCACAACTCCGGCGCGGCATCCTGCCGGCTCACCTGAAGCAGAAGGCACTCCCGAACATCGCGCGCTCCGATGCCCGCCGGGTCCAACGCCTGCACTTTTGCGAGGTAGACCTCGAACTCCGGCACGGAGAGGCCATGCCGGTCCGCGGCATCCAGGATATCGTCGCGGTAATACCCGTCCTCGTCGAGAGATTCGATGATCTCCAGACCGATGGGCCAGTCGGCCTCGGAGAACTGGGTCCGCAACTGGGTGGAAAGGGCTTCGGCGAGGGTGGGGAGATCTGCAACGGTGCGGAAGGGATCGTACGCGTCGTCCACGTCGGCGGCCACGGACGGCTCCCAATCGTCCTCGTCCGCCACCTCCAGCGCCGGGTCCGGATCCGCCTCCTCCATCAGAAGGGCCGGGTTCTCCTGAAACTCCACGCGCAGGAAAGTCTCCAGTTCCAGGGCCGGCATCTGGAGGATGCGCCCGGCGAAGATCTGTTCTGGCACGATCTTCGGAACCTGCCGCAACTCATGCCGCTGTGTGAACTCAAAGTCCATACCCTGTTAGTGTATCACGCCAACGAAATGCAGGTTGGGGCGGCGAGGGCCGCCCCAACCTTACCGGCCGCCGCGGCGGCCGGGTCGCTCGTCATCCGCGCGCCAGCAGAGTGGCCTGATCGCTGAAGAACTGGCAGCATTTCGCAACGTTGCCCACCAGCGCATCGCCCGTGGTGGATTCGTACTCGATGGAGAAGACGGGGCGTACCCCCTGGGACTTCAACTCGGCCAGCATGGCCGGAACGTCTAGAACGCCCGTGCCCCACGGAGCGTCTTCCTTCTGGGCATTGAGGTCCTTGAAGTGCAGAGAGATGATATGGCCCTTCATCTGGCGAAGGCACTCCACCGGCACGCGGCCGGAACGGTACCAATGCCCCGTGTCGGAGCAAGAGCCGATGCGGCTGGAGCGCCCCTCCAGAGCCTTCAACTCGGTCTCCGGCAAGGCGTAATGGGAGGGCAGCGGGTGGTTGTGGATGGCCACGTTGATGCCGTACTCCTGGCAGAGCTTATCCAGCATCGGCATGGCGCTTTCCGGCGGCTCGGAGACGATGGTTTGCAGCTTCATCGACTTCGCGAAGTCAAATACCTTGCGCGCATCGGCCTCGTTGTTCTCCAGCCCCACCACGCCGTAGTTGACCGCGGTGATGTGGGCGGCCTTCAGCTTCTTCTTCAACTCCGCCACCATCGCCGGCGACGAATTGTGATCGAACGGCGCGGGGTTGGCGGGCGAGAAACTCTGGCCGGGGTACAGCTCGATGTACTGGAAGCCCAGGGCCTGCAACGTGTCAATGGTTTCGAACAGGGTCTTCTCGCGGAAGGTGTAAGCCTGGCAGCTCAATTTCCATCCGAGCTTCTTCAACGCGGCGTTGTTCATATGCGGCTTGGCGACGCCGGCGGGCAGGCCGGGCGCCGCGGCGTGGACCGTTGCGGCGAAACAGGCCATCGCGACGGCGGCGAGCACGGGAAGGGTTGCTCTCATTGGTATCCTCCTGGCAGGTGCGGCGGCTGTTGTGCCGCCTGTGATACTGTATGCGCGCCGCGCCCGGCGGTTCCACCAGACATGCGAGAGGGAAAGAGGCGAATGCGCGTGCGCCGTTTGCTCCAGTAGCGCCGGCGGCCCGCCGGCATGGCCGCGCAGCGGCCACAGAGTGTCCGCCCTTCGGGCGGATGCCGGC
>DASXUL010000133.1:0-9618 GCA_036504855.1 Armatimonadota bacterium | reverse complement strand
GCTCGGAAGACCAACGGCGCCTTCGCGCCGTGATATCAGGGCGCGAAGGCGCCCTTAGCCCGCTGAGCCGGCCCCTCGGGGCCAGGCGACATTGCACAAACGCCCACGGGCGCTAGTCACGTTGCGCCACGCGGCAGGTCAGGCCGAGACCCTTCGCGCGCTCAGGGTGACGTGATAGGGAACGGGCTTCGTGTCCATGGGGGCCTCGCGGCTGACGGCTGACGGCTGATAGCTGACAGCTAGTGTCGACTGACAACTTCCCCCTCCACCGCCTATTCTGAAATCGTGTTCAACAATGTAGCGGTTATCGGGATGGGGCTTTTGGGCGGGTCCGTGGGCATCGACGTGCGGCAGCGCGGGCTGGCGCGGCGGGTGCTCGGCGTAACGCGCCGCGCGGGGCAGACGGAGGCGATTCTGGCTTCCGGCGCTGTCGACGAGGTCACCACGGATTGGGCGGCGCTTTCGGGGGCCGATCTCATCGTGATGGCCGCGCCGGTTTCCGCCATCCTGCGGCAGATGCCAGATGTGGCCCGCTGGGCCGCGCCGGAGGCGATCGTTACCGATTTGGGCTCCACGAAGGCGGAGATATCGCGGGTCGGGGAGGCGGCGCTGGGCGGACGGTTCGTGCCGGGGCACCCGATGGCCGGTTCCCATGAGGCCGGAATCGCGGCCGCGCGGGCGGGCCTTTTCGTGAACGCCACCTGGGTCTTCACCCCCTCCGCTGGCACAGACAAGGCCGCGCTGGAGAAGGTGATGGCGCTGGCCGCGGCCGTGGGCGCGCGTCCCACGACGCTGGACCGGGACGTGCATGACCGCGTGGCCGCCGCCGTGAGCCACATGCCGCACCTGGCCTCCGCCGCGCTCTCTCTGGCGGTCTCCCGTCTGGCGGACGGCGATCCCCGCTTCGCCCTCCTGGCCGGCGGCGGCCTGCGCGACATGACGCGCCTCGCCGCCAGCCCCGCCAACCTTTGGCGTGACATCTTCGCCACCAACCGGGACAATACGCGGGCCGCCATGCTCGCCATGCGGAACGCCTTCGACGAGGTGCTGGCCGCCCTCGAAGACGACGACAGCGTGGAGGCCTTCTTCGACAAGGCCGGAGCCGTTCGGAAGCATTTGGTAGGATGAGAGTCATCAGTGGTCGGTTGTCAGTCGTCAGCGGGCAACCGAGAGGAATGGTCGTCTTCCAAGTCACCCTGAACGAAGTGAAGGGTCTCGGCCTGACCTGACGCGAGACGAAACGTAGCAAGCACCTGAGCAGGGGTTGGCCCGGGTGCTTGCAGCGTTGTCTGCATTGGCAGGCAAGGCCGAGACCCTTCGTTCCTCAGGGTGACGTGGAGGATGGCCTTGCCTGTCCGGTTGGCGCTGACACTTGTCCACTGACGACTGACCACTGATGACTACGCAAGCGAGGTATTCCCAATGGAAGTGCGGCTCACCGATGGAGCGGTTCGGTTGAATGGGACGCCGGTTCCCCTGTTCTCGGGGGAGGTGCATTACTGGCGGCTGTTCCGTGAGCGCTGGCCGCGCGTTCTGCAGAGCGTGAAGGACATGGGGCTCTCGGGGATTGCCACCTACGTGCAGTGGGGCGACGCGGAGATCGCGCCGGGCGACTACGATTTCACGGGCCGCACCGCCCCGCAGCGGGACCTCGCCGGCTTCCTCGAGTTGTGCGCCGAGATGGGCCTCTGGGTGGTCCTCCGCCCCGGGCCCTACATCTACGCCGAGACCCCCAACATGGGCGTTGCCGACCGCGCGGCGCCCTACCATCGCCTGCATCCGATGTTCCTGTCGATGGCGCGCGAGTATATGGCGGCCGTTACGGCGGCCGCGGCGCCGTTCCTCGCCACGCGCGGCGGCCCCATCGTCGTGTGGCAGGCGGACAACGAGATCGACCCCACGATCCCGCACTACGAGACCCAGCTTGGCCTCGCCGGGGAGCCCGGCATGTTCCAGGAGTGGCTGTCTCGACGCTACGATACCGTGGCTGCCCTGAACGCCGCGTGGGGGACCGCCTATCCGGCGTTCGCGGCCGCCCGCGCCTTCAACAGCCCGATGGGCGGCGATCCGAAATGGCGTCGCCGTTGGCTGGACCTCATCGCCTGGAAGTGGGATTACATCGAGACTTACGCCAAATGGGTGAGCGACGGCTACAAGGAACTCGGCGTGGACGTCCCGATCCTCATCAACATGTTCCCCGGCGTGGGCGAGCACCACTGGCGGAGCATGCAGCGCGCGGGAGACTTCATCGGGCTGGACACGTACCCGGCCAACGAGTTCCGGGCGGAACCGAGCGAGCACCGGCGGTTCATCGAGAAGGTGCGCGTGAACGCGGCCATCAGCCGCCTGCCGTACATCGCGGAGTTCGAAAGCGGCGTGTGGCACGGCCACCATCACTATGCGGGGGCCCTTACGGGACGCCATTACCGGCTGGCCGCCTACTCCGCCCTGCTCGGCGGCGCGCGGGGCTGGAACTGGTACATGATCGCCGAGCGAGACAACTGGCAGGATTGCCCCATCAACGCGCTGGGCGGCAAGCGCCACGCGCTGTTCGACGCATTTCGTTCCGTGATGGACGCGGTGAACGCCCACGAGCCCGGCTCGTGGAGGCGCCTCACGGATACGGCTGTCACCTTCTGCACCGCTCACTACGCCCACGGAAAGCCCGCCGCCGACGATCCGTCTCTCACCGCGTTGTACGACGCCGACGTGGACTATGCGGTATTCGACCTGGAGGGCGACGCGCCCCCCACGAGCGCGCTCTGTTTCTACAGCGGCCATCCGTGGCTGCCGCGCGCGCAGGGCGACGCGCTGCGCCGGTGGGTGGAGGCCGGCGGAAACCTCGTGTGCTGGAAGAACTACCCGCGCCAGGACGACTATGGGGCGGATTACGACCCGCTGGAGATCGGCCAACCCGTTGGGTCCACGTGGTTTGGGAAATCCGCGGACCTGACGCTGGGCGAGCACGCCGTGCCCATTTCCGGGGCGCTCTGGGAGTGGAAGGCCGACAACGCGGAGGCGCTGACGGCCGTGCAACGGCCGCCCGCCATGCTTTTCGGCGAGGAGGAAGCGATCCAGCTTGCCAACGAAGAAGGCCGGGTGTACACCATCGGGTTCCGCCGCCGCCTGGGGCAGGGAACGGTGACCATGTTGGGCTGCGACGCGAACCCGGCGCTGGTTGTAGCGCTGCACGGTTGGTTCGGCCTCACGCCGCCCAGCCGGTCCGAAACGCCCGGCGTGCAGACGGCGCTGTTCGAGAAGCCAAACGGAAGCCGCATCCTCGCGGCGGTGAACAACGGCGAGGAAGCGAAGGCCGCCGTTGTGCGTCTGGCGGACGGCTCCGCGCTGATCGTGAGCTTACCGGCGAAGGATGGACGGCTGCTGGAGGCGTAGCGGCCATGCCGCCATGCCGCCGGCGCCAGTGGAGAAGAGGTCTGGCTGCTACGCCGCTGGTTTAATGAGGCGGATGTTTGCGATGGGGAAGTAGAGGGTTTGGCCTTTCTTGTCGCGCAGTCGGATGAACTGCTCGTCATAGCTGTCCAGCATGCCGGTATCGCTGAACGAGGACTGCGAGCTGATGGTGTACACGGTCACCGTTTGTCCCACCAACGTTCTCAACAGGGAATCCATGGGCGTCCTCCTGGCCGGATGCGCCGGTCCGTGGGTGAGCATCCCGTTTGAAGGGCGGCGCTGCCGCCCGTCCGGGGAGCGGCGTGCCATCGCCGCACCATAATATACTGTGCGAAGAGCTGCCAGGTTACCATTGGACCATTATGCCTCCGACCGATCTCGAACATATCAACCGTGAGTTGCTGGCCCTGGTGGAGGTGGGCAAAACGCTGGCCGCCACGCTGGACCCGCAAGCGTTGCTGCGCAAGGTGGTTCATACCGCGCGGGCTCTGCTGCAGTCCGACCGCGCCACCATCATGCTGCTGGACGACGATCGGCGAGTTTTCACGATCGCGGCCGCTTCGGGCTGGGGCGTGGACAACCTGGAGGGAGCGGAGCGCAATTCCAGCGAAGGCATCGCCGGCTACGTGGCATCCACCGGCGAACCGGTGCTGTTGAACGACACGGGAACGGACGGGCCCATGCACCTGCTGCGTCGGGAGGCCGTTCGCTCCGGCGTGTGCGTTCCGATCCGAACGCCGAAGGACCTGCTGGGCGTTCTCACCGCCACGAACAGCCAGGGCAGCCACGCGTTCACGCCGCATGACCAGGAGCTTCTGCTGTTCCTCGCCGGGCAGGCGGCTGTGGCGTTGGTGAACGCGCGGCTGTATCAGGAGTCGGTGCGATCCTACGAACGGCTGAAGCAGACGCAGGAGCGCATGGTTCAGGCGGAGAAACTGAAGGCGCTGGGCGAGTTGTCCGCCGGCGTGGCGCATGATTTCAGCAACCTGTTAGGCGGCATTCTGGGGCATGCGCAACTCATGCTCCGCGATATCGACGATCCGAAGCAGCGCAAGCGCCTCCAGCACATCGAACAGGCGGCCCACGACGGCGCGGAGACCGTGGAGCGCATCCTGGAGTTCACGCGCACCCAGCCGCACCGGCCCTTTGAGGCGGTGGATCTGAACGCCGTTGTGCGGGATACCGTTGCCATGGCTCGCCCCAAGTGGGAGAACGAGACGCGCGTGTACGGCACTCCGCTGGAGGTCGTTACGGAACTGGGCGATGTGCCGTTCATCTACGGTCATCCGGTGAAGCTACGAGAGGTGCTCACCAATCTGCTGTTCAACGCGGTGGATGCCATGCCGGACGGCGGGAGAGTAACGGTGCGCACGTATGAGCGCGAGGGGTCCGTGTTCGTTTCGGTGTCGGACAATGGATTGGGGATGCCGGTGGACGTGCAGAGCCGCATCTTCGACCCGTTCTTCTCAACGAAGGGCACGCTGGGCACCGGGCTCGGCCTCTCCGTAGCGTACGGCATTGTCGGCCAGCATGGCGGCCATATTACCGTAGACAGCACCGAGGGTCAGGGCAGCACGTTCACCCTCTGTTTCCCCGCGACGCGCGAGTAGGGTGTGTCTGGGGGCTTTGGAGTGCGGCGGGTTGAGCATTTGCCGAGATCTCCCGACACGTCACCATGGGCCCTTCTCACGTCACCCTGAGCGAAGCGAAGGGTCTCGGCCCGACCGGCCGAGTGCCGTAACGTGACAAGCACCCATGCGGGCCTCGGCCAGGGTGCTTGAAACGCTTTCTAGGGAGATCGGTCAGGACGAGATTCCTCGCTTCGCTCGGAATGACGTGGGAGGGAGCGCTCGGCACAGAGCATAGCCTCACTGCACGCATTGCCTTGCAGTGTAGTGAGCGCTGGCTTCTCGACAGAGCAGTGAAAGCGAAGGCCCAACATGGCTATGAAAATCCTGGTGGTCGAAGATGAGACGGCGGTCCGGTCCGTACTGGTGGATTTGCTGGAGGGGCTGGGCTATGACGTTGTTGAGGCGGCGGACGGAGCGGCGGGCTGGGAGAAGGCCCAATCGGAACTGCCGGACCTGGTGATCACGGACGTGTCGATGCCGAAGATGAAGGGCATCGACCTGCTGGTGCATGTCAAGCAGACGCGTCCGGAGACGCCCGTGATTGTGATCACCGGTTACGCCAGCTTGAAGCTGGCGGTGGATGCCGTGCGCATGGGCGCCTACTCGTTCATCCAGAAGCCGTTCGAGATCGACGACATCCAGGCCATCATTCAGAGCGCGCTGGAGCGCAACCGGCTGATGGATGACAACAAGTACCTGCGCCAGCAGTTAAAGGCGCGGTACGGGTTCGAGAGCCGTATCGGCGCCAACAAGGGCGTGCAGGAGGCCTACGTGATGGCGGCGCGGGCCGCGCCGTCGAAGGCCTCGGTGCTGATCCTGGGCGAGACGGGCACCGGCAAGGAATACCTGGCGCGGACCATCCACTACCAGAGCCCGCGCGCCGACGGGCCGTTCATCAAGGTGTCGTGCGCGGCGCTTCCCGAAACGCTGCTGGAGAGCGAGCTGTTCGGGCACGAAAAGGGCTCGTTCACCAACGCCGTGGCCCGGCGCATCGGCCGATTCGAGATGGCCAACGGCGGCACCCTGTTTATGGACGAAGTGGGCGACATCTCGCTGCCCATGCAGATCAAGCTGCTGCGCGTGCTCCAGGAGAAGGAGTTCGAGCGCCTCGGCGGGACGGAGACCATCCGCTCCGACGTGCGCATCCTCGCCGCCACGAACAAGGATCTGTCGCGCGCCGTGGAGGAAGGGCAGTTCCGCAGCGACCTGCTCTACCGCCTGAACGTCCTCACCATCCAGCTTCCGCCGCTGCGAGAGCGCGGCGATGACCTGCTGGAGTACGCCCAGTTCTTTCTGGACCGCGCGAACGCCGAGGCCGGCAGGGCTTTGCAGGGGTTCACCGATGAGGCCATAGCCGCCATGCGCGCCTACCCATGGCCCGGCAACATCCGCGAGCTGGAGAACGCCGTAAGCCGCGCCGTGATCCTGGCGTTGGGCGAGCGCATCCGCCCGAAGGACCTGCTGCTGCCCGAAGAGCCGATCGGCATGCCGGACAGCTACAACCGCCGCTTCCGCACCCTGCGCGAGGCGGAACTGGAGCACATCGCCGCCGTCCTCAAGGAAACCGACGGCGACGAGGCCCAGGCCGCCCGCATCCTGGATGTCAGCGTGGATGAGATGCGGCGGTTACGGATCGAGTAGAGGCGCGGCGCGCTTCGCCCGTCACGGGCTTGCGATGCGGGCGAGGCCGTCCCACAGCAGGCCTGGGGCGGCGCGGAAATCCAGCACGATGCCGGGGTTTGGATCGGGCCGGCGCTGCGACCGGAGTTCCGACACAGCGGCGATACGCTCCGCGAAGGAGGACAGCCGGTCCGGCCCCCCGTCTTCCATGACGGGCAGCCCAACAGCGAGGTCCGAGGGGGCCGATACCCAGGCATAGCCATCATTGGCCTGGAATGCCGCCATCCCTCCGCCGACGGTCACGTCCCCTTTAGGCAAGGCCTCGCGCTCCTCCTTCGACTCCGGCGACAGCGCCGAGAAGATGTGAACCTGCCCCGGCCATGCCTTTTCCGCCGCATCGGCCAGACTCTTCAGCAACGCAACGTCATCCCGCATGCGGACCTTGGCCCATGCGATGTCGAGATCCTGACCGTACCCGTTCCTGGGGAAAGACGGGATGGAAACCGGGGAATAGCCGGGCACGCAGAAGTCCATCGGGTCGGCGGAATGCTCTCGGATGAAGGCGGCCCGCTCCGGAACTCCGAAGCCCAGCAGAGGCGGAAGCGGCGCCTGCGAACTGTAGCCCGCCTCGATGTAGCCGAGGCCGGAGACGCGCGACCACTCCGCCAGGGCCACGCCGGACACGCCGCGATACTTCCTCAACTCCTCCAGCACGCCCAGAAGCCGCGCCTTCACCGTGGGGTGAGACGGCCGGACTAGATCGGAGAACAGGAACGGGTCGTACGACAGCATCAGCAGGTCGCTCATCCTGTCAGCCGCGACGGATTCCGCGAGGCGCTCGGCGGTCCAGGCGCGCCGGCCCCGCCCCGTGACGTCTGTGTCCACAAGCTCTGGATGCCTGCGCAGCCAGTGGAGGTCTCCGCCGCCGGGGTGGCGCCAGGCCAGCACGTGCAGCAGCGCGATGACCTTCACATGGTTGGCGGCGGCCATCGCTGTTATCTCCGCCAGCATGTCGTTCCCCCTGGCCAGCGGCAGGAGCGGAAACCGGCGGCTGGGGTAGAGGGATTGGCCATCCCAGAGCACGGGCAGATAGAGGACGTTCAGACACTTGCGGCGCATCTGGGCGAACAGGCGCGGCCACTCGGCTCGCGAGAGCGGCGGGACCGCCACGGCGCGGACCTTCTCTTTCAGCGCGATGGGCCGGTTCGACGGCGGGGCCGGCGGATGCGCCTCCGGGTTGAGGGCGCCAGCTATATACGGCGAGAAAACGCTCAGCCTCAAGCCATCCAGCTTGTAGCGTCCGAGCTTGGGGACATCCAGCGTCATGCGCGCCCGGAAGTTGTTGAGGACGGTTTTGGGGAGGAGCTGTTGGACGGCGGGCAAGTCGGGATCGTCATCCGGCGCGCGGCGCGGCGCCGCACGCATCATCTGAAGGACGGCGGCCTGTTGATCGGGCGTGAGATCGCGGAACATGAGGTCGTGGCGGCGCTCTTCCGTGTCGGTTTCCTCTACCGGAGCAAGAAGCCTCTGGATCTGGTCGGCGTTTGGTCCGGGGGGGCCGTCCGGGTCGGCCTGCAGGCAGCGGAAGAACCGCACGCTGCCGTTGTCGGCGTCGGCCTTGCGGGGCAGGATGTCGTCGAGGAGCGCGCCGCGCTCGGCATCCAGAGCGGCGAGTTGGTCCTGCCACTTCACGATGGTGGGGGCCAGGGGAACGCGGTCGTAGGCGAGTATGAACGTGTCGCCCACCCGCCGCCACGCGCCTTGAACGTCGAAAGCGATGGCGCGCAAGGCGTCGCCGGTTCGCAGTTTCGCGTCGCCGATGAACGCGGCGCTGGAGCGAGTGAAGCACGGGTCCGCGCGCAGCGTGAGGCCGGTAGCCTTGGCCGCCGCCTCCACGGCCTTGCCGAGCGGCATGGCGCCGGAAACGCCGACGGGCGCGTCGAGGGCCTTGCCGTCGAAGCCCAGATCGCCCGGCTTCAGCTTCGCGGGGCCGGGAGTGACCACGGGAAAGGTGTAGCCTCTCGGGGCCGCCGGGCGGTAGGGTAGCTCAACGCGCTTACCCAGAGTGTCCAGGGTATAGTGACGCGAGGAAATCCTGTGAGAGCCCGGGCCCGGGGGCGCGTCGTCGCCTACATACACGTTGTCGAACGCCAGGCTCAGGCGGATCGTGCACTGTTCCATTGGGATGACGCCGCTGAAGTCCACGGCGAAGCTCGGCCACGCGCCGGGGGCGGAGGCTGACCAGGCGGCCAGCGTCACTGGAGCCCGAAAGGCGGCGCGGAGCACCCGTTGCTGCTCCGGCCGGAAGTCCTCGAAGCGAAGGCCCTCCGAAGCGGCGCGACGAAGCTGATCGTCGCTGAGCGCGTGGACGAGACGGGTCAGCAAGAGGGCGGGCTCGGTGGCCTCCAGCACGTCGGGCACATTTGGCCGGTCATTGAATTGCCATTGGCGGTCGCGCGCGATGGTCCAAACGGCCACCAACGCGTGGGGCGCCAGCGCTTCGCGGGTCTCCTCCCATTCGGGCTGGACAGCGGGGGGAAGATCCGGAGGGAGACGATCGGAGTAGGCGCCAGCAATAGAGTGCAGGCCGTCTTCTAGGGGCATGCCATCCAGCACGAGGGCGGGCTGCCGGATCTCCGCGACGTGCCCGATGGAGACGGCGACCAGCGGGATCGGCCTGCCCGCCGCGAAACTCTCGAGGGCCTGCGGAAATGAGAGCGGTTTCGGCGCGGCCGGCGCCTCGGCGCGCAAGGGGGCAGCGAGAGCGGCGCACGCCAGGAAAGCAGCGAACAAGCAGCGGTGCATGACATCCTCCTTCGGCGGCGTCGACGCTGCCGATGATACCGACGAGGCGGGCAGGCGAAGGAGTTCGACCGGCGGGCACGGGGATGCTCAGCGGTGATGCCAGACCGTTTGCTCCAGTAGCGCCGGCGGCCCGCCGGCATCCGCCCGAAGG
>DASXUL010000132.1:0-85102 GCA_036504855.1 Armatimonadota bacterium | reverse complement strand
GCCCGCCGGCATGGCCGCGAAGCGGCCACGGGTGCCCGCCCTTCGGGCGGATGCCGGCGGGCCGCCGGCGCTACCGTGGCGAGGCCCGGCCGCCGCGCTTCCCACATCCCATAAGGAGACACACATGCGCATTACCGCCCTGGCCCTGCTCGCCGCGGCGATTCCCGCCGTGGCCGCGCCGCCCGTTCTGCCGCCGGAGGCCACGGTTTCGCGGAGCAACCCCACAACCCTCTCCTTCCGGTGGCACAGCGCGCGCAACGACCCGGGCGCCGTTGAGATCTGGCAGGGCGCGGGCGCCCACCGCACAACCGCCGCCCGCAACCGGAACGGCGGAGACTACGCCGCCACGGTAACCGGGCTCAAACCGAACGCCGTAACCGGCTTCATCCTCAGTCCGCAGGGCGATCTGGTGCACTCGCGCCCGCAGAAGACGGCCACGCTGGAGCCGAAGGGCACGCTGGAAACAGTGACGCTTCCGCTGCTGGCGGTCGTTTACACGCCGATGCACTTCGCCGATGACGCGGCGGCTAAAGAGAACCTCTCCACGGCGGACGTGGCCCGCATCAAGGCCCAGTTGGAGGACGTTCGGCAATTCTACTTCCGCGCCACCCACGGCAAGTTGAACCTCGTGTGGACCGTGCGCACCGACCCCACGGATGTGGGCAACCGGCCCTCCCTGGACGCCGGAGAGGAGATCGGCGGCCACTTCGAGCGATCGGTGAACCGCATCCTCGGCGAAGAAAAGAAGCGCATCCAAGACATCGCCGGCGTGGTGTTCCTGTTCGGCTGGGCCGAGGGCAGATCGCCCGAAGCGGCGGCGAAGATCTACCGGGGGCAGGCGTTCTCCGGCGGCACCTACGGATGGGACGCGCCGTGGAGCCTCCCGGAAACGCCGTACACCCTCATCAACTTCGCCCATCGCGCCGACATCCGGTGGACGGTAACGCACGAGTTCGGCCACCAACTCGACAGCATGCAGGACTACTCCGGCCACCCCAGCCTCGCTTTCAACCACCCGGACCCCATGACGGACGTTGGCCGCTTCGGCGAGCATTGGGACTGCAACTGGTGGCTGCTCTCCCGCTTCCCGCGCGACAACTGGCTGGCCCTTTACCGCGGGCAGCGTCACCTCAGCCGCGACACCGATGACGACGGCCTCGCCGACACTGACCCGGCGCTGCCGATGGATGAGCTTCGCTTCCACTCCAACCCGAGGAAGGCGGACACGGACGGCGACGGCCTTTCGGACCTGCGCGAGTACACGTCCTCGTCAGGCGTCTATGACGGCCTGAATGAATCCTGGGGCGCGCGCATGGCGGTCGATCCCCGGTACCCGGACTCGGACGGCGACGGCCTGAAAGACGGCGTGGACCCGTATCCGCAGTACCCCGCGGCGCAGAACCGGCGGCTCTTCACCCCGGTGGTGGACGGAGCGTGGGACAAGGGTGAATGGCAGCCCGCCGCGCGCATCCGCGTCGGCGGCGGCTTCGCCGAAATCGGCCTGGAATGGGATGACAACTACCTGTACGTGGGCATGAAGTCGCCCAAACCGCTGGACCTGTTGGTGGACCTGGATGCCAACGACGACGGCTGGTTTGCCGGAACGGACAACTACCGCATGGCGATCTCCGCCCCGGCAGATGGTTCCTCGGAGCCAACGATCAGCAGCGTCATCTGGGACTGGAGCGTGTACGACGAGAAGAAGGATCCCAACCCGTACCTGAACCAGAGCAAGGACATCGTGAAGGCCGCGGATATCCGAACCGTTGCCCGGTCATCGGCGGGCGGCTACGTCGTCGAGGCCGCCATCCCGTTCAACTACCACACCGGCCTCCGCTTGTACGACGGCAAGCGTCTGGGCGTGAAATTGAGCGTCCGCGTGCCGGGCACAAAGGTCGCGTATACGGCGTTCGAGCCGCAGGTGCTGATGGAAATGGTCCTGGCGGCGAAGTACTGAGCGGATGGTTCAGAAGGCGCTGGCAGTGAGCCACTCGCGTATCTCGTGAGGGGCCTCTAGTCTCTAGAAGTCAGGGGGCGGGCACGGCAAGCCGTGTCACTACCGGTAGGTCCGGCCGTCCACCGTTCGGTGGATGGACCCAGTGACGCGTAGGGACACGGCTTGCCGTGTCCGCCCCCGATCTACTGGGAATCAGAGGCTTCTCATGGATTCGAATGGCTGCCAGTGCACTCAGACTAACGACTGATCCTGCCCCGCGGTTGACGCCGCGGAGGCTGCCGGAGGAACGAACCATGAAACGGATGCAACCCTGGCCATGGACGGCGGTCCTTTCCCTGCTACTGGCCGCCACGGCGGCCCACGCCCAATTCTCCGATAACTTCGCGGGCGGACCAGGGCATTGGCGGCCGTTCGCCGGGAAATGGGAGACAGCCGGCGGCGAGTACCGTCAGACGGTGAACGATCAGTACGACCAGGGATCGGCGCTCATTGCTGAGAACGCCATCCCAACCGGGCGCTTCACGATCTCGGTGCTCACGAAGGCCCTGGGCGGGCCGGCCGGAGGCGGGCTGTTCTGGAACATGGCGAGCCGGGACGGCCGGGGGAACTGCCAGATGGCGCGCGTGGACCCGGACTTCGTGATCTGGGGCTACGAAGACGCGAAGGGCGTCTTCCAGCAGACCGGCATCTGCAACTCCTGTGGAGTCAGCGCCGACGCGTGGCACACCCTCGCGGTGGCCGTGGACAACGAGCTCGGGAAGTACAACGTGCTCTTGGATGGCAAGATCGTGGGCCGCAACCAGGATTTGCGGTTCTTCCAGGGCGGCGTTGGCCTTCAGTCCTCGCTCGCCAACGCCTTCCGCGCGTTCGAAATCCGGGCATCCACGCCCGCCGAGACCGAAGGGCTGAAGATCAACGAGCCGTTCAATTCGCCCCAGTGCCTGGCGTTCGGCCCCGGGGGGAACCTCTACGTCACGCACCGGGGCCGCAACGCCGTTGCGGTGGTGGACCCGCGCACGGGGATGGTGCTGCGCTCGCTGGCGCTGCGCGGCGCCGGCGAGATGGTGGATCCCGGCCCGATCCGCATCGATGGCAAACAGCGCGTCTGGGTGCTGGACCGCGCTTCCGGCCGCCTGATGGTGTTCACCGACGCCGGAGAGCATCTGCAAAGCATCGACGTTGGCGCCTCCACACGCGACTTCGTGCTCGTGGAGGGCGGCCAGTTGGACGCCGGCGCGCCCGGCGCGTGGCCGAAGCGTGATCTTGTCGCCATCGTTACCACCGACGGGACCACCGTTTCCGTCCGCCCGCCAGACGGCAGCCCCGGCGGAACCAGCGTGGGGCCGTTCAAGGATGTGCGCGCTCTGGCCATCGACCGGGCCGGCCGCATCCTGGCCGGCGAGGCGGGTGACCAGACTATCCGCATCCTCGCGTTCCGCAACGCGGGCCCGGGCGGCGCAACGGTAGAGCCCGCCGGGCAGATCACCGGCTGGCTGAACCCGCGCAGCATCGCGGTGAACTCCAAGAACCAGATCGTGCACTTCGGCGGCCTCGGCTACTACGAGCCGTGGGGCGCCGTGCGTCTGATCGATCAGGAGGGCCGCCGCCTGTCACACTTCGCGGCCTTCAGCATCGGCGGATTTGGCGGGGAAGGGGCCATCGCCGTGGGGCCGGACGACACGGTCTATGTGGCGGATACCCAGAACGACCGCATCGTGGTCGTGCCGCCGGACTTCAGTGAACCGCGCCCCCATGTGGAAACGAAGGGCGATACGGCAACGATCTCGTGGAGAACAAACGCCGCCAATGCGCCTTCCGGCCTCGCCTACACCGACCCGGACGGCAAGACGTTCGCCCCGCCCGCCGCGAATCCAACGCCGGACGGATTCGTTACCGTGACGCTCACCGGGCTGAAGCCCAATGCGTTCTACCGCTACAACATCAGCCACGCCCCGGTGCAGACTATTCCCGAAACGCTGATGAGCAAGCGGTACTCCTTCCTCTCCGCGCCGCCTTCGGGGACCACGCAGGTCATCCGCCACCGCGTCATCACCGCAATCTACTTGAAGACAGACAACAAGGGCGTGAAGTTCAGCCTGCCGCGCGCCGCGCTGGGCGACCGAATCCCCCGCATGTTTGCCCGCGCCCGCGAGTTCTACTTCCGCAACTCCCACCTGAAGGTGGACCACGAGATCGAGTACGCCGTCATCGAGAACGCAGAAGCGGACATCAAAGACAGCATCCCGCCGCTGGAGCAGGTGAGGAAGGATATCGCCGCGTCCGCCGACTTCCAGGGGAAGAACATCGCCAATTACGATAGCGTGGTGGCCGTGTGGGTTGGCCCACGCTACAAGGCAGACCAGAAGGAACCGCTCGGCCGCGTTGCCGGGCCGGGCCTCACCCCGTACGGATACAGCGCCTTCAGCGCCGAGGACACGCTGACCTGGCTCTACGTGCACGAAGTGGACCACCAGATGGACGCCTTCTTCGACCGCGCCGGCTATCCCGAGTTCTGGCTGAACCACCCGGACCCCACCGTGCACCCGGGGCGCTACGGCGGCCAGTTCGACGTCAACGCCTGGATCTTCCGCGAGTGGCCGGTGAACGACTGGTTCTGGATGCCCGCCAACGGAATCGGCAAGGTGAGCCTGGTGGCGGACGCGGACGGCGACGGCGTGCCGGACGACGACCCCACGCTGCCTCTGGACGAGAAGCGCCTCGGGTCCAGCCCGAAACGCGTCGACACCGATGGCGATGGCCTGGATGACCTCGGCGAGGCGATGGCCGGCATCTTCCAGGGCTCAAACCCCCGCAAGGCCGACACAGACGGCGACGGCATCCCGGACGGACGCGATCCGTGGCCGCTGGACGCCGCAAAGCAGGACCGGCCCCGCAAGACCCCCGTCATCGACGGGGCCATCGCCGCGGACGAGTGGACGCCGCTGGCGCCGCTGAACGGCGACTTCACCGGCCAAACCTGGCTGAACTGGGACGAGAACGCCATTTACCTGGCGATACAGGCGGACCGACCGTTCAGCGCGGAGGTCCAACTCATCCCGAACAACGGAGGGTTGTTCCAAACCGACAAGGTAGAGATGCGCGTTGAGGCCCCGAAGCCCGGCGATGCGGCCATTCGCAACGGCGCCGGCGCCTTCGGCCGCGTGGGGCAGGAGAACGGCAAGACCACGCTGGAGTTGGCGTTCCCGCGCAACCCCGAGATCGGCCTCGCTCCTCAGATGGACCAGATCATGGGCCTATCGATTCAGGTCATGGACAAGGACGACCGGTGGCTCTCCGTGTTCGAACCGTGGCGGCTGTGGCAGTTCCGCACAACGCTGCGGTAAAGGCAAAAAGGGGATAGAACCATTGCCCATCGGAGCCGACATGCGGTATCATGTTCATGGACGGAACGGGGTTTCATCCGGATTCGTCCAATAGGTAATTGGGATCCTCGAAGAGCGAGGCTCCCGCGCGACACACAGGCCACTGCCCGGCAGCGTCCAAAGACGCTACCCGACAGGTAAAGCAGGCATTCCCGGATTAAGGGTCTGCCTAATGTGGCTGAGACATCGTCTCTAAGGTCCGCGGTGCTGAAGCTGGAAGAGCGGGGAAACGGTGGCCGGCCGGCGTATTGCCGACTGGCGGCATCCGTTGGACGGATGCGACGCCCTTTCCACGCGCGTGGAAGGGGCATTTCGTTTTTTGGCCCCTCACGCCCACTCGGCGCGAAGAAAGGCTGTATGAAACACGGCAGACAGGAGCCTCCCAGTCCGGGAGGCAACCGAACAGCGCGGATCTGAAGCGATTGTGAGACCCCCGCGGGCGCCAAGCCCGCATGGCCCCTCCCTTTGAGGCCAGCTCACTCCTCGCTCGGATCACGCGGACAACCGACGTGATGGCGAGGGGTGGGAACCGGCTTCGTCCCGAGCCGCGTGCGCGCGGCATCGTTCCTCCAGCACTCCCCCTCTCTGCGCGCCTTGCCGGCATCGGCCGGCGGCGCGAAACTGCAAGCGCGCCCGCGTTCGCGTGGGCCCCCGTCCGGCCGGCAACCGCCCGGGAGAGGGAAGAGGGGATGTAGTGAAGGGAACCATTGAAACGAATCGCGCGGCGACCATCGCGCAGCCGGGGCCGCCCGGCGCCCGCGTGGTGCGCACCAATAGTCAGCGCAGGCTGCTGACCTTCCTGATGGTGGCCGGGCCCGGCCTCATCGTGATGGCCTCCGACAACGACGCCGGCGCCGTCTCCACCTACATCCAGGCCGGAGCGCAATACGGACTCCACCTGCTCTGGCTGGTTGCCGTTCTGCTGCCGATCACGTATTTCGTGCAGGAGATGGTGGTGCGCCTCGGCATCGTCACCGGCCAGGGCCATGCGGCGATGATCTATCGCCGGTTCGGCAAGTGGTGGGGCGTGTTCTCGCTGGGCGACCTGCTTCTGGTGAACTTCCTCACGCTGGTGACGGAGTTCGCCTGCATCGCGCTGGCCTCCGATGCGCTGGGCCTCTCGCCATACGTCGGCGTTCCGCTGGCCGCCGGCGCGCTGATGGCGCTGGTGCTCACCGGCAGCTACCGCAAATGGGAGCGCGCCACCGTGCTCCTCTGCGCGCTGGACCTGCTGTGGTTGGGCCTCGCCTTCGTATGGAGGACGCCGGCCCGCGAGATTGTGAAGGGCGCCTTCGTGCCCTCCATTCCGGCGGGCGGCATCACCGGCGGACTGCTCTTCATAATCATCGCCATCGTGGGCACGACCATCGCGCCGTGGCAGCTCTTCTTCCAGCAGAGTTGCGTGGCGGACAAGAAGCTGCGGCGTTCGCAGCTCGGCTACGCCCGGCTGGACACGTTCGTGGGCGCCATCGTGGTCATCACCGTGGCGGCCGGCATGATGCTGGCGGGGAACGCGTCGCGTGAGCGCGGAATCGCCTTCACGGACCCGGGCCAGATGGCCGTGGCGCTCGCCCCGCATTTCGGGCAGTTCGTGAAGTACGCGCTGCTGATGCTGATGGTGAACGCGGCCGTGCTCGGCGCAACATCCATCTCACTGGCCAGTTCCTGGGCGTATGGCGAGGTGAAAGGCTGGCCCAGCAGCCTCCAGATGCGGTTCCGCGAGGCGCCGCGGTTCTACGGATTCTACATCGTCACCATCGCGATAGCGGGCGGTCTGGTGCTGATCCCCCGCGCGCCGTTGCAACTGATTATTCTGAGCGTGCAGGTGCTGGCCGGCATTATGCTGCCGTCCGCCATCGTCTTCCTGCAACTGCTCTTGAACGACCGGGAGCTGATGACCGATCAGTTCGTCAACCGGCCCTGGAACAACTGGGTGAACTGGACCATCATCACGGTCCTGTTCGCCCTGAGTATGATCCTGGCGGCGCAAGTGCTGCTGCCGAAGCTTTTTGCCTCCGCCTGAGCGAAGGCGCATATCGCACGAAATAGCGGGAAAGGTGGATACGAATATGGCTGTCAAGATCATGGAACCGACCGAGAAGCGCGTCTATTATGTGGTGCACCCGCTGGACGACGTTCCGGAAGTGAAGCAGGATACCGAGTCTCTGGGGCCGATGGCGATGAGCCCCAGCGTACGGTTCGCCCTGTTCGCGCTCCGCGGATACCTGGTGGTGATGGCGCTTCTGGTCGCCTATCGCGCATTCGCGATGGCGGCGCACTAAGCAAGTTAGGGAAAAGTCGTCAGTATTCAGTCGTCAGTCATCAACCTCCGCGTTCGGCGGACCCCTTGTCCGCTCCTCGCCTCTGGTACTCCGTCCAGATAGGCTGGAGGGGTGGGGTTGTCACTCCGAGGAACGAGGAATCCCATAAAGAACGCGTCTTTGAGGGATCCCTCGCTCCGCTCGGGATGACAACCCCACACTGCCATCCTACCTGGACGGAACACCAGCCAATGGCTGAGGGCGGAAGACGGAGTGCTCTGTTCGGGTGGTTGTGTGAGATGGTCGCGTCTCTAGTGAGCATCTTCTGTATGTGAAAGGCTGGCGGGCAGGGCAAGCCCAGCCCCTACCCGGTAGGCCCGGCCGTCCACCGATTGGTAGATGGAGACACCGAACTGGTAGGGGCTGGGCTTGCCCTGCCCTCGGAGCCTCAGATTGGCCCTCGCGCCTCGCAGTAACAGATCCTACCGAACGCGGCATTAGCGGGAGTTGTCGGTCGTCGGTGGTCAGTCCGCAGCCCGACGGGGCAATCGGGTGAAGCGCTCCTGCCGCGTCTGGCTAGTCGGCTTCCGGTTCCGCCGCCGGCTTGGGCTTCATCTGCTCCGCCAGCCAGTAGATCAGGGTCGGCAGCGCTCCGGCGGCGGCCAGGTACCAGCGCGACGGGCCATCCTCCACGGTCACCACGCTGAGGCCCTGCGAAAGGTCCACGCCCGCCAGGTCCAGCGGGCCGGCATAATCCCGGCGCACTCGGGTCACGAAAGGCGTCTCCAACCGGGACGCTCCATTCTGGGAGACGGCCACGCGCCAGTAACGCGCGTCCTGCACCAGCCGGGCCACAGCGTGCGCATCGGCCTTGCCGTAGATCTCCTCCGCGGCGGATCGCAGGTCGGCGATGGGAAGGGCGCCGTTTGCGGCCGCGTGGAGGCGGGCGGTTACGTCGGAAATCGTCATTGCGGGGCCTCCTCGGGCAACGGTTCCGCTAGCATCTCGCGGAGCAGGTTCAGCGCCGCCTGGGCGCTATAGCGCTTGATGACCTCCCGCGCGCCGCGGAAGCGGTGCTCTCGGGCCGCCGTGCGGGACGGGGTCTGCACGGCCACGAAAACCGTGCCCACCGGTTTCTCCTCGGATCCGCCCGAAGGGCCGGCAATCCCGGTTACAGCGTAAGCCACGTCGGCGTGATAGGCGTTCCGCGCGCCGGAGGCCATTTCGCGAGCCGTCTCTTCGCTTACCGCCCCCACCCGCTCGATGGTTTCGGGACGAACGCCGAGGATGTCCACCTTCGCCCGGTTGCCGTAGGTGACGGCGACGCCCTGGAACACATCGGAAGCGCCGGGAACGTTGGTAATGCGGTCGCCGATCAGGCCGCCGGTGCAGCTTTCGGCCCCAGCGAGGGTGAGGCCCAACGCACGTAGGCGGGCGACCACGCCATCTTCCAGGTTCTCGGCGTCGCGGCCCAGGATGAACGGCCCAAGGCGCGCGGCGATCTCCGCGTCCATGGGGTCGATGAGGGCTTCGGCCTCGGCGCGGTTACGGGCGCGGGCCGTTACGCGCAGGTGGACCTCACCGGTCTTCGCATACGGCGCCACGGTGGGGTTCGGGCTGTCCAGCAGGTCCGCCACCTTCTCGGCGGCAAGGCTTTCGCCGATGCCGGCGAGGCGTATGACGCGCGAGACCAGAATCGGGTGGTCCGGCCCGAGGATGCCCTGCAGCCATGGCACGAGCTGATTCGTGACCATGGGCTTCAACTCGTGCGGCGGGCCAGGCAGGCAGGCCACAGCCTTGCCGTCCTTCACGATGGCCACGCCGGGCGCGGTGCCATTGGCGTTCTGGAACACGGTTCCGCCGTCGAACGCCAAGGCCTGTTTGAGGTTGGTCTCGGGGACGCTGATCCCGCGTTCGCGGAAGAAGCGGCGCAGTCGATCTTCCGCTTCGGCGTTGTTCACCAGGGCGACGCCCAGCGTGTCGGCCACGGTCTCCTTGGTCAGGTCATCTTTGGTGGGGCCGAGGCCGCCGCCGAGGATAACGATGTCGGCGCGGGCGAGCGCGGCGCGCAGCGCATCGGAGAGGCGTTGCGGGTTGTCGCCCACAACGACTTTCATATACACGCCGACCCCCAGGTCGGCCAGGGTTTGGGCCAGGAAGGCGGCGTTCGTATCCACGATCTGGCCCAGAAGCAATTCAGTTCCAACGCTGATGATCTCGGCGGTCACGGCAATCTCCTCTCCTCATTCAGCGCCATTATAGGCGAACCGGGCTCACCGCGGAGAGCCCGGCGCCTCCATGAATAGTCCCGGATTGGGTCCATCGAACCCTGTAGATTGGGTCCGCGTCCGCCGATAGAAGGCATACCTGGCAGGCGATCCCGGGGGGCCCTGTGCCGGGCGGCCGAGTACGTGATAGAATCGCTACAGCCCGTGGGACGGAGCCATCTGGCGGGCACAACCAGAAGGAGCGTGGACATGGCAGAAGAAGCGCCGAAAAAGCGCCGCAGAGGCGGCGGGTTCGCATCCAATCCGGAGTTGGCTAAGGAAGCCGGACGCAAGGGCGGACTGAAGGTTCGCGACAAGTATGGGGCCGAGCGTTACGCCGACATCGGCCGCCAGGGTGGCGAAACCGTCCGCGAGCGATATGGCGCCGACTATTTCCGCGAGATCGGGAGCAAGGGCGGGAAAGTCAGCACGAAGAAGTAGCATTCAGGAGTCAGCATTCAGCATTCAGCCCGGAAGGCTTTGCGCCAACAGACAGGTCGTCTCCTGGAGCAGAGCCTTCCGGGCTGAATGCTGACTCCTGAATGCTGAATGCTGAATGCTGAATGCTCTCCCTTGACTGTCTTCCCGAGCGTGAGTATACTGAGTGTGGCCTTGGAGCGGTGTCCGAGCTGGCTTAAGGAGCACGCCTGGAAAGTGTGTAAGGGTTCATCGCCCTTCCCGGGTTCGAATCCCGGCCGCTCCGCCAAGGTAGGTCCCACAAGCGAACGCCCCGCCGGAGAGGAAGGCTTCCTTCCCGGCGGGGCGTTCGTTTATCTGGTTGATTGCGATCCGCTGATTGGCGTTACGATCCGGCGGCGGGAACCATCCCCTGGGGCGCGCGCGGCACGGCGGGCGTGGGCGGCGGCACGGAAACGGTTTGGGCGGAATCCAGGCGGAAGATCCGCCATCCGTCTTTTTCCTTGCCCAGCGAGAGGATGTTGATCGTCTTCACCTGGTTGGTGGCCGTCTTGCCGGAGCCGGAGGGGAAGACCCGCCGCATCTCCACGGTGGCAACATCGGCCCCCTTTGCGGTTTCCTTGCCGACCCGCAGGTTGGTGGAAACAGCGGGCTCTACGTCCAGCGTCTCAACGAGCAGCGTACGATAAGTTCCGGCATCCAGACCCTTTTCGCCGGGGATGAGTTTGTTCATTTCGGCGGCGAACCGGTTCCAGTTGAAAGCGGTGCCGATGGCCGCCTTATCCTTCCGACGCATTGCGGCGATCAAGCGGGCTACGGTTTCGGTGGGCGTCTTGCCCACGCACGTAGCGGGCTTGACGCTGGGCTTGGCAGCCGGCTTGGCCTTGGCCGCCTTGGCCGGGGATTTAGCAGGACCGGCGTACACGCGGGCCGCGGGCGCCAGGGCCAGCAGAGCCGCCACGGTCAGGCCCACGCAAACGTTGGTTCTCAAAAGCATGAAGTCCTCCTTGGAGTCGGCCCGGTGACGGGCGCCGCCGTCATTATACATCATTCCGCAGGCCTTCCATAAACCGGACGATCATACGTTGAGCGCGTTCCAGGCTTCCGACCGTCGCGCCCTGCCGCGTTGACACCTCGCCACAACATCCCCAATAATTTCAGCGTGGGTAGCTGCGTTCGGCTTCCCCCATGATTTCAGCTTCCGAGAAGGGAATCCCATGCATTTCCGCTGTGCCCGCGCGATAGCGCTTGTATTGCTGGCCGGGTCTGCCGCCTTCGCTCAACCGCCGAAGCCCTCCCCGGCCGACGCCAAGGCTGCCCAGGCCGCGTTCACCCAGGGGGTGGCCAAGATGAAGGCCAAGGATTGGGACGCGGCCCTGGCGGCCTTCCAGAAGGTTGTAGACAAGTTCCCGGGGGCCGTTCCGGCCTGGGTGAACATGAGCGTGGCGTACCAGGCGAAGAAGGATCTGCCGCACGCGGAGTCCTCCCTGCGAAAGGCGCTCTCCGGCGACCCCACCGACGCCATGGCCCTGCGCGCGATGAGCGACTTGCTCCTCCGACAGGGTCGATGGAAGGAAGCTACGCCCATCCTCCGCCGCGCCGCCGCACGCAACCCGCGTGACGTTACGGTTCATGCGGCGCTGGGTGAAGCCGAGATGCGCGCCGGAAACGAGGCCGCCGCCGAGCGCGCGTGGCGCGCTGCCGTGCGCCTGGACCCGAAGCTCACGCCCGTGCGCCGCAGCCTCGCCGGCATCTATACCCGACGCAACCAGCTTCCGGAGCTGAAAGAGCAGCTTCTCGCCCTCAATGCCGCCCAACCAAACGACTCGCGCACGCTCTACAGCCTTGGCATGGTCTATGCCCGCACCAACCAGCCGCAGAAGGCGCTGGGCTACTTCCGACAGGTTGTGAAGCTGGACCCGAAGAACGATATCGCCGCCGCCAACGTGGCGCGCCTGGAGCTTCAAACGGGGCAGACCAAGCAGGCCGCCGCGAGCTTCAAGCAAGTGCTCAAGAAGAACCCCAAGGACCCGGAGGCGCACTTCGCCCTCGGCCTGGATGCCTTCCAGAGGAAGCAGTGGAAGGCCGCCGAGCGCGAATTCCGCGCGGCCATCGCCTTCGCTCCCGCGGGCCGCACCATGCCGGCGCGCATCAACCTGGCCGCCGTGCTGCTGAACGACAAGCGCCCCAAGGAAGCCGTGCCGATCTACGAGCGCATCCTGAAGGACGATCCGCAGAACATCCAGGCCATCAATGCCCTGGCTTTCGCCTATCAGCAGCAGGGGAAGACGAAGGAAGCCACCGAGATGCAGCGCCGTCTGCTGGCGGTGCAGCCGAATAACGTCGCCGCGCTGCAGTCGCTGGCGTTCTCGGAGCAGTTCTCCCCCACTCCCGAGAAGGCTATACCGCTGTGGGAGCGCCTGCTGAAAGCGCGCCCCGGCGACCCCACCGCCACCCAGATGCTCGCCTCCCTCTACGCTCAGCGTAAGGACGTGGACAAGGCCGTGGCCCTCTACAAGCCAATGCTGGCTAAGGACAAGGCGCGCCACGCGGACATCGCGCGCGTCTATTCCACCGCCGGCCAGCGCGACAAGGCCGTTGACGAGCTGAAGACCTGGACGAAGGAGCAGCCCAAGTCCATCCAGGCATGGACCGCGCTCGGCGACGAATACCGCGACCAGGCGAAATACGACGACGCCAAGGCGGCCTACACATCCGCCAAGGCCGCGGACCCGAAGTCCGGCGCGCCGTACATCAGCCTGGCTCAGCTGTTCCAGCGACAGGGCAAGACCGATGAGGCCCTGAAGGAATACGCCGCCGTCCCGCCCAAATCGCGCGAGGCCGCCTCCGCGAACCAGTTCGCGGGCGGCATTTACGAGACCCAGAAGAAGTGGGATGAGGCCATCGCGCAGTACCGGCTCGCCGCGAAGGCAGACCCCAAGAGCCCCTACTACGCCCAGAACGTGGCCCGCGCCCTCCTGGAGGCCGGCAAGCCCGAGGATTCCGTGAAGGAATACCAAGCCCTCGCGGCCAAGAACCCGAAGGACGCGATGGTCCAAACCGGCCTCGCTCGCGCCCTGGAGAAGCAGGGCGACAAGGTCGCCGCTATCGCCGCATGGCGCAAGGCCGGCGCGCTCTCCACCTGGGACACGTCGTGGATCTTGAGCGTTGCCCGCCTGCAAGACGAGAGCGGCAAGGGCGCCGAGGCCGTGAAAACGCTGACGGATGCGTACGCGAAGCAGAAGGCCGATCCGACGATTGGCGCGGAGATGATCCGGCTGGCGGAGAAGGACAACCGCCTGGATGACGCGGTTGCCGCGTTCAACAAGGCCGCGGAGAAGGGCCCTGAGAACCCGTCCATCTACAGCCAGCTCGCCGATGCCTATACGCGCAAGGACTACAAGGCGGCCGAAGGCAAGACGTTACCGGCCGGAAGCGCCCTGCCCGCTTCCGGCCTCGAAGTGCTCCGCGAATACATGCGGCGCTTCCCGAAGAATGAGAGCATCGCGCGCGCCCTGGCGAGCTACTCGGCCTCCCGCCAGCACTGGGATGCCAATGTGGAAGCCCAGAGGCGACTCGTGGCCCTGCGCCCCGAAGACGGCGCCGCCCACCAAGCCCTGGCGGACGCTCTCCTCAAGGTGAAGGACACGAAGGGCGCCGAGGCCGAATACCGCATGGCGCTGAAGAAGGACTCCCGTAACGCGACGGCCCACATGCAACTCGGCCAGATGTATGAAGACCAGAATATGCCGCTGGCCGCCCGCGTGGAATACGAGGCCGCGCGCCAGATCGACCCCATGAATGCCGCCACGCAGAAGGCTCTGGACCGCGTGAAGGCTCCGGTGGGCGCCGAGCCACCGCCAACCCCCGCGGCTACGCCGCCAACCCCCGCCCCGCCCCCCGGCATAGCGCCCCTAGGGCGGTAGCGGTCAGCGGTCAGCGGTCAGCGATCAGCATTCAGCATTCAGCATTCAGGATTCAGCATTCAGGATTCAGCATCCAGCATCCAGCCCGAAGGCCTCTGTCCATGAGTTACGTTGTCTCATGGACAGAGGCCTTCGGGCTGGATGCTGGATGCTGAATCCTGAATGCTGTTTGCTCTCACTGGACTTCCAGCTTGACCTTCAGCTGGATCTCTTCCAGAACTGAGGCGATGCGTTCGCACGCGTCGAGGTCGCCTTTGTAGACCGTGGCCTGTCCTTCCGTGTCGACCGTATGGGCAAAGGCGTAGCCCTCGTCACGGCTGCAGCCGATAGCCTTCTGAAGCTGGCCGGCAACGTCATCGAAGGTGTGGTCCTCGTCGTTGAAGAGAATCACCGCCCACGGGTTGTCGCTGCCGAACAGGCTCTTGAACATGGACTCCGGGATGGAGCCGGTGATGGGTTCCGCTAGGCCTGGCATGCGCGTTATCTCAAGCCCTCCGGGATATACTCGCCGTGGGCTTCCAGGAGTTCGTCCACCATCGCCACAATCTGATCCGGGTTCAGCTCCGCCGCGGTGTGAGGGTCCAGCATGGCGGCGTGGTAGAGGTGGTCGCGTTCGTTATTGAGGATGGCCGCCACGGTCAGTTCCTGCACGTTGATGTTGGTGCGCATCAGCGCCGCCAGTTGGGGCGGAATATCGCCGATTTGTGTGGGCTGAACGCCATTGCGGTCGACGAGGCATGGGACTTCCACAGTGCAGGGGTCTGGCAGGTTGGTGATGAGGCCCTGGTTCTGGACGTTTCCGTACACCACGCGCGGCGTGTCTGTTTCGATGCTGTGGATGATGTAGGTGCCGTACTCGCGGCTGCGGTTCGGCTCATCCAGGCCCTCGCCGGCGATCATCTTGGCTCGGATATCCTGCCAGGACTTGTTCTGATCAATGCAGCGACGGATGTACTCATCCAGCGGGATCTCGAACTCCTCGATCAGGTCCGGCTGACTGGACTTGATGAACCACGGCACGTATTCCGACAGGTGTTCGCTGCTCTCGGTAATCGCGTAGCCGAACCGGCGCAGCATCTCCATGCGCGTTAGGTCATACTGCCACTTGTCGCGGTCGCCCACGGTGGAGCGGATCTGCGGGTAGATGTCCTGGCCTTTGTGTTCCATGCTCAGGAAAAAGGCCATGTGGTTGATTCCGGCGCAGACGTAGTTGATCTCGTCCGGGTTGACGTCCACGCGTCCGGCGAGCTGTCGGGCGGTGCCGAAGACGCTGTGACAGAGGCCCACGGTGCGGATATCGCTGCCCTCATTCATCCCCCAGCAGCACATGGCCATCGGATTGGTGTAGTTCAGCAGCCATGCATCGGGGCAAAGCTCCTCCATGTCCTCGGCGAACTCGAGCATCACGGGGATCGTGCGCACGGCGCGCATGATTCCGCCGATGCCCAGCGTGTCTGCAATGGTCTGGCGCAGGCCGTACTTCTTGGGGATCTCGAAATCGATCACCGTTGAGGGCTCATATCCTCCCACCTGGATCATGTTCAGCGCGTAGTCGGCGCCATCCAGCGCCTCGCGGCGATCCAGGTGCGTGGTGATGATCGGCTTGGCGCCCAGAACATCCGCCAGCTTTCCGGCTACCAGTTCGATGGTTTGGAGGCGGTCCGCATCGATATCGTGCAACGCGATATGCAGGCCCTCCCGGAACTCCGGGAAGGAGAGGAGGTCGCCAATGAGGGTCTTGGCGAACACGACGCTGCCGGCGCCGAGGAAAGTCACTTTAGGCATTCTTGGTCCTTACTGAGTTCGAGACATTGCGCGAGGGGGTTGGGCAAAGCCTGGATGCCAGGCGGAATCGATCCGCCGGGGCTGCAGCCCACCCGATTGCTGGGGTCATGGTATCGAACCGCCCGGCGGGCTTGTCAACCGCACGCGGAGCAGGCGAACTTCCGCTGCGCGTTGCGCGATGGCGCCCGGCCTTGAGGCGCTGGGAGGGCGCGCGGTTGGCGGTCGGGGAGTCTGATGTCCTGATGATCGTCCAGGCGCCAGACGGCGCTTGCGCCGCTGCGCCGGCGCCGTGAGACCAGAGCGACGCTCCGCTCCCCAACTGCGGCGCTGAAGGCGCCGCCTTTCCCATACCGCGCCGGCTCGAAACCCTGCGCAGCGTTGGCGGAAGCGAGACGCGTTCGCGCTGGGCGCTGCCCGGACGCGTTGGAGCCGCTAGATCCTTCAGCAAGCCGCCCTCGCCGCCGCGCAAAGGAAAGCCCACGGGAACGGCGAAATCGCCGCTCCCGTGGGCGCCGCCTTACGGAATTGGCCGCCGTGGAGCGTTCGGCGACCTCCGTTGGGCCTACTCGGCCTTTGGTTCCTGCTTGGCAACGCGGCGGCGGCGCGGAGCGGAGCCGCGGGCGCTGCGGTCTCGGTCGGCGGCGGCGCGCAGGTCGTTCAGAACAGCGGTGATCTCTTCGTTGGTTTTCCCGGCGCCCGTTAGGAGTTCGGCGATCTTCTCTTCGGCCTCAGCAAGACGGGCGTAGGCAGACTTCGCTGCTCGCGTGCATTTGCCGTATTCGCGCTCGTCAAGGCGAGGCTTATCGGCTTCCTTCATCAGGAGTTCCGCCACCTCGCGTAGCTGCTCGGGCCTCAGCATTTTCGCCAGCTCCCGGGCATGGGTCGTTGTTGCCTTCATCCTAGGCATTCGGCTCACCATTCCGCCGCAATCGGCGGTCCTTTCGTCTGAATTATGCAACAACAACTCTGGCGATTACCACGCGAATGCGCTGTCTAGAACACTTCGTTCATCCTCCCGGCGTAGCCTGTGAGCTCCACGTATCCGTGACCCGCAATCGGGCCGTGATTTCCGCGCCCCTTCACTTGAACGCTACCTTCCCAGTACGTGATCTCGGCGCCGCGGGACGCGCTCAGTTCCTGGTCGGCCACGGTTGGCTCCACCTCCATCTCCAAGCCTTTGGACGGGATAGAAACGCGCCAGCGGGATGGGTAAACGCCGCCGGAATGCGGGCTTCGCCAATGATCGGCAACGGCAACAGCGAAATCCCGCATTCGCAAATGCGAGGTCCGGCCCCGCGGGTCAACAAACGATCCGCTGGAATTCGGATCTGTCGCGCCGGCGGCGTCCCGCATCAGATACAGCATCACATCCGTACCATCGTCGAGTTGTAGGCTGAACCAATCCCACCCGACTTGCCCCGGCGCCAACTGGTTGCTGCCGAATTCGTGATCGAACCAGGAATCGCCGGCGACCTTTCGCCGGCGGCCGTCCAGCGTGAGCACGCCGCGCGTCGCCATGCGCGTGTAGGAGTAGTAGTAGCTGGCGCGCCCCGTCCCCGCCCCTTTGCGGCTGAATCCCGCTGCCCCGTGCGCCGCGGGCGGCTTCAGCGGCGTTGCCCGCAGGTCCAGAGAGATGCCGTCTTGAGCGGCTTTCAAAACGTGATCCCGTCCTGCGAGGAAGGCTGACCAATCGGCCACGTGAACCGAATACGTATCCGTCCGCGCCCCCGATTCACCCAGGCTGCCGCGTAGCAGTCGCTCGGCATACTGGAACTGGCCGGCAGTCTCATCCGTAACGGCCAGGTGCGCCATATACAGGTTGCGAACCGCCCAGGCGGAAGCCCTCTTCACCGCCGGCGGCGTTACGCCAACCCGGAAGAAGGTCAGTTGGTAGCCATACCATCGCCCGGATGCGTCGCGCAGATGCCCCGAGTAGTACCACCATTCCGTGGCGTATTCCGGATGCGCGGCGTGGTCTCTGGGGAAGCGAAGCAGTCGGCCAGGCCGGGCGATCGCGAATCCCTCGGAGGGCGCCCGCGCCAATGGAAACGCCGCCGGAGCCGGCGCGGCGGGACGCCGAGACGCGCATCCCGAAGCCGCCAAAGCGCACAGTATCAGGAAGGCGATCTTCATTCCGCCCTGATTGCCTCCGTAATGCCGCGACGCGCCGCCTGGCGCGCCGGAGCCAGACCGGCCAGAACCGCCGTCACTACGGTGATGGCCGCGCCCTGCACGAATACTCCGGGCGTCCATCGCGCCTGAACGGTCCATCCGAAGAACTGCTTATTGATGACGTAGATCAGGAGCAGGGCCAGCGCGCTCCCACAGGCGACGCCGATCGCATAGCCGGCGAGGCCGATCAGCCCGCTTTCCAGCAGGATCACCCGCTTCAACTGGCGCTGCGTGGCTCCCACGGCGCGCAGGATGCCGAGTTCGCGGCCTCGCTGCAGGATGAGGGCCGTCATCGTGTTGATGATCCCCAACACCGCAACGACGATTGAAATCAGCTCCAGGGCATAGGTTACGCGAAATGTCTGGTCGAAAATGCGCAACACACGGTCATGCAGATCGCGGTTAGCCACAATCGACAGACCCTGCGCGTTGGGCGCGTTGCGCGCCAGCCATGCCATGGCCGCATTGGCATCCGCCCCTGGACGCAGGTACAGCGCCACGCTGTTGACGCCGTCGTCGTCCCAGATGCGTCTGTACAGCGCCCGATCCATCACCACGGTAGGCCCGCTTGTCGTGTAGTCATAGAACACTCCGGCGATCCGGAAAGCCCGGGGGCCTCGCGGAGTGGAGAGGTTGAGGGTATCCCCTTCCCTCTTGTTGAACCGCAGCGTGAGCCCTTCCGTTACGATGATCTGGTTGCGGGCCTTCGCCCGCCGCACGATCTCCGCGGAATGCCCCTCGCGAAACAGAAGGCTGCCGCGGCGCGCCAAGACGTCGAAGGTGGCCGCGGACAGCACGATCGGACGCCCCTCGCTGGCGCCCGGCGCCGCGCGGTACTCGTCCACGCCGTCGATCCCCGGCACGGCGCGGAAGGCGCGCAGGGCGGAGGGCGGCATCAACGCGTCCGAGCCGGAGGCGTCAGAGGCGGCCGGCTGCACGAAGATGTCCGCCCGGATGGTCTGATCCACCCAAGCCTGCACGGTTCGGCGGAACGACCCCACCATCACGCTCACTCCCACGAACATCGAAAGGCTCACCATCAGGGCAGCCACCACCACGGCGGTACGATCCAGCGCATCGGACAGGTATCCCGCCGCCAGGAGGCCCTCCACGCCGAAGAGCCGATCCCAAACCGGACGGATGCCGCGGGCAAACCACGCCGTCAGGATGGGCGTCACCATGGAGAACCCGCCCAGAACGGCGAAGGCCGCCGAGAATCCGAGATACGGGAGGCGGAAGCGCGTGGCGCCCCAACTCATCGCGGCCGCCAGGGCGAGCAGCGCGAGCCCGCCGACGGCCAGAGCGAAGGCGACCGCGCTCGCCTTCCCAACCACGCTGCCCTCGCGCGCCGATTGCCCGGGCGGCGTGGCGGCGGCCTCCCACGCGGGCGCGAGGCTGGCCGCGACCGCCGTGAGAATGCCAATCAGCACCGCCTGCCCGATCAGCGCGGGGTCCAGCGTCAGCCGGTCCGCCTCCACGCGGACATAGAGCGCCGTTACGGTGGCCGCCACGCTCTTCAGCGCGAGGCGCGCCATCCCGACTCCGGCCGCCACGCCCAGCGCGGAGCCGGCCAGGCCGTAGAAAGCCCCCTCCGCGAGGAAGAGGCCCATCGCGCCGCGCCGCGAGACGCCCAGGGCTCGCAGCATGCCGATTTCCCGGCGGCGGCGCACCACGGAGATGCTCATGGAGTTGTAGATGAGGAACATGCCAACGAAGACGGCTATGGCGCTGAGCGCGGTCAGGTTCAGTTGGAAGGCCCCCAGGAGGCTCTCCACCTGCCCGGCCCGCGTACGGGGCCGCTCCACCATCGCGCTCGGACCCAGGGCGCGCATGAGGCGGCTCCTTACCGCTTCGGCGCTCGCGCCGGGCGCCAGCATCACGTCGAGCCGGTCCAGCCGCCCCACCTTCCCGAACGCCTCCTGGGCGGCGGCGATGTCGGCCACGGCGATCCGCCCCGCGTAGGCGCGCCCCAACTCGTCGGAGCGCAGGATGGCCGCCACGCGCCATGTTTCCGTCTTTGCGCCGAACTCCAGGCGCACGGGATCGCCCACCCGCAGAGAGCGCTCTGCGGCCAGTTTGCCGGAAACGGCCAGGGCGCGGGAGTCGCCGAGCAAACGCATGGCGCCCGCCCGATCCGGCCCTGCATCAAGCTGGTAAGAACGAAAGGCGGGTTCGCTGAAGAGGTCAACTCCGAGGACGGTGATTGGTTGGCGGCCCCAGTCTGGAGCGGCGGCGGCGGCCTGGACGATGGGGGCGACCGCCAGCACCCCTTCCGTGGCCCTGGCGGCCCCATACGCGGCGTCCGGGAGGCCTTTGGGTCCGCCAGTAGCCTGAAGCTGCGCCTTGCCGCTTACGGCGTCTACGGTGGCCGAGAACGCGGCCAGCACGCTTCCGTTTGCCAGGCGGATGCTGAGGAAAACGGCGATACCCAGGGCCACGCCCAGAAGCGCCACAAGGGTGCGGCCTGGCTCACCGAAGAGGTGGCGCAGCGTCACCTGGCGGAACAGCGTCACTCGCCGTCCTCGCGCAAACAGCCGTCTTGCATCCAGAGGCAGCGGTCCGCCCAGCGGGCGGCGTCTGGGCTGTGGGTCACCAACAGCACGGTGCACCCGCGTTCGTCCGCGGCGGCGCGAAGATCCCGCAGAACCCGATCGGCGTAGTGCGTGTCCAGGTTGCCGGTAGGCTCGTCGGCCAGCAGCAGGCGCGGGTCGTTCACCAGGGCGCGGGCAACGGCGGCGCGCTGCATCTCGCCGCCCGAGAGGCGGTGCGGGCGAAAGGCGGCGCGGTGCGAGAGGTCCACCTGTTCAAGGAGGCGCCGCACGCGGTCGTCCACGCCGTTCCCCTTCCCCGCCAGCCGGGCCGGCAGCGCCACGTTTTCGGCCACCGTGAGCGTGGGGAGGAGGTTGAAGAACTGGAATACCACGCCGATCTCGTCGCGGCGAAAGGCGGTAAGAGCGGCATCGTCCATGGCGGCCAGATCCCGCCCGGCCACCTGCACGGAGCCTGATGTTGGGCGTTCCAGCCCGGCAACGAGGTTGAGGAGCGTGCTCTTGCCGCTGCCGCTGCGGCCCATCACGGCCACGAAGGCGCCTTTCGGAACCGACAGGCTGACGTCACGCACGGCGAATACATCGTCGTTCTCGGCCCGGAATTCCTTGGTGACATCGCGCAACTCGATCATGCTCCGCCCTTTCGCAGGAAAGGCACAGAGGGCGCTCGCCACGGTTGCTCTCCGTGCCCATCTGCAAAACCCCACGGCGGCGCGTTAGGGTTCCAGTCCCAGCGCCTTCTCCATGGCCTTCGCCTCTTCCTCGTAGGTGTTGAAGGGGTTGCGGAGCTCAACGTAGCGGTTGCGATCCAGGTAGACGGCATCCCAGTCGATCACGTACTGGTTGCTGCCCTCGGCCTTCAGGGCGCGGATCATGCGGGCGCGGCCGGCGGCGCGGGTGTCCGAAGGCGGGGAAACCAATGCCCGCTCAACGTCTTCGTCCGAAACAACGCGCCGGATGGCCCCATCCTGCTCCAGGGCGTAGTACAGGCCGGCATCGGGGTCGATGTTGTGGTATTCGAGGTCCAGGCTGTGCAGAGTGTCGTCATGCCAGTCTGTGTTCTCCTCGGCGATGTAGGTGTCGAGGAGGGATCGCTTGGCGACCCAGTCCAGCCGGTCCGCCAGAGTCATTGGATCCTTCTCCAACGCATTCAGGGTGGCATCCCATTCGCGGAGCACCCATTCGGTCTGCTCATCCCGCCCAGCCAGCGCGCAGCGCGCCGCGTCCAGGTAGATGCGCTGGAGGTCGATGGCGCCGATGGAGCTGCCGTCGAGGCGATCCACCGGCCATTTCCACGTTTGATCGCGGCTCACGGATTTGAGGGCGGCCAGCGGGTCGGCCAGGCGCACGCTATCCGGCAGCGCGTCCATCTCCACCAGGTCCAGCACTAGCCAGGTTGTTCCGACCTTCAAGGCGAGCGCGTATTCGCTCATGTTCGCCTCGCCGTAGAGGAGGTGCAGGCGCTGGTGGTCGGCGAAGTCGTAGTAAGAGTCGCGTTTCGGGTTGATGATGGCCCGGTTGAAGCGCACGCGGCTGGAGACGGTGCGGAGGATGTGGTCCGCCCGCTGGCTCAACTGGAAATCCACCGAATCGTCCAGCTCCACGCCGTAGATGTTGTCCACCCAGACGTAGTCGACCTCGTACTCGCCGACCTTCATGACGTTCTTCTTGAAGTCGTGCCGGTTGAGGCGGTGGCCGCCCACGCGGCCGACGCCGGCGAAGATCTGGCGGGTGACGAGGAACGGGAGCAGGTACTGGAGGCTTTCGCGGAAGTAGCGGTCGTCCGCCGCGACGAGGTAGTTTTCGTGACAGCCGAAGGTATGCCCGCCGAAATGGTCGATGCTGTTGTTGTGGAAGGAGACCTTGCCCTGGAGGCCAAGGTCATTGACCACGCTCTGAAGGATCACGCGGCCGGCGCGGTCGTGGGCGACAAGATCGAAGAGGTTACGGCACTCAGCGGTGGCGTACTCCTCGTGGCTGCCGACCTCGTCCACGTAGAGGCGCCCACCGTTCAAGAGGAAGCCGCCGGAGCGGGCCGGCTCGAAGGCGTAGTTCCGGGCGTGGATGTCGATCAGACCGAGGCCCTTCTCGTAGAAGGCGTGGTCCTTAACGGCCTCCACCACCATTTCGGGCTTTCCAACCGACGCGTCGTGAACGAGACAGCCGAACTCCGTCTCGATACCCACGATGCGGCTTTCCATCGGCCCGGATTTCCGATTCCGCGGAGACTGAACGTACATAGGCGCTGGGTCCTTGGTCTTGGGCGCTGGAAGACGACACGCTGGGCCCTCCAAGACCCAAGACCTCATCCCCGACGCCTCAGCTCAATTTCACGGCAGTTCCGTAGGCGAGCACTTCGGTGACGCTCGCCGTGAACTCGGTGGCATCATAGCGCATGCCGATGATGGCGTCCGCGCCCATGGCGAGGGCGTGCTCCACCATGCGGTTGAAAGCATCCTGGCGGGCCTGCTCGCAGACCTCGACGTAAGCGTCGATGTGGCCGCCGAACACCTGCTGGATGCCTCCCACGAACCCCTGGGCGATATTGGGAGAGCGCACAACGAGCCCGCGCACGACCCCGATGTAATGGCCGATGGTGCGGCCCTGGACTTCATTGCCTGTGGTAACGATCATGACTCAGATCCTTGTATTGAAGTCGTCAGTTATCAGTCATCAGCCGGATAGCGGAGCCCAAGAGCGCGGCGTCTGCTTTGGCATAGCCTTTGAACTGATCACTGACGACTGAGAACTGATGACTCGAATCCCTCACAGGCCGACAATATGATACCCATTGTCGGCGTGGATGACTTCGCCGCTAACGCACTTCGAAAGGTCACTGGCCAGGAAAACCGCCACGCCGGCCACTTCATCCTGCTCAACGATGCGGGGAATCGGGGCGCGGGAGACAAATATCCTCAGCATCTCGTCGAAATCGGAGATGCCCTTGGCGGACAGGGTCTTGATGGGGCCGGCGCTGATAGCGTTCACGCGGATGTCGGCCTTGCCGAGGTCGGCGCTGAGGTAGCGCATGCTCGCTTCCAACGCTGCCTTGGCCACGCCCATGACGTTGTAGTTCGGGATGGCGCGCTCGGCGCCCAAATAGGTTAGCGTCATCGCCGAGCCGCCGTTCTTCATCAGCGGGGCGGCATATCTAACGCATTCCACGAAGGAAAAGACGCTGATCTCCTGCGCCAGGAGATAGTGGTCACGCGGGGTGTCCGCAAACATGCCGGAGAGGTCTTCCTTACGGGCGAAGGCCACCGCGTGCACATAGGCGTCCAGCGTTCCATACTCTTCGCCGATGCGCTCGAAAAGCCCCTGCACCTGGCTGGAATCGGAGACGTCGCACGGCAGAACCAGCGAAGCGCCCAGATCTTCCCCAAGGCCGCGCACGGCCCTTTCCTCGCGCTCTCCCTGATATGTGAGGACCAACTGGGCGCCATGCTGTACGTAGGCATTCGCAATAGCCCAAGCGATGGACCACTTATTGCGCACCCCCATGACAAGCGCCGTTTTCCCCGCCAACAATCCTGACATAAACCCTCCGAACGGTGACGATGTTCAATAGGCGACCGCCCCTCGGCGCGGAGCGCCGGATGGCAGCCGTTCATCGTACATCATTCATCATTTGAGGGCGTCTTTCCAATCCACCTCCTGCAACAGGCGAAACTTGGCGTCGCGGGCGATCTGGCGATCCAGCACGGCCGCCTCCACGACGAGGTCCTTCATCTGCGTCTGGATGTACTCGTCCAGCGGCACGGGGGGTTCGCCCGCATCGTCGTCCTCAGCCTTCAGGGCCCGCGGTTGGGAGCCGGCGCGGTGGCCAAGGGCCCACGCTTCCACCGCCGCGCGAATGGCCTCGTCCAGGGGTACATCGGCCTTCGCCTCACGCAAGCGTTCGACCATGGCCTCCTCCGCATAGCTGGATCCCGCCGCCACGGCGAAGTCCTCGCTGAATGCGAACTCTCCATCGTAGTTAAGAGTTGCGAAACGGTCCGGGCTGCCGGCGCCGGCAAGCTCCGCGAAGACGCCGCGGAACACCACGGGCGACGCCCACGCATCGCCGAACGCCTTCTTCAGGGGCGGGCTGAGCGCGAAACCCACGATGCGGTTCACCGTAACGTCGTCGGGACTGCGGGAGAACCCTTCCTGATGGGCAAAGTCGAGGGCGGCGATGCGCACGGCCTCGATGTCTGCCTGGTTTCCGATGGCGGACATCATCAGGCGGTCGTACACTTCGAAGACCTTGCGTTGCGTTCGTTTCATGCTGAGGAGCAGCAGCCCGTCCCGGTATTTCATGCCCACCACGGGGCTGCCGTCACGAAGGCGCTCCTCCACATACTCGGCGCGGTGCTGGACCGATTCATTGAAATCGTAAGGGGTTACCATAGCTTGTCTCCGTCAACTCTCGCGGCGGTTGATGTCCTTCAGGATGACGTTCATCTCATCTTCGGAGATGTCCAGCACTCCAGTGCGCTCCACGGCCTTGGCGGCCGGAAGCACCTTGCCGTAGCCGCCGGTGGCGCTATCCAGATCGGCGGCGATATCCAGCAGCACCAGGCATTCGCGCAGGGCCTCCTGTCGGCTCATCTCGTGGAACGGGCCCCGGGTCTTGAGGATGTAGTCGAAGGCGCCGCGGATGGGGGCGCTGCCGCTGCCGGCGGCGCCGAACTCGGCTGTTTCAAACCGGGCGCCCATGCCGTCGTAAAAATAGATGCGCCCTTCGTTGGTAACGGCGTCGTACGCGCTGAGGACGGGGAGAAAGGCGCCGAACCCCTGCATGGCGTTCGGCAGATTCTGCGCGATCATGCGGCCCAACTCGGAGAGCTTTCCGTCCAGGCTCATCTCCTGAAGCTGGGTGCGCGCGTAGTATTTGAACGCATGCTGAAGGTAGCGCACGATATTCAGCGCCGTGGCGTAGGAGCCCGAGATGGCGATGAGCGTGTGGCTGTCCAGAGCCATGAGCTTCTCGGCGCGGTCATACATGATGGCCGTGCCGCCGGTGGCGCGACGGTCCCCCACGTTCAACACGCCGTCCTTGTACTTGACCGCGATGACCGTAGTGCCGTGGACCTCCGTCACCGCGCCCGGCCCGGCAGCGGGGCCTCTTTGGGTGAACGGGCTATGCGCGCGCTCCAGCAGGCCGTAGAAATCGCCGGCCGTTGTCTGGAAGGCCGGCCCCTCGGATGTCATGTTCAAACTGGCGTCCTCTCTCTTCGAACTGGGACCTACTCGGAATGCGGCTTTCGCGTCCCACGTCATTCCGAGCGAAGCGAGGAATCTCGTCCTGACCCGCCGCTACAGGCAAGTTCCCAAGCACCCGTGCAGACCTTTGCTCGTGTGCTTGGACCGCATCCTGAACAGATGGGTCAGGACGAGATTCCTCGCTTCGCTCGGAATGACGTGAGAGTAAGGCTTCCGCAACTGGCGGCACGCTTGTATCACGTTGCCGCCTACGGTACGTTCCGCAGGGTAGGTTACTGGCCGCTGCGTTGGCGATAGCGCTTAGCCTGGTCTGGATCGACGCGCTTCATGCGGTCCATCAGCTTGCGGGTGTCCGGGCGCTTGACGTCTGGCCGGCCCGGGCCGCCGCCGCCGTCGCCGAGGCGGCGCTCCGGCTCAGGGGTTGGGAGCTGCCGGCGCTCCTCGAATACTGCCGTCATGGTTCGTTCCTCCACTCCCTGGGAAGGTCATTCCCAGCGACCTCGCCGCGGCGGGGTCATGCCTTCAACAGGTCCGCCGCCTCGCGCGCGCTGGACGCCCGGCGGACGCGGGCGGCCAGATCTCGAGACGTCTCCGCATTCGTGATACCCAATTCAACAACCGTGCGGCCACTTCCGTTCTTCAGGGCGATGCCGCCCCACGAAATCGCTTCAATCTCCTCGGGAAACCGCTCCACGAAGGCGCCACGCACCGCCGCCCGGGTATCCTCCGGCGGCGTCAGCATCGCCCGTTCCACGGCGGCGTCGTCGACAAGGCGCGCGGCGTGGCCGTCCTGTTCCAGCCCGTGATAGAGGCCGGCCTCGGGGTCGATGTCCGAGTAGGCGAGGTCCAGGCTGGTCATCATGGGGTCGCTCCATTCGAGGCGCTCTTCCTCGCGGAACGCATCCAGGAGGCGGAGCTTGGCGACCCAATCCACGCGGTCGGAGAGAGCCATCGGGTCCGATTCGAGCAGGCCCAACGTGCGCCGCCACTCCTCGCCGGCCCAGCGAAGGTCTTCCGGCAGGCCCGTCAGGCAGTCCAGGGCCTCCTCGCAGTAGACGCGCTGGATATCGACGGCGGAGATGGTGCGATGTCCTTCCAGTTCCACGCGCCAGGCCCGGGTTGGATCGCGCGAGATATCGCGGATGGCTTTCACCGGGTTCTGAAGCGTCAGGTTGGGCCGCCAGCCGGATTCCAGCAGGCGCAGCGCCAGCGCCGTGGCGCCCACCTTCAGGGCGGTGGCCATCTCGCTCATATTCGCGTCGCCGACGATCACATGAACGCGGCGGTAGCGCCGCGCATCGGCGTGCGGCTCATCCCGGGTGTTGAAGATCGGCCGCCTCGCCAGCGTATCTACGCTGGCCTCTTCCGAGATGAAATCCGCCCTCTGGCTAAGCTGGAACGAACAGTCCGTGCGAACAGCGGGCTCAACGCCCACCTTTCCGGCTCCGGCGTAGATCTGTCGCGTCACCAGGAAGGGCAGCATGGCCGCCTTGAGTTCCTCGAACGGGACTTCCCGCGAGGCCAGATAACCCTCATGACAGCCATAGGAGGCCCCGTGGAAGTCGGTGTTGTTCTTGTAGAGGGTGACGGCGGCGCCTTCGACGGCGCGCTCCAGCGCGCACTGAAACAAGATGCGCTCGCCGGCGCGATCCTGGGCAACGAGGTCCTGCAAGCTACGGCATTCGGGCGTGGCGTATTCGGGGTGACCGTGGTCGTTGTAGAGGCGGGCGCCGTTCGGCAACACACGGTCGCTTCGTTCATCAGTTGCGCTGGCGAAGTGGGCGCTGCCACGCTCGAACTGGGCGTCCGTGGCGTCATGAGTGAGCCGCGCCACTTCAAAGCCCCGCATATCGTGGCGCGGGCTCTCGGCGCCGTAGTTCCACGGCGCGGCGAACCGGCCGCGGTAGGCGCGCACCACCGCCCGCGCCTCCGACACCATGTCAGACGCGCCCTTCCCTTCAACGTGGATGCCGTATTCCGTTTCGATGCCGTACATGGAGATAGCCGTCAGTACTCAGTCCTCAGTTATCAGTCCCGAGTCATCGGTCATCAGCGCGGTGCTCCGGCTTGGAGGGTCCTCTGGCTGATGACTGACTACTGACACTGATGACTACTCGTATATTTCCGGCCGGCGGTCGCCGAACAGGTCCATTTCGAATTCGCCCTTCCGGACGATGACCTTCTTCTCGTGGGCGTCATGGGGCCGGATATCGGCCGTCAGGATGACCTCCTCAGAGGCGCCCGCTTCGGCCAGGATCTCGCCGGAGGGGTTCACTATCTGGCTCCGCCCGATGAAGGTGAAACCGCGCTCAGAGCCCACCCGGTTGCATGCCGCCACGAAGGCCCGGTTCTCCCAGGCCCGCGCTCGCGTAACGAAGCCGGGGGCCGTTTCCGCTCCCTGGGGCCAGTTCGTGGGCACGCAGATGATCTCGGCGCCGCGCAGCGCCAGCGTGCGCGCCGCCTCCGGGAACCGCAGGTCGTAACAGATCAGAGTTCCCAGCCGCCCTGCCGGCGTTTCCACCACATCCAGCGACTGGCCCTTGCCGGCCACCTTGTCCACGCCCAACCACGGCAAATGACACTTGCGGTAGACGGCCGGCTGAGAGCCATCCGGCAGGAAGATGATTGCGGAGTTGTAGATGGAACACCCGTCCGGCAGCAGGGTTCCGACCACCGCCGTTACGCCAAGCCGCGCGCAAGCGCCGGCGATCCGCGGAATGGCCAGGGCGGCCGCCTGGGCGACCGGCAAGGCCTCCTCCACGCCGCCGAACCCGTAGCCCGTGAGCACGCACTCGGGGAAGACGGCCAGGCGCGCGCCGCCGCCAGCGGCATCATCGAGGAAGGAGAGCACGCGGGACACGTTGCAATCTACATCGGCGAAGGCCACATCCATCTGGACGGCCGCCACGCGCAGGGTGGGTTCGAGATCGTTCATGGGTCGGTATTGGTCTCCTGAAGCGGCGGATCGCCTGGCCCCGAGGGGCCGGCTCAGGAGACCAAGGGCGCCTTCGCGCCCTGATGCCACGGCGCGAAGGCGCCGTTAGCCCGCTGAGCCGGCCCCTCGGGGCCAGGCGATCCATCGCTTGCCTACACGATGGTCTTCTTGCCGCGGCGGGCATCCGACTCGGGGCGGATGGGCCGCACGTTCACCACATTGTCGGGCTCGTAGTCCAGCAGCTTCAGCCAATCTTCCTGCGTGTCGGATTTCGGGAAGATCTCGTTTTCCTTGAACTCCGTTTTAGCGGCGCGCTCCATGTCCTCCATCGTGAGGCCCGTGTCGGGGTTGCCGGACTCGATGGCCCGCTTGATGGCGAAGTCCTTCGCGCGTTCCACCACGCTCATCAGGAGGGCGCCCGAGAGCAGGTCACGCCAATAGAGCGTTTCGCTGCCGCCGTTTCGGAAGAAGACCTCCAGGAACCGCGTCTCGGATTCGCGGCGGAAGATGTAGTTGAGCGTACCGTTGACGAGGGCGTTCCGAGCGTCCTCCCGATCGCATCCGTTGGCCTCGAGGAAGCTGATGTCCAGCGGGATGTTGGCGTGCAGGTAGATGTTCAGAATGTCGCGGCTGGCGCGCTTATCGGGGCGGTTGATCTTCACCTTGCGGTCGATGCGCTCCGGGCGGAGGATGGCGGGGTCGATGTAGTCCGGCCGGTTGGAGGTGAGGAGCACCACCACGTTCTCCAGGCTCACGAGGCCATCCATCTCGGCGGCGAACTGCGGCACAACGGTGTTGGAGATGTTCAGGTAGCGTCCGCTGCTGCGCGTGCGCAGGATGGACTCGGCCTCGTCGATGAAGATGAAGACCATGTGCCCGCTGGCGGCTTTTTCGCGCGCCGTGGAGAAGATCTCGCGCACCATGCGCTCGGTCTCGCCGAGCCACATATTGAGGATCTTCGGGCCGTTGATATACATGAAGTACTCCTTCATGTCCTTGCCCGTCACCCGGTTGTACTCGCGCGTGAGGTTGTAGGCCGTGGCCTTCCCGATGAGCGTTTTGCCGCACCCTGGAGGCCCGAACAGAAGGATGCCCTTCAGCGGCTTCTTCTCGAAGCGTTCGTAGATCTCCGGGTGCAGCATGGGGCCTTCTATGGTGTCCCGGATCAGGCGGATGGCTTCGTCCTGTCCGCCCACGGCGCTCCACGGAGTCTCCGGCACGGTCTCCAGGAAGTAGTCCTGTACGTCCTGCTGAGCGAAGTGTTCTAGAGCGACGCGGAACGAGGGCTCCATGCGGACTTCGTCGCCCTTCTTCAACTCCGCGCCCTTCAGCGCTGCGGCGCGGGAGACCACGCGACTGCTCATCCCCTGGGCATCGGTGGAGACGCGGAGGCGCTCATCATCCAGCACTTCGGCGATCTTCACGATGGGTCCGGCGGGGTGCGGGCCCATTTCGCCGACAACGGCGTAGGCCTCATTCACCCGGACGCGCGTGCCCACCTGGAAGTCCGGCTCCTCCATGGTCGGGTCCACCTTGGCGACGAACTCCTGATCGCCGAGGCTGATCAGCACATTGCCGTCGTCGTCGGCAACGCCGAGGTAGGTGGCCAGACGGTTGGCCGGCTGGGTTAGCTTCTCATAGGCTTCCTCGAACTCGGCCAGCGCCCCGCGGGCCTCTTCAAACTGGCGTTCGTCCACCTCCAACTGGTGGCGCAGCAGCAGAAGCTGGCGCAACAGGCGCGGATCCTCCGGCGGGCGCGTGGTGATGATCTCATCCACCATCGCGCTGGCGCGCAGGCGCGTTTCGGGAAACTCGAAATCCTCTTCCTGGAACCGCTCCCGGTCGTTCATACACCCCCAACCTTTCGGGCGGCGCCGCCGCGGATTCCGGCAGCGATCCGCTGATACCCCGTGTTACCCAGTTTCCGCGCACGGCAAGCAGACGTTTTGCGGAGGGAAGAAGGAAAAAGCGGGGCCTCGAGAAATCGAGGCCCCGCTTATAAAGACACATTCCCGCCGAAAGCGGTTCCACAGGCGGGCGTTGGGCTCCACGACACGCCCGGGGGATGAATCCCCCGTCTACGGGCCTTCGGCCATGCTGGCCCTGAAGGGCCGGAGGACGCGCCGTGAGAACGCCGCCGCTCTGGACCCCGGCGCTTGCGGCGTGATGGCGGAGCCGCCATCCCGCGCCGCCAGGTGAACGCCTCTCGCCCCACGCCGCGGTTCCCTCCCACGTCACCCTGAGGAACGAAGGGTCTCGGCCTGAGATGCCATCCCAGACAACGCAACAAGCACCCATGCCAACGTGGGCTTGGGTGCTTGTGATGTTCCACCAAACGAACCGTCAGGCCGAGACCCTTCGTTCCTCAGGGTGACGTGGAAGTGAGGGGGCCGCGGCAAGAAGGAAGCCCGTAGTTTGCCGCGCTGTCAGATGCGCGACATGGCGCCCCTACTGGTCATCGCCCCGAAGCCGGGACACCAGCCCCTTGCGATAGGCGGTGATCCAGCCGGCGAACGTAGCGGCAAGCGCGATGGCGAAACCGACCCAGACCCAGCCCAAGGACTCTACGGGCGGGTATGCATACCATCCGAGTCTAGGAGCAACCCACAGCCTTATCAGCAGTCCCAGAACAAAGGGGCCAACGCCAACTAGACCAGTCCATTCCGGCGCCCTTCCCGGAAAGGCCAAGCCGACCAGCGCGAAGAGCCCCACGAAAAGCAGTCCGGCGCTACTGGGGGGACCGGGCAAACGACCGTACGTGAACGAGTTCACTGCAACTCCGAAGCCGAAGCCAAGCGCAAGCGCGATCACCGAAACGGCAAGGCAGACGGCCACGCCGTGGGGCCGGCATTCAGGAGCGGGCGTGTGATCCTCCAGGTTGCGTGGATTCATCTGGATCAGAGCGGCATCAACTGGCGCGGATCGGGGGGGCTCGGGGCTACGCCTCCTTCGGGGGTTGAAACCCCCGTCTACGGGCCTTCGGCCGGGATAGGCCTGAAGGCCCGCCGGATGGGGTAGAGCCCGTTTGATGGCCCTTCAGGGCCTTCATGGCGAAGCCCGTAGACGGGGCTTTCCAAGCCCCGGCGAGAGTGGCCTGGTTACTTCTTCTCTTCCACGCGCGGCAGGGTGGCTTCGAAGAGCTGAACGCCGCGGCCGGCGATGGCGGAGGCCACGTAGCCCATGGCGAACAGAAGGGCGAACCGGGCAAGCAGCGTATAGCCTTCGCCCGGGAGCTTCTTCAGGTCCGGCGTTGCCGCATGCGTTGCCTGGAAGAGATGCACCGCCGTCATGAAGACCATGACCAGCAACGCCACCCCGGCGATGAAAACCAGAAGACCCGTAAACTTAGCGCCCTTATCCATACCCGTGCCGTTCCTCCGTGGAAATGGTATGCCCGGCGATGGCAGGTTGTAAAGCCGCCGCGCAATGGAGGGTCCAAAGGAGCGACGCTATTGCGCTGCCGGCGCATTCGCGTCCTTCACCAGCCCCTCCCAGTTTCTCTGGAAATCCTGGAGGTGCTGATAGACGATGCCGGCCATGCTCCGGTTCATGCCGGGCACGGCGGCCAGTTGATCCAAGCTGGCGGCGCACATATGCGGGAGGTCCGGGAAGGCCCTCAGCAGGGCCGTGCGACGCTTCTCGCCGATTCCGGGCAACTCGTCCAGAATGCTGGCGAAGGCCGCCTTCCCGCGCAGCTTGCGGTGATAGGTGATGCCGTAGCGGTGCGCTTCGTCGCGGAGGCGCTGGCAAAGATGGAGTCCGCGGTTATCCTTGGCGAGCACCACCGGAAGGGAATCGCCCGGCAGGAAGATCTCCTCCTCACGCTTGGCGAGGCCGGCGATGGGGATCCACACCTGGTGGCGGTCCAGGACCTCCTTCACCGCGCTGAGCTGGCCCTTGCCGCCGTCGATGAGGAATAGGTCCGGCAGCTTATCGAAACCAGGCCGGTTCTCCTCGGCGGCCTTCAGCCGACGTTCCATCATCTCCTGGTGGCTGGCGTAATCGTTCGGGCCGATCACCGTCTTGATCTTGAACTTCCGGTAATCCGACTTCTTCGGCTCGCCGTTCTCGAAGACGACCATCGATCCAACGGTCTGGCTGCCCCCGGTGTTGGAGATGTCGTAACATTCGATGCGCGCGGGAGGCGCCGGCAGGTTCAGGGCCTCCTGCAGCGCGTCCATCGCCTCCTCGGCCCGGGTGAGGCGCACCTTCAGTTTCGTGAGTTGTTCTTTCAGGGCCAGCGTGGCGTTCGTGCCCGCCATTTCCACGAGGCGCTTTTTGTCGCCCCGTTCCGGCGAGTGGAGCGTCACCTTGCTGCCCTTCTTCTGGCGGAGGTAGCTCTCGAGGATGTCCATCTGCTCCACCCCAACCGGCAGGAGGATCTCCTTCGGCACGTAGGGCGCGTCCTGGTAATACTGGGTGACAAAGCTCTGGATCTGCTCATCCAACGATTCGTCTTCGGCGCCCTCGAGGAAGAACTGCTCCTGGCCGATGAGCTTGCCTTCGCGGATGAAGAACATCTGAACGCAGGCGGATCCGTCGTCGCCGGCCAGTGCGATGACGTCCTGCTCCTCCATCTTGGTGGAGAGCACCTTCTGCTGTTCGGAGATCGTGGCGACGGCCTCGATCTGATCGCGCAGTTTGGCGGCCTTCTCGAACTCCTCCTCGGCGGCGGCTTCCGCCATGCGCTCGCGCAGCCGCTTGAGCACTTCCTTGGACTTGCCGTCCAGGAATGACACGACCTCGGACGCCTGCTCGCGGTAGTCCTTGCGGCTCACGAACCCGGCGCAGGGGGCGGTGCACTGCCCCAGGTGATAGTAGAGGCAGGGCCGGATGGGGTGGATGCCGTCGAAGGTGAGGTCGCACGCGCGGATCTGGAAGACGTCGCGGATGAGGCGGGTGGTCTTGTACACCGCCTGGGAGTCCGTATAGGGGCCGAAATATTTGTTGGCGTCGCGCTTCACACGGCGCGTGATGAGCACGCGCGGGAAGGGCTCGCCCATGGTCACCATCAGGTACGGATAGTGCTTGTCGTCGCGCATCCGGACGTTGAAAGGCGGCCGGTGCTTCTTGATCATGTTGCACTCGAGGATGAGGGCCTCGAGTTCGGTGTCTGTAACGATCCACTCCAAATCGGTGACGCGACCAACCATCCGCTGGATCTTGGGGGTCTTCGCGCTGCCAACCTGGAAGTAGGAGCGGACCCGGTTCCGCAGGTTCACCGCCTTGCCGATATAGAGGATCTCACCCTTGGCGTCTTTGTGGAAATAGACGCCGGGCCTGTCGGGCAGGGCTTTGAGCTTCTCTTGAATGTGTTCCGAGACTTCGGGCATATCTGGACCGAACGGGCTTTCGAGCACTGTTACCATTATACCCCAATTGACACCACCGCGGGGGACGCCCGCACAGACCGGCCATGCCTAGCATACTCCCATGATGCGTATCACAAACCGCTGTTACGCGGCACTTGCCGCCATCCTGTTCACTTCACCGAAGGCCCCTTGTATGTATCAAACCGATAACTTCGACCGTACCGCTCCGGCGCGCGTAACGCACGACGCCGCCGCCAACTCATGGACGCTCTCCAACGCTGCCGTGTCCCGCACCGTTCGCTGGGACGCCAAGGCCGGCGGACTGCAGCCCGGCGCGCTCCTTCTGAACGGCAAACCGGCCGGCGCCCGCGTCGTCTCCGAGGGCCGCGTCACGCTGACGCCTCCCCTTCCCGACAGGCCGGGCGCTATCTCGAAGGGCTGGAAGCTCACCGATTCCAAGCCCTCCGCCAACTGGGCGAAGCCGGACTTCGATGACGCCGCCTGGAAGGCGCAGGACCTGCCGTTCACAACACAAGAGGAGAACCGCTCCTGGTGGTTCCGCTACCACATCCCCGCCGGACGCCTGAAGCCCGGCATCCCCAACGTCGTGGTGTTGGACCATTCGGCGGACGAAGCGGCGGAGGTGTTCGTTGACGGGCACAGCGTGGGCGTAATGCCGGCGGCCCAACAGCCGTGGACGAAGACGTATCAGTTCTCGCTGCCGGTGAAGGCCAAGGTCATCGCCATCCGCCTGGACGGTTTGGGCAAGCCCAACGGCCTGAAGAACGTGTCCATCGGCGAAGCGGGCAAGGATATCCAACTCGACTTGTCGCACGGATGGACGCTGGCCGGCCACAAAGAGGGCCCCGGGACGCTGACTCTGGGCCTCTCGGGCGCTGGGGCCAACAAAGGGTTCGACGTGTCGGTTCGCTACAGGGTCGTGCCGGGCGACGAGCCGATCGTCACCAAGAGCATCACCGTGACCGGCCGCGCGGGCGATATGTACCTGCTGAAGGAAGCCGTGGTGGATGGCCTGGAAGCGACCGGCGCGGTCACCGGCGTGCAGGGCTTCACCGGCTCCGGAAACGCCGTATCCACCGACAAGGGCGGGTTCGTTACCAGCGCGCTGCACCTGCAGGGCGCCAGTGACGTTCTGGGCGACGGCAAGGCGGTGAATACCGTCTACCGGCCGTACGTGCCCGTGACCAGCGGCAAGCCGGTCTCCACGCCGGAGACCGTGTTGGGCCTCTACGACGGCCCCACGGCGAAGGGCGGCTACCTGCTGCAACTCTACATCGGCGCGCATGTGTCGCACGCCACGCCCACCATGATCCCGCCGCTCTACAGCACGTGGTTCGGCTACTACAACACCATCACCGGCGACGAAGTGCAGCAGATGGTGAAGCCCGCCGCGGAGCTCGGCGTGAAGTATTTCTCGATCGACGACGGCTGGCAGCAGATCGTGGGCAGCACGAAACGCGGCTACGGCGACTGGATTGAGAACAAGGAGTTCTTCCCGAAGGGGCTGAAGCCCATCGCCGACGAGGTGCGCGAGCGCGGCATGAAGTTCGGGTTGTGGACGGCGCCGATCATGGTCCACAACGAATCCGGCGTTTCGAAGCAGCACCCCGAATGGAAGATCCGCCACGCGGACGGCTCCGGCCTGCCGCTCTGGGATGGCACCACGGCGGAGTGTTTCTCCGGCGCCTACGCCAAGCACTTCGAGAAGACGCTGCTGGGCCTGTGCAAGGAGCTGGACATCCAGTTCCTGAAGCTCGACGGCGGCCTCTATGAAGGCGGCTGCGTGGCGAAGGAACACGGCCACCCGGTGTCGTACAGCGAGGGTGCCCAGATTCAGGCATGGAAGGACCTCTGCGCCACGTTGCGCAAGGAAGTGCCCGGCGTGATCATCGACCGCGGTTGGGAGGGCGAGCCGGGCCTCACCGCCTACCAGGACACCGCCTGGTTCGGCGACTGGATCCTGGCCTTCCGCCCCGAGCGCGAGGCGGACATGGCGTGGTGGTATCGCAACGCGGACGTCTATCGCCGCACGCTGTACGATATGACCTTCACCCGCCCGGCCTTCACGATCTCGTGGGAGGCCGCCTGCCACATCCTGGCCAAACCGGAGGACTTGAACGCGCTGGAGTATCACTTCACCAGCATCGGCGCCTACATCTGCAACGTGGAACTGCACGGCCGTATCCTGGAGATGACGCCGGGCGAAACGGCGCTGATGAAGAAGTGGGTGAAGTGGAACTGGGATAACCGCGACTGGCTGGCCGTGGCGCAGCCGATCACGGCGCTGGGCAAGCCGTATGACGCCCTTGCCGAAACGCGCGAGCCCCATGTGGATGGCGTGATGCACCTGCGCAACGCGCTGAAGGGGCGTTACGGCTACGTGTGCCTCTGGAACCCCGGCGAGACGGCGCAGACCGTGGACGTGACCATCCGGCCCTCGGACTACTACCTGAAGATGGACACCGCCACCGTGGCCGCCACGCGGTTCAAGGACGGCGCCGAGATCAAGGCCAGCCGCGCTTCGGATGCCGTTACGCTGCACATCCCGATCGGCCCTCGCGGGTGGGAGATCGTGGAACTGCGCGAGCCGGCAGCGAAGTAGCGAACAGCCGTCAGGGATCGGCCGTCAGCCGGAAGGCGCCGTGGTAGGGATTGCCTCCCGATCGCGGCGCCTTCGGGCCGACGGCTGATAGACTCACAGATATGACGAGCAGTTTTGACAAAGTGAGCATGACGGCGAAACTGGCCGCGTACATGCGGCAGTTCACGGACATCCCGTTTGCCGCGGAGGTGGCCGCGTTCGTGCAGGCGGACGCCGCCTATCAGGGGGTCTTGCGCGATTACGGGCTGAAGCCCGAGGATATCACGTGGTACGCGCCCATCTTCGAGGTCCGCTACAAGAGCATCGCCGCGACGCTGCGAACGTCCGGCATTTCACAGGTCCTGGAGATCGCAAGCGGGCTATCGTTGCGCGGGCTCGCCATGACGGAGGACCCGTCGCTGACCTATATCGAGACGGACCTCGCGCCGCTGACGGCGGAGAAGGCGGCTTTGGCGCCTCTGATCGTAGAGGCTCACGGGCTGGAGCCCCGGCCCAACCATCATCTGATCGCGGCTAATGCCGTGGATGCGGATTCGCTTCAGGAAGCGGCCGGCATTCTGGACCCTTCGCGCCCCATCGCGGTGGTCAACGAGGGGCTGTTTCCATACCTCTCTCCACTCGAATTGCGAACCGTGGCGGCCAACGTGCGGGACCTGCTGCGAAGGTTCGGAGGGTTCTGGCTGACGCCGGACTTCTCGATCCGCGCCGAAGCCGAGGCCGTTTCCGAACAGCGGCGGCGCGTCCGCCAGGCGGTGAACGGGGCGACGGACCGGGAGATGTACCGCGCCGCCTTCGGCAGCGCCGCCGAGATGCAGGACTTCTTTGATGAACTGGGGCTCGACGCGGAGGCATCGCTTCAGGTTGATGCCGCGCCGAAAGCGCTCTCCGTGGATCGCCTGCACCTCCCGCCGGACACTATGGACCGGCTCCGACCCAGGCTGAAGCTGTGGACGCTACGCCTGGCGGAGTAGCGCCGTGAGCCGTGGGGCCGCCCCGCGTCTACACCAGAATGTCCGCCGAACGCAACACTGAATGCGCGCGGCGATTCCACAGCGCGCGAACGCCCGCCGGGGCTTGGAAAGCCCCGCCTACGGGCTTCGCCATGAAGGCCCTGAAGGGCCAACGAGCGGGCTCTACGCATCCGGCGGGCCTTCAGGCCCATCCCGGCCGAAGGCCCGTAGCCGGGGGGCTCATCCCCCGGGGTAGAACGCCTCCTCCCCAATGCGGAGCCTCAGACCTCGATTTGCCACGTGTGCGTGAAACGGGGCAGGCGGGCGGGGCCGGGCGGTTCACGCCCGGGAACGAGGGAGAGGCGGTACGCCTCGGCGGACGGACGGCCGGCGGCGCGCCACGCGTTGAGATGAGAGCGGACGGCGGACGGCGTATCCCCTTGGCCGTAGCGGATCAACCTTCCCGCCGCGGTAACAGCGGCGAAGCCGCCCTCGTCCCAGATTCCGACGGCGATCCCCTGCCAGCCGATCGCCCGCGAACCGGACGTCAGCCGGATGAGCCGCTCCGGTCCGCTGGACATGAGCAGCCAGAGGAGGAATCCCTCCCAAGCGCCCCGGGCATCGAAGCCCTCGACCGGCTCTCCGCGCCCCGCCGCAAGCCAGCGGTCCAGGTCTGGCGCGGAGGGCAACTCGCCCGACTCGGATGTGACGGTCAGCGAGGGGGCGTTCTCACCGTCGAAATGCATCCTCTGCTCTGGGTGGGCCATTCGCCCCTTGAACCGCACGAAGGAGCAGGCTTCCGGCGCCCGGCCGCGCCAGGAGTCGGATTCGCGGTCGAGGGCGATGGAGTAGTCCGAGCCGAGCAGCGTGAAGGGGGCGACCAGTCGGGCGTTCGCCGCCGCCTGCGCGCTCCACGCGTCGGGGATGTCCCAAACGGCCACGCTGGAGATAATGCGATCATACGGCGCCCCCGGGGGCCAGCCGTCGGCGCCATCGCCAGGGTGCGCCAGGGCAGGCGAATCCACCCGCGCCAGCGTCTCCGCGGCGCGCCGCGCGGCCTCTGGCTCGTACTCCACGGAGTGCACACGCCCGCGCGGCCCCGTTAGCCGCGCCAGAAGCGCGGCGTTGTAGCCGGTGCCCGCGCCGATTTCCAGAATGGCCTGACCGGGCCGGACATCCAGTTGCTCCAGCATGATGGCCATCATCGTGGGCTGGCTGCTGGTAGTGAGCCATCGGCCGCGGCTGTCTGACACAGGGATCACGGAATCCACGTAGACCTCGGCCGGCGATCCGGGCGGCACGAAGGCTTCGCGCGGAACGGATCGAAACGCCGCCTCCACGGCGGGCGTGCGCAGCGCTCCGGCATCGACCAGATCGTTCACCATGCCCTCTCGGGCAAGCGCATACGACGTGAGTTCCGAATCGGCCCTCCTGGCCACCGCCCTACCCTCCTCGCGCGTCCGGCAGCGGATACACGCGCACGAAGCGAACGTCTGAACTCGGCGATAGCGTTATCCGCTCATCCAGACCGCCCGTCTGCGCGCCATCTACCAAGATAACGTACCATCCCGCGCGGTATCCGTCCAGTGCGGCGAAGAGAGCTTCGTCCAGAGACTGATCGGGGGCCGCCGCCGGCGCCATCAATGCCTCGGGGGACGCGCTCTCAAGGCCCACCCGATCGCGCTGGCCCGTTTGGAACAGCTCCCACTCCACGCCGATCTTCAGGCGGATGAAGTCGGCAACGCGGATGGAGGGCTCCGGCAAAGGAACGTCAACGCGCTGCGCCCCCCAGCCCAGGATCCGCGTTTCGATGGAGATCGCGTCTGGCGGTGACTTATGAAGATCTGGATTCTGTGGAATGTGCATATGGTTACCATCCGGCGCGGGAGGCGGGATTCCGACATGAAGGCCACCGCCTCAAATGGAGCGGCCTGGCTGGCAATTTGCCGGCAATGCGGTTACGATATCGATATGTGGAGCGCGGTCACCAACCTGCGGCGGCGCCCCCCGAATGTGTGCGTTCAGTGTTGTGGGCCATTTCGCCCAGGAGGATTGGCGTCTATGACAGCACGATGGACACTGGCGCTGGTTGCGGCCGCGGGCTTTCTTGCCGGCGCCGCCTGCCATGCCCAGGGGATGAGCAGCGCGAACTACAAGATCCCCACCTATGTGATCAACTCGGGAGGCGGCGTCGCGTCCTCCGCAAACTACCAGCTTGTCGCCTCCATCGGCGAACCCATCATCGGGCCGATCGGAACGACGCCGCCGGACAACTACAAGGTCGATGCAGGCTTCCTCGCCACGCTCGTCCAAGTGATCGGCATGCCCGGCGACGTGAACGCCGACGGGGTTGTTGACGTTGAGGACGTGAAGATGCTCCTGAAGGTCTCCGGCGGCCTCACGGATTCGTCCGCGGCCTCGGTCAGCTTCTCGAACGGCAACGTCAATCCGACGACGCCCGACTGCTGCATCCATTTGGACGATGCGGTGAAGGTGCTGCGCTATCTGCGCGGCCTGCAACCGACGCTTCCCTAAACTGGATCGCTCCGACAAAGGGCGCGGCACGCCAGGTCTAGACCCGGCCTGCCGCGCCCTTCGTCGTAAAGTAGGCGCGCGCATCTTCCACGTCACGGGCAATCTGCACCTTTAGCTCCGGCAGGCCGGGGAAGCGCTCTTCATCGCGCAGACGCAGGCGGAACGTAACGCGCAGTCGCTGGCCATACAGGTCTCCGCTCCAATCCAGCACGTACACTTCCAGCCAGACCGGCGCCTCCTCGCCTTCCAGCGTGGGGCGCACGCCCAGGCTGGCCACGGCCGGCCGTTCCGCGCCATCGAATTCCGCCGTTACCGCGTAGATGCCCAACGCCGGCAGCGCCGCCGGAACGTCGAAGGCCACGTTCGCGGTGGGCCACCCCAGCGTGCGCCCCACCTGCTTGCCGCCTGTTACTACGCCCTCGACGCTATAGGGCCGGCCCAGCATGGCCTCGGCCAGCGGCAGGTTCCCCGCCTCCAGCGCGCGCCGAACGGCGTAGCTGCTCACGCGGCGGCCGCGGACCATCACGGGAGGCAACTGCTCTACCGAGAACGCGCAGCGCAGGCCGGCGGCGCGCAGGGTGTCTGCATCGCCCTCGCGGTTGTGCCCGTAACGGAAGTCGGGTCCGGCCACCACATGCTGGGCGCGCGCGGCCTCCACCAGCACAGCGTCCACGAACCGATCCGGCGGCCAATCCAGCGTGCCCGCATCCACGGGGAGGACGATGCAGAAATCCGCGCCGGCGGCTTCCAGCAGTCGCAGTTTCACCGGCAGCGGCGTCAGGTATGCGGGGGCCGATCCCGGAAACAGGACCTCGGCGGGATGCCGGTCGAAGGTAACCGCCCCGGTTAAGAGGCCGAGCCGTTGCGCCGCCGCCCGCGTTGCGGCCAGCAATGCCTGGTGGCCCATGTGCACCCCATCGAACTTGCCCACCGTAACCGCCGAAGGACGCTCCGCCCTCTCTCCCGACCCGTACTCTAGTACCTGCATGACCCTCCCGTTTCCGCCGTCCGCTTTTCGTTAGGATGCACGGTAGCGGGCGACAATGCAAAGCGGAATCGCCGCGGGGCCGCCTCCGGGGTTAAGAGCGCCTAACGGAATCCCGTTCAGGCTTCGGAAGGGAATGACGCCAGCGGTCCCGCCTCCGCCCTTCCTGGCCCGGCCTCGGGCCCAGAAGCGCGTCGTGTTGCGCACTCCTCAGGTCTCCGGCGGGCCATTGGCGCGCCGCTCGCAAGGTTGAAACGGCAAGCGCTACAATAGCGGCAAAGCACTAATTGCTCTGTTAGGGTGGAACTGGGAGTTAGCCGACCCCGCAAGAGGCCTCTGGTTCCCTGCAGATAGGGGGCGGACACGGCAGGCCGTGTCCTTACCGGTCGGCCCGGCCGTTCACTGTTCGGTGGATGGAACCAGCGAAGGGTAGGGACACGGCTGGCCGTGTCCGCCCCCTATCTGCCATGGGGTCTCGGTCCCTCACGGGACCAGCGAGGGGTTCACGGGCCGCTCCCTCCGAACAAAGCACTGAGTCTCATCGGCCGCCCATCCAGATGAACTCGGATCCTATGGGTTGCCTCGAACCGAACCGTCCGCAGACGTGCCAAGGAGCCAAAATGCTACTCGATTTCCCGTTCCTCCAGCGTGCAGCTCTGGCGGTGTGCGCCCTCGGCGCCAGCATGGCTGCTTGCCAAGCCAAGGTCGTCTACGTGAACGGTTCCGGTACGGGAAGCGTTCACGATGGGATGACCTGGCAGACGGCCTACCGTTCGTTCAATGCCGCCTTGGCGACGATATCACCTGGCGATGAGGTCTGGGTGGCGGCGGGCGCGTACCCCGGGAATGGCGTCATCGGCAACGGAGCGACCTACCTGGGGGGATTCGCCGGCGGCGAGACGTCGCGGGACGAGCGAGACCCGCGCAAGAACGTCACCACGGTGGGTGATCCTCTCGCCGAGAGCGCCTTCTCGGCAGACGTTTCCGTCACGCAGACGGCAACGATAGACGGCTTCACGATCACCGCGGGCCAGGGGCGGTATATCGGCGGAGCGTATGTCGCCGGCGCCATTCAGTCAGAAGGCGCCAATCTGGCGATTTCCGGCAATGTCATTGCGGGAAACGACATCGACCACAAGAACAACAACTCGTACGGAGGCGGAATCTACTGCAACGAGGGGCGCGTTGCCATCCGCAACAACACAATCGTAGGCAACAGGGCGGCGAATGGCGCGGCGATCTTCAGTTCCGGCGCGGCGTTGACGGTTACCGGGAACATTATCCGCGGCAACCATGGGGCCCGGCAGTACATGTCGCGCGGGTCCGGCATCTGCGTTTACTTCACCGAACAGCCCGTCGTCATTGCGGACAACATCATCGATGCCAACGATCTGGATGGGATAGGCGGGGGCATCTACTGCTCATCATCCTCCGCCACAGTTACGGGGAACACCATTGTCGGGAACGCCGCAACCTGGCCGGGCGCGGCGATACACGTCCTTGGGTCGGCGACGATCGCCAACAACATCGTCGCCTTCAACACCGACGGCATCGCCCTGAATCAGGGCGCCTCAACGCTGGGCCACAACGACGTCTACGGCAACGTGGGGCCGGCCTACCCAGATGCCGCCGACCCCACCGGCACAAACGGGAACATCAGCGCGGACCCGCTTTTCATTAACACGAGCACGGGAAACTACCGGCTACAGGCGGGTTCGCCGTGCAAAGACACAGGGAACGATGCGTTCGCCACTCCGGGTGAGACGGACGTGGCCGGCCATCCGCGGGTGTCGGGCGCGCATACGGACATGGGCGCGTACGAGTATAACAGCGCGGGGCCGGCGCCCTACACCATGGCGGATGCGGCGAAGGCGCTTCGGATCGCCGCCGGGCTGGTGACCGCACAGCAGGAGGATGCGCTGCGGTTCCGGAACTCAAGCCCCCTATCGCAGGGGATAGACGTGACGGATGCCGTCAGGGTTACTCGCGCTGTCGTCGGCCTCGACGCCTGACGAACGGCCGAGCATGACGCTTCCCCTTCACGCGCCGCGCTTGGGGTCTGCCCGGATCGGCGTTTTGCCAGAGCCCCTTAACCCAGAGGGCGCAGGCGCCGAAACCATCCGTGAGCAAGGATGCTCGGAAGCGGGAGGGAACCCATATGAAGATCGCCAGCGCAACCGTTCAGTTGGCCGCGCAGCACGAATATGTGCGCGCCTCGGAGCATCAGGAGTCTCTGCGGGCCTGGGCGGCTGCGCCCGCCGCAACGGCCCCGAAAGACACCGTCTCCATCTCAGCGGAAGCCCACAGGTTGAACGCCGAAGCCAAATCCGGCGACAACGCGTCCACGCTCCCCAAGGGCCTGCGCCTGGCCCGCCTGATCCTCGAACGCCTTACCGGACGCCGCATCCACGGCGCCTCCGACGATGGTGGAACAGCGGATACGCCGGAAATGCCGGCCGCGACTGCCGCCGCCGCCAAAGCGGCCGCCCCCGCAAGTCAGGGTTGGGGCTTCGAGTACCATTCGGTGGACACCACTCATGAGGCGGAGACCACTGCCTTCGCCGCGCAGGGCGTGGCCACTACGGAAGACGGCCGCCAGATCGCCTTCCAGGTGAACCTCAACATGCAGCGCGAGTCGACCACTGAAGCCCGCGTGGACATCCGCGCCGGCGATGCCCTTTCCGATCCCCTCGTCATCAACTTCACCGGCACGGCCGCCCAGCTCTCCGCCGGTGACTTCTCGTTCGACCTCAACTCCGACGGCGCTGCGGAGGCAATGCCGTTCGTTGGCCCGGGCAGCGGTTTCCTGGCGCTGGATCGCAATGGGGACGGGGCTGTCAATAACGGCGGCGAGTTGTTCGGCCCCGCCACGGGGAGCGGCATGGGGGAACTGGCCCAACTCGACGGGGATGGGAACGGCTGGATCGATGAAAACGATGCAGCCTTCTCCGCCCTGCGCATCTGGAGCAAGGACGAATCCGGCGCCGACACACTCTCCACCCTGAAGGACCGCAACGTGGGAGCCATCTACCTGGGCAGCGTGGCGACTCCGTTCAGCGTGCCCTCGTCGGCCGGAGACACGCGCGCCCAGATCCGCGACACGGGCATCTACCTCAGCGAATCCGGCCAGCCCGGCACGATCCAGGAGCTGGACGTGGCCACCGCGTAGGCTGAAACGCTCACGCCTCGTTCGGCAGCACTTTCGCGGGATGCCAGTCTTCACCCTCACGGTGGAGAATCGCGCGGAGACGGCCGTTGTAGCGGAAGGAGGCCCACTCTCCAGGGACGTCCGCCGAGATGACTTTGCCGTGTCCCACGTCGGCGTTCTGCGTATCGGAACCCTCGATGACGGGCCAATCGGGGAGAAGGCGGTCCACAGACTGGAGGCAGAGGGACACGGCGCCTTCCTCGGCCAGGGCTTCCAGGGAGACGGCATGGCTCTCGCCGAACGGCCCCACGGCGGTTCGGCGAAGGGCGGCCATGTGCCCGCCCACGCCCAGCGCCTCTCCGATATCGTGGCAGAGCGTTCGGACGTAGGTCCCGGCGGAGCATTCCACCGTCAGCGCGGCGGCGGCGCGAGGGCCGGGCGTGAAGGACTCGACGTCCAGGCGGTACACTGTCACCGGGCGGGGCTTCCGCTCAACCACGATGCCCTGCCGCGCCAGCTCATATAGCCTCTGGCCTTCGTGGTGCACGGCGGAGACCATGGGAGGGATTTGGAGGATATCACCCGTGAGCCGGGCCGCCGCTTCCCGCAGCGCCGCTTCGGTTACTCCCGAGGCATCCCGCTCTCCCACGACGGCCCCGGATGCATCCTGGCTGTCCGTTTCGACGCCGAGGGTCAGCTTGGCCTCGTAGACCTTGTGGTGGCCCTCGGTATACTCAATCAGGCGCGTGGCCTGCCCAATGCAGACCAGCAACACGCCCGTGGCGTCGGGGTCCAACGTTCCGGTATGACCCACGCGCTTCTGGCCAGCGAGCCGTCGCACGCGCGCCACCACGTCATGCGAGGTCCAACCGGCCGGCTTATCGATGATGTAGAAACCAGTCATGGGAGTTATCAGTCATCAGTTGTCAGTCATCAGTACGGACGAACGCCCCGCGCAAAAGGAAGGCAACCTCCTCGGCGGGGCGTTCATCTGACGACTGATGACCGACAACTGATGACTACAGCGCTATCCCTTCAAAAGGGTGAGGACTTCGGCCATGGCTTCGTCGAGGGGTTTGTTGACGGTGCAGCCGGCGGCCTTCACGTGGCCGCCGCCGCCGAACTGACGGGCCACTTCGGCCACGTTCACGCCGTTGCGGCCGCGCAAGCTCACGCGAACGCCGTGTGGGGTTTCGCGGAACAGGGCAGCGGCTTTCACGTCGCGAACCGCCATGAGGTTGTTCACGATGCCTTCGGTTTCGGATTCCTCGGCGCCGGACTCGCGGAAATCCTGTCGGGTGAGCGAGCTCCAGGCCACGCCGCGGTCCATCTGGGCGTTCGACAGCGCTCGGCCGAGGAGCTTGACGTTGGTGAATGGCTTGTCCTCGAACATCGCGCGGTGGATGAGGTTGGGCTCGGCGCCGGCGGCCACAAGTTGGGCAGCGGCTGTGAACGTGGCGGGCGTGGCGTTGCTGAAACGGAAGGCACCGGTATCGAAGATGATGCCGGCCAGCAGACAGACGGCCACGTCGCGGTCCAGCGGAACGCCCATATAGGCGAGAAGCTCGTGCACTTGCTGGGACGTGGATGAGGCATGCGGGTCCAGCACGCGGATGTGCCCGAACGGGCCGGAACCGGTGTGGTGGTCGATATCCAGCACCTTCGGCGCGCCGAGGATGAACGGACCCACATTGCCGAGGCGGTGTTCGGCGTCGCAGTCGAGGCCGATGGCCAGGTCCGGCGCCCAGCCTTTCGGCGGCTCCTTCTCCATCCGTTCGGCCCCGTGCATAAAGCGGTAGGCGGGGGGCACGACATCCTGGCAGAGGCGCACGACGGTCTTGCCCATGTCCTCCAGCGCCAGGGCGAGTCCCAACGTGCTGCCGAGGGCGTCGCCATCCGGGTTGAGGTGGCAAGCCAGGGAGACCTTCGAGGCGGCGCGAATGGCCTCGGCGGCGGCGTGACGGGCGGGGTCATTCGGCATCTGGTTCGTTTCCTTCCTGCGGCGGGTCAACGCGCTTCACCTCATCCAGCAGGGCGAAGATGCGGTTGCCGGTATCGGCGGCCTCATCTTCCACGAAGGTCAATTCCGGTACGGTGCGCGTTTTCGCGCGTTTCCCGAGCGCGGTGCGCAGGAAGCCGCGGGCGCGGTTCAGCGCGTCCAGGCTGTGCTGCTTCTCCTGTTCGGCCCCCATCACGCTCACGTATACCCGGGCGTGGCGAAGGTCCGGCGTCACGCTGGCGCCGGTAAAGGAAACGAAGCCCAGCCGGGGGTCCTTCAATTCGCGCAGCACGAGGAGGCTCAACTCCTCGCGCAGCATCTCTTCAACTCGTTCAGTTCGTCTGGACATGATCGATTCAAGTCGTCAGTCATCAGTATTCAGTTCTCAGTTCCCACTGAAAACTGAATACTGATGACTGACGACTTCACACAATTTCCGTTTCGGTGCGCACCACAACGATGCGCGGGTCTGATTCCACGAAGTTCTCGACGTGAGCGATGGCTTCCTGCAGGAATCGCTTCTCGTTGGCCACGCAGGCGACGCCGATGACGGCGCTCTGCCAGGCATCCAGGCGGTCCACCTCGGCGACGCTCACATTGAAGCGCCGCCGCATCTGGTCGATGAGGCTTTGAACCACCTGCCGCTTGTCTTTCAGCGAGTGGCTCGCCTCCAGCCTGAGTTCTATCTCCAGGAGAGCAACGAACATGGAGAGTTCTCAGTCATCAGTCATCAGTCATCAGCCGGAACTGAGAACTGATGACTGACAACCGATGACTACACCTAGTAGCGCGGGACTTCCCGCATTTCGAACGATTCGACGATATCGCCAACCTGGATGTCGGTGAAGCCATCCAGAAGGATGCCGCACTCGAAGCCAGTAAGCACCTCGCGGACGTCGTCCTTAACGTGTCGCAGGCTCTGGAGGCGGCCCTTCCAGACGACTTCCTTGCCGCGCAATACGCGCGCTTCGGCGGCTCGGGTAACCTTGCCGTCGATAACGTAGGATCCGGCCACAGGCCCGCGCGGGGTGCGGAAGATCGCCCGGCACTCCGCGTGCCCGAGGCTCACTTCTTCGTACACCGGCTCCAGCTTGCCCAGCATCGCCTTTCGGACGTCGTCGATCAGCTCGTAGATGATGTTGTATACCCGAACGTCGATGCTTTCATCTTGGGCCATCGTGCGCGCGTCGTTGTCCACGGTTACGTTGAAGCCGATGACGATGGCGTTACTGGCCGTGGCCAGCAGGATGTCCGACTGGCCGATATTGCCCACGCCGCTGTGCACCACGTCGATCTTCACCTCGGCGTCGGAGAGCTGCTCCAAGGACTGGCGAACCGCTTCCAGGGAGCCGTGCACGTCCGCTTTGATGATGGCGTTCAAGACCTTCGTCTCACCCTCAATCATCTGGCGGCGCAGGTCCTGAAGGGTGACGCGGTGGCGAAGCGCCAGGCGCTCCGTGCGCTTGCGCATGCCCTCTTCCTCGGAGAGGTGGCGGGCGGTGCGGTCGTCCTTCACCACGGTGAAGCGGTCACCGGCGTTGGGAACGCTGGAGAGGCCCTGGATCTCAACCGGCGTGGATGGGCCGGCCTTCAGGACTCTCTGGCCCTTATCGTCCAGCATCGCCTTGATCTTGCCATGGGTCTCGCCGACGACGACGGCGTCTCCCACTGTGAGGATGCCCTGCTGAACGAGGACAGTGGCCACGGGTCCGCGGCCGCGGTCCAACTGGGCTTCCACAACGGCGCCCTCTGGGTTCGCCGCCGGATCGCCGGTGAGGTCCAGGTCCTCCGCCACCACCAGGATGCCGGTCAGGAGATCCTCGAGGTTGGTCTTCTTCTTAGCGGAGACGTTGACCGTCATCGTGTCGCCGCCGTAGGCTTCGGCGAGGAGTTCGTATTCGGTGAGCTGCGTGAGCACGCGGTCCGGGTTGGCGTCTTCGCGGTCAATCTTGTTCACGGCGACGATGATGGGAACGCCGGCGGCCTTGGCGTGGTTGATCGCCTCAACCGTCTGCGGCATGATGCCGTCATCGGCGGCCACCACGAGGACGACGATATCCGTCACCTGGGCTCCGCGGGCGCGCATCGCCGTGAAGGCGGCGTGGCCGGGGGTGTCCAGGAATGTAATCTTGCGGCCGTCCCATTCCACCTGGTACGCGCCGATATGCTGGGTGATGCCGCCGAATTCGCCGCCGGTAACGTCGGTGTGGCGGATCGCATCCAAAAGCGTGGTTTTGCCGTGATCGACGTGGCCCATGATGGTGACCACGGGCGGGCGATTAACGGATGAGCCCTTGCGGACGCCGTTGGAGGGCGCCGCCGCTTTCGGAGCGGGGCGCATCCCGGTCAATACCTCATAGCCCATCTGCTCGGCGAGACGCGAGGAGACATCCAGGTCCAGCGTTTGGGTGACGCTGGCGATAACGCGCATGGCGAGCAGGCGCTTCTGGATCTCCGGCGCGCCGACGCCCATGGCCTCAGCCAGTTCGCGGACGGTCATGCCGGGGAAAACTTCAACGAGCTTGTCTGCAACGGGCTTGGGAGCCGGCGTTGGGGCCGGCGGGGCGCCGTCGGACTTCTGAACGGAGCCGCGCACCTTGGCGACGGATTCCGCGCTCAGTGTGCTGGAGTGGCTTCGGACATTCTCTCCGAGGCTTTCCAGCAGGTGGAGCAACTCGGTGTTGCTCATCTTTAACTCTTTGGCGAGTTCGTAAACCCGAATGGTTCCGGGCATTCTGGACCTGCTTTCTGCTTACTTCATGGTTGCCTCCGCACGTTGCGGTGATACACCAGGACAGTGTTGAGTCGGTGATACGAGACACAAGGAAATCGCCTGGACGGACTCCGCCCAGACGATTCTGAGATACGGCGACGCAATCGCGTGCCCCTTAATAGTATAGGCGATTGCGGCGACGCGCGCATGCGCATGGCCACAATGGCGAAGCGACGCCCAGGGCCGCGATGAACGAGCGCGCTCGGAGGTTCATCGTCCCGGGTTCCGCAGCGTGTCCGCCGCGCCCATGCAATCAGTCCGGTTCGTTCAGCCCCGCTCGAAGCCGCTCCACAACGTCCGGGGCGACCGGGCCCTTGAGGGCGCGGTCCAGGGCCTTGCGGCGGACGGCGGCTTGCAGGCACTCCGCGCGGGGGCATATGTATGCGCCGCGCCCCTCGCGCTTGCCGGATGGGTCCACATCAATGGTCCCATCCGGCGCGCGAACGATGCGGCGCAACTCGTTCTTCGGCCGCGATGTCCGGCAGCCAACGCACGTTCGCTCCGGCGCGGCGCGGGGCATGGCGTCAGGCCACCAGAGTATCGGCCGTATCGGCGACCTCGGCCGTATCAGCTACGTCAGCCATATCAATGGCTTCGGCCGCATCGGCGACCTCGGCCGTATCGACGCCCTCGTCATGGGCGGCCGGGTGGATGCTGTCGACGATGGTGGCGGCGATCTCCTCCGCGTCATCCTCGGCGGCGGCGTCCGCCTCCTCGGAGGCCTTGGCCGCTTCCTCGGCCTTCGCGGCTTCGCGGACGGCCATTTCGGCCACCTGCGCCTCGCTGCGGATGTCGATGCGCCAGCCCGTCAGGCGCGCGGCAAGGCGAACGTTCTGCCCTTCCTTGCCGATGGCAAGGCTCAACTGGTTGTCCGGGGCGATTACGAGGGCGCTCTTGGCATCCTCGTTCACGCGAACGTTCACGGCCTTGGCCGGGCTCAGGGCGCCGGCGATGTAGGTGGCGGGGTCGTCACTCCAGCGAACGATGTCGATCTTCTCGCCATAGAGCTCCGAAACCACGTTCTGAACGCGGCTGCCGCGATGCCCCACGCAGGCGCCGACCGGGTCGACCTTCGATTCGTTGCTGTGCACGGCGATCTTGCTGCGCGCGCCGGGCTCGCGGGCCACGGATTTGATCTCGACAACGCCGTCGGCGATCTCAGGCACTTCCAGCTCGAACAGCCGGCGGATGAGGCTCGGGTGGCTGCGTGAGACCACAATCTGCGGCCCCTTGTTGGTGCGACGGGCCTCCAGAACGTAGACCTTCAGGCGCTCGCCAAAGCGGTACGCCTCGCCGCCCACCTGCTCGCTGGCCGGAAGGATCGCTTCGATCTTGCCGAGCGTGATGTACACGCTGCGCTGCTCGCGGCGCTGCACGGTTCCGGTGATGACGTTGTTGACCTTGTCCAGGTACTCTTCCAGCACTTTGTCGCGCTCCGCCTCGCGGATGCGCTGCATCACCACCTGCTTGGCGGTCTGCGCGGCGATGCGACCGAAGTCCTCCGGGGTGACCTCAAACTGGATGTAGTCTCCCACTTCGAGTTCGGGGTCCACCTTGCGGGCCTCGTCGACGCTGATCTGGACGTGAGGCAGCGGGTCGCTCTCAACCACTTCCTGCCGGGCGTACACGCGGAACTCGGACTTGCGGGAGTCGATCTCCACCTCGATATCGCCCTGCACGCCAAAATGTTTCTTATACGCGGACACAAGGGCCTGCTTGACGAGGTCCAGCAACGCCTCCGCCGAAATATCCTTCTCCCGCTCGATCTGCTTCAAGGCATCTAGGAAATCGCCGCTCATGCCCGCTCTCCTTTATTCGATTTGATGGCCCGGGGCCGGCGTGCAGGGCGAAGTCCCCCCCAAAAACGAAGGAGTGGGACTGAGCCCCACTCCGGCTTCGCCCGAAGATTCTGCTGAAATCTAGTATACCATCCGGCTGGGGGCTTTGCAATAATCGGATGGGGGTTGAGCGGACGTTCGGTCAGCCTCCGCCAAGCGTGCAAACATGCCGGCGAGCCTCATTTTGGCCCGGCGAAAGCAGAGACCATGGAGTCACATTCCATAGCCCCAAGAGCCGCCCCTCCGGCGCCCCAACAGATGGATTTCCTCATCGACACGCTGGTGGCGGGGCAGCTCAGCGACAACACCCGCCGCGCCTATCAGCGTGACATCCTGGATTTCTGCGCGCACGCCGGCGTGGAGGCGCCAGACGACCTGCGGCAGGTGACCTCGGGCCAGGTGGAAGCGTTCCGGAACGCGCTGATCAAGCGCGGGGCCGCCAAGGCCACCGTGAACCGGAAGCTCAGCGTTGTGCGCCAGCTCTTCGATCGCGCCATCGGCGAGGGCTGGGCGGACCGGAACCCCGCCACGCGCGTGCACGGCCTGAAGGCCGATCAGGAGTCCCCCACTTCGGGGCTCACGCTGCGCCAGGCGCGGGCGCTGCTGGCATCCATCGACAGGTCGAACCTCCTGGGACAGCGCGACCACTGCTTGTTGTTCCTCATGCTGCGCACCGGCATCCGGCGCGGCGAGGCGGCCGGCATCCGGCTGGCGGACTTCTCGGCGCGCGGCGGGCACACGGCGCTGAGCGTGCGCGGAAAGGGCGCCAAGACGCGCATCGTGAAGGCGGCGCCGGATGTGCTGCGCTGCTGCCAGGACTGGGTAGCGGCGTCTGGGCGGCAGTGGGATGCGCGCGAGCCGCTGTTCGTGGCGCTGCGCGCGGCGCGAGGCGGCGGCTACCGGATCGCCTCGGGGGCGCCGCTTTCGGTGGACGGCATCTGGAAAGTCGTGCTGCGCCGCGTGGACGAAGCGGGGCTGGCGGAGCACATCACGCCTCACAGCCTGCGCCACACATTTGTAACGCTGGCGCTGGAAGGCGGGGCGCCGCTCCACAAGGTTCAGTACGCCGCCGGCCACGCCGATCCGCGCACCACGGAGCGGTACCACCGTCAGAAGGAAAACCTGGACGACAACGCGGCGGATTATGTGCGAGTATGATGGAGATCGTGCGCGAAGCCCTTTGGCGCGCTTGCGGGAGGGAAACCGCTTTCCTTGCCGGTAGCGAACAGGGATGATATACTTGAATACGTATTCACGCCCCGATATGGGGCTGATTTTGAGGAGGAGCTTACAATTCCCGTACCTGAAGCCATCCGCCCGCGCGCGGACCTCGGACAGGTCCTGTCCGCTCGCCCCGACGCCCGCGGCGTCACCATTGAAGCCGAGGGCGGCGTCTTGCGCATCGATGCGCTCGCCGACGACCTCATCCGCATCCGGGCCTCCTGCTCCGGCGAATTCGACCCCGTCCCATCCTTCGCCGTTGCGAAGACCGACTGGCCCGTAACGCGCGTTAGCATCGCCAAGGACGCCGCCACCGTTACCGTGGAAATCGCCTCCGCCCGCGTTCACGTTCGCCGATCGGACGCCGTGTTCACCGTTGAGACCTCGGCCGGGCGCCCTCTCCTCGCCGACGCCGCCATCTCCTTCGCCGAGAGCGGCGGCTTCCGGCTCTCCTGGAAACAGCCCGCCGATCGCCGCGTCTATGGCTGCGGCGAGAAGGCCGGCCCACTGGAACGCCGCGGCGCGCCGATGGAGTTCTACAACACCGACCACTGCGAATACGTGGTGGGCGGCGACCCGCTGTATCAGTCCATTCCGTTCTGCATCGGCATGGACGGCGGCGCCCCACACGGCCTGTTCATGGACAACACTTTCCGCCAGAAGTGGACGCTGGGCGAGATCGGCGCCACGCCGGCGGAGATCTCCGTTGACGGTGGGCAGATGGACCTCTACCTCTTCACCGCCGCCGCGCCGAAGGCGGTGCTGGCCCGGTATACCGAGCTCACCGGCCGCCATCCCCTGCCCCCGCTCTGGGCGATGGGCTACCAGCAGTGCCGCTTCTCCTACGACTCCGATTCCATGGTCCGCGAGATCGCCCAAGGGTTCCGCTCGCGGAATGTGCCGTGCGACGTGCTCTACTTCGACATCCATTACATGGACCGCTACCGCGACTTCACCTGGGACCACAACCGTTTCCCGAACCCAAAGGGCCTGATCTCCGACCTCCGGGAGAACGGGTTCCGCACCATCGCCATTCTGGACCCCGGCATCCCCAATGATCCTGGCTACGCGCCGTATGACACCCTGATGGAGACTGGCCTCGTGGTGCGCAATCCGGACGGAACGCCGTTCGTTGGGCCGGTGTGGCCCGGCAACTGCGTGTTTCCGGACTTCACGGACGCGAAATGCCGCGAATGGTGGGGGGGCTGGTACAAGGGCCTCGTGGACGACGGCATCGCCGGGTTCTGGAACGATATGAACGAGCCCGCCGTGTTCGAGCGCGACGGCCTGCACATGCCCGAGGACTGCGTGCACCCCGGCGCGGACGGATTCCCGGACGTTCACGCCCGCTACCACAACGTGTACGGCATGCAGATGGCGCGCGGCACGTACGAGGGGCTGCTGAAGCTTCGCCCCGAGCAGCGCCCGTTCGTGCTCTCCCGCGCCGCGTTCGCCGGAATCCAGCGGTACGCAGCAACATGGACCGGCGACAACGTGGCCTCCTGGACCCACTTGCGCATGAGCGTATCCATGCTGCTGAACATGGGGCTCTCCGGCGAGGGACTTTCCGGGCCGGACATCGGCGGATTCGTGTTCGATACCACGCCGGAGCTGTTCGGCCGATGGCTTCAGGTGGGCGCCCTCTTCCCGTTCAGCCGCGCCCATAGCGCCACCCCCGGTCTCGCGGGGGCCGGCGAGCCCTTCCAGCCGCAGGAGCCCTGGGTATTCGGGGACGATTGGACGGAGATCAACCGCGCCAGCATCGAGTTGCGCTACCGCCTGATGCCTACCATCTACACCCTCACCGAGGAGCTGACGCGCACGGGAATCCCGCTGATGCGCCCGCTGCTGCTGGAGTACCCAAACGATCCAAGCTGCGCGGATCTGGATAACGAGTTCCTCGTGGGCGCCAACCTGCTGGTCGCTCCCATCCTGGATGAGGGCGCTACATCGCGGACGGTCTACCTGCCGGCGGGCGAATGGTACGATTTCTGGACGGATGAGCGCCTGGAAGGCGGCCGCAACCTGACGGTGGACGCTCCACTGAGCAAGCTGCCGCTCTTCGTGCGCGCCGGAGCGGTGATCGTCGCGCAGCCCGTCGTGCAACACACGGGCGAGATGAGCGGAGTCCCGCTGGAGTTCCGCGTCTACCTGAAGGATGGGCAGGCCGCCGGCGAAGTCTACGAAGACGACGGCGCCTCGTTCGGCTACCAGGCCGGCGAGTACCGGCGAACGACGATAACGGCCAAGGGGCAAGGCGGGCGCGTTGCCATCAGCACGTGGGCCGAGGGATCGTACGCAAGCCCGCGGCCGGAGCCCACTGTTACGGTGATCGGCGGCTGACTTCGCCGGGTGGAGCGTCCCGCACAGCGATAGGGAGATGCACATGGCAGACGACAAGCGACCTCTCATGTGGGCCTATCTGATCCACCTCTCCTACAACATGTGGGGCGACCGAAACGTGCCGGGCCTCCAATACCCCTACTGGGAGCGGAAGCCCTATCTGCGGTGCGACCGGGCGACGTGGGATGACCTCGTCGCCCGGATGGCCGATGCCGGCGTCACGCACGTGGTGATCGACGTTGGCGACGGCGTCCGCTTCGAGAGCCGCCCCGAGATCGGCGTGGAGGGCGCGTGGACGCCGGATGAGCTCACGGAAGCGCTCGATCGCATCCGCTCGCTGGGGATGGCGCCCGTGCCGAAGCTGAACTTCTCGGCCTGCCACGATGCCTGGATGGGTGACTACGCGCGCATGCTCTCCACCCCAGCGTACTACGCGGTCTGCCGGGACCTCATTGCCGAAACGGCTCGGATCTTCGGCAACCCCGCGTACTTTCACCTCGGGATGGACGAAGAGGACCTGGCGAACCAGAGGCACTTCCGCTTCGTGACAATCCGGCAGTACGACCTCTGGTGGAACGACCTTCGGTTCCTGGTAAACGAAGCCGAGGAGCGCGGGGCGCGCGCGTGGGTGTGGAGCGACTTCGCGTGGAGCCACCCGGAGGAGTTCGCGGCGCAGATGCCGCGCACCGTTCTCCAGAGCAACTGGTACTACAACGACGATTTCGCTCCGAACGACCCAGCGGTACAGGCGTACGCCCAACTGGACGCCGCCGGATTCGACCAGGCGCCGGCGGGCAGCGTGTGGGCCTCGCCCACGAACTTCGTGCGTACGGTGGAGCATTGCCGGCGGGTCATCGCGCCGGAGCGCCTGGTTGGGTTCCTGCAGACCGTCTGGAAGCCCACGCTGCCCGAGACTCTGGCCATCCACGCCGAGGCCATCCGCCAGGTGGCGGCCGGACGGCAGGCGTGGGCTTCCTGTCGCTGAGCGCTTCGCGCTTGACGCTCCACCCCCGGGGGCGCACACCGTACACCATCCCAACTGCTGGAGGCGAGACCGATGGAATGGCAAGCCCAATGGATTGGCGGAGCGGAGCCGGGCGCGGCCGAAGCGCCCCTGCTGCGAAAGCAGTTCACCGTGGAGGGCCCCGTGGCCCGCGCCACTCTGACCTTCTGCGCCCTGGGCTATGGCGTCCTGACGGTCAACGGGCAACCGATAGACGATGCAGTTCTGGAGCCGGCCTACACCCAGTACAATAAAAGGGCCCAAAGCATTACCCGGGATGTGTCGAAACTTGTACACACGGGCGCGAACGTCCTCGGCGTAACCCTGGGGCGCGGCTGGTTCGGGCTCACCACCGAGAACGTCTGGAACACCCAGAAGGCTGTCTGGCACGGCGACCCGCGCCTGCTTCTGCAACTGGAGATTGAGACGGCGGACGGCCGCAAATCCCTGGTGACCAGCGACGCCTCGTGGCAGACATCCACCGGCCCCACGGTGCATGACTCCATCTACGAGGGAGAAACATACGACGCCCGCCTGGAGCGGACTGGCTGGGACGCGCCCGGTTACGACGCCGCCGGCTGGATGCCCGCCTCCGTGCTCCCCGCCGGAACGCCTGTTGTGGAGGAGATCGACCTGCCCCCGATCCGCGTTGTGCGCACGTGGCCGGCGGTGAAGGTTTACGAGCTAAAGCCCGGCAGCTTCGTCTATGATTTGGGCCAGAACATCGCCGGATGGGCACGCCTGCACGTTTCCGGCGAGGCCGGCTCCGCCGTGGTTCTACGGTACGGAGAGCGCCTACGCGCCGACGGTTCCGTCGACAACGCGAACGACCTCGTGCCGGTGGAGTGCCAGCGCGACCAGTACACGTTGAAAGGCGGCGGACCCGAGGTCTGGGAGCCCCGCTTCAGCTACAAGGGCTTTCGTTACGTTCAGGTGGACGGCTACCCCGGCAAGCCGGGACTTGAAGCCATTGAGGGCCGCGAGGCCCACACGGACGTGCACCGCGCCGGAAGCTTTGAGTGCAGCGACGACACTCTGAACGCCATCCAGCGCATCACCCTGCAGAGCATCCTCAACAACCTGCACGGCATCCCCACCGACACGCCCGTCTTCGAGAAGAACGGGTGGACCGGCGACGCCCATCTCACCGCCAACACCGCGCTCTTCAACTTCGATATGGCGGCCTTCCAGCAGAAGTGGCTGCAGGACTGCGCGGACGCGCAGCTTCCAGACGGGATGATCCCGCTCATCGTGCCGTCGCCCGGCTGGGGGCACAGCGATGCGCCCGAATGGGGAAGCGCGTTCATCCTGATGGCCTGGGATCTCGCCTGCCACACGGGTAGCCTGGCCATCTTCGAGCGGCACTACGCGGCGATGGCCCGTTACGTCGACTTCCTGGCCGGGCGCCGCGGAGACGATGGCCTGTCCCCCAGCGTGCTGGGCGATTGGCTTCCGCCCGGGCACGGCGGCAATCCGCCGGAGGGCCCGCAGGTTTCCGCGGCCTGTTACGTCCACCGTTGCGCGAAGATCATGCAGGGGGTGGCTCAGAGCCTGAGGCGCGAGGCCGATTCCGCGAAGTTCGGCGCCCTGGCCCGTGACGTTGCCGCCGCCGTGAACCGCCATTGCCTTGATGCCGCTTCCGGCATCTACCACACAGACAAAGAGGTGGGGTTCCGCCAGACCTCCAGCATCCTGCCGCTGGCCGAAGGGATCGTCCCCGCCGTGCTGCGGGCGAAGGTGCTGGGGAACGTGATCGCCGACATCAAATCGCGCGGCGCCCACTTGAACACGGGCATCCTGGGCACGAAGTACCTGCTTCCGCTGCTCACCGCGAACGGCCAGGTGGATCTGGCGTTCGAAATCGCCACGCAGCGCACCCACCCGAGTTGGGGCTTCTGGCTGGAGCAGGGCGCCACCACGCTGTGGGAATCGTGGGACCTGGATGCGCGCTCGTTGGGACACCACATGTTCGGCATGATCGGCGACTGGTTCTACGGCTACCTCGCCGGCATCCGCCCGGGCCAGCCCGCCATGCGGCGATGGCAGGTGCGCCCCTACGTGCCAACGCATTTGGATCGGGTGAAGGCCACCGCCACAACGCCCGCCGGGCCACTGACCGTATCGTGGGAAAAGGCGAACGGACGGCTGACGCTGGAGGTGGAGGCGCCCATGGAGACGGAGGTCCGGGTTCCCGGCAGCGGATCCACCGTGTCGGTGGATGCGGGACACATGCGGTGGGAGGTCCCAATCGAGGCGCTTTGACCGGCCTTCCCGCGAGGCGTGTAGAATGAAGCAACTAGGAACGTGAGCCGGCGGCGGGCCATCTGGTCGCGCCGCCGCGCATATCAGGAGCATCTCATAATGGCGGACGCAGCAGACAGAACGGACACCCGGTATCATCCGGTGGACATTGAGGGCAAGTGGCAGGCGCGGTGGGAGGCGGAGAACCTCTTCGCGCGAAAGGACCCGGCCGGGCCCGAGAAGTCGTACGTCATCGAGATGTTCGCCTACCCCAGCGGAGACCTCCACTGGGGTCACGTGCGCAACTACACGATCGGCGACACGTTTGCCCGCTACCAGACGGCGCGGGGACGCAACGTGTTCCATCCGTTCGGCTTCGACGCGTTCGGCCTGCCCGCCGAGAACGCCGCCATCAAGCGCGGCATCCCCCCGGCGGACTGGACCTACTCCAACATCGCCAACATGACCGGGCAGCTTAAGCGGCTGGGCTATTCCTACGACTGGGACCACACGCTGAACACGTGCGACCCGGAGTACTACCGCTGGAACCAGTGGCTGTTCCTGAAGTTCTTCGAGCGCGGGCTGGCCTACAAAAAGCGCAGTTATCTGAACTGGTGCCCCGAAGATCAAACCGTTCTGGCCAACGAGCAGGTTGTGAACGGCGCCTGTGAGCGCTGCGGCACGCCGGTTGTAAAGCGCGAGCTCAGCCAGTGGTTCTTCAAGATCACGGATTACGCGGACCGCCTGCTGGACAACCATTCCCAGCTCGATTGGCCGCAGCCCGTCATCGACATGCAGCGCAACTGGATCGGCCGCAGCACCGGCGCTCTCATCGACTTCGCGCTGGACGCGCCGTTTGAGGGCGAGAACCTCTCGGTGTTCACCACCCGGCCGGACACGCTGTTCGGCGTCACCTACATGGTTCTGGCGCCGGAGCACCCGCTGGTGCAGCGCGTGCGGGAGGCGTTCCCGGCCGAATCCGATCGCATACAGGCGTTCGTGGATGAGGTGGCGCACGAGAGCGAGATCGACCGCACGGCGGAAGACCGGCCGAAGGTGGGCATTCCGCTGCCGATCTCGGCGGTGAATCCCGCCAATGGCGAGCGCATCCCGGTTTGGATCGCCAACTACGTGTTGGTGGAGTACGGCACCGGCGGGGTGATGGCCGTTCCCGCGCACGACGAGCGCGATTTCGCCTTCGCCAAAGCCTATGGCCTGCCGATCCGGGAGGTGATCCGCCCCGCGGAGGGCGCGCCGTCCGCCGAACTGGCGGAGGCCTACACCGCTCCGGGCGTGATGGCGGATTCCGGCCCCTTCACAGGCGTTTCCAACGAGGACGGCAAGGGCAAGGTTATCGCCTGGCTGGAAGGGCAAGGCAAGGGCAAGGGCACGGTCAACTTCCGCCTGCGCGACTGGTGCATCTCCCGCCAGCGCTACTGGGGCACGCCTATCCCGATTCTGTATTGCGACCGGTGCGGCATCGTGCCCGTTCGCGCGGAAGACCTGCCGGTTACCCTGCCCACGGACGTTGCCTTTACGGGCAAGGATAACCCGCTGGCCACCAGCGCGGCCTTCGTGAACGCAACCTGCCCGAAATGCGGCGGACCAGCGAAGCGGGAAACCGACACCATGGACACGTTCATGGACTCGTCGTGGTATTTCCTGCGCTACCTGAACCCGAAAGATGACGGGAAGGCGTTCGACGCCGCCGACGTTGAGGCCTGGATGCCGCTGGATATGTACGTGGGCGGCCGCGAGCATGCCACGATGCACCTCATCTACGCGCGCTTCTTCACGATGGCGCTGCACGACATGGGCCTGCTGACGTTTGACGAGCCGTTCCGCCGTCTGTTCAACCAGGGCATCCTCACGCAGGGCGGCAGCAAGATGAGCAAGCGCGGCAACGCCACCCCGCCGAACCAGTTGCTGGACAAGTACGGAGCGGACGCCTGCCGGTTGTTCATTCTCTTCGTGGCTCCGCCGGAAGAGCGCACCGAATGGAACGAGGCCGGAGTGGAAGGCTCCTTCCGCTTCCTCTCGCGCGTCTGGCGCTTCGTCACCCAGGAACGCCGCCCGGGGGGCGCATTCGCGGAGACGGACGAGCCTGTGCGCCGCGTTTTGCATCGCACGATCCAGAAGGTGACCGCGGATCTGGATGGCCTGCGGTACAACACGGCCATCGCCGCGATGATGGAACTGATGAATGCGCTCTCGGGGGCGGAACTCTCGGATGCCGCGCACTCGGAAGCCGCCGAGGCGCTTTGCCAGATGCTGGCCCCCTTCGCCCCCCACTTCGCCTGCGAAACCTGGGAGCGCCTGGGGCACGCCGAGACGCTCTACCGCGGCGCCTGGCCTGCGTTCGACGCGGAACTGGCCCGCGAGAACGAGGTGGAAGTGGTGTTGCAGATCAACGGCAAGGTACGCGACCGCATGACGATCCCCGCCGGCGTCTCCGCGGCGGACCTTGAGGCCATGGCCCGCTCCAACGACAAAGTGCTGGCCGCCCTGAACGGCAAGCAGATCCGAAAGGTCATCGCCGTCCCAGACAAGCTGGTCAACGTGGTTATCGGGTAGACCCGGAGTCACCACAAAGACACAGAGGCACAAAGGTCCGGAGAAGATTCCGGACCTTTGCGCCTCTGTGTCTTTGTGGTTTTTCGGAACTCGGCGATTACGCCGCGGCGGCGGTGGGGCGCCAGTATTCCAGGTCCCAGCGGTCCAGGAGACGGGGGTCCGTGAGGTCCGAGCGGTAGACGAGGACGGGAGACAATTCGCCTCGGCAGAGCGCTTCATGGACGTCGCGCGGGGTTACGCCCTTGAGGGCCGCGGCTTCGTCGATGGTGAGATACCGGACATGCATGGGGTGCTTCTCCGTGCCAAATAGTGTCACTGCTCCTCATGTCGGCAGCCAGGCGCCCAAAGATCAGGGGGCTTAGCGGATCAAAACGTTGCGGCGAACCGCTGAAGCAGGGCAAATCTCACTCGCGGGCCGAACAAATGGCGACGCCCCGGCAGTCTGTACCATTGGGGCCGCCGGAAAGGCTGGCGGGAGCGTGTGGGAATCGAACCCACCCAGGACGGCGTAACCGCCCCGGACACGGTTTTGAAGACCGCCCAGGCCACCAGACCCGATCCGCCCCCATCCTGGAATCAGCATAGCAGCGTCGGCGTCCAAACGGCAGACCCGCCGTCTCGTGCTACAATCAGTAAGGGATGTAGAGTTGTTTCCTCGGAGGCTCCGGATGAGCGGCGCCGCCGCGAAGGGAAGCGTCTGCTGCCCGTGGTTCATGCCCCTTTCGGGCCGGCGGCGGCGGGCGCCGATTGCACCGCGACGCTGGGCGACGCCCTGCTGAAGCGCCTCCAGTAGACGGCGGCGCGCCCCCCGGTTCCGCCGGAGCGGAGCGCGGAAGGCCGCGATATAACTGCAAATGAGGGATTGTGAATGAGTGTGGAAGCCCCCGTTAACGCCGCGGCCGCCGATGGCGCGCCGGCCACGACCGTTCCCGCTACCGCGACTGGAGCGGCCCAGACCAAGTTCCGTATCGATGATCTGCTCCGTGAACTGGTGGCCCGCGAGGCCAGCGACCTGCATCTGCGGGTCGGCGAACCGCCCGTTATGCGCGTTCACGGCGACCTGTTTCGGACCAACTACCCGAAGCTCACCGCCGAAGACACGGAGGGGCTCGCCAACCAGCTTCTGAATGAAGAGCGGCAGGCGCGATTCGACGAGTTCCTGGAAGCGGACCTCTCCTATTCGATCCCCGGCGTCTCGCGCTTCCGCGTGAACTTTTTCCGCCAGCGCGGCCACGTTGGCGCCGTGATGCGCGCCATCCCGATCAAGATCAAATCAATCGACGATCTGGGACTGCCCGCCGTGACGAAGGATCTGGCGCTGCGCCCGCGCGGCCTCGTGCTGGTGACCGGGCCAACCGGCTCCGGCAAGTCCACGTCACTGGCCGCGATGATCCACCACATCAATACCCTCACGCACAAGCACATCATCACGGTGGAAGACCCCATCGAGTTCCTCCACCAGGATATCCAGTGCGCCGTGGAACAGCGCGAGCTGGGCATGGATACCCACTCGTTCAACGAGGCGCTGAAGCACGTTCTGCGCCAGAACCCAGACGTCATCCTCGTTGGCGAAATGCGCGACCTTGAGACGATTTCGCTGGCGATCACCGCGGCCGAAACGGGCCACCTCGTTTTTGCCACGCTCCACACCACGGACGCTCCGCAGACGGTGGACCGCGTGATCGACGTCTTCTCCCCGGAGCAACAGCAGCAGATCCGCATGCAGCTTTCCGTAACCCTGCTCTCCGTAATCTCGCAAACGCTGCTGCCGCGCGCCGACGAGAAGGGTCGTGTGGCCGCCTTCGAGGTAATGGTCTGCACCCCCGCCATCCGCGCGCTGATCCGCGAGGGCAAAACGCACCAGATGTACACCGATATCCAGACAGGGGCCGAGCACGGAATGATCAGCTTGGACCAGTATCTGCTGGATCTCGTGAAGAGCCGCGTCATCAAGTATGAAGACGCGCTCTCCAAATCCAGCAACCCGAAAGATTTCGAACAGCGCGCCCAGAAGATGATGGCCGAAGCCGCCGCCGCCGCCCAGGGCCAGACCCGCCGCTAGAGAGCGGATATCACAGAGAAGTCCCTTATGAACGAAACAGCTATCACTCCGGCGGCCACGGTTACCCATGCCGCCGCGGCCACGCCAGCCGGCAACGGCGGCACGCCCATGACGCCGCGCCAATACCTGGACCACCTGCTGGCCCATATGGTACACAGCGAGGGCTCGGACCTGATCATCAAGGAGAACTCCGCGCCGCTCTTCCGCATCCACGGAGATCTGCTGCCGGCGCCGTATCCGAAACTGACCACCGAGCAGGCGCAAGCCATCTGTTACAGCATCATCTCAGACCGGCAGAGGGAGACGTTTGAGAAGAACCTGGAACTGGACCTGGCGCACGAGATCCCGGGCCTTTCGCGATTCCGCGTCAACCTTATGTATCAGCGCGGCTCGGTGACCGGGTGTTTGCGCGCCATCCCCATCACGATCAAGACGATGGAGGACCTCAACCTCCCCGCCGTGTGCCGCTACTTCTGCGAACGCCCGCGCGGCCTCGTGCTGGTGACCGGCCCCACCGGCTCCGGGAAGACCACGTCGCTCGCGGCAATGATCAACTACATCAACGAGCGCATGGACGTTCACATCATGACCGTTGAGGATCCCGTTGAGTTCGTTCACGAGGACAAGAAGGCCCTCATCAACCAGCGCGAACTCGGCACCGACACGCTCTCCTTCGCCAACGCCCTGAAGTACGTGCTCCGCCAGGATCCAGACGTCATCCTCGTGGGCGAGATGCGCGACCTTGAGACGATCTCCCTGGCCATCACCGCCGCCGAAACCGGCCACCTGGTGTTCGGCACGCTGCACACCACGGACGCGGTTCAGACGGTAGACCGCATCATCGACGTGTTCCCCACTCACCAGCAGCAGCAGGTCCGCATGCAGATGAGCGTCAACCTCATCGGCGTGGTCTCGCAGACGCTGCTGAAGACAGCGGACGGGCGCGGGCGCGTTGCCGCCTTCGAGACGATGGTTGCGGTGCCGGCTATCCGGAACCTCATCCGCGAAGCCAAGACGCACCAGATCAACTCCACGATCCAAACCGGCGCGCGCCAGGGCATGATGACCCTGGACCAGAACCTGGCCGAGCTGGCCCGCAAGCGGATGGTATCGTTCGAGGAAGCCGCGGCGAAGGCCGGAAACCTCCAGGAGTTCATGAACATCTACGGCGAGGCCGTGAGCCAGGACGAACTGGCCGCCGCGCAGGCGGCGCGCAAGCGCTAGGGCCGGCGCCTGGCCTGCACGGCCGGGCGAAGCGGACAACAAGGGCCGCCGCTCCCGCCAGGGAGCGGCGGCCCTTGTTCGTTTCCCCGCGGATGATGCCGCGCGCGTAAGCGCTCGCCCATTCGAACGGCGCGTCCCGGGCTCCACTTTTTGGCACGCCCGTTGCACTCTTCCCCCCAAAGCTCCGGATGGGCCATTGTCCCCCGGTGCACGCGCCGTCCTCCCGCGATTCATAATCGGTTCTTATGGGGCCGCGCCACGCGCCGAACAAACTGTTAGAACGGCCCTTCCGCGCGCGATGGGGAGCTTTCGCACGCACGGCGCGGCGCCGTTTGCGGAGCGCGGGGCGGAAAACGTAGGAGACCGAACCCGCACCATGGAAAGAACAGATGAGCAAGCAAGCGCTAGAAGCGGAGAGGCCGCCGGCGCGCTCCCGTCTGCCGGAAGGAGGTTCACCGGATGTTCCGAACCACCGCGTCCATCGCCCTGCTCGGCGCGCTCTGCGCCAGGGCCGCCGTCGCCGCCCCCGCGCCGCGGGCCCTCGCCTTCCCCGCGCCCACGGCCGCGCTCTCCGCTGGGATACGCGCCGATCTGGCGCGCCCCGGCGCCTCCGCCCCGGAGGCCCGATTCCTGAACCTCGTGAACGCGGAACGGATGCGCCGTGGCCTGCCGACCGTGGCTTGGGACCCCACCCTCTGCTCCGCCGCGCGCCAGCACAGCGAGGAAATGGCGCGGCTGGGCTACTTCGACCACTCATCGCCCGTGGCCGGCCTTGAGAGCCCCGCCGACCGTTGGGAGCAGTGCGTGGCCGATCCGCCCCCCTCCTACACCATCGCCGAGAACCTCTTCTACGGCAGCGTGCCGGATGTCTCCTGGGGCCACCGCTCCCTGATGCACAGCGAGGCGCACCGCGAGAACATCCTGAACCCGGAATTCACCCGAGCCGGCATCGGGGTCTACGTCGCCGGGGATGGCGAGATGTGGGTAACAGAGATGTTCGTGGGGTGATCCAGGCCCCGCCGGCGAGAGGGCTTCCGCGTGATAGCCCTGGCGCGGCCTTGAATCCCGTCGGATGGATCCACGCAGGGATCCGCCCTCGGTCCCCCTGCGGCGACTACGGGTTCCTCAACGAAGGCGGATTGGCGTCCACCGGCGAAGCGCCGGTTTACTTCGGGCTATCCGGTTGGATCACCGAGAGGGATCTCGCGATAGCGTCGTCCGTGCTGGAAGGCCGCTTACGCACGTAGCGGCGCGAAACCAGGTCCAGCTTCCGCTCCGCGCCGTCAGCGGCGCGCACGGTGACCGCCACCGGGTATCCGGGAGGCTGGCTCAGAAGGTCGTTCAACGAGCCGTCCTGCACCGAGGCGGCCTCGTTTCCGTCCACGGCGACCAGTTCATCGCCTGGCTGGATGCCTTTGGCGGCTGCGTCGCTGTCGGGCCAGAGCTTGGCGACGCGGATGCCGTTCGGGTCACGCCGCGTTACGAGGCCGACTCCCCAGGGCGACGCCTTCGCGCCCTCCGGCCACCACTCCGCCATCTGGTCACGGTCGAACCGCACGAGCCGGCGCGCGGCATCCACGGTCACGCGGAACTGCTCCAGCACGTCATTTCCAAGTTGCTCGGATCGCCAGTCGCCGACGCTCTCAGGCGTGAACGCCTGGGCGTTATCGACGGTGAGACCGGCCACGCGCACCGAATCCAGGATCCAGTAGGCGCTCTGACGGCGCGGGCCAAACGGCCCCACCGAGGTGCTGGTGACGCGCGCGGTGCGAGCCTTCGCCTCCTTGGCGCGGGAATCGGTAATCACGATCCCGGTAGCCCCGGTGTCCAGCATCATCGCATGGGGCTGACCGCCGTTCAGGGCAACCGGAATATAGGCCGCGCGCGACCGCAGCGTAAAGCCGGCCACGCTGCTCCAAGGCGACTCCACCGGTTCCGTGCGAACGTCGAAATCGCGCGGAAGCACCCGGAAGCGGCGCGCGGGGAAATCGAGCTGAACGGGCCATTTCCAGAGGAAGGGCGTGCCCAACACGCCGTGAACGGCGCCGCCGACGTGGGCCGAGAGGCCGTTATCGTCCGAGATGAGGGTGAGAGGCGCGTCCACCAGGGCCCCCTCCACCGCGATGGACTTCACCTGGGCGGCGCGCAGTTTCTTCGTGGAGCCAATCGACGCCACGTTGGACCACTTGCCGCGCGTTAGGTGCAGCTCATCCGCAACCTCCGACGTGATGGTGCAGGCGGTAGACCCGGTGTCCAGGAGGAAGGTGTAATCTCCCTGCCCGTTGATGCGCACGTGGTCGATGAGCGCCGCGCCGCGCACGTACCGCAGGGGCACATCCACGAGAGGGCGGACCTGCGCAAAGGCCGCCACGCCGCTGAGGGCCAGAACCACTAGGATAACGGCCAATCGCCGCACGGATGTCCCCTCTCCTGAATGCCGAACTGCCTGGCCCAGATGGGCCGGCTCAGCAGGCTAACGGCGCCTTCGCGCCGTGGTATTTGGCCACGGAGGCCGTTCCGGTTCGCTGATCTGACGGCCAGCATGCCGCCAGACGGGGCGTCACGCTGGAGTCTGTCACCCGCTGAAAGCCACTTCCACGGCCCCTCGGACCGTCTGCACCGGCACAAGCTCCAGGCCGATGCCGGCGCCCAGGCGCCGCGCGCTGCGGGCCGGCACGATGGCGCGCCGAAACCCCAACCGCGCCGCTTCCTGCAAACGCTTCTCCACATTTTGCACCGCGCGCACCTCGCCGGCCAAACCAATCTCGCCGATTGCCAGGGTTTCCGCATCTATCGGGATGTCGCTGAGACTGCTGGCCACGGCGAGGGCCACGGCAAGATCCGCGGCCGGCTCCATGAGTTTGACCCCGCCGGCCACGTTCGTAAACACGTCCAGGTTTCCCAGGCGCAGCCCCACGCGCTTCTCCAGCACGGCCAGCACCATCTGGGTACGGTTGAAATCCATCCCGGTGGCGCTGCGCCGAGGCTGCGCCAGGTGGCTGGGCGCGGCCAGGGCCTGCACTTCCAGCAACAGCGGACGCGTGCCCTCCATGGCGGCGGTTACCACGCTGCCGGGCCCGTTGGCGTCTCGCTCGGAAAGGAGCATCTCGCTGGGGTTCTCCACCTCGCAGAGCCCTTCCCCGCCCATTTCGAAAACGCCAATCTCGTTGGTGGATCCAAACCGATTTTTCACCGCCCGCAGGATCCGGTACGTCTGGGTGCGTTCGCCCTCAAAGTAGAGCACGGTGTCCACCATGTGCTCCAACACGCGCGGCCCGGCGATGGCGCCTTCCTTGGTGACGTGCCCCACCAGGAAAACCGCCGTGTTGCGTCCCTTGGCGAGACGCATCAGCGCCTCCGTGCACGTTCGCACCTGCGAAACGGTGCCCGGCGACGAATCGACCTCCGGGTGGCGCATGGTCTGGATCGAGTCCACGACCACGCAACACGGGTTCACCTGCGCCACGGCGCGCTCGATGCTATCGATATCGGTTTCCGAGACCAGATAGAGGTCGGCGCCAGACGGCCCCAGCCGCCGCGAGCGCATCTTGATCTGCTGAACGGACTCCTCGCCGCTGGCGTAGAGCACCGGGCCCACCGTGCGGCTCACAATGTGTCCCACCTGGGTCAGCAGGGTGGACTTGCCGATGCCGGGGTCGCCGCCCAGTAGCACCACGGAGCCGGGCACCACGCCCACTTGCAGCTTCCCATCCAGCGCGGTGTTCCCCAGCACGCGATCCAGCTCGCCGATGCCGGTGGACCAGCGCCCGAAATCCTCGAGGCCGATCTCGGCAATCCGCCGGGGGGCTTCCGCGCCCAAGGGCGAGCGAGAGCGCGCAACGGCGGCCGGCGAGGGTTTCAGGCCCACCTCCTCCTGAAGCGTGCCCCACCCATCGCACTCCGGACACTGTCCGCGCCACCGCAGTTCTTCGTGCCCGCACTGCGTGCACACGTATTTCGTCTGAGTTTTGGCCATTCGGTTCCAAACGGTTCGTCGGTTATCGCATCCGGAAGACTGCTGCGCCGTCCACCGGTCGGCGGGCGGCCTCGCCGCGGGCCAGCGTCCCCTATCCGTATGATAGAAGAGCCAGACGGGTCTGGAGTTCCAGGCGCAGGGCATAGTCGCCGGCGCTCCGGGCCAGCGCCTCGTCCGGCGGGCAGACCAGCACGCCCTCGCGCGCCAGAGCCCCGAGTTCCGCCGCCGGCAACTCCGAGCGGCCGGGCAGGATCATAACGGGCTTCCCCTGGCGCCGGCGGAGGACGCCGGAGATCGTCTTCCCGCGGAGGCTCTGCGCGTCGAGCTTGCCCTCCCCGGTAAGGACAAGGCCGGCGCGCCGAACCGCCTCGTCGAAGCCCACGGCGTCCATCACCACATCAATGCCGGGCCGAATCACTGCGCCCAGGAAAGCCATCAGGGCCGCGCCCATGCCGCCCGCCGCGCCGGCGCCAGGCCGATCTGAAATGGGCGAACCAAAGGCCTCATCCAGAACGCGTCCGTAGTTCAGCATCGCCGCCTCCAGCTCCGCCGCCATCCCAGGGGAGGCGCCCTTCTGGGGGCCGTACACGTGCGTTGCGCCATCCGGCCCGCAGAGCGGGTTGTCCACGTCGCACGCCACGGAGACGGACAAGCCTTCCCTACCCTCCCAACGGGCAAGATCAATTCGGGCAAGGCCGGAGAGGGCAAGGCCGCCGCGCGGAATCTCCCGCTCGCCCGCATCCAGGAAGCGGGCCCCCAGCGCTTGCATCGCGCCGGCGCCGCCGTCGTTGGTGGCGCTGCCGCCGATGGTCACCAGGATGCGCTGGCAGCCGGCGCCGATCGCCTCGCGCAGGAGCTGGCCCGTTCCGTAGCTGGAAGCCGCGCGCGGATCGCGCTCCGATTCCAGAAGCAGCGTCAGGCCGGATGCTTGCGCCATCTCCACAACCGCCGTGCCGTCCGCCAGGATGCCCCATTCTGCCGCTACGGGTCGGCCGAGGGGGTCCTGCACCATGGCCGAGCGTCGTTCGCCGCCGCGGGCCAGCAGGGCCTCCAGCGTCCCCTCCCCTCCGTCGGCCAGAGGGCGCAGGATAATGTCGGCCTCCGGCCAGGCGGCGCGCACGCCGCGTTCGATGGCTTGCGCGGCCTGAAGGGCGGAGAGCGTTCCCTTATAGGAGTCCGGGCAGATGAGCACGGCGCCGGTTCGGACCGAGGGGGGCGGTTGGGTTGGGCTGCATGCGATTCGTGGATCTCTTGGCATTGGCGGTAACCTTAAGCGTTCCGGCGGCCGGAAACGCGGTGAGCAGGCTATTGTATATCTTACCGAACCGATGTTTTAGCGACCAAGGATGGATGATGCAGCCGAACGAGTATCCAGGAAAACTGATCGTTGTGGAGGGCGTGGACGGGTCCGGGAAGAGCACGCAGGTGGACCTGCTCTACAAATGGCTGGTGGCGGACGCGTACAGCGTGTTCTTCTCAGAGTGGAACTCCTCGCCCATGGTGAAAGCCACAACGCGGCTGGGGAAGAAGAAGCGCATGCTCACCCCCACCACGTTCAGCCTCATCCACGCCACGGATTTCGCCAACCGCCTGGAGAACCAGATCATCCCATTCCTGAAGGCCGGCGCCATCGTGCTGGCGGATCGTTACTCATTCACGGCGCTGGCCCGGGATGTGGCCCGGGGCGTTTCCCCGCCGTGGGTGCGCAACCTCTACGCCTTCGCCCCCCAGCCGGACGTCGCCTTCTATTTCCGCGTGCCCACCAGCGTCTCGTGCGAGCGCATCCTGAGCGGGCGAAGCGAGATCAAGTGGTATGAAGCCGGCATGGACATCGGCCTCTCGGACGATGTGCGACAGAGCTTCCGCATCTTCCAACAGCGCATCGCGCTGCAGTACGATTCCATGGTGGATGAGTTCGGCCTGAAGGTGATCGACGGCGCGCTGCCGATTGAGGTTCAGCAGCGCCAGGTGCGCGACATCGTTACAGCGGAACTGCGCGGCTTCCGCGGCCTCTACACCGGCATCCTCGGCGCGCGGCGCCGCCCGGTTGTCACCACGGCCTCCGACGCCAACGAACAGGAGGACGATGCCCGTGTACGCTCGTGACGCCCGCTACTATGGAGAGGGCCTGCCCAGCCTTCCGGCCGGCGCGGACCTGCCCGGCCGCCTGATTGTTGTGGAAGGCCCGGACAACGTGGGGCGCTCCACCCTGCTGGATCGCCTGCACCGAGATCTTGAATATCGCGGCCACGCCGTCTCCTCCACGGGGTTCCGGCGCAGTGAGCTGACGCACGACGGTTTGGAGTTGGCCCGGCAGGGCACCACGTTCAGTCCGCTCACCATGGGCCTTTTCTACGCCACGGATTTCGCCGATCGCCTCGAGCGCGACATCATCCCGGCGCTCAAGGCCGGCTACTGGGTGCTCAGCGACCGCTATTTCTATTCCATCTGCGCCCGCGACATTGCCCGAGGGGCCGATCCACGGTGGAGCCGGGACGTATACGGCTTCGCCCTCGTGCCGGACATGGTGATCTACCTGCGGGCAAAGGTGGATGACCTCGTGCCGCGGGCCCTGGCCGGCCGGGGCTTCGATTTCTGGGAATCCGGCATGGACATTCGCCTGGCGGACAACCTGTATGATTCCTACCGCATCTACCAGCAACGCCTGGTTGACCTGTTTGACGGTATGGTGGATGAGTACGGCTTCCGCGTTGTGGATGCCGGTCGCAATGCGGACGCCGTGTACGAAGACGTACTATCCATGGCGCTGGAGCTAGAGGAAGCGCAATCGCCGCGAAAGGAGACGATATCCCGTGTCAACGGAACCTGAAGAACATGAAGAAGCCCACGATCCGACGCCGGCCGAGCCGGAGCCGGATCCCATAGCGGAGGAACCGGAGGCGCACGCCCACAAGCGCCGCGGGCGCCGGGCGAAGCGCGAACATGCGGCAGCCGAGGCCGTTGAGCCTGTTGCTACGCCGGACTTGCCCGCCGCCAATCCAGAGGCGGATGAGGCGGAGGAGGCGACAATCGTCGACGGGGCCATTTCGGAGGAAGCCAGCGTGCTGCTGGTGGAGACTCTGATGGGGTCCGCCGACGACGCCGTTGTGGCGCAGCCGCTTGCCCCCACGGTGCTGGAGTTCCTGCACCAGGCCGTTCAAGCCGTCGGCTCGCGCGATCGCAAGGGGCGCATCACCCCGGCGCTCTGGCGACAGATCGGCAAGGCGGCCAACACCGTTTGCGACGCTCTGGAGATCGCCGACGTGGCGCCGAAACTTCTGGACGTGCATGCTTCCACGCTCCTGCGCCTCGCCGTGCTGATGGGCATGGATCCGGGCAAGGAGAAGGCCGCGCAGAAGGCGCTTGCCGCCATGATACGGCGAGAGCGCAAAGCTCTCGCGTCCGGGCTGGAAGGATAGGGCGCGGAACTGATCGGGCCGGGCGGAACGCTTCACCCGGCCCGATCAGTTCCGCCCGCAGAAACGTATGGAACGTATCGCCGCCATCGACCTCGGCACCAACTCGGTTCGTCTCGCCGTGGCGGACGTCCTTCCCGACCACCACCTGCACCTGATCCGCAACAGCAAGGAGATGATTCGCCTTGGCGCCGGACAGATCGGCGGCCGGCTGGCGGATGACGCGCTGAATCGCGCCGAAGTTGCCTGCGCCGGTTTCGTGGAACTGGCTCAGCAACTGGGCGCAAACCCGATCCTGGCCGGGGCCACCAGCGCCGTGCGCGAGGCGGAGAACCGCGACGAAGCCCTGCAACGCTTGAAGGCCGCCACCGGCATCGATTTCCATGTGATCGCGGGCGTTGAGGAGGGCCGGCTGGTGCACCTGGGCGTGGTGATGAACGAGGTGCTGCCCGATGGGCCCGTGGCCGTCATCGACATCGGCGGCGGCAGCGCTGAGATCGCCTGCGGCGGCAGAGACGGCGCGGACGTTGTGGAAAGCGTGAAGCTAGGGGCCATCCGCCTCACGCAGGCCCAGCCGCCGGACGCCAAGGGCCGCTACGGCCCCAAGCGCCTCGCCGCCCTGCGGGACTATGCCAGGGACCGGGTCTTTCGCTCAACGGAGCGCGTGGGGCGTTGCGGCTTCACCTCGGTGGTCAGCACCTCCGGCACGGCGGAGAACCTCTTCGAGATCGCCCGCGCCGCCACGAAGTCTCCCGGCCTGAGCGGCGCGGACCTCACCGCCCTCATCAACACGATGGCGCGCATGACCACGGCGGACCGCGCCCGGATTCCCGGCATCAACCCGGAACGGGCCGATATCATCGTGGCCGGCGCGGTGACGTTGGAGCAGATTCTCGTTGGGCTCGGCGCCAAGTCCAGCGCCTTCTCGCCATGCACCCTGCGCGACGGCATGCTGCTGGACTTCATCCTGCGGCGCGGCGCCGCTCGCGATGTGTACGGCGGCACTCCCGTGCGTGAGCGAAGCGTGCGCCGGCTGCTGAGCCGCTTCCAGGGCGAGGAAGCGCACGCGGAACAGGTGGCGCGTCTGGCCCGCAGCCTCTTCGACCAGACGCGCGACCTCGGCTGGCACGCCTATACGGACGACGACCGGGAGCTTCTGGGTTACGCCGCCATGCTGCACGACATCGGCATCGCCATCTCCCCCAGCGCCCACCACCGCCACGGGCATTACCTGGTAACGAGCGCCACGCTGCCCGGCTTCGCGCAGAACGAAGCCGCCGTGATGGCCGCTCTGGTGCGATTCCACCGCAAAACGCTGCCCCGCCCCGGCCACCCCGGCCTGGCCGGTCTTTCGCCCGCCGAACAGGGGATGGTGATCGACATCACGCCCATCCTGCGCCTCGCCGACGCCCTGGACCGCACGCAATCCGGCGCCGTGCTGTCGGTACGCGTGGAGCGCGGCAAGGGGCATACCGCCATCCTCACCGCCGAGGCGAATGCGCCCATCCCCTACGAGACCTGGGGCATACACCGCGCCCTCACCGCCTGCCCGACGATCTTCGGACGAACGGTAACGTTTCGAGCGGAGAGCGCGTAACCCCGTCGAGGCGCAGCGCCTGGCGCCAGATCGCGAAAATGGGTGCACAACGGGCACACAATCTGCTATGCTCAGAGCAGTGAACGATGGAGGTGGACCCATGCCAGCGCCGTTGAGAGAGCCGAAGGGAATCAAGGATACTCGGCTTTCCATCCGGGTATCAGACCAAGAGCAGGCCGTTCTGGCACAGGCGGCCCGCGCTCGGAATATGAACAAGAGCCAGTTCGTCTTGCAGGCGTCGCTGGATGCGGCTCACGCGGTGCTGGCCGACCAGGCGGCGTTTCGCCTGACGGCTCCGCAGTGGGAAGCCTTCTGCCGGCGCCTCGATGAGCCCGCGCGGGTCATCCCGCAGCTCCGCCGCCTGTTCAGCGAGCCGGAGCCATTTGATGGCTGATCTGCCGCTCAGTGCGCCGGCACTGCTCACCAGGCGCCACGAGATCGGCGGCTTTGATTGCGGCAAGCCCCCGCTCAACGACTTCCTCACCAAGTACGCTTTGCAGAATCTAGCTGGCGGCGGCGCCCGCGCCTACGTCATGGCGCGTGGAGAGCGTGTAGTCGGCTACTACAGCCTGGCGCCGGCCTCGGTGCTTCCCGATGACGTCCCTGCCCGCGTGATGAAGGGCCAGGGGCGTTACCCTGTTCCCGTCATCCTCATGGCGCGGTTCGCCGTTGATCGGGGCGAGCATGGGAAGGGACTCGGCAGAGCGCTGTTCCGCGATGCGCTGCTTCGCGCCCTGGCGGGCGCGGACGCCATTGGCGGCCGCGCCTTTCTGGTCCACGCAAAGGACGAGGATGCTCGCGCGTTCTATCTGAAGTTCGGCATGGAGGAGTCCCCCACCAACCCCCTGCACCTGCTCTTGCTCTTCAAAGACGTCCGACAGACGCTCGCGTCAGCCGAGTGAACGCCAGGCAGCGGGCAGCGGCTCCAACTCACGGCGGAGCCCGAAGACGGGGACTCACTCCCCCGGGCCGCCAACTGGGGGATGAATCCCCCGTCTACGGGCCTTCGGCCAGAATGGGCCTGAAGGCCCGCCGGATGGGGAGAGCCCGTTCGTTGGCCCTTCAGGGCCTTCATGGCGAAGCCCGTAGTCGGGGCTTTCCAAGCCCCGGCTAGGCTCCTGGCTGACGCGGAAATGCAGCCGCTGGCTTCGGGATCGAGTGCCCGTGCGCTGTCATCCCTCCTGGCGGCCGCAGGCCATGGCATCTGCGCTCGAAGTGACTTGAGAGGGACATACAGAGGGAACCGCCCAATCCGCGGCCAGGGTCGGGCCGTTGGCGCCAAACGCGCCTATGCCGCCGCCAGGCCTTCAGCGCGGGTCTTGATGGCGTTCTGCATGCCGTCCAGGTTCTCGCGCATCTTCTTGGCGATGAGGCCCTTGATGAGGGCGCCGATGAGGGGGATGTTGAACTCAACATCCACCACGCTGTCGAAGCGGGCGCCGCCGTTCTCGGCGGTGAAGGTCCAGTCGCCTTCGAACTTCTCGTAATCGCCGGACAACTGCCGGAAGTGGCTCTTCTGGTTGGCGTCGTCCCAGATGTCCTCCTCCGTCCACTTGATGTCCATCTTCACTTCCTCGGCGCGGGCCACCCACTTGGCCACAACGCGCGGGCCGTCTCGCTCGATGACCGTTACCGACTTCACGTCCGCCATGAACGTGGGGAACGCTTCATAGTCCTTCGCGACGCCCATTACGATATCCACGGGGGCCTTCACCCAGACGCTGTTTTCTACCACCGGCATAACCTGGTTACTCCTTCAAAGCGAGTTGCTGCGTTTCAGTTTAGCCGGTATCGCGGCGGACCGTGAACGACAGGCCCAACAAACCGGAGCCGCCAGGGCGATGCGCCCCTGAAGGATTCGCGGCGGCGGGGGGTCACACGGAACGGCGGGTTCTGTTTCCGCCCGCCAAGGCGATTAGGAACGCGCGGATGAGCCCGGCCGCGGATGGCGGGAGAGCAGCCGTCCGACAATCGGCCAGCGTATCGAATGATCCCTTGCGTTTCCAGGGACGAAATGTTATCGTAGGGTTGGCCGCCAGCGTTTTAAGTCGCCGTCATCTCCGTGATGCGATGCGTTCTGGAAGGAGCTACACGATGCGTCTCTGCAGGGTTAGCCTCCTCTTGCTCTGCGCCCTCAACGCCGGAGCAAAAGCCTCGATCGTCTACGTTGACATTAACGCGCCGGGCCCGACGCATGATGGGAAGTCTTGGGCCACCGCCTATCCCTACCTGCCTCCAAGCAGCGTGGGCGACGAAGTGTGGACGGCGGCAGGCGTCTACAGGCTGTCCTCGCAACTCCAACTGGTCCCGCACGTTGGGTACTACGGAGGCTTCGCCGGCACGGAGTCTTCCCGCAACCAGCGCGACCCCGCCCGCAACGTGACGGTTATCGACGCGAACCGCAGTTCCCGCGTCATCCTGGCTCCGCCCACGGTAGGACGCGACACCGTTCTGGATGGATTCACGCTGCGCAATGCCTTCACCACGTATACCACGCAGGTCGGCGGCGGCGTGGTGTGCGTCGGTTCGCCGACGATCCGCAACAACGTCATTGAAGGGCTGGAGATCGAGGCGCCGACGGCCGGCGTCTTCTGCATGAAGGGCGCCTCGCCCCTCATCGAGGGCAATTTGATCGCCGACAACGGGGCGGACGGCATCTACGCCGCCGAGGGCTCCGCGCCCGAGATCCGCGGCAACGTGATCCGCGACAACCTGGGCAGCGGCATTGAGGCGCAAAAGGCGAGTGTAATCGCCGTGGGGAATGAGGTCTCCGGGCACCCGGCGTACGGGCCGGGCATCTACTGCGACGAGTGTACGGTGGTTTTAGACGGCAATGTCGTGCGCGGCAACGCGGATGGCGGATACCACCTGTACGACTGCACCGGATACGCCGCGCGCAACCGGATTACGGGCAACGCGGGAATCGGAGGCATTGCCGTCAGCGGCGGCAGCCTCGTCATCGCCAGCAATCTCATCACAGACAACCATGGCATGGGCGGCTCGGGCGGCATCTACTGCGGGCCCGGATCGCCCCTCATCGTGAACAACACAATCGTCGGAAACGGCGGGCCGGACAGCGGCGGCGTGCTGATCGAGAGCGACTACAGCGCGCCCGACTCCACGCCGGTTCTGGCCAACAACATCATCGCCTTCAACGACGGCGGCGTCGTGAACGGCTACTATCCCGGCGCCCCCACCCTGCGCGGCAACTGCGTGTACGGCAACGGGACCGACTATGAGCGCCTGACGGACCCCACCGGCGTGGATCGGAACATCAAGGCGGACCCTCGCCTTGCCCTGCCCGCTTACGGCAACTTCCACCTCCAGCCGGGTTCCCCCTGCATCAACGCAGGCGACCCGGCGTTCGCCCCAACGGAAGGGCCGGACCTGGACGGCCAGCCCCGTGTGCAGGGCGCTTCGGTGGATATCGGCGCCGATGAGACTGACGGAACGCTCTGGCCCGCCAGCCCCGCCGTGTTTCGCGTCAGCCCGACCGGCAACGACGCGAACGATGGGTCAACCTGGGCGAAGGCGAAACGCGCCGCACAGGCGGCGCTGGATGCCGCCGCGGCGGCCGGCGGCGGCGAGGTGTGGCTGGCGGCCGGGGTCTACCCGGAACTGCTGACCGTCCCGCCGTATACCCGCCTGCTCGGGCGAATGGACGGGAGCGCGCCTGGCGCCGCGACGGTCGATGCGGGCAACGCGGGGACAGCCATCACCATTGCCCCGGGCGCCGCGCGGGTGGTTGTGAATGACTTGTCCGTGGTGAACGGACGCGCGGTGGATGGGGCCGGCATCCGGTGCGGCTATGGCAGCGCCTCCGAGATGCATCGCATCGCCATTTCCAACTGCATCGCGGCGTCATCCAGCGCCGACATCATCAGCCGCGGCGGCGGTATATACGTGTACAGCGCGATGCTGGCGCTGAAGGACTCCAACGTGGCGGGGAACACGGCCCATATGGGAGGCGGAATAGAGGCGTCCAATTCGACGATCTCCATCGAGAACTGCGCCATCTCGTGGAACACCACCATCACCGAGACCGGCGCAGGCGCGGGCGGTGGGCTGAACGTTGGGTCCTCGCAGTGGAACGTTACGGACAGCCTGTTCAGCGGCAACGCGGCCGATTCCGGCGCCGGCGCATCGGTGAACTGCAGCCTGGCGCCCGGTTCCGGGTTCGAGCGCTGCGGCTTCACCGACAACGTGGCCTCCTCGGCGGGAGGTGGGCTGGCCGACGGGTATGCCGGTTATCCGATGCGTGTAGCGAACTGCGTGTTCGCCCGGAATTCGGCGGGAAAGAGCGGCGGCGGTTTGAGCGGGGGTCTGGGCGGCCCGTCCATCGTAAACAACACATTCGTGGCCAATACGGCGCCAAAGGGCGGAGCCATCTATCTGCCGTGGCGCATGGTTGCCCTCGAGAACAACATCGTAGCGTACAACTCGTCCGGCGTGTACTCCGGGCGGATCTACGACCAACCATACGCCGTCGGCCGGTTCAACGACCTCTTCGGGAACCCGGATGGCGACTTCGCGAGCGATGGGTTCGCGATGGAAGGCGCCGGAGACATCCACGCGGACCCGCTCTTCGCGGATCGCCGCGGCGGCGACTACCGCCTGCGCCCGGCTTCGCCCTGCGTGGACGCGGGCGACGACGGCGCCGCGCTGCCGGAGGAGACCGACGCGGACGGCCGCCCCCGCCGCCTCGGACGCCGCGTCGACATGGGCGCCTATGAGTCCGCCTTCACCGGCGGCCTGCGCTGGCCCGACGCGATCCGGGCCCTGCGCCTCGCCGCCGGACTGGACGCCTCCACGCCCGCGGACGTGGCTCTGCTGGGCGGCGCGCCGGACCTGCCGCGCGCCGTGGGCCTGGTTCGCACGCTGTATCGGTAAGCTCTTGCGGCGGCCGACACTGGAGGCGGTACGACCCGCGGCATCCGCATTGGATCTGTCCCGCTTAGCCGCCGGTCTCCCACTTCACGTGGCCGTCGGCGTAGACTACGGCGTGGCCTCCGGGGCCGGCGATCGTGCCCAGGATGGTCTCAGCGGGGTTCTTGATGTCGCTGGAAGCGACGCCCGGGTAAACGTACTGGAAGGCGTTGGCTTCGCCGTTGGGGCCGGCGAAAACGGCATCGTTCTTGATGTAGGGCTGTAGAAGGGCCTTCAGGTCCTGGTCCTGAGTGGGATAGAGGTCGTCATGGTCCTGCATGTACATCAGCAAGCCCAGTGCGATCTGCTTGCCGTTGCTGAGCAGCATAGCGCGTTGGGCGGCCTCGCGGGCGTGGGCCAGAACGGCGCCGTCGATCCTGCTCAGGCGGACGACGAAGGCGCCCTCGCGGTTGGCGTAGAGCACGGCGTCCAGGCGCGGCGAAACGTGGAACTCGTCCGCATCCACGGCGATCATCAAGCGCGCCATTTCCTTTGGGGCGTCCTGCACCAGCCAGAGCGGCCTCGGGTTCGCCCCCGCCCACGGCAGAATGTCGGCGGACGGGGCCCCCGCGGGCTTCGCCTGCTCCAGTTGGTAGGCCGGTTTCGGAATAGGCGCCACCCAGGAATCCAGCGGGAGGGCGGCGGACGCCGTGGTCCCCTTCCGAACGTCGTAGGCGAGCCACGCGGCCGGGATCCTCTCTATCGCCGCGGCGGTTGAGCCGAAGAACAGCCGCCCGCCATCCTTCGACCACTGCACTGGGGGAGCGGCGCCCTCCACGCGAATGGGCGCCCCGATGACGCCGGCGGCCGATACGGGCCGCATCTGAACCGCGCCCCGTACGGGCTGCCACAGGAACGCGCAGGGCAGCTTCGGCGATGCCGCGAACTCCTCGGCCTCCGAGACCCCGGAGATCACCGCCGCGGCGGCGCGGCGCGCATCGATCCGCCACAGGGATTTCGTCCGGCTGCCGTCCTCATTCGGCGCCGCGGCCAGCAGAAACGCGGAGCTTGACCCAGGATACCAATCGATCGACTCGATGGCGGTATCGGCGGTCCGATCCGTGAGCACGGTCGTCGCGCGGCGCGCGGCGTCGCTCCACACGGCGATCTCCGTCTCCATCTGAGGGTTTCTGGCGTCCGGCGAGATGTCCATGGAGACGATGTGCCGCCGGATGGCGATTGCGTAGCGCCCGTCCGGCGACCACTCGGCGCGCTCCACCATCCCGCCGCATACCGGCTCGGGCGGCGCGGGCAGGAAGACCGTTTTCGGAGGCGCCGCGGCCTGTTGGGCAAGCGCCGGGGCGGCCAATGCAATGGCCAACATCAGGTGCAATCTCATTTCCCAGTTCCCTCACTCTCCGACCATACGTGGAGTGCGGCGGCTTGCCGCCGTTTTTGGGGTTGTAACCGCGAATGAGCGGCGGCAAGCCGCCGCACTTTATGGGGCTACCCGCCGGCAACGAAGGCAGCGTGGCCGTCGCCGTATGCGATCACCCGGCCGCCGGGCACGTCGTAGTAGCCGATCTCCGTGACCGCGGGATCGGCGCCCTTCAGCGATCCTCCCGCGAAGGCGTAGTGGAAGCCGCCGACGGCATCCCAGATATCGGGGTCCCGGATGTACGGCCCCACGCGGACCTTCATATCGTCGCCGGGCAGCGGATACTGGTTGTCATAGTCATCCGAGTACATGCGCAGCGCCACGCCGATCTGGCGGGCGTTCTCGGAGGCCGCCTTGCGGGCCGCAGCGGCCTTTCGCTGCATGTATTCCGTCCGCGGTGTGCGGACCAGCGGGCGCACGAAGAGCATGCCATCCGACAGGTAGCATACGCCGTCCCAGCGCGGCGAAATCACGGCGCTGTGGCCGTCCGGGTGCAGGAGGAAATGCTCGGGGCCGGCGCCGCCGGTTTCCACCAGCCACAACGGGTGAACCGGCTGGGCCCCGAACGGACCCGTGTAGCGCGCCCGGACCTCCGGCACGCCGAACGGCGGAACGGGCGGCTCCGGCTCCGCCACGGCAGTTGGCTTCGGAACGTTCAGCTTCAGGGTCGCCGTTCTGGCGTCCAGTTCCACCCACACAGAGGCCGGCTTGTCCTCCGGGCTCTTCGCGTAGGGGTGGTACTCCGCCGCCAGCGCGGCGCCGTTCGCGGACCACCGCCAGGCGCCATTGTACTCCCCGGTGGGCAGATCGATGGGGTTGGATGCGCCGTTTGGGCCAATGATGACGGCCTTGCTGACATCCTCGCCGCCGGAGAAGGCCACGGCGTAGGGCCCGCGCGGGGAGACGATGAGGTAAGTGGAGGGCCCCATCCAGACGGAAGCGATCTCGGCGGCGGCGCCCTTGCGAGGGTCCATCTGAAGGATGTGCATATTGCCGCGGTTGACGATGCCTCCGGCGATCTCCGTCCGGTCGTCCGTCACGCCGAGAAGCAGCATGTCGGACCCTGGCAGCCATACCTGTTGAGTGACGTCCGATTTCGGCCAGGGCGCCGTCCAATCCACGGCGGCGCGGCGGGTGCGGCGGCTCCAGAGGACCACGCGCGCGGGCGGCGGCTCGGCATCGGCGGCATCCGGGGCGTTCAGGCGGAAGGCGATGTAACGGCCGGATGGCGACCACTCGGGCTTTGAGGCATCGGGGCCAGCCACGAACTGGGCCGCCATCGGCTCGTAGACGTACGGCGGGGCGGAAGGCGCCTCGGGGATCAGGCGCGGGGCGGCGAGCGCCGAGCCGGCCGCAAGGGCGATTGCGACGAATCGGTTCACAAGGGAGCCTCCTGGACAGGCGGTACATCCCCATCGACGTTCCCGGCCCGCTCGATGGTTCGCTCGCGCGGGCAGAGACCGTCGTAACTACGCCACGAGGGCTTTGGCCTCGCGGAGGCTGCCGGCGAAGGCCTCCACGATCTCGTCCACCTGGCTCTCGTTGATGATGAGCGGCGGCTCCACACGGATGACGTTGGGGTTCGCCAGCGTGTAGCCCGCGATGATGTGGCGGTTGGCGAGGCCGGAGATGGTCAGCAGGCCATAGTCTTTCTCGGTGAACTCCACGCCCACCATGAGGCCCAGGCCGCGGATTTCGGTGACCATGTCCGGGAATTCGGCTTTCACGGCCGCGAGGCCGTTCAGGAACCGCTTCCCCATGCGCTCGGCGTTCTCCACCAGGCCCTCTTCCTCAATGACCTTCAGCGTCTCGAGGCCGGCTGCCATGGCGTACAGGTTCACCACGCTGGTGGTATGCATCGTCGGGTTTTCGCCGAAGAAGCCTTGCCACACCTCGGGGGTGCCCATGAAGGCCGCCGCGCTGGTGACGCCGCCGCCCAACGCCTTGGCGAGGCACAGGATGTCCGGGTCAACGCCCGCATGCTCCACGGCGAACAGCTTGCCCGTTCGGCCGAAACCGGTTTGCACTTCGTCCACGATCATCAGCACGCCATGGCGCGTGCAGGCGTCGCGCACCGCCTTCATGTAGCCGGCGGGCGCCGGGTTGATGCCGCCCTCGCCCTGCACCGGCTCGAGGATGACGGCGGCGGTGTGCTCATTCATCTCGGCTTCGAGGGCCGCGAAGTCGCCCCAGAGAACCTTGTGGAAGTCCGGCACCAGCGGCTCGACGCGCGTGCGATAGACGTCGCGGCCGCCGGCCGAGAGGCTGCCCATGGTCTTGCCATGGAAGGCGTTGGTGGTGAAGATGACGCCCGGCTTGCCGCTGGCGATGCGGGCGCACTTGAGCGCGCCCTCCACCGCTTCGGTGCCGCTGTGGCAGAAGAAGGAATACTGGAGCTTGCCGGGCGACACTTCGGCGAGGCGCTGGGCGAGTTCCGCGACGGGGGCGCTGAAGAACTGGCGCGTGGAGAGCGGAAGCTGGTCCAACTGGCGCTTCACGGCCTCCACAATGCGCGGGTGTCGGTGTCCCAGGCTGAACACGCCGTAGCCGGCGAGGGCATCGAGGTAGCGGTCACCCTTGGTGTCGGTGACGTACATGCCATATCCGGTCCACTCCGTGGAGCCATAGCCGCCGAACCGCATGAGTTGGGCCAGGCCGGGGTTGACGTATTGGCGGTACTTCTCCACGATCTCGTCGTTGAAAGCTTCCGGGTCTTGCGGGAATGGACGCACGGCAGTACTCCTTCTATCTGAAAAAACACAGAGGCACGGAATCACAGAGGTAAACTCTGTGGCTCCGTGCCTCTGTGGTGATCCTAGATGGTCGGGGTGACTGGATTTGAACCAGCGACCTCTCGGCCCCCATCCGAGTGCGCTACCAAACTGCGCTACACCCCGCTAGATGGAGTATAGCAGATCGGCGGATTTTTGGAAAGTTTCAAGCCGCCTGGTCGATAGGCGGATCGGACCGCGTGATGGCCGCGGCCATGGCGATCTGGCCCGCGTGATAGAAGTCGTGCTGCATCACGAGGTAGGCGATCCGCCAACCCGGGTGGGTGGCGCCCCAGTGCACCGGGCGTTCGGCATCCATCTCCGCGTCGGACCAATCGCGCCAACCGGCCACCCACTCCGCGTGCGCCTGGTGCAGGAGGGCGACGGCCGTCGCGAGATCCGGCGTGCGCGCCGCCACGTCCGCCTCGGCCTCGTCCCACTTGTGAACGAGCGATGCGTCGCCGAACCCGGTATTGCCGTAGACGACCTTCGCGGTGATGATGTGCTGGACGATGCCAAGGATGGTTCCGCCGGTGAAGAGCCCGCCCGACTCGGCGTTCGGCACGGCCCGCCGAGCCTGTTCCTCGGTGACGCCCTTCAGCGCGCCCAGGACATGCTCGTAACACGTTTGGTTCTGATGCAGCAGCAACGCCTGCCGCGGGCTTAGGTTCTGAGCCATCTTGTCTCCTTTCGCCTTCCCCGCCTCTTCAGCGGCGGGTCTACTCCAGCGCCAGCACTCCGTACGCGGGCAAATCGACGTCGCCGGAGAGGGCGGCGCCGGTGAGCAGGTCCGTGTAGGCGCGGGGCAGCGATACAGATACGGCGGCGGACTTGTTGTTCAGGACGAAGGTGAACGTGCGGTCACCCTTCACGCGCTGCATCACTTCCACGCCGGCCGGAACGTCCAGCGGGGCGGCGATGCCGCGGGCCGAGAGGATGGGGTTGAGGACCATGCGACGGGCCTCGTCATCCAGGTCGGTCCCCACGTACACGGCTTCGCCCTGGCCATAGGCATTGCGGGTGACGGCCGGTTCGCCGGCGTGCCAGCCCTCGGTGTACGACGCCAGAACCTCGGAGCCCTCCGGGTGGAGGCGCTCCACGGCCACGGAGCACGTTTGCGTGCCGATGCACGCGCCGGCTGGGGCGGGCGCGGCGAAACAGACGCGCTGCTCGGCGCCGGGCTCCATGGGGTCGATCTCCTCGTTCCATACGCCGAAGAGGCGGCGCAGCGGGCCGGGGTAACCGGTGAGGAACGCCAGGTCCGTACCGTCCACGATGCCGGTCCAGAGGCTGCCGATCACGGCGCCGCCGCGCTCCGCAACGGCCTCCAGCGCCTCGGCGGTTCCGGGCTTCACCATGTACAGCGACGGAACGATGACAACGTCGAACTTGCTGAGGTCGCCCTGCGGGTGCGCGAACTCCACCGCCACGTTCATGCCGTGCAATACGCAATACCAGCGCTCGGCCTGCTGCACGTAGCGCAGCTCGCGGGTGGGGCCGGAGCCGTACTCAACCGCCCACCAGCACTCCCAATCGAACAGGATGCCCACGCGGGCCGGCACGGTGGAGCCGATGATGGCGTCGCCGGTAGCGGCCAGTTCGGCGCCCAGCGCGGCGCATTCGCGGAAGGTGCGCGTGTATTCGTCGCCCGTGTGGGCCACGAACGCGCCGTGGAATTTCTCGTAGCCGCCGCGCCCGCGCCGCCACTGGAAGAACATCACGGCATCCGCCCCGTGGGCCACGGCCTGCCAGCTTTGCAGGCGCATCACGCCGGCGGGCTTCAGCGGGTTGATGCCCTGCCAGTTCACCTGGTCCGGCGTCTGCTCCATCAGCATGATCGGCTTGCCGCCCTTGAGGCCGCGCATCAGGTCGTGCCGCATCGCGGTGTCCCACGCGGGTGTTTGGAGGCCGGGATACGAATCCCAAGACACCACGTCCATCTCGGCCGCCCATTTGAAGTAGTCCAGGTCTTTGTAGGCGCCCATCAGGTTGGTGGTGATCGGCACGCCCGGGGTAACGGCGCGGAGGACCTGCACCTCGTTGCGGTAGCAGTCCAGCACGGAATCGCTCTGGAAGCGCTTGTAGTCCAGAACGTGGCTGGGCGTGCTGGTATCGCCGGTGGAGGTGGGCGTTTCGATCTGGCTCCAGTCCGTGTATCCGTGGCTCCAGAAGGCGGTGTACCAGCGGCGGTTCAGCTCATCCAGGCTGCCGTACCGGGCCTGTAGCCAGGTTCGGAAGGCTTTGGCGCACTCCTCGCAGTAGCACATGGGGCCGTACTCATTGCTGACGTGCCAGATTACGAGGCCGGGGTGACGCGCATAGCGCTCCGCCATCTTCTGAACGAGCGCGCGGGAGAGGCGGCGGAAGTTGGGGCTGTTGGGGCAGTAGTTCTGGCGGATGCCGTGCTTGCGCTTGCGCCCCTCGTAGTCCACCGGCAGCACGTCCGGGTACTTCGCCGACATCCAGGCCGGCTGGGCGGCCGTTGAGGTGGCGAGGCAGGCGGAAACGCCGTTTGCGTGCAGCAGGTCCAGGATACGGTCCAGCCATTCGAACGTGTAGGTGTCTTCATACGGCTGGAGGGCCACCCACGAAAAGACGGGCAGCGTGGCAATGTTCACGCCGGCCAGGCGCATGAGGCGCACGTCCTCCTGCCAGACCTCTTCGGGCCACTGGTCCGGGTTGTAATCGGCGCCATACCAGATACGGGGCAGTTTCGGGCTTATCACGGTTCTCTCCACTGGTCAATCGTGCCCGCGAGATGCGGTTTCCACCACTATTGGTTCACCGCACGCGGTGAGGGTATATACCTGTAGGTAAGGAGGATAGAGATGAAACGATTCGTAGCAAGTTTATTGACAGGCATCTTGGGGCTGACGATCGCCGCCCCCATGGCGCAAGCCCGCGCCAACGAAGGAAAAGCGCACAACCTGGCTATCGGCAGCACCGCCGCGGCGGCCTATCTCTTGATGCACAAGAACACGCGCACAACGGGCCTCGTTGTGGCCGGCGCTTCCGCATACGCCTGGAAGAAGCATCACGACGCCGTGAACCAGCGCCACAAGATCGTGAAGGCCCGCGCGGCTCGCGTCCAGCGCGCTCGCTACGCCCGGGCCCGCAACGCCAGGGCGCACCGATACGCCGTCACGCATCGCGCCCGGTGAGAGAAGAGGGTCGGGGTCCGGATTCCGGAGTCCGGATCCCGCCGTTCTCAGCAGGCCGGTCTCATTGAGGCTGGCCTGCTTCGTTGGTCGGGATCCGGAATCCGGAATCCGGACCCCGTTCATTTCGCCCCCAGCCACTTCTCCAGGAACTCTTCCGCCGCCGCGTAGAACCTGAGGCGGTTCTCCGGA
>DASXUL010000131.1:0-19066 GCA_036504855.1 Armatimonadota bacterium | reverse complement strand
TCGCACAAGCTCATCGGCTTCATGTTTGGTTTCATAGGCAGCTGTCCCTTGTTGATGGGCGGCGGGGAGCTCCTGTCCTCCGCCACCCGTACAGTCTCATTTCCTGGAGCCAGAAACAAGCGCGACAGGGGCCCATGTTCCGAGCGGTTTTGGCTATGGGAGCGAAGATCTGAGTAGGGCGGAAATCGGCTCCAGGTCTTGGTTGTTGGTGTGCAACCCTGCTTGACGCTTCATCGGTGACAGGTTACCCTAGGGCAGGTTACTGTTTGAAGACAGCTTGGTGCAGCGCCGACTGGCGAAGCAGCCCAGCGATCACGGCTGACTAGAGCCCGACTGCTTGCAGGCGCTCAGACCACGCCAAGACGGACTCTAGAACGAGGTGCAAGGTTTTACTACTCAGGTCCACCAAGCGAGAGTCCGGTGCCGCCAAGTGGCGGATTACCTGGTATGGGACCGACAAATCGATGGTGCAAAACCCCCGTTCGCGGTCATAGACCGGTGGGGTCGCAAAGACGAGACGGCAGATCGTCTTTTTTTGGTCGGCAGAGCCAGTTTCCCAGAGCGTATGCGGGCTCTTGAGGGCGGTGCAAACTCGCGCGAAGGCCTGGTCGTAATCGGCCGCCGAAACCGCCGGGACCTGGGCCGCACTGGCGATCGCCGCGCGTTCGTCCCCAATCCGCACGAGTTCCCGCTCGTAAACCTCAATTAGCGTCGCCTCGGTGGCGAGGCCGATGCGCCGGCTCAAGGCGGAGACTTGGGTGTCCAATGTGCGCAAGCGGTCGCGGGCTTGCTGTTCCCCCTGCCCTGCCTCAGCGGCCCGCTCGTCCCAGAGCGTGTGGGTGACCTGGCCCAGCACCGCCACCTGGTGGTCGGTGGCGGCAAGGCCGCGCAGGAGCTCAGTTAGGGCGCCGTGCAACTCTCGCAGCTTGATGCGGTGCCCATATTTCGGGCAGTCCCCTTCGTTGTAGCAGAAGTAGCCGGGATACTTGTGCTTGGCCAGCCCGCCGGTCAGCGGGCGGCCGCAGCCGGCGCAGCGCACGTAGTTGCGCAGGACCAGAACCTGGTCGCCGTCGCGTCGAAAGAGGGCCGGTGCTGGTCTGTCCGCCAGCCTGAGGTCAATGCGCCGGGCGGTGTCCGGACTGATGATCGGGGCATGGCGGCCGAGCCGCCGGGCGATCCCCCAGCGCGGGTACTCGATATAGCCGGCATAGAACCAGCGGTTCTGAAGGACTCGGTGGGCCCCTACCTGAAACCTGCCGGAGAACGGGTGGGAGAGCGACGGGTAGAAGCCGTGCTGCTTGAAGAAGTTGACAATATCCTGCTGGCTCAGGAATCGCTTCAGGGCGAAGCTGTCTAGGGCTTCGCGCACGAGGGCCGCGCGGGCCCCGTCCGGCTGGAGCACTTTCTTGTACTCAGGGTGCTTGGCGTAGACGTAACCGGCCGGGGGATGGAAGGTCCAGAAGCCGGCCTCGAGGCGCGCCCGCTGCCGGTTGACGACCTGCTCGCGGTTGCCGCTGCGGCCGTACTGGGCCACGGCGGCAAAGATGGTCTCCACCATCTCCCCCATGGCGTTCTCTTCAAAGCGGAAGGAAGGGCTCTCCAGGCGGCCGCCACAGGCCTTGATGGCGGCCCGCAAGCGGATATGAGTCGAGACATCCCGGGCGATGCGGGAGATATCGTCGATGATAACGATGGTTTCCCCCATCCCCTGGCGACCTTGCAGGAACGCCAGGAGTTCCTGGATCCCCGGCCGCTCCAGCAATGCACCGGAGACGCCTTCATCGCGAAAGACGGCCAGGACTTGGTAGCCCTTGGCCTCGGCGTAGGCCCGGCAGCGCTGCTCCTGGCTCAGGAGGCCATTGCCTTCTCGGACCTGGCGCTCGCTGGAGACGCGGACGTAGATGATGCAGTAGAGTATCGGGATCATGGGGGATTACGTGAAGTGGTCTCGGCCGCGTCCGGAGCTTGGGAGAGCTCGCGGAAGTACTGGTCGAGAATCTGGCCGATTAGGCCGATGAGCTCGGCGAGGTAGGCCTCGCGCTGGGCGGGGGGCATGCCCATCTGCTCCAAGAGCGGATCGCAGCGGGCGGCTAACGGCTGGTAGCGTTTGGGGAGTCTCATCCCGCCACGGTGACACAACGCTCCCATCATGCGCAAGCTGACTTGCACGGCGGCAACGCGCAACGCGGCATCCCATTTCCGCCATGGAATCCCTCTCCTGTCAAGGGCTCCCATCCCATGAGTTTGTGAGCTACGTCATGGCAAAGCTCGGCCGTTGTGCTGTGATGGAAGCGGATTCCTCAGGATCGCGCGACCGGAAGTGTTGCGCCCGCGCAACCCCATGTGCGCGATCCCGCCCATTCGGGCAAGGTAGGGACAGCTACCCGCGTAACAAAGGAGGGATATGGACAAAGACCGTTCCCACACAACTGAGAACCCCCGTCCGACCGCCAACCGCATCGCGGCCGTGATGGAGCACACCACCCGCTACGCCTTCAAGGGCAAGGCGCGCCTTGCTACCGATGCCGGCATCTCCAAATCCGCGGTGAGCCGGCTCCTGTCCGGCACATCCAGTCCGTCCGCCATGGTGCTCATCGCCGTCACGCGCGCATTGGAGCGGGCGACGGGAAAGCACCTGGACCCGCGCGAGATTCTCTCGTTCGACGGTACCTACCCCACCCCGTCCGTCTGCCGCCTCGTAGACTGCCGGGGCTGCCTTCCGGCATCTGCCTACGACTCCGACGACACCATCCGGCCCGAATACCGCCACGCAAAGCCCGGCGAATGGACGGGTGAGCCCTCCCGCAACGGCCAGACGGCCCGGAAAGGGGGCGCATGAGACGGCTCCCGCTGGAGCGTTCGGCCGGGGAGATGAGGCGCTCGCGGACGACTCGGTACGATCTGCCTGTCGATGAACTCCGGGAGGAGCTCTACCGTCTCTCCTACCACGGGCTGGAGCAGTGCGTACGGCGCCTGCTGCAGGACCTGGGCTACCACTCCGTGGCCGTCCTCACCCGCACGCACCGGCGCCAGCGCACCTCCCACGGCGGCTTCGACTTAATCGCCAAGAGCGAGGCCGGGCTTACGAAAGACTCTCTCATCGTCCAGATCAAGCAGTACGAGAGGCCCGTGTCGCGCCGCTTCGTCGATGAACTGCGGGGCGCCATGCTCCGCACCGGCGTGGGGCACGGGCTACTCATCACGCTCGGGAGCTTCCCGCTTCCTGCCCACAAGGCCGCCGAAAGCAGTCCGATCGCTCCGATCCGCCTCGTCGATGGGGCGGAGCTCGCCATGCTCTTCATCTTCAAGGGTATCGGGGTCCGCGAAGCCCGAAGCGGCCGGATCACCGTGGACCGGCGCTTCTTCGCGAGCGTGCGCGACACTTATCCCCGCCCGGGCCGAACCCGTCTATCCATGGGCCAAGGGAAAGCCAATACTCGCTGGTCCGGGGCTAACCCCACACGGAAAGGAGGTGATATGCTCTATCGCACCCACGCGCTTATCGCCGTTAACTCGCTCTGGTTCCTGACGCCGATCCCAGGCGCGGTCACGGGCAGCAACATAGGCCTGCTCGCGGTCCTCGCAGCCGTCGGCGCGATGCTGCCGGATCTTGATGCCCGGAACTCCACCGTCCGCCATCTCTCCGTGAAGGGGATCCAGCCGTTCGTGCCCTTCGCCTCCGTCCTGAACCGGGCCTGGGGCCATCGAGGGCCTCTGCATTCGCTCGCGGGACTCCTGGCTGTCGCGGCCGCGACCGGCCTGCTGGCATCCCTTTGGGCATGGCGGCTCTCGGCTGCGCTCATGCTGGGGTACGCGAGCCACCTGGCGGCCGACGCCTGTACGGTCACCGGCATCCCGCTCTGGCCGGGCCGCTCTGACCGTTGGCACCTGCTTCCGAAGCGCTTCCGGTTCGTGACCGGCTCCCTGGCCGAGGACGCGTTGCTGCCCCTCCTCGCCGCAGCCGTCCTTCTGCTCTTTCTCACTCACCCGGCGATCCCCGATAGGCAGTGAAACACGTATTACTAGCATCGTTCCATGTCATCATCGCAAGACATTCAAACCCCACCTCCTGCCAGCGCGGCGTCTTCCGCACAGGAGACGCCGTTTCGGGTACTTCTGCACCGTCGGGACATCGCCCCGGACGGTTCCTTCCGACCGGCGGCTTCCTTTGCCGTGACGAGCGCCCTGCGGACGTCGGGCCTCTGGGCGGACCTCGCGCCCGAGGACGGGTGGGCGCTGATCCTCCTGTCCACCTTCCTCTCCCCGAACGGCGACGTCCGCGCGACCTCCGACCAGATGGGTCACGCTCTCGCCGTCCCGGCTCGGGAGGCCCGCCGCCGTTTGGATCGGCTGGCGGCCCTGCGCTGGCACGGCCTTCCCGTCGTGATGACCCTGCCGAAGGACCCCGCGCCCGAGACGCTCGTCCTCTCGCCACCGCTCCTCGGGTACGAGGAGGACCCTTCTCCCCCGCCACCGGATAATACGCTCCCGTTTGTGCCGGCGGGGCGGGACGCGGTGATCGCCAACAGCCGCGAGCGCTACGCCCGCCCGAAAGACGACGTGGAGCGGGCGATCGCGCGGGAGAACGGCTGGGAGCCTGTCCGCACGGAGGCTTCCGTACAGGAGCCCGAGGTGTCCACCCCGAGCCGGGACGCGGTGCGCCGCCTGGTTTCGCTCGGCTTTGAGAAGGCGCGCGCGGACGACCTCGTGGCGCGCTTCGGCGGCGAGCGGGTGCACCGGCAGGCGGACTGGCTGCCATACCGAAACGTGCGCGACCCCGTCCGGTTTCTCACCGCCGCCATCGCTGGGGACTACGAGGCGCCGCGCGGGCCGCGAGCGATCAGGGATCGTGGGGAAGCGCGGACCAATACAGGAAAGGCGGACTCGTGAGGCAGACGCGCATTCCGGTCCCGTTCGTGCCGCTCCCCACCCGCTTGATCGACGAGGTTATGCCGGCCCTGCGGGACACGGAGTGGCGGGTCTTGTGCGTGGTGGTTCGCGGGACCCTCGGCTGGCGGGAGGGCGATGGCCGCAAGCGGCGCGACTGGATCACGCACTCTCAGCTTAAACGCCGAACCGGCCGGGCGAGCGAGGCGGTGAGCCGCGCCGTGCAAAGCCTGGTGCGCCGAGGTTACCTGATCGTTTCCGATGAATCAGGCGTCGAGCTGCTCTCTCCTCACCGGCGCCGGCGGAGCGGAAGCCGCCTCTATTTCCAGTTATCCCCAGCGATCACATCGCGCGCCAGACCTGATAGCGTATCGGTGATCGAATTCCGAGAACCGAAAACAACAATAGAGAATCCCGATAAAGAGAGTAACGGCTGTGGATAAGTGGATAACTGCCGATGGCCTCTCAAGGTAATGTGGCGCGATAATCTCTAGCATCGTTACTGCGCTTTATAGCATCCGTGCATTACTGACGTCTGCGCGAGCGCGCAACTTCATGTCTGGACGTTTCCATCAGTGTCTCGTGCTCGGAATCGATCGATGACGAGCAAGGGCCAAGTTGCTCCTTCAGGCAAAGGTCAGCAATAGGCCAAGAGAAGCGCGGTCCCCGGTCGACGTCAGGCTACCCTTGACCGGAAACCCAGTTTCGGGCCAAGCTGTTCCCGGTTGGTCTTCCACGCTCCCGAAAGAGGTGACTTCCGGGAGAGTTTTCGGCCACCAACTTGCCACGATCACGCCACAGTTCCGCCGGTAACGTGATCGGCGCTCCTATTAGCCCAAAATGCACGTATCGTTGCCATATCCCTCTGCGCGCGATCGCCGTCGAGCCTCTCGGATCGCCCGCCAACGCTCCGAGCCCATTTCCCGCTCACCCGGAATGTCCCGGCCCTCGCCAGGAGGCGGCGATCCCGGATCACGGCCAGGCAGCCTCCAGGCCGGCGAGCCGCCGTGCGATCCGCACCGCGTCCTGAATGTCCAAAACGAAGTCGCCAATTGTCCCATCCGGCGCCTTCGGGGCAACATCCGCGGCGTCGAACTTCGCTTGGCTCGAAAGCCCGCCAGCTACCTGCATGGCCTGCACAACGTCGGCGAAGGAAACTATCCCGTCACCGTTCACATCCCCATAGAGCGGCGTCACACGGACATCCAGGGCCAACTCGGCCAGATCCGTGGCGCCATCTTCGTTTGCTCCACCGATGACAGTGATGGTCGCGGTTGAAGTTCCAGCGCTCATCAAGGGTCCCGCCGTCAGCGTCAACATAGGACCTGTCCAGGAGGCCCCGGGTTGTAGCACGTCCGGTGCTCCGGATACGAAAGGCAGATCGTCGACTACTAAGTCCTCCTCCGTCGTCACGGTGTCGTCAGCGTTCAAGTAGACAGGCAAAGCATCCGTGTTGGTCAGCGTACCGGATACAGTTACGGTCGCCCCGGGCGTCAAGGTGACCGGATTGGTTTGCCAAGTGATAGTGAAGTCCGCTCGTGCGGAGCAACACCAAGAGACGGCCAGCGCAAAAGCGCACATGAACTTCTTCATCTGTTCTATCCCCTCACTCCTAACCCGCAATCCCAGGGCCTCTTCACGGCGCCGGCGATATCATGGTGCGGGTGGTCTCTGCCCGCTCTTCACACCCCGTGGTGTGTACGCTTAGGCTTAGCTTCTTCGGATCGCTGATGGCCGATTTGTCGAATACCAAAGTCACATCTTGCGATTGGCCGGGTCCCAGGGATGGAATCTGTCGTGGGCTTATACTCTGCGCAGGCTTGCCTCCCAGCGTGGAAGGCCTTTTCTGGCTGAACTCAAAAGGATCGGAGAACCAGTTTCCGACGTTCGTAAACGTAACTATCGCGGCTACGTTGCCGTCTGTAGTCTGGGCTAGTTGGCGGTTGATATCTATCGCGATGGAGTACTTCTCAGGCAAGGCATTGGGGGATGGCACCGACCAGAAAGTCCGCGCTTCGAACACGTCCATGTCCACCTTAACACTCTTATCAGGATCGACGCCCGTAAGTGTTGTGTCAAGTATATACTGGCTCCCATTGTATCTAGTCCATGCACCATAGTACGCATCTGGATCCGATTGACACAGGTCATTTCCCGTTTTCGTCGAATCGACATCCCAGAGGTCAAGGTCCTTGTACGCGGAACTGCTGCCAGTGAGAAGATCCCAGCCGTAGTAGCTCGTATAAACAATAGGAGTGAACCCGAGTACTTTGATCTCCTGCTTGGCATCTTCAATGATCTTCAGAACGATGCTGCGGTCGCCAGGGTTGTTAGGACATTGGCCATTCGCACATTTGCCCGTCTCGACATCCAGAGCGATGAAGCTAAGGTAAGGGGCTTCGGAACCAGCCGCCGAGATCGCCCGATCGACCTGACTCGCCCCTGGCGACGGGGAATCGGTGAACCGCAAGTAGACGTACAGACCGGTATGCATTCCAGCCTTTCTGGCTGCCTCCAGCTGGTCTTTGGCATACGGGTTCAAACAGTAATTCCCGGCACCCTGGACGACGACAAAGTCTTTCTTGTACTGGTCACGGAATCGCCTGAACGTGCTTTCAGATACTTTCTTCGCAGAGGCCGATATGTCGACCCCCTCGGTGACCGGCGCCACTCGTAGGACGGCTTGCCCCGATCCCGTTGAGACCCAGAGAGCAATGAGCCCTTTCTCATTGATCGGGTCGTTGATATCTATGCTTTGGACGGTGCCGGAGAGGCCGGCCAGGCTATCGCCTTGGTGCAGGATCGGAAACGGGTCGTACACCCACGGCGGATCCGTCCTGGAATTGACGTGGCTGACGAAGAGGCACTTCTTCCCGGACGGGTCAAATGCCATATACACGACGGCACCATTGGAATTCACCGCCACGCGGTCATCGGCAGAGAACGAACCTACCGGTCCCGTGGACGACGCCGTTGCGACCCGAACGAGCTTGTTACCATCGGTTGACCGGGAATAGACGAAGATCCCCGGGCCAGCGGTCGTTCCTAGCTGTTGGGCTCCCGTGGCATTCAGATCGCCGTAAAACGCAATCAGATGTCCATCATCACTGATTCCAGGACTCCGGCCCAGGGCCGCGAATTGTTCCGGCCCTCCGATACTCACAGGGGAATCAAGCGAGTAGCTGTATATCGCGATCCGGCTTGTGCTGGTGTTTCCAGCACGAAGAACCACGGTTCCATCGTCTGCTAGCATCGGCCGCAGCGTCTGGAGCCCTGGGAAGATGAGGGTGCTGAACGAAGGAGTGACTCCAGTGGCCAAGGCCGTATTCGTGCTGCCGCCGGTGAGGGCATAAAACACGTCCTGATTAATGTTGTTGACGCTCGGGTAGTCCACCACGGAGTCGAAGTCCGGATTGGGAAACAACGAGCCACCACGAGCCAGGGTCGTGAAGGTGTTCTCCTGGCCGGGGGTTGCGTTCCAGAGCCTCTCGAGGTAGTACGGACCCGAGTAGCGGTCGCGGGCGATCACCCAACCGGTGTTGTTGATTTGAACGGCGTTGCCGAAGACTCGGCCACTATTGGCAAACGCGGAGTTGATGTTCCGCACCGTGGCCGGGTGCCCTATTGGCGGAAGATCCGCGACGTAGATGTTGTTGCCGGCGGTCGTCGTCGCTGAAAAGGCGACCGCACCGCTATCGTTGATAGAAACGCCGCTTCCGATTCCGGTGATGCCGCCCGAACCGGTCTGGGCTACGACCTCATACTTACAGGAATTCGGCGTTGCGGCGGCCTTCATAGCGACAGAGGTCGCTATGACGCCGGTGAGCGCGACGTACAGGAGACGGACCTTGTTCAATAACATCGTAATGTCTCCGGAGCCGGTGGCGGCCCCATGGGCTCTCTGCGCTAGGGCAGGCTAGGAACGACGAGGCGTCCGTCCGGGGACGCGAAGACCATGAAGTCCGAACTGTAAGGGCCTGTGAGAGCAAGGGCCTTGGTGGGCGGACCAAACTGGCCCGTCGTCACGCCTGGCGCGCTGGCAATGGTGCCCAAGCCATCAACCGCGTAGGTCTTGCCGTGCAGTGTCAGAGGCTGCGCGACGATGGGCGTCGGGAAGACAGGGGTATCGTTCGTTAGCCGGGGACCTGTGGGTCCGAAGCCGATCTGATAGAGGTGGCCGTCGTGGCCTCCATAGGCAACATCCGCCTGCCCGAAACCTTCCGTCAACGGCGCGCTCCCAGCCGGGAGCGCGAGCGGTTGCGGGGAGACGCCTCCCGTGACGGCGTTAAGCTGGTAAACGACCGCGGCGTCCCCGGTCCGCCCGGCTATCAGTCCCTGACCGCTGCCTCCCAGCACTGGGGCAGTCGCAAACGGCGTCCCGCCGACCACCGACTGCGGGGTGAAGCTGTCCCCGTCCCGTCTCAGGACATAGAGGGTCTGATCGGTCGCCGTCACCACCATCCCCTGGAAGTAGGCTGGGGAGGCCGTGATGCGTGTTCCTGCGAGCGGCTGCACCACAGCCTTCCCGCCGCTGAAGCACATGAGGACCGCCGCTTGCCCGCCCTGGTAGCCGTCGACGGCCACGTACACGTCTCCCGTCACGCTGTCTATGGCGGGCGATGTGTCGATGGCAGATCCCAGCGGACCGGTCGCCCCCACGTCCATGGCTTCGCCGGTCATGGCGTCGAAGACGAGGAGGCGCCCGTCCGAGGTCCCGACGGCGACAACATCCCGGCCGGCGATGCTACCGAACATTGGGCGGCCGTGCACCTCGGCATCGAGATCCACGGGCGCGAACGACGCCACATCGGTTAGGTCGGCGGCCCGGAGCAGGTGCAGGGCACCGGCCATCTCGACCGCGATCACGCGGTCGCCGTCCACGAGGCCGGCGGACGGCGATCCGTGGATCGGGGCCCCCGGCGGAAGGGACTGCGCGATGTTGATGGGGAACTCGTAGGCCCCCATATCGACGTGCTCGCCGAGGAGCCGCGGCCGCCCGTCCTCGTCCGTCTCCCCGGCCGGGACGGCGGCGTCATCGCCGGCATCCACGCCAGGCGAGGTCCTTGCCAGGTGGTAGTCGCCCATCGGCGCACCCGCGAACTGGGGATCGGCAGAGATGTTTCCGTCCGTGCCGGTCGGATCGGGGATGCCGGCGAAGTTGCCCGCCGTGTTCCCGTACACATCGCTGTGGAGTATCATTACGGCGTGCGGGTCCAGCACATCGGCGAACACGCCCGCTGTGTTGAGCGCGACGATGCAGTTCTCCAGAGTCACCTTCGGCTCGCCGTAGTCGCCGCCGTGGATGCCGACCGCGCCGCCGTATCCTGGCTGTTCGACCTCCCCGGCCGCGATGATGTCGTTGACGAGGCTCGCCGCCCCGGACGCCACGTCCACGCCCCCATCCCAACCACTGTTGTCCGAAAGTACGGAGTTCGAGATCGTGGACGGTGCGGACGGTCCCGCCAGGAAGACGGAAACACCCCCCGCCACTCCGCTGTTTCCCCGGATGAGGCAGTGGGAGACGTCCCCGTCCCCGCCGCGCGCCCCGTCGATCTCCACGCCGTCTCCGGCGTTGGAGGCGAGGTCACAGTGGCTGAGCGTGCCGAAGCCATAGGCGATCCAGACCCCGCCGGCCGAATCGAAACCCGCCGGTCCGCCTGACGCCCCGTTCTGCACCGTAAAGCCATCGACGGTCACCCCGTTCAGTTCCGCCAGCACGGTGCCCCCCTTCCCACCATCGAGCACCGTGGCGTTCCGTTTGGGATCCCGCTGGCCCCGGCGCGTCTCGGTCCCCCTGAAGCCGCCATAGAGAGAGACGCGCGCGGGAACGAGGTTCGTCTCGACGTATTTCCCCTTCGCCACCCAGATCTCATCGTCCGGCTCCGCCGCCGCAAGCGCCGCTCTGAGCGTGCGCTTCGCCCGTCCCCACGAAAGGCCGGTATAGGTGTCCCGCCCGGCAGGGGAGACGTGGTAGACCGTCCTCACCGGGGCAGGCGTGATGGAATCATCCCACTCGTCGGCGCCGATATCGACGTGCGCGCCCTGAATGCGCGGCTGGCCGTCGATATCAGTCTCGCTTGCGGAGACCGCGGCGTCGCTTCCCGCGTCGATGCAGGGGGATCCGGGCTCCAGGTGGACGTTAGTGTGCACGCTCGACAGGAGCGGGTCCTGCGAGATATTGCTGTAGGTCCCCGTGAGGTTAGGTTCGTAAGGTGAGTAATCGTAGGCGATGTTCCCGTACACGTCGTTGTGGCGCCACACGGGGGCATTGCCCTCCCAAGACAATCCCGACGAGTTGTACGCCACAATGCTGTTCTCAACCGTCACGGGGCCCGTGGAGGAGACGACGATGCCGCCCGCGTGGCCGACGGGTATGCTCGAGTAGCTGGAGCCGTGGTTGTCGGAGACCGTGACGTTGGCGACGGATGCGGCCCCGAGGATTTCGAGGCCGCCGCAGAGGCCGCTGTTGACCGCGATGGTCGAGCTGGCGATGGCGGCATGCCCTTGCGCGTCCACGTAGACGCCGCCGATGCCGTGGATCGAGACATTCCGGACGACCGTATCGCCGGACAGGGAGGCGGTCCCATAGACCGAGACGCCCGCGCCATCCGCGTTGCAGACGTTGCTTTCGATGGTGTTGCCCGCGAGGATCGCCGTGCCGCCGACGGCGACGCCGGCTGCTCTGTCCGCCTGGTTACGCGAAACGGTATTGCGCGTGATGACGGCGGTGCCGGAGACAGAGATGCCCCCGCTCCAGCCCTCGCCGACCTCCTGCCGGTTGTCGTTCCCTGCAATGGTATTTCCGTCGAGGGTCGCGGTTCCTGTCTCGGACACGAACACACCGCTGCCTCCATTGTTGCCGCTGATCGTGTTCCCCTGGAGCGTCCCTCGTCCGTCGATACTCACTCCCCCGTACTGGTTGCCTTCAATGACGCTGTCGGTGACCGTCGCCGAGCCTGGCGCCGCGATCTCGAGGCCGGTGATGTTGCCCGAAACGGCGCAGCGCTCCATCGTGGCCGTGCCGGCGACCCAGACGCCACGGCCCAGGTTCGCGGTGACGGTGTCGTTGGCGAGGTCCGCGACGCCGTCGATCAGCGCACCGCCGCCTTGCAGCCCGCTCCAGCCGTTGCGCAGCGTGAAGCCATCGACGGCGGAGGCCGCCCCGGCTCCCTCCGGGACGAAGACGGCGGGGCTATACTGGTCCCCGTCGAGGATCGTGGCGTTCGCCTGCCAGTCCCTCTGTGCCCGCTGGGTCTCGTCTCCGGCGAACCCGCCGTACAGGGCGACGCCGGGATACACGACGATCCCCTGGACCAGATCGAAACCGGTGTAGAGGTGGTCGGAAATGGAGTCCAGACCGGGATAGACGATGCGGCCCTCGACGTAGGTCCCCGCCGCCACCCAGACCTCCCCGCCGCCCCCGGCGCCCGCGACGAAGCATCCCTCCTGAACGGTCGGGAAGGCCGTGGCCCAGGAGAGGCCGTCGTGGACGGGACCCTGCGCGCGCTGATCGACGTAGTGCCGGCTGGGTCCGGCGCCGCGGGCGGCCTCCAGGGCACCCATGTCGATGTGGAGGCCACTCACGCGCGGCTTTCCGTCCAGGTCCGTCTGCATGGGGATGACGAAGTCGTCGCCGCTGTCGATGCACGGCGAGGCGGCGGACAGGTGGAAGTCCAAGGCTGCGCGGTCCACGAAAGCGGGATCGGCCTTCAGATTCCCATTCTGGCCCGTCGGGTCGTCGATCCCCGCGTAGTCGGCGGTGCCGTTCGAGAAGACGTCGTTGCGGCTGAGCAAGGGCGCCAGCGAACCGGCGTCCTTGTAGTACCCGGACGCGTTGAACGCGATGATGTTGTTCACGATCGACGGTGCAGCGGAGGGGGTGTCCGAAGACTGGTGAGAGATCGCGGCTCCCAGCGTCCCTGTATTCTCGACGATGGTGTTGCTCGCGATGAGCGGCGCCGCCAGGTCCAGCTCGATGCCGCCCGACTCCTGGATGCCCTGGTTTACGGCGATGAGGTTGTTGGCGATGATGCCGGTGTTCCGATAGGCGTAGATCGCGCCGCCGTAGTTGGCGCTGTTGCCGGCCACGACGTTGTGGGCGAAGATCGGGTTGCTGTCGTACCAGAAGATGGCCCCGCCGCCGCCGGTTGTGGGATCGCTCGTCACGACGCTGTTGCCCGTGAATGTGTTGCGGTCGATGATGCTGGTCGAACCGTTCAGGAAGAGCGCCCCGCCGTTGCCGCCCGTGTTGCTGTTGCGGTCGAAGACGTTGCCGGCGATCCGAGAGCTCGTGTGGTAGAAGCAAATCGCCCCGCCGGCCTGGCCGGCCGCGTTCGACGTAAAGGTGTTCTCCACCACCGTCGGTGAGGAGTTCGTGCTGTAGACGCCGCCGCCCGCCACGACCGCAGAGTTGCCGTTGAAGGCGTTGGCCGAGATCGTCGGAGAGCCGCCCACGCTCAACGTGTCCACCATCGTGGGTTCGCAATAGATGGCGCCGCCGGAGCCTCCGCCCTCCGCATTCGATGTGGCCGTATTGCCCGTGAAAGTGTTGTTGCGGATGACGGGGGCGGACGCGACGGAGCGCATCGCGCCGCCGAAGCGGCCGGTGTTGTTCTCGAAGGCGTTGTCGCTGACCGTGACGTCCGCGTACACGGAACAATCGACGGCGCCGCCGACCGTCGTGCCGGTATTGGAGGAGAAGACGCTGTGGCTGATGGTTCCGTCCGTGTAGTAGAGCCACATCGCGCCCCCAAACGGCGAGGTGTTGCTCGTGAACGTGGTATCGGAGACGGTTACGAGGCCACGTGTCACGTTCCCGGAAACATAGGTGCCCGGGTCTCCTTCCACCACCACGGCGCCTCCGGCTTCCGTCCCCTTGTTCGACGCGAACGCGTCATTCGCCAAGATGAGAGGATGCTGGTAGTGCTTGTACACCGTCGAGTAGCTGCTCACCAGGAGGCCGCCGCCGTAGTCGGCCAGGCCGTTCGTGACCGTGAACCCGTCCAGGGTCAACGCATGGTTCGAGATCAAAACGCGGCCGGACTGCGTCCCGTCGAGGGTCGTCACGTCTGCTCGCCAATCCCTCTGATCACGGCCGGTCTCCGTCCCCGCGAACCCTCCGTAGAGCGACACGTCCGCCTTCGTGGTGAGGTGTTCCTGGTACGTCCCGGCGTGCACCCAGACCTCGTCTCCGTCGGCCGCCGCGTCGAGGGCCTTCTGGACGGTCGGATAGGCCGTGGCCCACGAGAGGCCGTCCTGAGTGGCCCCCGGGGCGGACCGGCTGACGTGGAGGACGCCCGCCACGGCCCGAGCGGCCGGCAGCAACGCGATCATCACGAACAACGCGGCGAGGAACATGCCCGGCCGACGACCGGCGGCCGGGGGCCTTCGCCCCCGACGGGGCGCCCTCCCGTCCGGGCAGCCGCTGGAATGAACGCAGCCGCTACATATGGGTACACGGCTGGCACGGCCGGTGGCAACTGACATGTCCGTCCTCTCCTTCCGCTCCGGAGCGGGCCAGGGACCGGGACCACCCGGCCGCCAGGCGGCCCGCGGGTGCGGCCGTCCCCGGCCAGGGGCAGGGTCCGGGATCGACCGCGGCTACGGGAGAACCTGGCAACGCGGTCTCGTTGCTCCCTATGAGGGAAAGACCGCCGGCGGAGGCGCATATCACCATGCCGGAAATATCGTCGCGATGGTTCTTTCGCATGGGGCTAATGGCAGTAAGCTGAACGAATCGCTGTCGTACCCCTACATCAGACTGCAGCAACCTGAGACAAAGACTCCGAGGAAGAAGAGCAAGGTGACGGCCGGATGCTTCTAGGCCAGCATTATATCTCTGATAACATGAAACCGGCAACACCACTCTTTGGGCGAACGGGCACCCCGGCCGGTGGGCCGGGACGGTTGCGTTACAGCGCGATGGCGCATTGCCTCATCAGAAATCGAACTAGTCGTTAGCCGTTGCCTCATCCAAAATCGCACCAGTTGGCCAGTCCCAGACGCTGGTTGCTGGTGGAAGAAGATGAGGCAGAAGATGTCTGTGAGTTCACGACGAGAGCTGGCGAGCCGGACGGCAGATCGGTATCGTGCGGCTCCCTGGAAGGAGAAGGTCCACATCCTGGACGAGTTCATGGCGGCGACCGGCTACAACCGCAAGCACGCGGTGACGTTATCGAAGTCGGGCGATAGCCTGACCGCTGTCCCCAAGCCGCATGACCGCCGGCGGCAGTACGACTCCGCCGTCCGTGTGGCACTGGTTCCCATTGGGGGGCAGCAAACGGCATCTGCTCCAAGCGGCTTGTCCCGTTTCTGCCCGAGTTGGTCGCTGCCATGGAGCGGTTCGGACACTTGTCGGTGCCGCCCGATGTCAGGGACAAGCTCCTGAGTGTGAGCGTCGCCACGGTGGACCGGCTGCTCGCGTTGGAGCGCAGCAAGAACGGCAAAGGCGTCACCACAACAAAACCCGGCCAGGTCCTGACGCGCCAGATCCCGGTGCGCACGTTTGCCGACTGGGACGACGTGCAGCCTGGTTTCATCGAAGCGGACCCGGTGGCGCACAGCGGCGATCGCGCCTCAGGCTCCTTCCTGCACACGCTGACGCTCACCGACATCTCGACGGGCTGGACCGAATGCCTGGGGCTGTTGGGCCGGACGGAAGCCGACGTGACCGGCGCGATCTCCGAAGCCAGGCGGCGTCTGCCCTTCCCAATGCTTGGTCTCGACACCGATAGCGGCAGCGAGGTCATCAACTACGATCTGCTGCATTACTGCGAACGCGAAGGAATCACGTTCACGCGCAGCCGCGCCTACAAGAGGAGCGACCAGGCGCACGTGGAGGAGAAGAACGGCTCGGTCGTCAGGCGTCTGGTGGGATACGACCAGTTCGAAGGCGGGATCTGGCGGCGCTGTATCGCGCGCTGCGTCTGTACGTGAACTTCAATCAGCCCTCGCTGAAGCTCTTGGCTAAGCACCGGGACGGTGCGAAGATCACCAAGACCTACGACGTGGCGCGGACACCCTGCCAGCGGCTGGTTGCCTTTGGAACGCTACCCAACGATCTGAGCGCCACACTGAGGCGGCGGTACATGGAGCTGGATCCGGTGGCCCTTCTTGGTGAGATAGAAGGTCTGCAGGACCGGCTGTGGGCTCACGTCAATGGGGCACCTAACGAACGTGTCCTCGGGACGAAAGCGCCGGTGGCCATCGTGCCGCCCAAGGTCCACCCAAGTGCGGGCACGCCAGCGATAGTTCAAGCAAGCGCTGACACATCCGAGCCGAGTCGGCCGCACCGTTTGTACCGGCGCACGAAGAAGGAGCCGGTTCCCCGCACGTGGCTGACCCGGGCGGACCCGTTTGCCGCGGTCTGGCCCCGGATCCAGCTGCAACTCCAGATCGATCCCAGCCAGACGGCCGTGGAGCTCTTCCAAGGCTTGCAGACAGACCATCCCGACATGCTTGGGACGGGTCCGTTGAGGACGCTCCAACGCCGGGTGAAGACCTGGCGGCAGGAACACCTCTACCTGGATGAGACGGGCCCGGACGCCTTCGGTCAGGAGTTCGCTGCTGCCAGGTCTGTGCGTGAACTCATCGCCGAGGTCGTCCGATAGCGGCCGCGGCGCTTCTGGGTGATTGTTGGCGGCGAGACCCACGACGAAGTAGTAAGGCGCCTGATGAGGTAACGGTTTCCAGGTAGTTGGATTTCGACGTGAGGCAATACGCCGGACATCGTTATTGTCGCTCAACAGCGTATGATAAAGGACGATTTCATACACTATATATTCTCAGCAGCCACTTTCTATGCGATGGACATGAGCGTGAAAGGGAGCCGAATCACGCTCGATCCGCCTCCCTGGGTGTAGTAACGATAATTACAGCTATCATTACCGTAAGCCTGACACTTGTCGGACAGCGCCCTGAGGCAGACACCCCCCGCACCCATGGCTCTGCCTCACGCTATCGCGGACAAGCCCTTCTTCTGGATGAGGGATAGGAGCTTAAGCGACGGGCCAGCCGGCCGTTTCTCCCCACGCTCCCACTGGCTCACCGATTCCTTCGATACATTGAGGTGGTGCGCGAACACCAACTGGCTCACTGCCTCGCGCTCGCGCAACATCCGAATCTCCTCGGGGGTAAATGGGTGCACCGGCGCAAGACAAGACTCGTCGAAGCGGCGCATCGTCTGCTTGTCTACAACGCCAGCCTCGAACATGTCCGAAGCCGTCTCGTGGATCGCCGCGAGCGCCCGGCTTTTGTAGGTTCTGGTCTTAGTGGGGTCACCTCACGAAACGGAAAACATCACACGTTAAGGGATTCCAATTGAAGTTGATGCCCTCGCGCCAACTGGGCGATACTGTATGCAGACCTGCTGTTCTGGTCGTGTTCCTGGGTTGCAGAGTCTCTTCGCGGTCCGATGAGGGCGCCGACACCTCGACGGCGACGCCCCTGAGCCACATCGCCACGCCGTAGTACCGCCGGCATATCCTTGCTGTCCGTATGGGCAGCACACTCCTTTAGCAAGACCATCGTCACGGTTCTTTGGGAGGATATGCTGATATGCACCGTACTTCGCTGTGTGCACTGGCCGCTGTTGCGGCAACCTGCCTTCTTGTCACCCTTTCACCTGCTTACGCCACCATCGATGTGGCGCTCAACACTTCCAATTTCGTCGCCGGACAGTCGTCCGAACTCTCCATCGATGGAGTCATCACCGAGGGAGGCACATCCGCTTCCATCCACGCCGCGACGCTGATGATCCGGTTCGACCCCGAGAAAGTGACCCTCAGCGGACTACGGTCCGGTTCGACCGATTGGAGCCCAACTGCGATCAGAATTGAAGCGGAAATGGAATCGGATATAACGGATTCAATTCGATCGAGTTAACTAACCCATCTTTTCAACGTCCCAATCAATGAGGATTCTTATGGACGATAAATCGCTTGCAGCCCTATTGCCCCGAATTCACCACATGCGCACCAACATGTTTATCACCTTTGTACTGGTGCTGGCACTCGCGTTGGGATTAACTCAGACGAGTCCCGCTATGGTAAATGTCACCGAGACACCCTCTCGCGTGGTGGTGGAAAACGAGAGCGTCCGATTGGCCTTTACCGCTGAGATGGACTACTCCCCAACCGAGTTTGTTTACAAGCTCGGCAGCGGACAACACCTGATCTCTGACGGCTTCATTCTTTACTACCAGTTCACTGAGAACGGTGCTCTCACTTCGGTGAATGAGGGCACGCGAGGGCGAATTTCCAACGGACGCTATCGTATGGTAAAAGAGCAGGACGGATCTGTTACCGTCGAGTTCACATGTGACACCCCCCATTTCCACATGACACATCGAGTAACGGTTCCACCGACGGGGTCCGCTGTTAAATTCATCTATGAGCTGAAATGCATCAAGGAAGAAAGCTTCAGTTTCTACCTCCCTTATGCCCCTCTATCTCCCAGATTTAACAGGTTGGCTACAAGCATCGATTTCATCGGCAGTAACGGAATAAAAACGAACCGCATCCGGACTGAGGAAGTAAAATCACCAACGCTGAACACCGGCTCTTATTACGGCCAGACCGACTGCTACTACAGCAATGAAACGGGCGAAGGGATAATATTCACAAACCTTATTAAGCAATGCCTCGCTGGTATAAGCCAGCGCGCCACGCCAAGGTTTAAGTTAGGAAGTGTAGAGAGAAGTGTTTTCGTGATCGCGCCATTCCAGGGAGATTACAAAAAAGCGCTCGCATCATACCTGAACCCAAATAACAGAACCAAAAGAGACATTGCGAGCAACTCATCAGCGACCGTTTTAAAGCGGACTCCGGACATGCTGATCTGGACGGACCACGCCACCCGAAAGGTATTCCCGGCTGAGACGCTTCCCGCTAAAGCGCCCATGAGCCAGGAGGTATCCATCGAAGCCGCCCGGGGCGAATATGAGCCGTTTCAGATCGTGATCAGGCCTGTGAAACAGGAGCTGTCGGATGTTAAGTTAGTTACTGCGGGGCTAACTGATGATCACGGCCATCGCATAGCTGTTCAGAACCTGAAATGGAATCCGATAGGCAGCCTTCGCTCCAGCTATGGCGAGGATATCCCTGACTTGCTGCTGCAGAAATCAACCGTATCGTGTCAGCCGGGGCAAAACACCGTTCTCTGGGTGACCGTTAAAGTGCCG
>DASXUL010000130.1:0-7710 GCA_036504855.1 Armatimonadota bacterium | reverse complement strand
GGTCGGGTCCGTCTGGACCCGACCCCTCCTCGATTGGGTCATGCTACCCGGCGCCCGAGTCCGCATCGCTTCCACCCGCGTTGCGGCAAGCCCTCCGGGAATTCAGTCTCTCAGTAAGCGGTCAGGCTGAATTTCACGGCGGCGGAGCCATAGTTGCCAACCCACACCGTGAAACGCTCGTTACGCGCTGGAACCCACATATGGTAGGCGTAGCTGTTTGCGCCCACCGAATCATCGCGCCAGATAACGCGGTTCCCCGAGTCCAGAACGGCCATCGTCACGGGCTCCGAGGCGTCCACCGTTATGGAAACCTTCGCGCTCCGCCCGCCCGCCATGGTGATTCCCTTGGTCCACACGCTCTTGCCCTTCACCACGTCACGCACCCAGATAGGCAGGCGGAACCTCACTGGAGCGCGCTCGCCAACGCGAAGCTGCTCTTCCACAAGGCGCGCGGCCTCCACAACGGCCGGCTCGTCGGGGGCAAGGGCGATCGCCTCTTTCAGAAGGGCACGGGCCTCGGCGGTCGCGGGCATATCGTCCGCCGATCCGTCAACGGCTGGCTTGGTCGGAACGCGCGCAAAGAGATCGGCGGCCGTGACCATGGCCAGGGCGTTCTTCTGGATGCGCCCAACGCTGGCCAACCGGGCCGCCAGGCTTAGCTGTTCGAACCGAGCCGCCTCCTCGCGCTCCACCGTCGTCCACTTCGCGGCGGCGGCCGGTTTCCCCAGCCCGGGCGACATCAGCGAGGGCTTCGCGGGCGCCTTACCGGGCGCCGCCGTCGCCTGCCAGCACCCTCCCGCTGCGAACAGGCTAACGGTCACCGCAACTAATCTCAGCGTCTTCATCGTCCTCCCCCTTTCGGTATGTGACCCGTCGGCCGGCAACTGCCCGGCCTTTCGGACTCTCTTCACGGAGTGGTCGGAATGGCCCCTCCGCCCTGCTCCGAATCGCTGGCTTCACTTTCCCGCCATTCCACTTCCGGCCGCATCGCGTTACGGATCTCACTCAGCATTCGCCCCGCTTCCTTTCCGTGCGGGCTGGAGGCCGGGATCGTCTCCAGAAACGCGAGCGCGTCCAACATCAACCCCGCGCGACGGTACACGCGGGCCTTATCGATCCCAGCCGTCCGCCCGGCCAACACCCGCACGCGATCCGCTTCGCCTTCAGTGAGCACTCCGAAGCGGCCGGTCGCCGAGTACTCGCGATCGCCGACCCGGGCCGTAACTGTCCACGACGCCTTCTCGCCCCTGAGCAAGCGATACGCTGGATGCCATTTCAGGGAGCTTCCGGTCTGCGCCGCCGTCAGGCGATCGCCGGACGCAGCCTCCACCTGGGCCGCGTAACGTGTTTCCGGTCCGGCGCCAGGAAAACTGCAGCGGAACTCCGGACGGTCGCTCAGAACCCATGTCCGAGCCGGACTGAGCGACGTCGCGCCCGGCGCGCCCCCGCCCCGCTGGGCCAGGGAGTCTGCGGCGGCGATGCGGACCAAGGGGCGGCCGAGAGCGGCCACGCTGCGATCCACCGGCGCGACGCCCGGACTGGAGTGCGTCGGAGCCACGGGGCGCAGTCCAGAGACCCCCGACGGCGGCGCGGCGACCCTGGATCCGGCGCGACCCTGCTGTCTGAGCCGGCTGTTCTCCGCCCGCAGGCGGTTGAGGGCCGCGCGCGTCTCGCGCAGGTCACGGGCCGTTCGGTTGGCCGGCTCGGCGCGAGCCACGACGGGAGCGACTTGAAGCGGAGCCTGCCCCTCGCCAATGACGTATCCAAACGCCGCGGCAGCGAACGCCGTAGCGCCGGCCATCCCAAGGCGCATCGCCGGTCGTGCGAATACCGTTTCCAGCCGCAGGCGGATCGCGCTCAGGATATCGCCGCGCGCGGCCCGTTCCGGGCGCGCCGACGTCGCGCCGGATGCCCCGGCCGCCGGCACGGACCGCTGGGCGCCGCGAAGCGCGTCTGCTTCGGCGAATGCTCCGCGAAGCGAAACGTACAGCTTTCGGCACCGACGGCACGCTGCAACATGCTCGAGTTCAGCCGGCTCCGCTCCCGATTCCGCATCCTCAATGGCCTGCAGCATGCGGGAGAGGTCCAGACACTCCGGGGTCTCGGCGGCGGAGTCTTCCGCAAGCGCCTCACGGAAGTCCGCATCCAGCCGGCCGATGTTCGTTGGTCTGTAAGGGGTCATGGAACTATCTCCAACCTCATAGACAGACCGAGGGCGCGAAACCGTTGGACGTTCGGGCGCCGGAACCTAGAACCGCTCGCCCACGCGCTGAAGAACGGGCACAACGTGGTTGTAGTAGTGATACTTGGCCGTCTCGGGGTTCATGCCAAGCACGGCCCCCACTTCCGGCCAGGACCGCTTGTCACCGCCAAACTGCGCCTCGAACACGAGATAGTCGTAACGGTCCCAGGGCGGCGCATGCGCCTCCGCCTCGGCATAGACGGCGCACAGAAGTTGGCGCAGATAGACGATGCGCTCGGTCTCGGCCTGGGGCCCGGGGGCGGCGTCCGGGATGTCCGGCCGGTCTGGATCGTCGAGGCTGTCCGCCGCGCGGTTGCGTGCGTCCTTCTTGAGGCGATTCAGACACACGGACTGCGCGATGCGGCACAGCCAGGTGGCCGGAGAGGCATCGCCCCGGTACTGACACAGGCGGGTGATGGCGCGCGCAAACGTGTCCTGGGTGGCGTCCTCCGCATCCTGTTCGTTGCCCAGCATGCGGACGCAGACGCGCCGTATCACCGGCCAGAAGGGCTCCAACTGCTCGTCGGTCAGCAATGGCATCGCAACACTCGACCTTGGCGGTATCGCGCCAGCGTATGGCTCGTCGGATACATCACGAAATGCTTATTCGATCCGCGGGGCGAGGCATCTGGGCTCCGCGGAATGCGGGAACGACCTGCCTCTCCGGGACATCAGCGCTGGGAGGCCTCCAACGTCGATAGTCAGTTGTTGGGATCCAGCCCTACAGCTCTCCGGGCGATGCGGATGGCGTCTTGGCCGTCAATGCGCCCGGCCGAGGCGCCGGCGGTTTCAGCGTTGAGGCGTGTGAAGGCGTCGCCGACAGGAGATAGGAAGCCCGCGGAAACGCGCAGCGCTTCGGCGGCATCCTGCACAGTGAATCCGCCCGGCGCGATAGTGAACGGCGCGCTTTCCACGCTGGCGGCCCCAACGCTGGCGACAAGCTGGTATGTGCCCGGAAGATCAATCGCCAGGCCGCCAAACGACGCAACGCCGCCTGCGCAGTGAACGATCCGGGCGCCGAGGAGCCGGGCATTGGGTGGCCCGACCCCCGGTTTCAGGGCGATGGTCACCGGGCCACGGGAGTACGCCACCGGCGCGCTCTGCGCATCATACTCGATCACCACGGGCTGGACATCGAGCGGAGCGCCGGCCCTGCCGCCCTGTGGCTGGCTGGTGAACTCCAACGCCTGGACGATCTGTTGTCCGTAAAGGGCGATGTAGAGGTTCATTGGCGGGTTTCCATCGGCCGTCTTCCGATCGGACGCGTCAATGATCCCGTTGCCATCGACGTCCCGGTACACCTCGTCTCCGCTCCAGCCAACCCCAACGGCGGCTTGCGAGATCAGCGTCGTCACGCCCATTGCGGGAATGGTCTTGTCACCCACTTTGGTGAAGGAGATCTCAACGGCGAAGTCGTCATCGGGGATGATGATGGGCTTCGACAACAACCAGCCGTTGGCGTCGTCCGGACCGTAGAACCCATCGAGAAAGAACCCGGGCGAGAACCTGTCCACCTGAGTTCCGAGCGGGCCGGAGGCAACAGGTTCGCCCGCTGGGGCGCTGGGGTTCACCGTGTCCCAGAAGTCGATCACCGTATCCCACTCGTACGTATCCGGCGCCGTGGACCCGACCGCGTACCATATCCGAGTGATGGCGAAGGGCGTTGGGGCCGGGTTGTTCGGGTCGGAGGAAAAGCGCATCGCATCCAGCAGGTGCGGGACCATGGTTACCGGCAAGATGGCCGGACCCTCCCGGCTATCGAAGACAAAGGAGCCCTGCGCCAACGCGCGTGGCGAGGCCGAGAGCGCGATCACCAGCATGAGAAAGATCCGGCGTTTCATCTGGGCAACCTTCCTTTTGTGAAGCACTACCAAGATCCAACCGCTTGCTCTCCAACTTGCTGTGAAACAGAACCAACTTCGGGACCTGCGGCCCAAAGCGACCGCCGGAGCCGACTCAGAGCGAGGCCGTTGGCAGCCAGTGATTCCCGCCCCGCGGTTCCTTCGCTCCCCAAGGCCCGCCTAACGCCAGTCGCCTACCAGGTAGAACGGCGCCCAGAAGTACGGGTCGGAGTAATCCGTGCGGGCCGGGCGTCCAAAGACGGACGGCGGCACAACCTCGTGGCGCAGAAGGCGCAACTGAGCCTGCCGGAGGGCCTCGGCCGCGCCCACCGCCTGGCCCCCCGTCACCCAACCGCGGTAGAACTCCGTCATCAGCGCGGTGGCGCCATCGGAATCAACGCTCCAAAGCGAGCAGATGCTGCTGCGGGCGCCCTGTTGCAGCACGATGCGGCCCAGGGCGTCCAGTTCCACGCCGTTGGAGTCCACCGGCCCAACTCCGGTATCGCACGCCGAAAGGGTAACAAGGCCCATGCCCGCGAACGTGCCTCGGCGCCGCGCGATGCTCTGCAACGTGAGAAGCCGCCCGCTGCCCTCTCCCAGAAGCAGGCCTGAGAGCGAAGGACTCGTTGGGTGGAGGCGGAAATGCGAGGCCACATGCAGAAGCCGGTACCCGTCGCTGGAGGCTGAGAGCACGGCCCGCTCGGTGAAGGCGCCGTTGAGCAGCCTCCGCCCTGGCAGCACGCCCGTTTCACCCGGCGTCTCCCGGATGATCGCCTTCAGTTCCAAAGGCACCGACGGCAGCCGGCCGAATTCCTCGCCGGAACTCAGGCTGCGCCCCACTCCGAGAGCGGGTTCGACTGGCCTGCGGATGGCCACGGACGCCAGGGCGGCCGAGGGGCTCACGGAGTGGGCGCAGTACTCGCCGAGGTAGTGGCTGCCGTCCCAGAGCGCGGCCATCGGCACGAAACGCAACGGCCCGTCGAGGACCCAGACGACATTTCGGACGTGCTCCCGGTTCAGGTATGGCCCAACCTGGGCGAACATCACGTCGTAGACCGCCTTCGACGCGGCGCGCACGTCGTCGGACGCCTTGGGCCGCCGCAGCGGATGCTTCGACAGGAGGCGATATAGCCGCTCCACTCTGGGGGCCAGTTCGCCGGTAGACATTGCGGCCGAGGCGGCGGTCACCGAGTCGGCGGTCACGGCGATAACGGCGCCTTGGGGAGGCGCCACCAGCGTGAAGAACGCCACTGTGCCCGGCGCGTCCTTCAGGGCGTCCTGAACGGCGCGCGTTTCAGGCGTGGACGATAGGCCCGTACCAGGAGCGTCGTGCGTAGTGGCATCGGCGGCCAGCGCAACGATGAAGCCGGCCATGTCCTGCTCGGCGCGGGCCGGGTCCACAGCGGGCGCGGGGCTCGCGCCGGGAAGCGATATGGCTCCGGAAGCCTTCTGCGCCGCCTCCACCCGCCTGGCAAGCTCGCCGTATTGCGTTTCCCATCGGGCCTCCACCGGCGTCAGATCGACGTGGCGTCCGGTGAGATCCTCTCCCATGCCGCTCTGGTAGCCCGCGAACTCGGCCGTTTTCAGCAGATCCAGCGCCTGTATGGCCTCGCTGTAGCGGTATGCAAACACGAGCGCCCAAGCGAGGTCGCGGTAACCCGCCTCGTGCTTTGCCACGAACGATCGTTGAGCATCGTGGCCCAACCGCGCCGCGGCGGAGCGGCCATCTTGGAGCAGGTTGACCCGGGTCTTGAGGATGAATATCGCCGCCGGTGACGCGCTGTACTGCGGGAAAGCCGTGGTAGCGTGCCCCAGGATCTCCGCCTCGGCGGCCCTATCCCCCGAACGCCGGGCAGCGGCGACGGCGGACGCCCACGTCCCGAGGGCTTTCTCTGTTTGCCCGCTGATCATCGAGCACGTGGCGATCGTGTCCCGGAAATACGGCCTCAGAGCATTGCCCGGATCCGTTACGACCCGAAGGCCCTCCTCCGCCGCCTTCGTCGCCTCGTCGCACTTGCCCGCGTTCAGCAACCGCACGGCGCGGTTGACCAAAATGTCACCGGTGCGTTGCGGCCCCAGCCGAAGGCGCGCGGCCAGCAGCTTGGCGCGATCCAGGCACGCTAGCGGATCCTCATTCGCCGGCAGGAGCCCGCCGAGGCTGGTAAGCGCCACGCACTCCGTAAGAGGCATGCCGAGGCGGCGCGCGTCACGGGCCACCGATCTCATCTCCACGGCGGAGTCATGCCCGCGCCCCAGGGCGGTCAGGTACGCCGCGTGGTTCTGGTGGATAGCGACCTCAAGCCGCGGAAACCGCGGGTTGCCCCGGGCCAGGCGGAAGGCCTCGCGGAACCGTTGGCCGGCAAGGTCCAAACGGCCGGTCTGCCAGTAGGACGAGGCCAGCCCCGCCGTATCATTGCAGACGCCGACCGCGTGACCGGCGGCGCGGTGGATCGCCAGCGCCTCATACAGCAGCGGTAGCGCCGCCTTGGGGTTGCCGGAGTAGAGCGCCACGGAACCCAGCGCTCCGACCGCGTCGCCGCGGACTACCGACGGTTTGCCGCCAGGGGGGAGCCGGCGGAGGCATTCCTTCAGAGACGCGCCGGCCGCCTGAAGATCGGCCTCCTGCATTTCGGCGGTTCCCAGCGTCAGCAGGGCGAGGGGCAGCCCCTTTGGGGCGCCGTGGCGGCGGAGGATGCTCACGGCATCCCGGGCGGCTTTCGCGGCCGGGGCGCATTCCTCGCGAAGCATGTGCTGCTCCGAGATGGCCACCAGCAGAGAGGCCTCCCGCGTCCAAGCGCCCGAGCGGTGGGCGGCGGCGCGTTTAGCCGTCAACTGAGGGATGCTTAGTGGCGCGATGCCATCTTGCGCCATCGCGGGGGATCCCAGCAATGCGCCCCAGAGAAGGGTGACGCCCAGCGCGGCGCCCAACGCGTGAACGCGCCCGGAGGACGGGAGGAACACGGCTACGGGTCTGGATGAGTGGGGCGAACGGGCCGGCGAACGCTTCACAGCCACAGGCAATACCTCACGGCAGCATGTTGCGACGGCGCTCCAGACGGCATGGCCCAGTATGCCCGAAGGATGAGCTCCTGTCTCGATTATCCCTGTTCCGCCAATCAGACGTCAAGGAGCCCTCTCCGGGTGTAGCTGCTCATGGAAAGCGTTCGGGCTATCTGCTCAGGGACAATGTCCGCATAGTGGGCTGTGGGAGATGTAACCTCGAGCGTGACCGAACAGCGGCGTCTGCCGGTGATGGCCAGGCCCAGCCGGATGCAGGGCCGGGCTCGGCGCGCCAACGAAAGCCGAAGCCGCTGAGCGCGAGGCCCGCGGGGAGTACAGGAAGTAGGACGCCGCGGGACACGGCCCTCGTCGAATGCGCGAGCCCAGTGTCCCGCCATCGCGTGGAGTAGACGACGCCTTTTCACGCGTCTCCTCGGGGCTAGAACCGATTCCCTGGGAGCCCGCTCGATGGCGGCGTCGTGATCTTCGCCGCCCGTGATGGCCAACGCGAAGGACTTGTCGATCTTGATCTCGTGCACAGGCAGCCGAGACAGATAGGAGAGTGACGAGTATCCCGTTCCGAAGTCGTCCATCGAAAGCCGGATGCCGGTTCCGCTCAGCGATCCC
>DASXUL010000129.1:0-19456 GCA_036504855.1 Armatimonadota bacterium | reverse complement strand
GCGGGGCCGGCGCGCATACCCGCGCCGGCCCCTCTTCCATGCGCTGGAACGCCCGTCCGCTTGGCATCGTCCGAGGAAGGAGGCTATCTCCAGCGGCGCCTTTTCAGGAGGGGCGCCGCCGGAATACGCCATCGAGCACAGTTAGGAATCTTGCGCAACGAAGGAGTGAACAATGACGAAACAGGCAAGACGAGCGGCGCCCCGATGGTTGGGAGCGCTCCTACTGATGGCGGTTGCGGCGCCGTACGCCGCGGCCAGTTCCCCCTACACGCTCACGGACGGCAACGCGCGGCTGGATGTCCAGTTCAGCGCCCGCCCAGATACGACCTGGTCTGATGGACTCGTAACGAGTTCGCTAACCGTTGATGGCGACGCCAGCCGGGTAGCGAACGACCTCTATGCATGGTCGCTTCCCAGCGCCCGCGTGGCGCAGTCCCAACAGACGGCAGCCAACCGCGTGGAGACCCTGTACGGCGGGCTTTCATGGTGGTACTCGTTCGCCTACGAACTCACCGGGGGAGCGCCGAACAGCGGCGAAGCCACGATCCAGGAGACGATTACGCTGGGCAACTCCTTCATGTACGGCGCCCTCACGCTGCCGCTCTACGGCTTCGCGGACTACAATCTGTCCAGCCAGGATCAGGCGACGATGCTGGCCCCCGACACCCTGCTCCAGCGGGGCAAGGACTCCTCGCTCCTGGTGACGTCCACCATCGCGCCCTCCCACTTCGAGATCGGCGATCCGGACGCGTTACTGGCAAAGATAGAGACCCAGCCCAACACGAACCTCAGCGATTCGCCGGGCCTCGGCGCCGCCTTCCCCTCCGCGCCGGGAAACGCCGCCTACGGCCTGCAGTGGAACGTGAACGTGGACAGGGGCCTCTCCCGCAGCTTCACAGTGACGAAGCGGATCAGCACAATGCACGCATCCACCGTGCCCGAACCCGGCTCCCTCGCCCTGATGGTCGCCGGCCTGCTGCCGGCGCTCGGGCTGGCGAGGCGCCGCGCCCGACGCTAACAACCGAACGCTCGGCACGGGCGGCGCGTTAAGCGAACGCGCCGCCCGTGTGGCGGGTCTGGGGGCGCTGGGCTGCCTTTTCGGCGCGGTAGCCGGAACGGCGGAAGGTCCCGATGGGGTCAACGGCCGCGCCTTTGCGGCGGCGCGCTTCCGCCGCGAGCGCTCGCACGTCCGTCTCGAAGGCGTCTTTCAGGGTGGCCTCGGCCATCACCGCGTCGTTCGCCTCCTGATGGGCGTCCAGCACGGCGTGGTCCACGAGCAGGGCCTTCGCATAGGCGTTCTGGATCGCCATGATGCTTTGCAGCAGGTCCTCCAGCGGGTCCTTCAGGTTGTGGCTCTGGTCGATCATGTAGCCGGGGTCGAAGCCAGGGACCTTCTCCACCTCGGCGCTCACCAGTTCGTGGAACACGAGGAAGAGCTGGTACGGCTTGATGGAGCCGGCGGTGAGGTCGTCGTCGGCGAACTTGCTGTCATTGAAGTGGAATCCGCCGAGTTTGCCGGCGCCGATGAGGCGCGCCACCACTTGCTCGATGTTGGTGTTCGGCAGGTGATGCCCCAGGTCCACGAGGCATGACGCCTTCGGCCCGAGGGCGGTTGCGATGAGGTAGGACGTGCCCCAATCCGCCACCACGGTTGAGTAGAAGGCGGGCTCGAAGGGCTTGTGCTCGGTCCACAGTTTCCAGCCGTCCGGGAGGGCCGCATAGATGGCGCGGAACGACTCCAGCGTGCGGTCAAAGGCGCGGCGGAAGTGAATCTGGCCGGGGTAGGAACCGCCATCGCCGATCCACACCGAGAGGGCGCGGCTGCCCAACTGCTGCCCCACCCGGATAACGTCGATATTGTGGGCGATGGCCTGCTCGCGGACGGCCGCGTCCGTGTGGCTGAGGCTGCCGAACTTGTAGGAGCATGCCTGGTTGGGCTGGTCCTCGAAGGTGTTGGAGTTCACGGCGTCGAAGCCGATGCCCAGCTCGGCGGCGCGCTGCTTCACGGCCTCCGGGTCCTGCGGCGCGTCCCAGGGGATGTGCAGGGAAACGCGCGGCGCGGCGCCGGTGAGCGCGTGCAGAGAAGCCACGTCCTCCAGCTTTTCCATCAGGTTGCGCGGCTCGCCCTCGCCTGGGAAGCGCCCGAACCGCGTTCCGCCGGTGGAAACGCCCCACGACGGAACCGCCACGCCAAACGCCCCAACGCGCTCGGCCAGCGCATCTGGGTCGAACCCCTTCCGCGCAAGCTGGCCCGCCAGCGCCTTCCAGTTCTCCGCGTGCTCCACAGCCCCATCCGCCTCAATCCGCGTCGACCAATTCATAGTTCTCCTCGCAGCGAGAATTCGGAATACGGAACTCAGAACTCAGAATCCGGAACTGGCCTGTCCAAGAGGCATGCGCATGCTCAGACGAAAAGCTTCCGAATTCTGAGTTCTGTATTCTGATCTTTGAGTTCTACTCGGCGTATTCTGCTACTTTCACCACGGCTCCGCTCTCGCCGGAAGCGTACGCGGCGCGAACGATGCGCAGGATGCCCAGAGCGTCGCGGCCGGAGGTGGCGGGTTGTTCCTCGCCCCTGAGGTAGGCGATGAAGTTCTGAAAGGTCTGAAGGAAGCCCGGTTCCGGATGCGCCGCGTGCCGCTCCCAGTCGCGCCCCAGGCGGCTGACCGCCACCGTTCCGTCCGGCTCGAGCCGCAAGGTGCCATCCGTACCGTAGACCTCGTTCACCGGCACGCTGTCGCCGGCCAGGCTCCAGGCTGCCTGCACGCTGGTGGTCGCGCCAGAGGCATGGTTCAGCAACAGCACCGCGGTATCATCGGTTTCGATGTCGCGGTTGCAGGTGCACACGCGGGCATACACCGAATCCACCGCTCCCAGGAAGTCACGCGCCATGTAGACGGCGTGGTACCCGTTGTCCAGCAAACAGCCGCCGCCGGCCACCGCCTGGCGGGTGCGCCAATCGCGGTCGAACCCGGCCGCGCCGGGCGACCAGCCCATCCCCAGCGCCTCCGTGCGAAAGAGGAACGGCTTGCCGATGGCGCCCTCTCTCAGCAGCCTCCGGGCCAGAACGGCCTGCGGGCGCTGCCGGTAGTTGTGGATCACCGCCAGCGGCAGCTTCATCTCCTCGGCGGCCTTGGTGATCCGCTCGGCGGCGGAAAGCGTGGCGGCCATGGGCTTCTCAAGCAGCACGGGCACGCCGCAGCGCAGGCAGTCAACGGCGATGCTTGCATGGGAGACGTGGGGCGTGGCGATGACGACGAAGTTCGGCTTCTCCCTCAACAGCAACGCCCGGTAGTCGCGGTAGGCGTGCTCGTTCGGGATGCCAAGGGCGAGTTGCGCGGTGAAACGGCTCTCGGAAGAGACATCCGCCACCGCCCAGTTCGCCACAACTCCGCGGCCCAGCGTCTGCCAGGCCGGGATGTGGTGTTCCAGAACGATCCTGCCGCACCCGATGATGGCTCCGGTCATAGTCGCTGTCTCCAACACGGGCCAGGCGGCCCGGTCTTCCGAAGTATGAAGCGCCCGGCTACCGAGGAACAGAGTCAGCTCTCATTCGCCAAGGGGCGAACACGGCAAGCTGTGTCCCTACCAGACAGGCCCGGCCATCCGCCGATCGGTAGATGGAATCCGTGAAGCGTAGGGACACGGCTTGCCGTGTTCACCCTCTTCCGAACCTGGGCCGTCGCGGGTTCCCGCTCCTGCGCGCTCAGATCTCTTCGATGAGGCGGGCCATCTCAATGGCGGTGAGGGCGGCCTCGCGGCCCTTGTTGGTCTCATCAGGCCGGCAGCGCTCTTCCGCCTGCGCCTGGTTCTCGGTGGTGAGGATTCCGAAGCCCACCGGGATGCCCTCATCCAGGCTCACGCGCATCAGACCTTCGGTGCAACCCTTGGCCACGAAATCGAAATGCGGCGTATCGCCGCGCACGATGCAGCCCAACGCCACGGCGCAATCGTAGTCGTCCGCATCCATCATCGCCTTCAGCGCGATGGGCAGTTCGAAGGCGCCGGGCACGCGCACCACATCAACGTCGTCATCCTCCGCCCCGGCTTCACGCAGGGCTTTCAGCGCCCCGTCCAGCAGGGCATCCGTGATGACGTGGTTGTACCGGCTGGCCACTACGGCAATGCGCAATCCGTCGGCCGAAACGCTTTCCGCGCTGATCTCAAAATGACGCAACAGGCTTCTCCCAGGTTCGCCGCGGGGCCATAAGGCATGGGGAACCGCTCTGGTCTACTGCTCGGCCATCGTCAACAGGTGGCCCATCTTCTCGCGCTTTGTGCTCAGGTAGCGCATGTTGGCTTCGTTCGGCTCGGCCTCCAAAGGCACGCGCTCAACAATCTCCAGGTCGTACCCTTCCAGGCCGGCGCGCTTGGACGGATTGTTGGTCATCAGGCGGATCTTCTTCAGCCCCAGGTCCACGAGGATCTGGGCGCCGATGCCGTAGTCGCGCGCGTCGGCTGGCAGTCCCAGCAGCAGGTTGGCCTCTACCGTGTCTGCGCCCTTGTCCTGTAGAGCGTAGGCGCGCATCTTGTTCAACAGGCCGATGCCGCGCCCTTCCTGCTGGATGTACAGCAGCACGCCCCGTCCTTCGTCGGCGATCCGCTGCATCGACATGTGAAGCTGGTTCCCGCAATCGCACCGCAGGCTGTGCAGGATGTCGCCGGTGAGGCAGGAGCTGTGGATGCGCACCAGAACGGGCTCGCCTTCCGTGATATCGCCCATGACGAGCGCCAGGTACGGGTTCGGGTCCACGCTGCTCTCGTAGGCGTGCAAGCGGAACTGGCCATAGTCCGTGGGCAGGTCCACCTGGGCCACCTCGTTCACCAGCCGCTCCATCCGACGGCGGTACTTGATGAGGTCGGCGATAGTGATCATCTTCAGGCCGAAGCGCTCGGCGAGGCGTTCCAGCTCCGGCACGCGCGCCGAAGACCCGTCCTCGCTGAGGATCTCGCACACCACGCCGGCGGACTGAAGCCCCGCCAGGCGGGCCAGGTCCACGGCGGCCTCGGTGTGGCCGGCGCGCCGCAGCACCCCGCCGGTGGCGGCGCGCAGCGGGAAGATGTGCCCGGGCCGCGCCAGGTCCGATGGCTTCGACTTCGGGTCCACGAGGACCTGGATGGTCTTCGCCCTATCGAACGCCGAGATGCCGGTTGTGGTGCCCTGAACGGCATCCACGCTCACCGTGAAGGCCGTCTCCAGGCGGGCTGTGTTGTGCTCCACCATCATCGGCAGGTGCAACTGCTCTACACGGGTGGAGGCCAGCGGAACGCACAGCGTTCCGCGGCCGTGGGTGATCATAAAATTCACGGCGTCCGGGGTGGCCAACTCGGCCGCCATCACGAAATCGCCTTCGTTTTCCCGATCCTCGTCGTCAACAACGATCAGGATCTTGCCGGCGCTGATATCCTCCAGCGCCTCTTCTATACGGCTGAACGGCATATCAGGCCTCCACTTCCGGCGACAGCCCGGGCAGGCGCACATCCGCTCCCCGGCCGCCGGATGCCAGAAGGGCGTCCACATATTTTCCCAGCATGTCCGCCTCCAGGTTCACCGTGTCGCCAGGCTTCATAGATCCCAGATCCGTGTTCTCCAGCGTGTGCGGGATCAGGCCCACCATGAAGGAATCCCCCTCCATCCGCGCCACCGTAAGGCTAACGCCGTTCACCGAAATGCTGCCGTGGGGGATCAGGTAGCGGGCTACGATATCCGGCGCGTGGAAGCGGATCATGTACCACTCGCCCTCCGTGAGGACTTCGGTCACCGTCCCCACTCCGTCCACGTGGCCCTGAACGAAATGGCCGCCCAGTCGATCACCCACGCGCATCGCGCGTTCCAGGTTCACGGGCGATCCGGGCCGCAGCGCGCCCAGCGCCGTTTTCGAAAGCGTTTCGGGGATGACGTCGAACGCCACGGTGTCTTCCGTAACGTCCACCACCGTGAGGCACACGCCATCAACGGCGATGCTGCAGGCGGGGCGGGCATCTTCCAGCACGGTTCGGGCCTCCACGCGCAAGGCCAGCGCCTCGCCGCGCGGCTCAATCGCCCGCACGGTCCCCACTTCCTCGATGATCCCAGTGAACATATCAGCGCACCGATCCCGCCAATCGCGGCGGGCCCCTATAGGCGCGGGCGTGGCGTCACCGCCCCCCCACGCGACCCCGAATGAGAATGTCGCGCCCGCACCGTCGGACGCCTTCCAGGTGAACCGAAACAGCCGCGTCCGGCGAGGCATATCCGGCCCCGCCCAGCGGCGTGGGGGCGGACGCGCCCCCCAGCAGTTTCGGGGCGACGAAGTACATCACCTCGTTCACGCACCCGGATTCCAGCGCGGAAAACGCGATCTCTCCGCCGCCCTCCAGCAGGATTCCGGTAACTCCGCGCTTGCCCAGTTCCTCCATGAGTATAGCAAAGTCGGGTTTGCCGTCCTGGGCGGGCACGCTTAGCACCACGGCTCCGGCAGCCACAAGCGCCTCGGCCCGCGCCGGGTCCGCTTCCGGCGACGCGGCCACAATGAGCCGGGCGCGCGCGGCGGACTGCACGAGGCGCGAGGAAAGCGGGAGCCGAAGCCGGCTGTCTGCCACGATGCGCGTGGGCTGCGGATAGCGCCCATTCGCCACCCGAACGGTGAGCTCGGGGTCATCCGCCAGCGCGGTGCGCGATCCCACCATCACCGCTCCCAGCCGCGCCCGCATCCGGTGAACTCGGGCGCGCGCCACCGGGCCGGTGATCCACTTGGACTCGCCGGATGCGGACGCGATCTTGCCGTCCAGAGTCATCGCCGCCTTCAGGACAACGTAAGGGCGGCCGGTGCGCGCCCAATGGAGGAACGGCGCCAGCCATCGCTCCGCCTGCTCTTCCAGAACCCCGGCGCACGTGGCCACGCCGGCGCGCTCCAGGGCCTCCAGCCCCCCGGCGGCCGGCGCGAACGGGTCGCGCACGGCGGCCACAACGCGAGCGATGCCGGCTTCGAGGATCGCCTGCACGCAGGGGGGCGTGCGCCCATGGTGGTTGCACGGCTCCAGCGTGACGTAGAGGGTGGCGCCGCGGGCCAGCGGACCGGCCTCCTGAAGCGCCACCACCTCGGCGTGCGGCCCCGGCGGCGTCTGCGTGCATCCGCGCCCCACAACCACGCCGCCGCGCGAGACGATGCAACCCACTGCGGGGTTTGGGTGCGTGCGGCCCGCCGCCCGCGCCGCCTCCCGGAACGCCAACGCCATGTAGTGATCGTCTGTCATCCCTCGTCGCCCTTATCTTGTTTGCCCAACAGGCGCTGGACATCCTCGGGGGTCAGGGTGCTGCGACGGAGATCCTTGCGAACGCGCGTGAACTCGCGGCTGATCTCGCCGAGGTCGAGGATGGCCATCAATACGGCCATCGAAGCCATGCCAAGACAGATGCCCCAGTAGCCAAGCTCCAGCACGTCGGCGCCGATCCGCGAAACGCCCGGACGGCGCGCCAGGACCACCGGCGAAAACACCGCCATCAACATCACGCCCACGATGAGCACGCCGCCCATCGATCGGACCACTTTCTGTCGCACGGTGAGCATCACGTCACCCCGCAACGCGCGGATCAGCTCGCGCGCCAGCAGGGCCAACACCGCGCAGAACGCCGCCACGCCCCACCATCCGCCAAGCAACCCGGTCATGGCTACCTCACCCGCCGCTTCTCAGCGCCGCCACCCCGGCGCTAACGCCATCGGGGTGGGCGAACACGCTGGTGCCGGCCACCAGCACGTTCGCGCCGGCGGCCACAACCCGCGGCGCGGTAGATGCATCGATGCCGCCGTCCACGACAATGTCCACGTCCGGCCCCAACATCCGGCGAGCGGCCTCGATCTTCGGCAGCATCTCGGCGATGAACGCCTGCCCCCCGAAACCGGGGTTCACGGTCATCACCAGCACGCTGTCCAGCAGGTCCTTCACCCACTCCAAGACGTTCAGCGGGGTGTGGACGTTCAGGGCCACTCCGGCGCGCGCGCCGGAGTGGCGGATCATCTGAAGCGTTCGGTGCAGGTGAGGGCTGGCCTCTTCGTGCACCAGGATCTCATCACACCCAAGCTCGCGGAAGGTCTCCACGTACCGTTCCGGCGCCTCAATCATCAGGTGGGCCATGAACGGCAGCGTGGTGAGTGGGCGCACCGCCTTGATGACCGGCGCGCCATACGAGATGTTCGGCACGAACACTCCGTCCATCACATCCAGATGCACCACTTCGGCGCCGGACGCCTCCACGGCGCGCACGGCGTCCGCCAGATGTCCGAAATCCGCGGCCAGCAGAGAGGGCGCGATCTGAACGCGCGGGGATAGCCCGAGGCTACTGGCGACGCTCACTTGACCTCCTCGCTGAAGAGCTGACCGTTCAGGTAAACGCGGATTCGCACCCGCTCGCCCTGCGCATCCACCTGCTTTGACACCGAATCGCCGAGGTTGTGTTGCTCGTCCGCCACGGTCACCTCGCCGCGCTGGTCCACCACCACGATCTGCACCTCCACCGGCTCCTGGTATCCCGCCTTCGGCACCTTGAACCCAACGCTGAAACTGCGCAGACGTCCAGACTGGGCCCCCAGCGGTGTGGGCGTCGTGTCTGCCGGCGGGGCGGCGTACGGATCGGTGTAGACCGGCGCGGGAGGCGGCGGGGGCGGCGGCTCGGGCCCCATGCTGACGGTCACAGTGATGGTCTTGCCGGGCGAAACCTGATCGCCGGACGGCGGATCTTGGTCGATCACATAACCCTTCTGGATGTTCTCGTCGTGCTTGTACTCGCCCTTTTTCACGGCGAGGCCATCCTGAGCGGCGCGCTCACGCGCCCGGTCCAAGGACATCTCGGTGATATTCGGCACGATGACGATCTTGGGGCCCTTGCTGACGAACAACTGCACGTTGCGCCCCGGTTTCACCGGCTGGTTGGCATCGGGCTGCTGGTTCAGCACCTCCCCGGCCGGCCGGGTGCTCTCGCGCTGGAGGATGCTCCACTGCAGGTTCTTGTCTTGCAGCGCCTTTTCGGCGGCCTGCGTGTCCAAACCCACCACTTCGGGAACGATCACATCCCTCTGCGGCTGCAAGAGGCCGTAAAGGAAGTAGAAACATAGAACCACGGCAACGCCCACCAGCATGAGCGTGATATTTCGAGCAATGGACAGATAGCGGGGCACGGTATCCTCGTCTTCATAGACCACCTCCGGCAGCGTGGGGTTCGTGACGGGCGTCAGAACCCTCGCCGGGACGTAGTCCAGCGATTTATTGGCGCGCAAGGCCTTCTGGATGGCGCGCAGGTCGGTCAACATCGCCTCTCCGTCGGCATATCGATCGGCGGGCGCCTTTTCCATGGCGCGCTCCACCACGGCGGCCAGCGCGCGGGGCACGGAGGGGTTCACCTCCCGCACCGGGCGCGCTTTCTCGCGCGCGTGCTTCAGGGCAACCACGATGGCGTTGTCGCCGGCGAACGGCGCCTCCGCGGTCAGCATCTCATACAGCGTGCAGCCCAGGCTGTACACATCCGACGCCGGAACCGGCGGGCGTCCCTCCGCCACTTCGGGTGAGAGGCATTGAACCCATCGCAGCACGGAGTTCATCTGGAGGTCCGCGCTGTCATCGAGGGCGCGGGCCAGTCCAAAATCGGTGACCTTCACGGCGCCGTCCGCGTTGATGATGACGTTGTGGGGGCGCAGGTCTCCATGCACGATGCCAATCTTGTGGGCGGCGGCTAGGGCCTCGCAGATGTCCACGGCAATGTCCACCGCCACGGCCACGGGGAGCGGAGCCGTGCGGCGAATGCGGTCGCGCAGGGTCGTTCCGGGCACGTATTCGGTAACGATGTAGGCGGTTCCGTTCTCCTGGGATGCCTCGATCACGCGGGCGGCGTTCGGGTGGTCCAGGCGGCGCGCGGCGTTCGCCTCAGCAACGAGGCGCGCGGCAAAGCGGCCGTCCTGGGCCAGTTGGGGCTTCAGCGTCTTGACGGCCACCTGCCGGGACGTGGCGCGTTCGCGGGCCAGCGCCACCGAGAACAGGGCGCCTTCTCCAGCGCGGCGCAAGTGATCGTAGCGCGCCGATATCGTCTGCGGGGCCGGCGTGGCTCCGCTGGTCTGCGGTTCGGGCATAACTGGGTTAACGCTCCGGCTCCTCGCTTGTCACCGGCGCAATGCGGGCGAACACCGCCTCCAGCGGCAGCGTGAATCCGGGCAAAACGTCCTCCGCCGAGAGCGTATCCTGCCGGTTCAGGAACTCCGGCGCCGTGTTCGGGCGGTACACGGTAAGCGATGCCCGCTCTGGGTCCATCACCCACACGCTCCTCGCGCCGGCGTGCAGCCACCGCTGCGCTTTGTACCGAATGCCGCTCTCGGTATCGCTGGGCGACTGCGTCTCCAGCACGACATCGGGCGCCAACGCAAGATAGCCGCGCTGGAGGGTTGCCGGCATCCGCTCCTCGCGAACGAACGCGAAGTCCGGCGCCAACACCGTATCCGGCGCCTGCTCAATCAGAAAGCCGGTCTCCGCGCTGAATACGTCCCCCAGCCCATGCTGGAGCACGAAGGCCGATACGAACGCGCTGAGCCGCATGGTGGCATTGCCATGCGGCCCTCCCGGGGGCGGCGGCATTTCGATGAGTTCTCCCTGCACCAGTTCCACGCGGCGATCCGCGGGAAGCGTTAGCAGGTCCTCCGCGGTCCAGATTGTCGGCTTCCTGGGCGGCTTGTCAAGCACAGGCATGATCGGCCTCTCCATCATCGGTCACAATAGCGGTCATTCTGGATGGTAGACACACCGGCCACCACTATAACAGTGTACGCCCGTGCGCGCGCTTCACGCCACCGTCGTACCCGCCAAACGCGGGAGCAAGCTATCATGGGGAGTGTTGGGCAACGGAGATCCGGCCTGAAGCCGGAGTCCGAAGCCGCCATCCCGGCGGCGCTACCGCCGCGCTCTCGCGGACCCAACGCCCGGCAACCCCTATGTACGCATCCCTCAATGATTTCATCCTGGCCCTCGAACGACGCGGCGAGTTGCGCCGCATCTCCTACCCGGCCGATCCCAACCTCGAGATCACCGAGATCGCCGACCGCGTGATGAAGGCTCACGGGCCGGCGCTCCTCTTCGAGCGGCCCAAGGGCTACCGCTTCCCGCTGCTCATCAACGCATTCGGCAGCGAGCGGCGCATGGCGATGGCGCTGGGCGCCGAACGCCTGGATGACCTGGCCGCCGAGATCGGCGAGCTCACCACGCCTGAGGTTCCGCACTCGCTGGGCGAAAAGGTGGCCTTCGGAATCAAGTACGGTCGCATCGCCCTGTACGTTCCACGCCCGGCCAAAGGAGGCGGCACGCCGCCGTGCCAGGAAGTGGTGATGGACCCGCCGCGCCTCTCCGAGCTGCCCGCGCTCACCTGCTGGCCTCAGGACGGCGGCCCCTTCATCACGCTGCCGCTCGTCTTCACCCACGATCCCAACACCGGCAAGCGCAACGTAGGCATGTACCGCATGCAGGTGTACGACGACGTCACCACCGGAATGCACTGGCAACTCCACAAGGTGGGCCAGGAGCATATGGACGCCAGCGGCTCAAAGCCCATTGAGGTCGCCGTCTGCCTGGGCGGCGACCCGGCCTACACGTACAGCGCCACCGCTCCCCTGCCCAAAGAGATCGACGAGATGCTCTTCGCCGGCTTCCTGCGCAAGAAAGCCGTCGAGCTCGTGAAATGCCGCACCATCGACGTGACCGTGCCCCGCGATGTGGACTTCGTGATTGAGGGCTACGTGGACCCGGCGGAGCGCCGCATGGAAGGCCCCTTTGGCGACCACACCGGCTTCTATACGCTGGCCGAGCCGTTCCCGGTCTTCCACGTTACCGCCATCACCCACCGCAAGGACGCCGTCTACCCCTGCACCATCGTCGGGCCCCCGCCGATGGAAGACGCCTGGCTGGGCAAGGCCACGGAGCGCCTCTTCCTGCCGCTGTTGAAGACGCAGGTCCCCGAGATCGTGGATATGAACCTGCCCCCGGAGGCGGCCTTCCATAACCTCGCCATCGTGAGCATCCGCAAGCGTTACCCCGGCCACGCCCGCAAGGTGATGCACGCCCTCTGGGGCCTCGGCCAGATGATGTTCACCAAGATCATCATCGTGGTGGATGCCGACGTAAACGTGCAGAACGCCGCCGAGGTGGTATGGCTCGCCACCGGCAACATCGACCCCAGCCGCGACGTGGAGATCGTGATGGGTCCCACCGACCAGTTGGACCACGCCAGCGTTCACCCCTGCTACGGCGGCCACATGGGCATCGACGCCACAACCAAATGGCCCGCCGAGGGCTTCTCCAGGGAATGGCCCCCCATCATCAAGATGGACGCCTCGGTGAAATCCCGCGTGGACGCCATCTGGAGCAAGCTGGGGCTGTGAAGCGGCGCGCTCTTTGTATATGGGTATTCTGAATTTCCGAAATCGTGAATCGACATTCACGGCGCGCGAGGCTAGAATGGATATTAGTCCTGAGGAGGCGCTTACGCTGTGGACATCCGATTTGAGAATCGCGACCTACAGGACTTGTATACCGGCGAGAAGGGGGCATCGCGCTTTCCCTCAACAGTGGTTGATCGATTCTTTGAGCTAATCGCTTTCATTGTCGCTTCCGCTGATGAGCGTGACTTTCGGGCGATGAAATCCCTGCATTTCGAGAAGCTGCTCGGAAAGCGTCAAGGCTCCGTCTCCTTTCGACTCAACAAGCAGTATCGCCTAATCGCCAGACTTGAAGAGGGGCACGAAGCAAAGACCGTAGTGGTTCTCAGCATTGAGGACTACCACTAAGCTGCGGAGAGGCGATAATTCGTAGCTTTGTCATCTGGCCGTGAACGGCCGGCTCAGCGGACCAAGGGCGCCTTCGGGCCCTGATATCACGGCGCGAAGGCGCCGTTCGTCTTCTCAGCCGGCCCCTCGGGGCCAGGCAATAGAGCTACGAGGGACCACTCCACTGCCGCTTTGCTCATCATCAGGAGGGGGGAACGGGATGTCACACGCCGCGTTACGTCCTGCGCGGGCGACGCCGCCTGGGCGCATTCTGGCGCAGGAACTCGATGAACGCGGATGGAGCCAGAGTGATCTTGCCGACGTTCTGGGTCGCCCACCGTCTGCAGTGAGCGGCATCGTTTCCGGCGCGTCACGCATCACGCCTGAGACAGCCAGATCACTCGCCGCCGCGTTGGGGACGTCGGCCGAGCTGTGGATGAACCTCGAGACCGCTTACCGGTTGTCGGAGGATCCCCAAGCTGCCGAGGACGAGGTCAGGCGCCGTAGCGCTCTGTACGACCGGTTTCCGATCCGCGAGATGATACGGCGGGGCTGGATCGCCGCGCGAACTGGCGCCGCCGATCTGGAGTCGGAAGTCCTGCGCTTCTTCCAGGTTCAGACACTGGATGAGATCAGCCTCCCCGCCCTCTGTGCGCGCAGGAGCACAAAGGCGGCGGACAATCCTGACTGGTTGCTGGCGTGGCGGCGACGCGTCGAGATGCTTTGCGCCGGACAGACGCTCGGGCCGTATGACGTCGATGCCTTGTCGGCCGCCATCCCAGGCATTCTGGCCTTATCCGTTCAACCTGAAAGCGTTGGGGGTATCGGAGAGCGCCTTGGTGAACTCGGCATCCACTTCGTTCTTCTGCGTCATCTCCCGCGCACTCGCCTGGATGGGGCCTCATTCCTCCATCCGGACCAGCATCCCGTGATTGCCCTTACGGCGCGATTCGGCCGCTTGGATCACTTCTGGTTCACCTTGGCGCATGAACTGGCTCATGTCGCTCTGGGGCATGTGAACGCGAACACCGCGTTCTACGACGCCATGGGCGACTTCGACGAAGGAGAAGCGGAGAAGCAGGCGGACAAGCAGGCTTCTGAATGGCTGGCGCCAGAGCGGTCATACCGGCAGTTCAGCGTTTCGGCTGCATTATCCAGCCCGGCAGCTATCAGGTCCTTCGCCGACAGCATCGAACGCCATCCGGGCATAGTGGTGGGCCGACTGCAACACGACCAGATACTGCCCTACACAGCCTTCCGGTCAATGCTGCCGGACATACGAACATACATGGGACCCCTCATGCAGTAGCAGACATACAGCCAGGCGTGAGGGATAGCGATTCCGGCGGAGGGCGTCCGCAACGCAAAAGGCCCCCCGCTTCCAATAGAAGCGGGGGGCCTTTTGTCTGGTACCAGAGGAGGGACTCGAACCCCCGACACCGCGGGTATGAACCGCGTGCTCTAACCAACTGAGCTACTCTGGCGCGTTTCCGGCAACGTCACTAGTATATCACCCCAACGGCGGCATGGCAAGCGCGGCCTCGCCAGCCGAACAACCACAGAGGCACAGAGACACAGAGAGTATCTGTGCCTCCGCGCCTCTGTGGTTAGTCCGCTACGGGTTCGCGTCCAACCCGGCGACCTTGCGGGCGATCGCCACGGCGTCCGCGATATCCACGCGCCCGGCCGACGGGCCGGCGGACGTCACATCCAGCGTGCGCACCGTGTCCGGGCCGGGCCACGTGAGCCCGGCCGCCGCCATCAGCGCGGAGGATGCGTCCGCCAACGTGAACTTGTGCACCACGCCGTACTCCCACAAATCGGAGAGGCAATCGGAGCCTGAGTAGCCACCATAACAAACCACCTGCCTCTGGGTGCCGTCGTATGCGATTGAGGCGGCGCGGCGGGCAGAAGGACCGGTGGCAACCGTGCGCTCCCAGACTGCGCCGCCCCACTCCAACGTATCGTTGAGATAGCCGTAGATGACATCACCCAGTCCGCCAAAGAGTACCGTTTTGCCCCGCGCGCTGTCGTACGCCATGGAGGCGGTGTCACGAGCACTGGGACCGCTATCAGCCACCTGCGTCCACACGCTGCCATTCCATTCCCACGTGTCAGAGAAGTACAGGGTACCGCTGCTGCCATACCAACTGCCGCCAAACAGCACGGTGCGCCCCCGCGCGCTGTCGTAGGCCATCGAGGCGCTCTCCCGTCCGCAAGGACCGGTAGTCGTGGCAAACCTCGTCCACGCGCTTCCATCCCATTCCCACGTATCGTACGGATAGATGCTCTTGCCGTTGTTCCACGAGCCTCCGAAAAGGACCGTCCTGCCTCGCGCGCTGTCGTAGGCCATGCAGGCGCCGTCACGGGCGCCTGGGCCATCACTAGCCACTCGTGCCCACACACTTCCATCCCACTCCCAGGTATCGTCGAGACCGCAGATCTCGTAGCCAACTAAATGGCTGCCGCCGAAGAGCACCGTCCTTTTCCGAACGCAGTCATACACCATGGGAGCCTTGTACCGAGCAGAAGGCCCAGTTGTAGCGGCTTGGCTCCAACTTACTCCGTCCCATTCCCACGTGTCGGGCAGGCCGTAAGATTGGTCGTCCTCGCCGCCGAATAGCACGATTCGGTCCCGCCCGCTGTCGTACGCCATTGACGCCGTGTACCGCGCGGAAGGCCAGATTGCCATTTGCTGCCACGCGGCGCCGTCCCAACTCCAGGTGTCGCGCAGAGGACCGCTGCCGGAGTACCCCCCAAAGACAACGACCGTCCTCCGTGCACTGTCATAGGCAATGGACGCATTGGATCGAACGGAGGGCCCCGAAACGACCGCCCGCTTCCACGCGCTCCCGTCCCACTCCCACGTATCGGACAGACGGCTGGAGGCGCCGTAACCGCCGAAGAGCACCATCGCCTTCCGGATCTCGTCATAGGCCATGGAAGCATCGGAACGCGCGGCGGGCCCGGCGGCGGCCACCTGTTTCCACGCAACGCCGTCCCAGGCCCACGTGTCCGACAGGGGATTGTCGCTGCTGTCGGCGCCTCCGAAGAGGACCGTTCTGCCCCGCGCGCTATCGTAGGCCATGGACGCCGCATAGCGGTCGGCCGGTCCGGTCGACGCAACCTTGCCCCATACGCTCCCGTCCCATTCCCAGGTGTCGGAAAGCGGCCCGCCACTCGATTTCCCGCCGAAGAGCACGATCTTTCCGCGAGCGCTGTCGTAGGCCATAGACGCATCTGAACGGGCGGCCGGCCCGGTCGTCGCGACCTTGGTCCACACGCTGCCATCCCACTCCCAGGTGTCGGAGAGAGCGTTGGCTCCATCAGAACCGCCAAAGAGCACTGTCTTGCCGTGCGCGCTGTCGTAGGCCATGCAGGCGCCCGAGCGGGCGGACGGCCCGCTGGACGCGTCCTTCTTCCAAGCAGCGCCATCCCACTCCCAGGTATCGGAGAGCACCTTGGTGCCATCGGAGCCGCCGAAGATCACCGCCTTTCCCCTGGCGCTGTCGTACGCCATGGGGGCACTGGACCGGGCGGCCGGCCTTGTGGCGCTGGACCCTATCAGCGTCCACTGCGGAGTATCCCGCGCCAGGCATCGCTGTGAGGGAACGGCCACCAGGCAGAGCGCCAGCAGGGAACGGGCGGCAAGGGCGAACGAGGCACTGATCGAGGGGATGGCGAAAGCTCCACGGAGGGTGGCGGACATCTCACAGACTCCTTTGTTCATCGGCCGCGAAATGGCGGTTAGCTTGAATAGAATTGCGGATGTAATAACGCGCGGACGGGATCGCCGATCGCGCGAGAAGGGGTTGCGCGGCCGGTGAGGCCGCGTTAACATCCCATTCTGAGCCGGCGCCGGCGGCCATCTCAAGTCTGCTTGCCAAACGGCGATTCACCACAGAGACACAAAGACACAAAGAACTCCTTCTTCGTGTCTTCGTGCCTTTGTGGTGATCCCGAATGGGATGCGCGGAAACGGAGACGGGCGCCCCGTGCCCTCTATGAAACCGTGCTGGCGGCTTCACACAGGGCGCGAGACGCCCATCGCCTTGCGCCGGCTCCAGGCGGCCGGCAACCGGGCCCAGGTCTACTCTCCGAGAACGGTCACCTCGTTGGGGATGTTCGTCGCGGATATCACGCGCCACCGATGCGTTGGCGCGATTCCATAGGCATACACTTTGTCGTTCCGCAGGCGCACCGTCATGTCCTCGGTCTGCGTCGTTCCGCCCTCGGTGCGACGGACGGCCAACTGCAGGGCCACCGTGGCCTCATTGCCTTCCATCGTGGGCTCCAAACGAGCAATCGTGGCGCTCCACCACTCCCGGTTTTCCGTGGCCTGACGGGCGAGGATGTACAGTCGGTCGCGGTTGAAGCCCGTGCTATCCTTGTAGTCGGGAGCCACCACGGACATGGCCGCGGATGCGCGGCCGTGCTGCAGGGCATCCAGCGCCTCCATCAAAGCGCCGCGGATTTGCCCCTGAGGCGTACCAACAGGCTGAACCGAACGGTAGAGGGCGGCATACGCCACGCCCGCCGCCAGCGCCGCAACAAACCACCAGAGAAGCCGCTTTGCCATCGTCCCAATCTCCTTCCCTGTGATACCCAGAAATCGATGAGGGCCGACGCCGACCGGTACGATGGTTGCGACCTCCTAACTCGTCGTCAGTCATCAGTATTCAGTCGTCAGTTCGAATGCCCAACTACTGTGATCGCGCGTGTCGCCCGGCGCGGGGCCCTCGGGCTGACCACTGAAGACTGATGACTGAGGACTTCTAGCTGGATGACGGAGCCAGTTCCATGGATGTTCCCGCGGCAGGCAGCATAGATCGCGTGCTGGAATCGCCAGGCCCCGTCCTCCTCCTGGGGGCGGCGGACACCGGCAAGACGGCCCTCATGGCCCGCCTCGCCCGCGCATTCCGCGCGGCCGGCCGTCCCGCCGCCGCGCTGGACCTAGACGTGGGGCAGAGCGAAATCGGCCCGCCCGGCTTGATCGACCTCGCCGAGGCAGACGCGGAGGCGCCCCCCGCGAAGTGGCGCGCGCGAGGGCAATGGTACGTCGGCTCCACGACGCCTTTCGGAGCCCCAACCGCCATCGCGGTGGGCGCCCGCCGCCTGCTGGACCGCGCAACGGAACTGGACCTCGGCCCCGTTGTTGTGGACACGCCCAGCTTCGTGAACGCGCCCGCCGGACACGCCCTCGCCCAGAGCCTCATCGACGCGCTGCGGCCCCGCCTGATTGTGGCCATACAGCTTGGTGCGGAGATGGAGCCCTTCCTGAAGGGCGTGGGCGCTCCCGTGGAACGCATGGCGATGGACCCGGCGGTCCGGTCCAAACCCTCCGGGCTGCGGTCCGCGCGCCGCGCCGCGCGGCTGGATGCCTACTTCCGCGACGCGCGGGAGCATAGCATCCGGCTGCCGGAATGGGCCCTGCGCGGCACTCGCCTGGGGTTCGGCGATCCGCTGGCCCCAGCCGAGTGCGCTTCGGCCGCCAATCTGCTCGGCTGCCCCGTTCGCCACGGTGAACGCTCCTCATCCAGCGTAGCGTTGTGGACACTCGGGCAACCGCGATACGATCCGGCCCGGGCCGGCGCGGAGCTGCGCGCCAGCCGCCTCGCCACATTCGACGCCGCCGCCTGGGAGCATCGCAGCGCCGGCTTCATCGCCCCGGATGGCTTCTGCGTGGCGATGGGCGTCATCGAACGCGTCGACTGGGCGTCCCTGACCGCTACCGTCTACGCCCCCCTCTACAGCGTCGCGGATGCCGTGGCCATCAGCCTGGGGCTGATGCGCCACAACCGCGACGGCTCCGGCCTTCCGCCGGTGGCCGACCGCGACGCCTGAACCTGGAAAGGAACCCGTTTGACTCGCATCCTCATCGTCCGCCACGGAGAAACCGACTGGAACGCGGACGCCCGCGTGCAAGGCCATACCGACGTGCCCATGAACGACGCCGGGCGGCGCCAGGTGGCCACGGCCGCCGCTGCCCTGGCCGGCGAACGCGTGGCCGCCGTATACGCCAGCGACCTATGCCGCGCCGCCGAAACCGGCGCCATCCTGGCCGCCCCGCACGGCCTCACGGTGCTGCATGACGCCGACTTGCGCGAGCGCAACTGGGGCTCCTGGCAGGGCCGCGCCATGCCCGAGATCGCCGAGCAGGAGCCGGAGCTTTACGCTCGGCTCCGCGCCGGCGAGTGGGTTACCCCCGACGGCGCCGAGGCCTACGAGCCGTTCCAGGCCCGCGTCGCCGGAGCGATGCAGCGCATCGCCTCCGCCCACTGCAACCAGACCGTGGTCGTGGCCACCCACGGCGGCCCGGTGAAGGCCTTCACCGTATGGGCGCTTGGCGCCCCAATCTCCGCCCAATCCGCCATGCGCACCAGCAACGCCGCCATCACCACCTTCCTCATCCGCAACGGTCGATGGGTTCTGGAAAGCTACAACGTCACCGCCCATGTCCTGGAGGCCCCGGTTGCGAGCCCCGGCAAGGCCCTGATCGAAAGCGCTTTCTAACCGGGAAAGGCACATACTTTAGTGCTCTGTTAGGAAGGGAAGGCCAGTGAGTCCCTCACGGGTCTCGTGAGGGATCTATACCCCATGGAAGAGAGGGGGCGGACACGGCAAGCCGTGTCCCTACCGGTCGGCCCGGCCGTCCACCATTCGGTGGATGGAACCAGTGA
>DASXUL010000128.1:0-3929 GCA_036504855.1 Armatimonadota bacterium | reverse complement strand
GAGGCATCGCCTGGATCGCCTCCTGCAGGAACTGCTCTATCTCGCCAATGATACAGCCGGTGGGCTGGGATACTGTTTCTTCCATGAAACCCTATATCCCGCAAACCACACTCGCCTAATACTTAGTTGGAACGAATGGGCACGCCGTGCCCGGCAGCCAAAACCGTGGAGCATTCTCCGCATCCGGCGGCCCTTCAGGGCCATCATGGCCGAAGGCCCGTAGACGGGGGTTTCATCCCCCGGCCCGCTCCCCCCGCCGGATCGCCTGCCTCAGAACGTCAGCACCTTGTCCGATTCGCGCATCAGGTCGCGCAGGGCCTTCAGGTCGCTCACGGTATACAGCGGGTTCTTGCCCAGCCCGCGGCGCTCCAGACAGGTTCCGCACGCCAGGATATCGCCCCCGTCATGCAGGAACGCATCCGCCTTCCCGATGACGTTGAACGGCTCAACGGGCACGGAGGCGATCTCCACGCCCGCGCCCATCAGGAAGACGCTCACCGTATCGCCGGCCCCCTGCGAGAAGGAGGCCAAGCGGAGGGCGTTGTAGAGGTTTTCGGGATCGTTCGCGCTGATTACCAGGAGTAGTTTCATTGGGTCCTTCGATGTAAACTGGGCGGGCTACGCTGGCGCCGGCCAGCCTATTGTAGGATTTCCACCTCAAATCCTGTATGGTACTGTGCGGGCACGGCGACAAGCCTCCATTGCGCCCAGTTCATTCGAAGGGAATCTCAAAGATGCTCCGAGCTTTACGTTTCACCATGGCTGTCGGCCTGGCCGCTGTCAGCCTCTGCGTCGGCGCTCGCGCCGACCTGCGCTCGACATATGCCGTCGGGCCCATCATCTACCCCGGCGGCGCCACGCCCAGCATCAACGCGCTTTGCGCCAACCACAACCCGGGCAGCCCGTACTACGGCTACGTGTACGTCCTGGAACGCATTTCGCACAAGGTTCTCATCTACAGGCCGAACCCGCTGACGGACCGCGCCGGCGCGAATTCCTATGCCGACACCGGCCTCACCATCACCATCCCCAGCGGCGGCTCGCTGGATCCTTTCGTCGGGGCTGTCGGCCCGGATGACGCCGTCTGGCTGGGCGCCGCATCGCTGCTCCAGGTTATGACCGCTCCGCCCGTTCCCCCCTCTGGAACCGACGTCAGCGCCGTCAAGCAGATCGACCTCACCGGCTCCGGCATCAACGGCAGCGCCGTGCTCCGCGGCCTCACCGTGGCCGGCCCCATCTCGAATGCCAAGGTCTACATGACCGCCGGCAACGCGCCGGCCGGCGTCGTGCAGGAATGGTCCGGCTCCGCCACGGACGTGGCGACCACCGGAACGTTCAGCAAGACATGGGCGGCGGACCTCGCCGTAGCGCCGTATTCCATCACCCAGGGCCCCTACGGCCCCGCCGTGGATCCCGCCGGCAACCTCTACGTGGCCGCCAAGGGCGGCTACGCCAGCGTGCTGCTGAAGATCAGCCCCGCCGGCGTGCCGGACACAACGTGGTCCGCCCCGCCGCCGGCCGGACTCCCCGTTACCGGGAACCTCGGCAGCGCAGCCTTCGTGCCGGACGCCTCCTACGCGGGCGGCGGCTACCTCTACTACATGCTCAACATCGCCGTATCCGGCGCGCAGCGCACCTTCGGGCTGCGCTACACTCTGGACGGCGCGTATCTCGACGGCTGGGGCCCCGCCCTGACAACGCCGCCGGCGAACTACTCCGTTCTCAACGTTGAAGGCGTGGGCAGCGCCGGCGTCCCGTATGCCGACATCGACGTTCAGGGCAACCTCTACGTGCGCTTCCGAAATGCCGGCAACAGCGCCGTGATCAAGGTCTTCAAGCGCCAGCCGGCCGCCATCGCCGCGGGCGCCGCCGCCTCCGCCCCCGCCGCCGTGAAATCCTCGCCCACCGCCGTGGACGGCGTTGCCTACTTCGGCAGCGACGACGGCAAGCTGTACGCCTACACAACCGTGGACGGCGCCCCCGTGGCCGGCTTCCCGGTGGACATCTCCGCCTACGTCGGCGGCGTCGTGAAGGTCCAGAGCCGCGCTGCCGTCTACTACGGCAACGACGGCAAGGCGATCTACGTGACCACCGATCGCGGCGACGTGGTGCGCGTGAACCCGGATGGAACGGCCGTCTGGAAGTACAGCGTCCTCGCCGCTGGAACGGCCAACGTCAGCACGCCCGCCGTCACCCCGGACGGACTCGTCTACGTGGGCGTCAACAGCGCCAACGGCGTGTACGCCCTGAAGCTCGATCAGGCCACCGGCGCCTTCGTGGCGGCCTCGCCGCTCCTGGCCCCGGTCGCAACCGGCGCCATCTCCAGCCCCGCCGTCTCCGGGACGCTCTCCTACTTCGGCCTGAAGGGCGGCGCCACCGGTGACCTCGTGGTCCTCGGCTCCGACCTCACCCCGCTGGCCTCCATGGCCGCCGGCGAAGGCATCACCGCCCCGCCGTACGTCATCGGCGCGGATGCCTTCTACGGCACCCTGGCCGGCAACCTCTACAAGGTCAACAGCGTCACCCTGACGCCGGACCCGACGTTCGGAACCGAAGGGCACGCCGCCATTGGCGAGCCGCTGCCCACCAGCCTCTTCCCGCTCACCTCCGGCTCCTCCACGCTCCTGTACGCGGGATCGTCCATGGGCAAGGTCTGGAAGGCCGACGTGGCTTCCGGCGCCGGAGCGATGGCCTTCGACACCGGCGATGCAACCGCCGTGGTGGGCGGCCTCACCGTGAACCCGGCCGGCGGCCCCAGCGTTGTGTTCGGCACGTCAGCCGGCAAGTTCTACATCCTGCCGGCCGGCGCCGCGGACGGCGTGAAGGTATTCGGCGGCTACGGACCGTTGAACACCACTCCCACACTGGACCGGTCCACCAACCGGTTCTTCGCGGGCTGCGACGACGGCAATCTGTACGCCTTCCCGGCGAATTAAACTCAACCGCTGGCGTCCCCCCGCCAGGCCGGCGTATCGCCGGCCTGGCGGCCAGAGGCCCGGCCATCCGCATTTCAGTGGACGGCCGGGCCTTCCTGGTATGGGCGGAGCTTGCCCCTCCGCCAAGCTAGCATCGCGACGCGCGTCGCCGCTTGCGACCGCTCTTCAACGCAACATCGGACCAACCAGCGGACCGGCTCGAAAGGATACGCGTATGCAGCTCGCTCTTCAGTGTGTGATGTCGATTCTGTTCCTCTTCATCTGCTTTGGCGCCGCGCATTATGCGCTGCGGTACCGAGCAAAAAGGGACAAAGCGTGCATCTGGGAGTTCTGCAACCTCGTCGTTCTTGGCAGTGTGCACGGGGCTCTATTGTGGCAGCTATTCCGCATGAGGTTCTCCGACATCCCCGGCGAGTTGTGGCTCGCGGTACTCCTGGTGACGATCGTTGGGCCCGAGATGGTCTCGAGGAAAACCGGAAGGGGATCCTTCTGGGGCCTGGAGACTCCTATCCGCCTGGGCAAGGGGCGGGGCTGACGCTGGGAACCGAAGGGCGCGGCACGCCGCCCACCTCGCTGCGACTCGTCGCTCTAGTCACTCACCGCCGATATTCCGCCGTTAACTGATAGGTCCGCGCCCGCCGGGATGGGTCGGCGATCTCAAGCCAGCCATCCTCAACCCAACCAGCCAGCAGTTCCCACGCTGTGCGCTCCGCTAGCCCAGAACGCGGGCCACGTCCCCGGCCGTGATTCGCTCCTTCCCGGCGAACAGACCGAGCACGGTGCGCGCCCGGTGGTCCAGGGAATCGACCGGCCTAACCCCGCAGTTCGGTCCAGTAGCGCCGGCGGCCCGCCGGCATCCGCCCGCAGGGCGGACACTCCGGCGCTGGAAGTGGCCGCCGCGCGGCCATGCCGGCGGGCCGCCGGCGTTACTGTGCTCAAGACAACCTCAAACGGGACTCGCTGGGCCGCTATTGTCACCGCCCGTCCACCTCG
>DASXUL010000127.1:0-16133 GCA_036504855.1 Armatimonadota bacterium | reverse complement strand
TACCATCGATCGCGTCGTCTCAGCAGCCTGGGTCAGAGTTGGTGTTAGGCGTGAGACTCACCCCAAAAGGCTCCTACGCGAATGGTCGGTTGCGGACTTAGTTGGAACGAATGGGCAAGCCCAGCCCCTACCAGTTCGGTGATTCCATCCACCGAACGGTGGTCGGCCGGGCCTACCGGGTAGGTGGCTGGGCTTGCCCTGCCCTCGGGCCGAGATCTGAAGGGCTTAGTGCCAAGTTAGGGAAAGGTCGTCAGTCGTCAGTCATCAGTATTCCGGCCTCAGCCATTGGCTAGGGGCGAATAGCGGACAAGGTGGTCTCCCAACGCGGAGGCTGATGACTGACGACTGAGTACTTACAACTCCTTCCTAGCTTGCCGCTTAGGTCTCGCCGGAGAACCGCGAGCGCGTTTTCCGGCGCGGCGGAGCGTGTGGGCCGTAATGGGGGCGCGGGCTATCATGGAGGATGTCACCATCGGTCTCTACGGAGACAGAGGGAGGTCCCAAATGAGCGCAGAAGTTGAATCGCGCCTTGCGGATCGGCGCGTGACCGAGTGGTTCCGCCGCGAAAGCGGACGCAAGGAAGGATCCACCAGCCGCGAGCCCGCCTTCGAGACGCGCTCGGTCATCACCATCTCCCGGCAGTTCGGCGCGGGCGGCCACACGGTTGCCGAAAGCCTGAAGGCTCGCCTTGGCGAGCCCTGGCAGATCTGGGACAAGGCTATCATCGAGAAGGTCGCGGACAGCGCCAAAGTGCGCACCGAAATGGTGGCCGCACTGGATGAGCACGCCCAGAGCTGGCTGGACGAGATGCTGCGCATCTCGTTGGGGCGCGACGTGATGGAGCCCGCCACGTATCGCCGTCACCTCACCCAGGTGCTGTTAGTCCTCGCCCATCAGGGGCACGTCATCACCGTGGGCCGCGGCGCCAACTTCGTGCTGCCGGATGCGCTGAACGTCCGTCTGCAAGCTTCGCTCAAGCACCGCATACAAACCACCATGGTTCGCGAGGGGCTCACGCACGACGAGGCCGCTCGGCGCGTGCGCGAGGTGGACCATCATCGTGAGGAATTCACCCGGTCCGTGTTCGGACGCGAGATTGAAGACGCGTCCGCCTACGACATGGTGATCCAGACGGATACCCTCGGAATGGATGCCACAATCGCCGCCATCGTCGCGGCGGCCGAGTGTTGCAGAAAGGCGCCCGCGGCCCGGAAGTAAGCGGCAGCGCCCGTTCCGCCACACGCCCATGGCGCGCGGCCCGATGCGTTGCGCGCAGGAGCCAGGCGTCTGCCCTCCAGGACCGCGGTCCGTCGCCGCGCCGCTTTCCGTCATACCGGTCTGTCAGAACTGCTGCCAGAGGCCGAAGAGCAGAACCGGGATCAGCGCCAAGACGGCGGTCAGCTTGGCCCGGCGAGACAGCGGATCGTCCTTATCCCACCGGAAGAGGCGCGAGGCGATCGTGATGGCCGTCGCCGCCATCAGCGTCAGCATCAGAAGGGGCACGCCGTCGTGGCGCACGCTGAAGTGCCCCGTCAGCGCGTCCCGCAGCGTGTGCATCATGTGCGTGGGAGGCAGGAAGGCCGCAACGCGCTGCATCGTTCGGCCGTACATTTCCAGCGGAACCACGATGCCCGAGAGGAACATTGAGGCTAGAAACGTCATCTGAAAGGTGATCTGAGCCTCCTGCATGGTGCTGGTAATCGCGGCGATGATGAGGCCCAAACTGGCCATGCTGGCCGCGCCGACGACCGCCGTCAGCACGAACGGCGCCGCCGCGAACTTCAACGGCGCGTTGTAGACAAAGTGCAGCAGGGCGAGCTGGACCGACACAGTGATGGCCAGCATCGCCAGACCACTCAGCATCGTGCCGATCAGCAGCGACGCGCTGCCTATTGGCGTCAGCCGGTAGCGCCGCAGCATCCCCCGCTCCCGCTGCACCACCACGCTCATCCCCTGTCCGAAGAACGAGCCGGTGACGATGGACAGCGCCACCAGCATCGGGATGAACTGCGTTACGCCGCCCGAATCCGGACTACGGGACAGCGCTCCGAACACGAAGGTGAACGTCAGCGGGAAGGCCAGGCTGAAGGCGAAGGCCCTGCGGTCTCGCGCTATGAGTTTCAAGCTCAGGGCGGCCAGGACGAGCGCGTGGCGGAGCGGGTTGAACAGGGTGGTGGTCATGCGTCTTCTCTGGCGGGCGCCGGCGCGGAGCCGGTCAACTCCAGGTACAGGTCTTCCAGGGTCGGCTGGGCGATGGCGATTTCGGTGAGGGCGTTGCCAACAGCGTCCAGGCGGCGCACCAGGGCGGCCACCGTGGCGGCCGGCGCCCGGGTGTAGAGCGCCGCGCCGCCATCCCGGGTCTCCACTTCCGCCGTTCCGTCCAGCCCCGCCAACTCGGCGGCCTGCATCGGAGCGCGGAAGCCCGCCTCCACGCGGGTGTGACGGTTCGCCTTCTCGCGTAGCTCGGCGGGGGTTCCGATGGCGCGCAGCTCGCCGGCCGCCACGATGGCCACGCGGTCGCACAGCTTGTCGGCTTCCTCAATGTAGTGGGTCGTCAGGAGGACGGTCTTTCCCTCGGCTCTCAACGAGAGGATGATCTCGTGTAGATCGCGCCGCACCTGCGCATCGAGGCCGGCGGTAGGCTCGTCCAGGAACACAAGGTCCGGGTCGTTCACCAGGGTCAGGGCCAGCGCCAACCGTTGCTGCTGGCCGCCGGAGAGGGAATCGTAGGTTGCGTCGCGCTTGTCCGCGAGGTCGAACCGCGCCAGGAGCGCGTTCACGTCGGCGCTCCGGCGGTAGAATCCAGCGTAGAGGCGCATCGCCTCCGCCACGCGGATCTTGTCCGGCAGCTTGGTGTCCTGCAGGGCGGCGCCGATGCGCTCTTTCAGAGCCAGCGAGTTTTGCCACGGGTCCATCCCCAGCACGCGCACGGAACCGGCGTCGTAAGCGCGCAGCCCCTCCATGATTTCCACGGTGGTCGTCTTGCCCGCGCCGTTCGGCCCCAGCAGTCCGAAGATCTCGCCCTTGCGGAGGTCGAACGAGAGGCCGCGTACGGCGTGAACCTCCTTATATCGTTTTTGCAGGCCATCGACGGCGGCCACGGTGTCGGCGGATGTCGCTTGGGGAATCGTCAAGTGGGGCTCCTCCTAGAGTGTCCTTGCTTCACCATACCATATCGCTCCGGGCGATGCAAAGGTTACAGGCGAGCCAACCAGGCCTTCGCGGCTGGGAACCCCGTGCGGCTCGAAGCGGTTACGGGGGTACAGGCAGAGTACAGGAGGTCTGAATGAGTCGAACCGTACCAATGGTCATCGCATTGGCTGTGGCGGGCTGCGCGCACAGCCAATCGGCTGGCCCGCCGCGCAATGAACCGGGCGTGGTGCACACGTGGGGGATTACCGCCGGGCGGCGACTGGAGCTGCCGAAGCCGTACGATACGCGATCCGCCAACAACGGGCCGCGCGTTGTGCCGCGCCCGGATGGCCGCTCGCCGAAGGTCCCCGCCGGTTACAAGATCGCCGTGTGGACCGAAGAGGCCCATAACCCCCGCCACATGGCCCTGGCTCCAAACGGCGACGTGTTCGTGGCCGAGAGCAACCGCAACCGGGTTCGCGTGTTCCGAACGAAGAAGGGCGCCGCGCATCCCGCGGAGACCTTCATCTTCGCGGAAGGGCTGCATCAACCGTTCGGGCTGGCGTTTCTGAACGGCTACCTCTATGTGGGCGATACGGACGCCGTGGTCCGCTTCAAATACGCGCTGGGGCAGACGCGCGCATCGGGCGAACCGGAGGAGATCACCAAGCTCACCCCCGGCGGCTACAACCAGCACTGGACGCGCAACGTGCTGGCGGACGGCAAGCGTGGCAAGCTCTACGTCTCGGTTGGCAGCCGCACAAACGCCGATCCCGAGGACCCGCCGCGCGCCAGCATCCTCGAGATGAACGCGGACGGCTCGGCGCGCCGCACGTACGCCAGCGGGCTGCGGAACCCGGTGGGCCTCGCCGTGAACCCCGCCACCGGCAAGCTGTGGACGGCGGTAAACGAGCGCGACGGCCTGGGCGATAATCTGCCCCCGGATTACGCCACCGAGGTGCGCGACGGCGGCTTCTACGGCTGGCCATACTCCTACATCGGCGCCAACCCGGATCCGCGCCTGCGCGGACAGCGTCCGGACCTGGTCGCCAAGGCCATCGTGCCGGATGTGCTCCTGGGCGCTCACACAGCCGCCCTGAACATCGTGTTCAATCCCGGAACGATGCTGCCCGGCAAGGGTGACGCCTTCGTGGCGCTGCACGGCTCATGGAACCGCTCCAACCGTGACGGCTACCAGGTTGTACGCATCCCCTTCAAGAACGGAAAACCCTCCGGCGACCCCGAGAGCTTCGTCAGCGGCTTCATCCTGCCGGATGACAACGTGTGGGGCCGTCCGGTTGGCCTCTGTTTCCTGGCTGATGGCAGCCTGCTGGTTAGCGAGGACGGCAACGACGTAATATACCGGGTGACGCGGCAGCAGTGAGTTGACGCGGGTCTTGGTGAAGGGGCTGGGAGTCCGATCCAAAGACGGGAAGAGCAAATGTGTCGCGCCTGAGCGCCGGCGCCGCGGACGCCGGCGCGATATCTCCGATCTGCATCATCACACAGATGGGAGCCATCACCATGGCGGAGAAGAGCTGGCGCAGCAGGCTCAGCAGTTCCATGTCCGGCGAAGTTGTCGTCGTCGGCATACTCGCGACTGCATTTTCGCTCCTCGGCGGTTTCGCCGCCCTTTCCTTTGACTCGCGACGTTTCGCCTATATGCTCATGTGCGGGTTGGCCGCCATGGCAATGGGCTGTGGCCTGGGCTTCCTGTTCGCGATTCCCAAGGTCATCCAGGGCGCCGCGGCTGCCTACAGCGGCGGGGGCGCCAGCGGGACCGCCGAGTACTGGGTATCCCAGTCTGCGTACCACCAAGCGGTCAACACCAACCTGACGGAGATCTCAGACTGGCTCACCAAAATCGTCGTTGGCCTGGGCCTGGTCGAACTGAAGTCCGTGCCCTGGGCATTCCGTCACATCTCGCTTTGGGTCGCGAAGGGGCTCGATGGATCGGCGGGCAGCCAGACGTTCGGGGGAGCGCTTGTGCTGTACTTCGGCATCGTTGGGTTCATCTGGTTCTACGTTCAGACCCGGCTCTATCTGGCGAGAGCGCTCGCCAATGCGGAACGCGACCTGGCCGAAGCCGCCGAAGCCCACGCACACACGATGCAGGCCGTGCGGAAGCAGGAGGCGCTCGCAACGGGCGGGCAGGAACCAACCGGCCACTGAGAGGTCTTCGCCGCGATGGCCATGATGCAGTTCTCAACCTGCACCATGGCGGGGCCTCTAGTTCCCCAGCGCTTCCAGCACGGCGTCCACGTGGCCTTCCACTTTGACCTTCGGCCAGATGCGGGCGATGCGGCCGGTTTCGTCGATGAGGAAGGTGGTGCGCTCCACGCCCATGTAGGTCTTGCCGTAGTTCTTCTTCTCGGTCCAGACCCCATAGGCCTCGCAGACGGCCTTGTCCGCATCCGCAAGGAGCGGGAAGGGCAGGCTGAACTTGTTGATGAACTTCGCGTGGGAGGCGGAGGTGTCTGGCGAGATGCCGTAGATGGCGGCCCCCTTGGCGGCGAAGTCCGCCGCGAGGTCGCGGAAGCCGCACGCCTCCTTGGTGCATCCCGGCGTGTCGTCCTTGGGGTAGAAGTAGAGGATGACCTTTCGGCCCTGGAGGGCGGACAGTTGAACGGTCTCCTCCCCCTCCCGCGTCACAGCGGGCAGCGTGAAATCCGGCGCCTGATCTCCAACTTGCATGCTCGTCTCCTTCGTGGTGGTGTCAAACAGAACAACACCCCGGCGGGGAGGCGGGTTTCCTCTCGGCCGGGGCGGTGTATTGCGGTATATGATGCCGGGGCGGCGCTCAGTTCAACCCGTCGTTATCGCCTTCCAGATCGTTCTGAGCGTCGGTGTAGGTGGAGATCTCCTCACCTCGGTAAACCGTCACCAGGAAATCCTCACGGTCGAAGGACGGCCGGTAGGATGACACGATATCCTGATCGATCTGCGTGAGGAGTTCCTCCTCCTGATTGGTGGAAAGCTCCATCTCGAGGATCAGGGTGCCGTGGATGATGTCGGCGGCGTAGTGCAGGTCCAGTTGCCCCACGCGGTTCTCGCCTTCCCACACGAGGTAGATCTCACTGCTGCCGGTGCGCACGAGGCGCACGAATTTGTAGGGTGCATCCATGGTCATTGCCTCCTTGGCCGGCTCCTTTACGCACGGTGAGCGGGCCATCCCAGTTCAGCATTGTCCAGCCGGCCTCGAGCGCCGGCAAGCGTCTCGCCTGCGTCGGCAGACCTATCAGAGTATAGGAACCGGCAGCAGCGAAACAAATGGGCCGCGCTCCGGCCGCGCCCGGAACGCGGTGTACAGTCACCTCGGCGCGGCGTCCTACCGCGCGGGCGAAGGCGGCCATGAAACCGGCCGAGGAGCCGCTATCCATGTCTCCCAGGGCCTCCGCCAGCAGGGCGTCGCCATAGGCCGAGCGGATGTAGAGCGCGGCGCCCAGGAAGTGCCGGAAGCCCGCCTCGGAGCTATCCGCGAGAAGCCGGGGAACGGGCCCTGTGCGGGCGAAGGCATCGCGCAATGGCGCAACGGCGCGCGCCACGTACGGGGAGGCATCCAGTCCGTTGGACCAGGCGCTCTGCCACCCATACTCCTGTAAGGCCGGCACGAACATCCGCTCGCCCAGGTCTCCGTTCGCCCAGGCTTCGGGTCTGTTGAACCCGCCAACTCCGGGGATCACGGCATGTCCCCATTCGTGCGCCAACTCGCGCGCCCACTCGAGGTCGGAGCGCTCGGCGGCGGCGGCGTGGATAACGATTCCGCCGCCCCACTGCTCGGCGCCGGGCTTTCCCCGGTTCGACAGCCACACCGAATAGGGATAACCGGCCCGAGAGGATGCCCCAAGCAGATGGTCCGACGCCACAGACAGGGCGCCCAGAAGGCGGCCCACCTGCGCGGCGCGCGACGCGGGCAGCCATGGGCCGTCGTAGACAATGAACCGCAAGCTTCTTCCGCTGTACACGGCCGTGCGGCGCGGGAACGTCTCCCCGGAACGGGGCTCTGTTGCCGGCTCCGACGCGAGGAATGGCTTCACCGACAGGGTTGTGATGTGTGCCTCCGGCATGGATGCGCCGGCCGGGAGCCGGGTCGTTTCCGCTTGCACCGGCAGCAGGGGCAGGTCGTCCGGTTCGATGGCAGGCGGCGCCGGGCTGCGCGTCCAGAGGGCCTCCAACGCCACGCGCGGGGCCGCGGCGCCTGGGTCCAGGCGGCGCATCGCGGCGTAGAGGCGCGAGGCGGCCGCCGGTTGCTCCAACTGAAGGGCCTTCGCCGCATCGCCCAGCGGGACGAGGTGTTCCCGCGTGAGCCCGGTGAGGGGCGGCAGCGCTGCCACGGCATCGGCAAAGGCTTCCATACGGGCCAGGCCGGCGGCGCGGCGCAGGGCGTCCGCCGTGGAATCGGCCGAGGCGGCGGCCACCATGGCCGCGGCAACGGCAAGCGCCGCCATGAGAAGGCGGATTGCGCGGCAATAGTTAGGTGCAATCATGGTTAGCGGCGGCATGCCGGCGATTCCGGCGTCGTATTGGGCGCCGCGCGCTGTCCGCGCCGGCTTGGGGCGGGTCAATGCTGGCCCGCCTATGTTGCCGACAAGCGAGCGCCCACGTATCATGATGACGCGCGCAGGCCGTGCGCCGCGGCGACGATGCGTTCCATGGCGGCAGCCGGCGAGGTCGGCGCGCTACTCCGGCAGTGTGAAAGTGGCGGCGCCGATGCGGGAGTCGGCCATGCCGTAGTAGACGTCCACGCGGTTCGGACAGCCGATGTCGGCGCGAACGTCGAGCCCCGTGGGGAAGACCACGTTCTCCACCGTGCCGTGCGCCTCGGCGTGTGATGCGGGCTCCAGCACGGGCAGCTGGGTTCGGTAGAGCACCCGGCGCGGATCCGCGGTGTCCAGCAGCATTACGCCGGCGCGGTAGCACACGCGCTTTGTTTCGGGCGTCCCGGGATGCGCCTCCCGGTGGGCGGAATCATCCAGGGGGTCCAGCAGGCCGGAAACCCCGTGATATACGAAGAGCCAACCATGCTTCGTGAGGATCGGGGGCGCTCCGCCCCCAATGCGCAGCGCCTCCCAGCCTGTTTCTGGATCGGCCAGGCAGTGATGGTGGTGCAGCCTCAGGCGCCCGTGGAAGCCGTCCTGGAGGTCGTCCAGCGGGCAATAGGAAATCCAGATGCTGGGCATTGGGTCGTCGACGCCGGGGGGGACATCGTGCGTGGTGCCCGGCGCGGTTTCGTACACCGGTCGGTGGAGCAACGCCAGCGACGGCCGACCATCGGGGCCCGGCACGGCGTCTGGGAAGATGATCCCGTCTTTGTTGTGATAGACGTCGAAGTTGGTGCTGTAGACCGGGGATGGGTCGGGGATGAAGTCCACGCGGCCTGTGCGCCGCCACGTTTCCAGGTCGCGGGAAACGGCCAGCGCCACGCGGGGACCGCTTGGCCCCCAGGCGGCGTAGGTCATAAGAAAGGTGTCCAGGGGAGGGAAGTAGACAACGCGCGGGTCTTCGCAGCCCCCGGTTTCTCCGTGGCGTTCATAGGAGGGCTGAGGCTCCAGGGCGTATCCCTGGCGCTGAACGCCGGTGGGGTTGCCGGAGCTGTCAAAGGTCACCAGGCCGCAGCCCACGCGGGAGAAGTTGCGGGGCCCCACGATGCGGGGAAATGCGCGGAGCGCTCCGTCGCGGTCTCGCACAATGCCCGGGTTGAGCACGCCCATGCTCTCGTCCGGGTTCGCCGGGTCCGGTTCCATAACCGTCCCCATCCGCTGGAAGGTGAAATCGAATGCCATATGGAAAGCCATCAGCCGTCAGCGATCAGCCGTCAGCAATCAGATCCGCGATTGGCGGCTGAACGCTGACGGCTGATCGCTGACGGCTATTCCCTTAGCCGGGCATCGCTCCGCCGACGGCGTTGCCGCCGACATCCGACGTTCCGGGCGTTTCGATGACGCTGGGAGCGAGCGTATTGTCCACGATGAACGACCAGGTTTCGGTGGCCTTGTTGCCCTTCCAGTCCTTCACCGAAAGGCTGATGGAATGGCGCTTGCTTTCCAGAGGCTGGATGGGCTGGGTCACCGGGGTGCGGTAGTAAACCCATCCGCTGTTCGGCTGGTACGTAAAGGACACGGGTTCGTCGTCCAGGGTGAGCTGGATGGTGGAGGCATTGATGCCGGAGCCCTCATCGCTGACGATGCCGCCCATCAGAATGGGGGGAGAGCCGTTCATCTGCGTGGCCCGAATCGGCGTTACGTCCGTGATATGCGGCGGTTCCGCATCCATCGCTCCAGGGGCGAAGCAATGCAGGAAGCCGTCGTCAGACATCACGTACAGACGGCCGTTGGCGATCACCGGGGGGCTGGCGATGTTGGGATATGTGCCCTTCGGCAGATCCGCGAACATCCCGTACTCCCAGTTCACCTTGCCCGTGGCCGCGTCGATGGCGTACAGGAAGCCGCGGTTCGTGCCAACCAGGATGTTCTTGCCGGATTGGATAGCCGAAGAGAAAACGGCGCCGGCCAACTGGAGGTAGGGATCGGAGCCCGCCGCCGCCGTTGGTTTCGGTTTGTCGGTGAACAGCATAGTGCGGGCAGCGTTGTCCGTGATGGTCCACTTCTCGCGGCCCTTCGCATCCAGGCCATAGAACCGGCCGGCGCGGTCGCCGAAGTACACGCCGTCATCGGTCACGAGCGGGGTGTTGGTGATCGGGTTGTGAGCGGTGTAGGCCCAGCGGACCGAGCCGCTTCGCATCATCGCGTACAGAACGTTTCCGCCGACCACGAACACATAGCGATCCGACGCCACGGGTGAGGAATACACGTTTCCATTCGTAAGGCGGATCTTGTACTTCAAGTTGCCCGTGGAAGCGTTGGCGGCGTAGAAATGGAGGTCGGCCGAGGTGAAGTACAGCAGGTTATCCGCGAAGGCGGGTGATCCCACAATGCTGTTCTCGGTCTTGATCGGGTCCATCGCCGGCTTGCCCGTGTCCACATCCAGCGCGTAGACCTTGTAGTCGTCGGAGCCGAAGTAGAGGGTCTTGTCCACGATGGTCGGCGCGAAGCGGATGTGGCCGTTCGTCTGATACTGCCACTTCAGCGTGCCGGTAGCGGCGTCGATGGCGTACATCACGCCGTCTGAGGCGCCGACGAATACCAGCCCATCGGCCACGGCGGGCGTGGCTTTTATGGTGGCGGCTGTCGGGGTGCCGATGGGGCCCTCGGCCGGATACTTCCACTTCTGCTCGCCGGTTTCCGCATCCAGCGCGTACAGGTTTGACTGGCTGGCGAGGAACAACGTATGTCCGGCGACGACCGGTGCGACGGGGTTATTGGCGTAGTAGGTGGTCTTGAACTTCCACTCCAGCGCCATCGGGACGGACAGCGTCTCAGTGCTGATGTTGACGTGAGACGGCCCGCCGAGGAACATAGGCCAATCCGCCGCGCGAACGGCGGCGGCGAGGGCGACCCCCAAAATAACGGGGAAGAGCGCCCGCGCCAGGTGGCGGGCGAAAGGCTGCGGCATGGAATCCTCCTGAGAACGGCGCCGGGGAGACCCGTGGCAAATCGCGCGGCGCCAGGCTGTCACCCTCATGGTATCATATCCGAACGCGTCGGTGGTAGAACAGCGCGAGCTTACCATTGGAATTGCGGCGTCACTGCGGAGACACGAGGAGGCCGGAGATCTTGTCTTGCATGTCGATGACGGCGGTCACCACCAGCGGCGTGGTTCCGAAAGTCGCTACATACCGGTATCGGGTCCCCTCTGGGAGCGTCTGCTTGTCCAGGAACGCGAAGCCCTTCATTGGCCCCAGTGCGTTCATGCCGCCCCGCACTTGCGAGAGCATCTGCGGAGTGAGCGCCGCCTTCATCTGCTCGGTGAACGGCGACATGTCTGGCGAGTCGGAGAGCAGGCTCAGCGCCACGGTTTTGATGCGCTCCGTTACCTTGGGTTCCGCGTCAACGCCGGGCTTCAACGGCTTCGGGGCGAGGTCGGGAAGGTAGATTGTCGCCAGCTTCCGGGCGATGGGCTCAGCGCCGCCGGTGACGTTGGCCAGCACGATCACCGTGAGCTTGGCGTCGCGGTAACGCGCGATGAGGCTGTTGAAGCCCGCGGTGCCGCCGCTGTGGTCCACCAGGCCGTGGGCGCCGGGCTGGGCAATGGCCCAGCCGAACCCGTATGGCGAGGAGCCGCCGCCGTTCAGGCGGGCCGGCGTCCACATCTCTTTCCGGCTGTCCACTTTCAACAACGTGTTCGAGTAGAGCGCGGCGTCCCATTTTGCCATGTCGCCGACCGTGCTCAGGATGCCGCCCGCTCCGCCAGCCGCGCCCTTGCGCAGCGTGGGGGCGTTCACAAGGCCGGAGGCCTCCAGGGAGTACCCGTGGGCGCGATGCGGGATGACCTCCTTCGCATCCGCAAACCGCGTGTGGGTCATCCCCAGAGGCGCGAAGATGCGCTTGCGCATAAACTCGTCCAGCGACTCGCTGGAGACGCGGGTCACCAGCAGGCCCAGCAGGTAGTAGTTCGTGTTGCTGTACTCGAACCGGTCACCGGACGGGAAGTTGAGCGGCTTGTCGGAGACGAGCTTCAGGATGCCGTTCGCATCATAGTCTTCGCTCCACGAGAACGCCTCCTGCGCGGTGTAGTTGGGGATGCCCGAAGTGTGCGTAAGCAACTGCCGGATCGTCACTCCGCGCCACGGTTCGGGGAGGTCCGGCAGATAGCCGAACGCCTTGTCGTCCACGTTCAGCTTGCCGGCCTCGGCCAGCATGAGCACGCACGCGGCGGTAAACTGCTTGGTGATGGAGCCGATCTCGAAGAGAGTGTCTGGCGTGACAGGCGCCTTCAGCTCGGCGTCCCCATAACCATAGGTTCGGATGATGGCGGGCGTGCCGGCCTTCACCACGGCGACCGCTACTCCGGGCGCGCGCGTCTTCGCCATTTCGGCCCGCACCAGATCATCGACCTTGTCCGCCCGCGCCATAGCGCCTGTGGCCAGCAGCCCGGCGCAGAGTGCCCAACTCGTTCGCATCGTATGGTTCCTTTACACGTCCGCCTTGCCCAGCGTCGCCAGGGCCTGTTTCTCGAGCGCAGCGGCAGTGGATAGCAGTTCGCGCTCGCGATCACGCGCCTGTGGCGTCCAGAGCGCGGCGTCGCCGCCCTGGGCGCCCAGCCACGGGCCCTGGAACGCGTCGCCCGCTGTAAAAGCGGCATCCAGGTTGCAGTGTTCCATGCGGTAGATCTCGGCGGCATCCAGCAGGGCCTCGGCGGCGCTGTCCGGAAACAGCGCGGCCACGGCATGCAGGTATGCCACCGCCCGCCGGCGCGCGTCCACCAATGCCTGGAAGTTCCACCACGAAACGAAGAACAGAACACGCCGCTCATCGTCGGTGTACGAATCCGCCGCCGCGATGTCGTCGCGCCAGTGGGCCAATGCCGCCGGCCCCAGCCAGTAGCCTCGATCCTCCGCCGTCGCGTCGTGTCCGCGCTTGGCGCTGGCCAATGCCAGTTGAATGCCCTGGCGCGCGGCTTCAACCGGCGGCAGCGGCACAATACGGGCGTCCAGGAAGATGGCCTGCAACTGAAGACCAGCCGTGGGCATCGAGACAAGGTCCGCGCCCTGCCCGTAGGCGCGCATGAGCGCCGTGCGACCTCCGTCCTTGTAGCCGCAGATGACGGCCACGTTCAGCGTGGCGTCGTAGGCCAGAACAGGCAGGCCGGCGTCGATGGATCGAACGATCTCGGATGTCAGGCGGTCGGTCGGTTCGCTGATGGGTTCAAACCGCAGCGCCCAGCCGGTTGCCCGGCGCGCCGCCCCAATCTCCGCGGGCCCCTCGCCCACCGGGCTGGATGGACACCAGCGGACCTTCGACGGGCCCGAGAACCACCGGGTTCGGAACGCCAGCCCCGTGGCGCCCATCACCGCGGTGTAGTCGCACGGGAAGTCCGTGGCGGCCGTGGCGGCCTCCAGGGCGCCCGCAAACGTGCAATCGCCGCTCTTCCCCCACTGCAGTTCCGGCACGCCGTCCAGCACGCGCCGCGAAGCCTCGCGCATTGACATAGGTCACCTCCCAAGTGGTAATCGATCTGCGCCCAAGATAGCAGGGTTTCCCCCGAATTCACCACAGAGACACAGAGGCACAGAGATCATCGCCGGATCTCTGTGCCTCTGTGTCTCTGTGGTGAATTCTGAGAATCTCGCTAAAGGGCCTATCCGCCTCCGCCGATAGACTCTACGGAATGGGTTAACGGGGCGCCAGGGGTGTACGGCGCGGGTTTCCTTCGTGTGTCGGGGGGATCCGCGTTCCTATGGCGTCCCGCTTCTTTGTTTTGGGCGGCATGCGCTCCGCCGACGCTCGCCCGCGCGCTACAATGCCCGTGAAAGAGGTGAACCCTGATGAGCCTTCCAGGTTGGGCGCAATCGCTGAAAGAACGATATGAGGCTGGCGTCGCCGGCGTGTTCCTGATCCACGGCAACACGCGCGATTACTATCCGTGGCAGAACGAGTACCTTCTGCTGGAATCCTATCTCCACCGGGCTCTGCTCGGCGGCGTTGACGAGGGCAGCGAACGCCTCGTGGTGTCCTACTCGTTCAGCGGGGGGCTCCACTGTCCCACCCCCGCCATGGAGGCGCAGCTTGAGCGCTTCATCTACGTCTATCGCGGCATCGCGCAGGCGACCGGCGTCACCGATTCCGCCAGCTCCGCAGCGGACTTCACCCTCGCCCAGTACATCGATCCCGCGGCCGTTTTCCCCCTGCTCGAGCATCTGCTCACCACGCACGACCACGTGGCCGTGATCATCGAGGAGGCGGAGGCCATCGCCCCTGCATCCGACATGGGCCTGATGAACGCCACCATCGCCCGCAGCCTCATGACGCTCCGCCGCTGGGCCGCCGACCCGCACCTTCAGCGGAAAGACTGCGTGGTGATGGTCGTTTCTGAGAGCCTGGCGGACATCCACCCGAAGCTCCTTTCCGCTTCGGCGCGGCTGGAGGCCATCCGCGTGCCGTTGCCGACTCAGGCGGACCGCCTCGGGTACCTCAACGCGTTCCTCGGCGGCGCCGGCTGGCCCGAGGCGCTGAAGGACCTCACCGTGGATCGCGTTGCCGCCCTCACCGGCGGCCTGACCCTGGAGCAATTGGACGACCTCCTCCGCGCTGCCCGCTTCCGTAGGGAAACCCTTTCGTTCCAGTCCGTGATCGACCGCAAGAAGCGGCTGGTGGAATCCAGCGTGGGCGACCTCGTAGAGGTTATCCAGGGGGGCGTGGGGTTGGACGCCGTGGGCGGCATGGAGCGCCAGAAGGCCATCCTCGCCGCCATCGTGGAAGACATCAAGGCGGGGCGCAACAAGCACGTTCCCAAGGGCATCTACGTTCAGGGCGCGCCGGGCACCGGCAAAACCTTCCTGATGACCGCCTTCGGCAACGCCAGCGGCCTCGTTACCGTTGTGCTCAAGAGCTTCTACAACAAGTACGTGGGCGGCACCGAAGCGAACGTGGAACGGCTGCTCGGCATCCTGGAGGCCATGGGCCCCCTGCTGCTCATCCTCGACGAATACGACCAGTCCTTCGGGCGTCGCGGACAGGGCGACGAGGGCGATTCGGGCGTGCGCCAGCGCGTTTGGGGGATGTTCAGCGCCTTCCTCTCGCGGCCGGACCTCCAGGGTTGGGTGATCCCGGTAGCGCTGCTGAACCGGTCGGACCTTGTGGACGTGGCCAGCAAGCGCGCGGGCCGGTTCGACCTGAGGATGCCGATCTTCCTGCCGGATGCCGCGGAGCAGGCGCTCATCCTTCAGCGCGCCTTCAAGAACAACGCCATCACCGTCGACCTTGGCGACGCGCCCCTTGCGGACAAACTGGCCGGCAAAGGCTATTCGCCGGCGGATCTGAACAAGATTGCGCAGCTCTGCGACGAACGCGCAGCCGGCCAGAACCGCTCCTCCGTGACAGTGGACGACCTGACGTGGATGATGGACGACTACATCCCCTCCGAGGCCGAGGACCCGGAAACCATCGAGTATATGGAGTTGCTGGCCGCCCGCTCATCCAGCAGCAAGTCGCTGTTGCCGGACCGCTACCGCAAGATGCTGGAAGATGGCAGTCTGGACAACCGCCTGCGGGAGTTGCGGATGACGCTGCGGTTGTAAGGTGAGGCCTGGCTGCTTACGCCCAGGTAGACGGGGTCGCAGCGGGCGGCGCCTTCCGGCGCCGACGCGATGGCAGCATGTGAGCGTTTTGGGGAGGATCGGTGGTCTCCAGACGTTTCCCCCGGGCGGCATCTAGGGTAGGACCCAAGGTGACAGAACGGGCCCGGCGGAGTGCCGGGCCCGCGAGGAAAGGATCACAACCATGGCGACTACAACCACCCAGAAGACCGCTGCGAAGCAGGCGCCCGTTCGGACGATGAACGGCAAGACAGACGGGATGATCAGCATGGGGCGCGTTCACCCGAACCTCGCCACCACAACCGATCTCACCAGCGAAGAGCGCGAGGCCGTTGCGAACGCCGTCAATCCCCTCATCGCGGATGCCTTTGCCCTCTACGTGAAGACCAAAAACTTCCACTGGCACCTCTCGGGCCCGCATTTCCGCGACTATCACCTGATGCTGGACGAACAGGCGGAGTCTATCTTCGAGAGCATTGACGTGCTGGCGGAGCGCGTGCGCAAGGTTGGCGGCGTCACTCTGAAGAGCATCTCACACATCAGCAACCTTCAGACGATTGATGACGACAATGACGACTTCGTTCCGGCCCCAGAGATGATCCAGCGCCTGCTGAATGACAACCGCCATATCGCGGTGAACATCCGCGCCGCCATCGATCTCACCGAGGAGAAGCGCGACACGCCCACCAGCAACATCCTGCAGGACGTTCTGGACCAGACCGAGCGCCGTATCTGGTTCCTCTTCGAAGCCAGCCGGCAGCAGTAGAAATCGAAGCAGCCAAATGCGGCTGTGGAGTGCGGCGGCTTGCCTCCGCTTGCGGAACGGGATAACCGTACGAAAGCGGAG
>DASXUL010000126.1:0-67440 GCA_036504855.1 Armatimonadota bacterium | reverse complement strand
TGACGCGCCGCCTCCAAATCCGTGCTTCGTCGCAGGGTCAGGCCGGAAGGCTCTGCAGGAAGTCCAAAAGCTCACGCCGGAAATAGCGCTCCACGTCTTCCATCCAGGACTGAGCCGCCTTCAAGTCATTGAACGGATCGGTCTTCTGAGCGTCCACTTCCACGTAGATCTGGGAGACATCGCGGAAGAAGGGTTCGATGCGGACATCCCACACGCCCTCCCGGTGGAAGTTGAAGCGGAACCCGGTTCCCACGCGGCCCAGGCCCAGCCGGTCCAGCGGAGCGTCCTGGCGAATCAGGCGGTGCTCCAGGAAGTCCGCGCACGCCTCTCCCAGTGAGAAAGCGCCGACGATCTTCACGCCGAAGGCTTGGTACTGCGACAGGCGGAGGAACTGGCGAGCGGCGTCGAACTGGGCCATCGCGCGACCGACCACTGCCTCATACGCCACGCCGGGCGGGAGGGCCATGTTCACCTGGGCGCGCGAGGGCTGAATGATCAGGTCATCGCTCTCGGGCGCGCCGGAGACGGCCAGGCGGGCGCCGTCCGGCAGCAGGTTGAACTGGGTGAACTCGAACGGCGCGGAAGCCTGCGCGTAAAAGTTGGCCAACGCCTGACGGTCGATCCCGACGGGCGGAAAGATGATGCCGGCGGTGAGGCGCTGCAATACGATGCTGTTGGGTGTTTCGGGGAGCATAGGCTCATTCTAAGCCCGCCTCCGGGGGGAAGGCAACTAGGCACGCGGCGCGGCGACCGGGCGGCGGCGAACCGAAGCGCGATCAATTGGGCCGCCTAGTATAGCGCGGGCCAGGTCATCCCTCCGAACCGTCATGGCGAGCATGGCGCGGACCGCGAAGTCGATCGACACCCGAGGATCGCCTTGCTCCAACTTCGCGACCCGCGACTGAGTGGAACGCATCGTCGCCGCCAATTGCGATTGCGTGAGGCCGCGATCCGTTCGTAGTTCACGAACGGCACGGCCAACAGATTCCTTCAGGTCCAGCAGCGCCGATTCCTCCGGTGACAGACCCACAAACTCATCTGCCGATCCTACCGACCAGCCCGCTGCTTCCAAACGCTCTCGGGTAATCTGCTCCATGTCCTACCACCTCAATTGGCCGGATGGGGGCCTCGGCGCCAATGAAGAGAGGGGCCGACACGGCTTGCCGTGTCCGCCCCCTCTCTCATGAGGTTCACACGCTCCTCATAAGCTCAGAGGGCTCGCTCAACCTCGGTTCCTCCCGAACGCGGTACCCGACCCACTACGCGTGCGGGGCGTCGGCGTAGGTTTGGAAGAGGCGGCCCCACTCGGTGCCCATGAACTGCTGCACGTATTTGCGCCCCACCAGCGGGTACCAGAAGCCGTCGTGATAGGCGTTCGAGGCGGCCGGCGCCCATACCATCAGGGGAGAGTGGAGCAGCGGCTTCTTCAAGGCGCGAAGGCCGCCCTTGCGGAGCATCTGGTCGCCCCAGATCACGAAACTGCGCTTCGTCTCGAAGCCCCAGTTCTGCTCGGCCAGGTCCACGTCGCCCACTATCTCCACGTTTCGCAGGTCGGCGCAACCCAGGCCGCGCTCGTGGGCCATTCGGAGATACGGGATCTCCAGCGGATCGAAGCCCATCAAACGGGCCGCCAAGCTGTCAATGGCCACCTGATCGGACGAGGCGAGGAGCACGTTCTTGATGCGCGGGATCATCGTGCGCGGGCCAGCCCCATCACCGCACACCGCGCCGTCCATCACGGCGAAGACGCCGGGGTGAAGCTCCCGCTGCATCAGCAACAGGTCCACCAGCGCTTCATGGATGAACTCGTGGCAATAGTGGCGCACTTCCTTCAACAGGCCGCCAAAGGAATTCTTGATCGCTCCCGTCGTGGTGCTGTGCCCGTGCGTCTTGACGGTGGGCATATGCAGCACGTTCCGCCCGATGAACATCCGCGGGATCTGGATGCCCTCGGGGAAGATCTTGTTCATCACCAGGAAGTCGGACTTGAAGGGGTATAACGTCCACTCCTGGCTGGGCAGATCCAGGAACGGGATCCCGTGGCGTTTAAGCACGCCCAGCCAGCCGTTGTTGGCCGCGCCTTTCCACGGGTCCGTGACCACCGTCTTGTTCTCCACGGGGAAAAGCGTGCGCTTGGCGTAGCCATCCGCCAGCATCGTCGTCAGCACGCCGTCCAACTCCCAAGGGGGCGAGGAGCAAGCGGGAAAGAAGAGCGTCCACGAGAGGTTGAGCTTCAAGATGGTGTCGTTGGCGGGCGGGATGGCCTCCTGGTAACCGGCCAGGCGCATCACGCGGCCGTAGTCTTGCACCACCGTCTCCGGGGAAGTTCGCACGATGCTGACAACGCTGCTCATCGTCCGGCCCCCTGCCGGCGGGATTCGAGGGCGCGGATGATCGCGCCCGCCGCCAACAACGCCGCCAGAGCCGGGTAGGCCGGCGTGAAGTCCACGCGGGCAAATCCGTCCGGCAGGATGGGCAGCATCCCGTACTTCGCCAGGTGGGCCAACCCCTGCAGCCCGACGGCCAGAATCCACGCTCCCGCGGCGATATTCGGAACCAACCTCATGCTACTCCCCTGTCGATCTCCGGAACCCTCAAGCCGTCTCCGCGCCGATCTCCACCAATACCTCGCGGGCCAGCGCGTCCGGGACTTCCACGCCGGTTTTCACTTCGCCAATGCGCGTGGCCATCACCCACTTCACCGTTCCGCCCTTCGCCTTCTTGTCGAAGGCCATCGTGTGAACGAGGTCCCCGGCCGCGATGCCAGGCGGAACCCGGACGGGCAACCCCGCGCGCGCTATGAGGGATTCCATCCGGTCTACCGCATCGCTCGGCGTGATCCCGAGGCGAAGCCCGATGCGGGCGGCGGCGACCATGCCGATGGCAACGGCCTCTCCGTGCCGCAGCTTGCGGTAACCGGCGGCCTTCTCAACGGCGTGGCCCGCGGTGTGCCCGTAGTTCAGGATCGCGCGCAACCCGCCCTCCCGCTCATCGGCGCCCACCACGCGCGCCTTGCAGGCCGCCGAGTCCGCGATGCACCGCGCAAGAGCGCTCGGGTCAGCCTCCAGGCAAGCGCCCATATTCGCCTCCAGGAAGGCGAACAACCCCGGCTCGGCGATGACGCCGTACTTGATGACCTCGGCCAGCCCGCTTCGAACGTCGCGGCGCGGAAGCGAGCACAACGTCTCCGGGTCCACCAGAACGGCGCGCGGCTGGTGGAATGCGCCCACCAGGTTCTTGCCGATTGGCAGGTTGACCCCGGTCTTGCCGCCAATGGCGGAATCCACCATGGCCAGCAACGTCGTGGGGACTTGCACCACGTCGATGCCGCGCAGGTACGTAGCGGCGGCGAAGCCGGCGAGGTCTCCGATAACGCCGCCCCCCAACGCCACAACGGCGCTGTGCCGGTCCATCCCCGCGTTCGCCATCGCCGCGTATAGCCGCGAAACCGCGGAGAGCGATTTGCTGCGCTCGCCCTCCGGCACGCGGGAGACTGCAACGTCGAACCCGTCCCCCCTCAAGCGAGAGGCCAATGCCTCTCCATACAGGGCCAACAGCTTGGGGTGGGAGACCAGCAGCAGCTTGCGGCCCCGAACGGCGTCACGGATGGGGCCGGCCGCATCCCTCAAGAGCCCGGCGCGCACGACGATGGGATACGACCGATCCCCCAGTTCCACCCGAATGTTCTGCAACGGTCTCCACTCCGGAATTTCTGGGCTGCGTGCTAAGGCGCCGCAGCCTGACGCCCAATGCGCGCCGGGAACGGCTTCACGGCACGCTGTCTACAAGATCGGCCATCTCGCTAATGCCCCGGCTCTCCAGCTCAATCGGCTGCAGCGCCGCCACCAGTTCACGGATCGCGAACGTAACGGCCGCCAGAACGCAGACCATTCCCACCAGGAAGAAGGCCGCGGCAACATACATGAACTTCGGCGCCACAACGCTGAGTCCCGCCATCAGGGAGGCCACCACCAGACAACCGATGGCCAAAAGCAGGCAGAGCAGCGTGTTTCGGATCAGATGGGCCCGCTGGGTAACGTGGCGGGTCTGATCATCCAGCATCTGCAGGAACTGCTGATGTCGGGCTACCACCGCGGGGTCCGATGGGTTCTTCCCGAGAAACTCATGCTCCTGGAACCGCTCCCGTTGGAACGCCCGCAAGCGCGCCACGATGGAAGCCAGGCGGTTGTAGAACGCCAGGCAGAGCAGCCCACACGCCGAGATGATGACCACCGGCACGACGGCGGTGGAAATCACGCGCGACCAGTCCTCGTTGAGCATTGTAGCATCCTCCTCAGCAGTCAGTTATAGCCGTTCGGACCAACATGCCAACACGCGTTGGGGCCGCCGCGCTCCCTCACTCAGGCTGAGGGAAGCGCGGCGGCCCCAAAAGGACGCTCTCCAACGTCTGCCGCTTCTGTTCCAGGTTGTCGATATTCCGCTTCGGGTTATCGCTATTCCGTTTTCAGTTGCCGGTTGTCTATCGTCCAGTGCCCACCAAACGCCACAGTATCTGCACGAGGAACTGGGCTGTGAGCACCTTGAAAATCATCGCCACGGGGTACACGCTGGCATACGCGACGGCGGGGATCTCCGTTTCGGTCTGGTCGCTGGCTGCCTTCAGCCCCGGCGGATTCGTCATCACGGCGGCGAGGGCTGCCAGGCTGCCGAGCACGCTCATCCGGTAGACGCCAATAGCCAGCCCCAGCGCGACGATGGCCGAAAGAGTCGTCACCAGCGCGCCGGCGCCGAGAAGGGCCCAGCCATACTGATGGAAGACCTCCATGAACCGGCTGCCCGCCGTCGTTCCGGCGCCGGCCAGGAAGAGCATCAGTCCCAGCTCGCGGGTCAGGTTACGCGCCGCCTGCGGCACGCGCAGCCTCCACTTGCCGATCCCGCCGAAGTGGCCGATGAGCAGGCTCACAACGAACGAGCCGCCCGCCACGCCTAGCTTCACCTGCATGCCGTTCGGCAGCGTAACCGGGATTGTGCCCAGGGCCGCGCCGAACACCAGGCCCAGGAAGAACGGGACCATGTTCGTTTCGTCGGCCTTCTGGTGCCCGGCGTCCGCGAATTTCGCAAAGTGCTCAACGTGCTTGCGTTCGCCCACCACGCGGATGGTATCGCCGATATCCAGGGTCGTCTCGCCCGTTGGAACGAACTCCACGTCCTGGCGCCGCGTTCGCGTGATCACCACGTCATAGGAGCCCCACACGTCAAGCTCGGCAATGGTCTTGCCCGCCACGTTGTTCGAGGTGATCTCCACATCCTGGCTGGTGACGTTGGTGTCGATGTCCATCCGCATGTGGGTTTCTTCACCCAACAGGAGGCGCAGCTTCTGCAGCTCCTCGTCGGTCCCCACCGCGCTGACAACGTCGCCGAGCGCAATGCTCGTGCTGGGGGTGACGGCCTGCACCTGGCCGCTCTTGCGAATGCGGCAGATGTTGGCCAGGGTCATGCGATCCGGGTTCACTTCTTGAACCGTGAGGCCGTCGCAGGCTGGGTTGGTGATGAGGAACTGGCGGTTGTGGAGTTGCGTGCCCGCGTCCTGCTGTTCGTTGCGCCATCGCGCTTCGTCGGCCTTGATACGCTTCTGCATGAAGCGGGGCATCAACTGGATCAACAGGACGATGCCGATCATGCTGTACGGATAGGCGATGCCGTAGCCGACCGCCGTAACCGGATCCTGCCCGGCGGGCAGGTAGGACTTCGCCGTCTCACTGGCGGCGGCAAGGGCCGGAGTGTTCGTCAGGCCGCCGCAGAACAGGCCCGAGGCGAGATCGAACGGCAGATGCATCGCTTTCGCCACGACCACCGTCATCACAAGGGCCACCGAAATCGCGGCAACCGCGATAACCACGAACTGGATACCGCGTCGCTTGAAGGTTCGGAAGAACCGCGGTCCAGCTTGCAGACCGACGGCGTACACAAATAGCAGCAACCCAAGGTCGCGGACTTCCTTGGAAACCGAGAACCCGAGGTGCCCGAATACCAGCGCGGTGGCAAGAACGCCGGCGCTCCCTAAAGATATGCCACGCCAGGAGAGATGCCCAATCAGCGACCCTATCGCCAGGATCACAAACAAGATGAGCATCTGCTCCGCCAACAAAGTGTTCAACATGTGCGAGATAAGCCTCCGCCAGACAAGTCGCGATATGACGCACCGCGTCACCGATGATGATATCCGTCAGCTTAATGGTAGCACGTCGCGGCAAGCGAGGGAAATAGTGTCGGCGGATTCATCAGCGAAACACACGGAATGCAGGAAGGCGGGCGAGCGCGGGAGCGTGGAAACGGATGCCGATGGCGCGGCGCCCCGCCGCGTCACGGTTGGAGGGCAGCCCAGGCGGCGGCGAGGCGATGCGCGATCTCCTCGATACCAAGGCCCGTGGTATCCTCACGATGGTGGGCCTGCGCATAGAAGCGCTCGCGCTCTGACAAGATGGAGCGTACGGCGGCGAGGGGATCGGCCGACCTCTCGAGCACGGGACGGCGCTCGCTCGTAGTGACGCGGCGCAGATGCTCTTCCGGCGATGTCGACAGCCACACCGTCCAGCACCGATCCAGCAGGACGGCTCGGTTGACCTCGCGGACCACGGCGCCGCCGCCTGTGGCAATCACCAGTCCTTCCGCCCTCGCCGCGGCCAGCGTGTGAGCGGTCTCCAGGTCGCGGAAGGCCTCCTCGCCGTCGTTCTCGAAGATGACCGGAATCGGCTTTCCAGCGGCCTGGGTGATGAGCGAGTCGACATCAACAAATGTGAACCCGAGCAGTTCCGCCAACCGAGGGCCCACGGACGATTTCCCGCTGCCCATCATGCCGACCAGGGCGATATTGTGGAATGGGCCCGGCATAGATTATGCCGCCGGCTTCCAGTTTGGCTGGATACGGCTGAGGTAGGCGTCATACGCGGCCCGAGCATCGGCCAGGTTGTCTGATCCGAACTTCTCCAAGAGCGCCTGGGTCAGCGCGATGGCCACCATCGCCTCGCCCACCACGGCGGCAGCGGGAACGGCGCACACGTCGGAGCGCTCGAAGTGGGCGTCCACGGGTTCATGCGTGCGCATGTCTGCGCTCCGAAGCGCCTTCCGGAGCGTGGCGATGGGCTTCATGGCGGCGCGAACGATCAGAGGCTGTCCGGTGGTAATGCCTCCCTCCAACCCGCCGGCCGAATCGGTGGGCCGGGTGAAGCCGTCATGGAACAGAATCTCATCGTGGACCTGGGAGCCGGGCGCGCAGGCCACGCCGAATCCCATGCCGATCTCCACGCCCTTTATGGCCTGGATGCTCATCATGGCCTGAGCGAGGATACCGTCCAGCTTGCGGTCCCACTGCGTATGGCTGCCGAGGCCGGGCGGGAGCCCCTCCGCCACCACTTCGAACACGCCGCCCAGGGTGTCACCCTCCGTGCGGGCGGCGTCGATGGCGGCCTTCATGCCGGCCTCGGCCGCTTCGTCCAGACAGCGGGTCTCGGACAACTCGGCGCGGTCCGCCCACTCCCCTACTGGACCGGCCGTCGTGACATCGGCAACGGGCCCGATGCGCGTTACGCGAGATGCAATCCTCACGCCGAAGGCGCGCAGAATCGCCCGCGCAACGGCGCCGACCGCCACCCGCGCGGTCGTTTCGCGGGCGCTGGCCCGCTCCAGGATATTCCGGAGGTCGTCTTCCTGAGCGTACTTCAGTGCCCCTGCGAAATCCGCGTGGCCGGGACGCGGCACGGTGATCGGCGCGCGACGGAACGCTTCCGCGCCGGTGACCGGTTCGGCCGCCTGTTCGGGCGAAAGCGCTTCCACGCTCATCGCAACCTGCCAGTTCCCCCAGTCGCGATTCTCGACCATGAGGGCAATGGGACTCCCGATGGTGAGTCCGTGCCGCACGCCGGACAGGATGCGGGCGCGATCGCGCTCGATGGCCATCCGCCCGCCCCGGCCGTAGCCCTTCTGGCGACGGGCCAGATCCACGGCGATATCGTCTGGGCCGAGCGAAAGGCCGGCGGGGACCCCGTCAATGGTGGCCACGAGGGCCTGTCCGTGGCTTTCGCCGGCTGTCATGAAACGGAACGGTTGCATAGGCTGTTTGGTTGGGCGCGATAGGGAGAGGGGGAGAGCGGGCTACCGAAGCGGTAGCTCGCTCTCCCCCTCAAGTTTCACGGTTACAGTCCAGCGGGCCCCTTAAGAGGGCGACACCTGGGCGCCGGAATCTTCCGAGATGATCGTTGGCGTCAGGAAGATCAGCAGCTGGCTGTCTTCGAGGCGGTCGTCATTGGCGCGGAAGAAGCGGCCCACCAGCGGCAGATCCTCCAGGAAGGGAATGCCGCGGCTCGTGTGCGTGATGTTCTTGGTAGCGAGGCCGCCGAGGATGATGCTCTCGCCGCTCTTCACGCGACGGTTGGTGAAGAGTTCCTGCGTCACGAGGATGGGCACAACCTGCTTGTTCGGGCCTTCCACGTTGCCGGCGAAGGCCGACACCTGCGGATGGATCTGAACGGTAACGCTGCCGTCACGGTTAACGCGCGGGGTGACCTGAAGGCCGGTCTGCGCATTGATCGTCTGAACGGTGTAGTTGGTGATGTTGCCGCCGCCGCCGGTGCCGCCCTGCAGCACCTGGGGCTGGAAGTACGGAACCTGCTGGCTGGTCTGGATGGTCGCCGGAACGTTGTTCAGGGTGCTGATAAGCGGCGCCTGAAGCGTATGCGCCCGGCCACGCTGGCGAAGGGCCGTCATCGTGGCGTTGATGTTGCCCTGGGCGATCCCGATGGTGATCGTGGGCCCAGTGCCGCCGCCGCCGATGTCGGTCGCCACGTTGCTGTTGAGGACGGAGGTGGTCCAGTTCAGACCGAAGGCATCGTAGTCCGTATCGGAAACCGTCACGAACTCCGCCTTGATGCTGACCTGGCGAACCGGAACGTCGAGCAGCGCGATGATGTTCTTCAGCTCGTCGATGGCATCGGGCTCTCCGCGCACGAGAAGGCTGTTGTCTTCTTCATACGGGAAGATCGTGTCGATGCCGTCCGGAACCAGCCGGCCGCCCTGGCCATTCTGCTGATTCCCGCCGGCCTGATTGGCGCCGCCGCCGAGCGTGCCGGGGCCGGTCTGCGCGCCGGTTGTTGTGGTTGTGCCGGAGCGGCCGCGGCCACGGGGGAAGCCCACCTGGCCGGCGGAATCGAGTTCTTCGATGCCGCGCTCCGCCTGGTCGGATGACGTCACGGATGCGTCCCCGTTAGCCGATCCTACCGCCACGGGCACGTTGGCGCTGGTGGGCACGGAATAAGCGTTCCCTTTCCAGAGCTCCCACTTTCGACCGTTGACTTCAACGGTTTTGATGGGCTGCGCCATGGTGGCTGCCGGCTGCACGCCGGAACCGATCGGCGTGGGCACCCAGGGCTGCATGCCAAGGGCTCCCGACGCCTCCAGCGGGAACGTCTTGTCCAAGCCGAGAGCGCGCATCATCATAGAAGGCGACTGGCTGCGGAGTTCCAGCTTTTCCGTGGTAATAATGCGGGCCGGGGCGGGAGGCTCCGGGGCAAGCGGCGCCACGGGGGCATCCGCGTTGATGTAGAAGACGCCGTCGTCCCCCTTGTACCAGGGGGTTTTGCTGCCCGTGAGGATGGCGTTCAGCGCCTGATCCACGGTCATGCCAGACAGCGAGACGGTGACCTTCTTGTTGGAGAGGGCGGCGGAATCGGCAATGACGATCTTGGCCCCGCTACGCTGGGTCAAAAGGTCAATTGCAGATGACAGGGGTGTGTTGCTGAGCTCCAACTGGACCCGGCCGGCGGTGTTCTGCGCGAACATCGGGGCAGCCAAACTCGCGGCGATGACGCCGCTGGCTACCAGCCGGATTCCGGGGCGAACGAATCGTCCCCGCGCATAGTTCATCGAAATTCCCTCCTTGAAACTCCGGGTGACGGATGGGGTAGACAAGTGCACCCGCCTCAGGACTGGGCTGGCGGGCCAATCACCCGATATACATGTTCAGATAAGGCGAAGCTAGCGCGCAATTCGCGCCACACCCTTCACTCCTCTGTCCTGCCGACCCAGGATGCTCCTCATCGGCACGACACAAGAGGCGAGCGGCGCTCGCGGAACCCCTCGCCAGGGCAATTCAGAACGTGGGGGGCGGCGGCTCCGCCGCCCCCCACGCCAAGCCGCTTACCGGCCGAAGCCGCCGAAGCCGCCGCCGCTGCTGCCGAAGCTGCTGCCGCCGCCGCCAAAGCTGCTGCCGCCGCCGCTGCTCGAGTTGCGCGCAGCGCTATTGCTGCCCTGTCCGTACAGGGTGCCATAGATGTCCATGCTCGCCGCGAAGTTCAGCGGGATCTTCTCGATCTGGAGTTGCGGGGCAACATCCGGGGCCACGCTGGTATCGGTGGGCAGTCCGCCGCCGCCGACAGGCGTGGCTCCCGTATCCACCGTCTTCGCCTCAATCATGTAGACGCCGGTGTCGCGGTCCTTACGGAAGCGAAGGCCGGCGGTCTTAGTGAGGATGTTCAGGGCGGCATCGAAGGAAACGTCCTGAAGGTTGAGAGTCACGGTGGGAGCCGCCTGGGCGGCATCCGGAGTGACGGCGTAGTTCAGGCCGGTACCCGAGAAGAGCGCCTGCACGGCTTCGCGGATGGGCATGTCCTTGAAGTCGAGACTGATCGTCTTCGCGGTCTTGGCGGGCGCGGGAACTGCGATCGGCGCCGGCGCGGTGTTGTCCTGCGCGCGAACCGCCGGCGCGGCGATCACCGCTAGCGCCAAGGCCGTACCGTACAGCAGACTCTTCATCCTACTAACCTCCCGTGGCCTGTAGCCACTGGTGCAATGTGCGGAGTACACTCTATTGTACCCCAAATCCGTGTGCCGTGAAAGCCGCCGACCTCGCTAGCGGTCATTCCCGGGGGTTCATCCCCAAAAGATCACAAATCTAGCTCGGCAGCGGCGGACCGCCTGGCATGGGTGGGCCGCCGGAGCGGCGATACATTGGGCCGCCTGGCATCGGCATCGTGCCGCCCGGCGCGCCAACAGAACCGCCCTCCGGGGCGCTCTTCAGCGGGACGACGATGATGCCGCCCCCCTTCCCCAATTTGCGAAGCGTGATGCCGTTGCGATCGATCTTCGTCACGCGCACACTGTCTGCTCCGCTGGTTAGCACATCGCCCAGCTTGACTACGCTGGTGCGGCCATCTGTTTCGAGTACGGCCAGAACCCGGTCGCCGTAAAGCAGGCCCGCGGTTCGGCGCACAACCGGCGTCTCGGTAGGTTGTTGCGTCTCCGGATTGACCGGCGCAACAGTCTTCGCGCGGTAAATGTTCGGTATCGGCACGCTAGCCATCTGAGAGCGCAAAGCCTGTTCGCGGAGCTGGCTCATCAATCTCCGCTGCAGCGCCAGCAACTTCTTCTTGTCCAGCTTGTCCACCCCTGGGGGGGCAAACGGGTCGGGGCGCGGCTTATAGAGCGGCTTCAGTTTGGCGCCAGGCTTGGCGGTTGCGGCGGGAGCGGCCGACAGATTGCCCTGAAGCGGGCCACCCAACGCGTCGGTGGTCGGAGCGGCGCCGGAGAGCCCGCCCGATGCCGGCTGGCCGGAGTTGGCTGTCGGAGGGCCGGGAAGGGCGCCAGGCATGGGCGGTCCGCCGGGCAATGACGCGCCACCGGGGGTGGGAGGTCCGCCGGGGATCTGCGACGGGGGCTGCGGCGGTCCGCCCGGGAATCCGGCGCCGCTTGGCGACGGCGGGGTAAAGCCTCCGCCCGATGCGGTTTGCTCTTCCGCCGAGCCGCCAGACAGCGCTCTGGTCAACAGGAAGAGAAGCCCAATGATCACAACCAGCCCTACGCCGCCGATGATCATGGCCTGCTGGCGGTTATTCTGGATATATTGTCGAATCTTGTCCATCTACGTCTCGATTGGAAGCCTCTACGGCACTGATCGGCGGCGCGCCGGATCACACGAACTCCAGACGCCGAGTTGCATTCGCTATGCCGGAACTCGACCGGGGCTCGGCGGCATGCCGGGCCGCGGCGGACCGCCGGGAATCATACCAGGGCCGGACGGAGTTGTCGGAGGGCCACTCGAAGCGCCGCCCAGGCCGCCGCCGGTCTCCGCTCCGGCGGGAACCTTGTAGTTGCCCGCCTGGTTGCCGTTACGCGGGAAGATGTACACGCGTAGATCCATGTCCGCAGTCACGGTATTGATCCGGAACGACCGCGTCGAAACCGGGGTCACGCCGCCGCCGGAGGAGTCCGAGGAACCCGGGCTCGACAGCGATACGGCCATCACGGACACCAGGCGCGGAGCGCTGCGCGTGGTCTTCAGGAAGTGCATGACAGACTGGAACGTGCCCGTAAGCTTCACGCCCTGGAAGTCGATGGCGATCACGTCTTTGGGGATATCGTTCGGGTTCACCGATGCGGCCGGCACGCTGATGAAGCTGGCGGCGTTCCCGGAGGATGCCAGCCAGGCGTTCAATTTCGGCCCAAGGGTTTCGGCGCGCTCGCGGGAATACAGCCACGCCGCCGGGAGGCGGTTTCCGCCGAGCGCCAGGTCCAACGGCTGGTTGGACGGGCCGATGCGGAAGTACCGGTTCTCGTAACCCGCCCAGTCCCGCTTGGTGGCTGCCACCTTCTTCAGAGCAGCGTTCTTCTCGTTGTCCGCGGCCGTCTGATTGGCGGGGGAGCCGGTTTGCATGAGGTTGTCTACGTCCGCTTGCACAACCTTGTTATCCTGCATCACCGGCATGATCCAGAACTTGGCCATCACCCCGCCGGCGATGAGGGCCAGCACGGCGGCGATGATGCCGATGTGAACGGGCTTCAGCTTGGGAGGCTTCATATCCATTACAGGCCTCCTCCCAGGCTCTGTTGCTGCTGCTGGGTTGCGGCGCCGAAGGTGGGCACGGTTACGCTGTCTCTCATTTGCGCGGTGATGTCGAAGCCATACATCGGATTGCTGCTGGCGCCGATCGTCACCTGGCCGTTTTCGCCAATCTGTACAGAGGCGTCGATGCCGCCCAGTTCCTTGCCGCTGAGGAGGCTCGTGGTCTGAGCGCCTCCGGTGGCCGGGCTGGCAATTGCCATCGGCGAGCCCAGGTAGCGCCCCGACGAGGCGCCGCCGGGCATTGGCGGGCCGCCCGGGCTAGGCGGGCCGCCGGGCGCGCCCGACATGCCTGGGGAGCCCAGCGAAACGCTGGCGGTGTTATCTTGCGTATTCATCGGGTAGCCGAGGTTCGTGCTGGGCAGAACGGTATCAACAAGCGGACAGCGCAGAAGATTGGCCCAATAGAGGTTCAGCGCCTGTTGAGCGGTAACCTCCTTCGTGTTGGGAACCGAGATGTGAAGTTGCATCACATTGGAGCCCGCGGTGGGTTTCATCGTTGTGTAGGTGGCCTGCGGGTACGAGTAGTCGCGCACGGCTTCAAACAGCGTGGCCCACTTGGCGTTTGCGGCGAAGACCTTGCCGATGAAATCCGTCTTGGCAGTGTAGTCGCTCACGCTGCTGAGGATCGTCTGGGCTTCGGCCTTCGTGGAGTCCACCCTGTCGGCCCTGGCCTTCCAGTCCGTTTGTTGTAGCTTCAGTTCCTGGTTATGGTTGGTCTGCATCATGGCGAAAGCCACGAGACCGCCCACGACAAGGATATCGGCGAACACCGCCGTGGCAACGGCCACTCTTACCTTCTTGCGAAGGTAGTAGGCCGGCGGGATAAGGTTGATGTTCGGAATCGGCATTGGTACAGCCTTCTTACGTGTTGGGGCTACTTGCCCTTCTTGGCCTTGCCGTTCTGGGGAGAAGCCGGGGGGCCGGCAACGGCATTACGGGCGGCCAGGCCGATGGCCACGGGCAGCATCGGCGCCACCTGCGAAATGTACTCGGGCGCTACGGCCTTGCCCGAAATCGACACTGCCTTCGGCAGCCCGGCGCTCTGCACCGGGAGGCCCAGTTCCGTCTCCATAAAGGCATTCAGCCCCGGCAGGTTGGAGACGCCGCCGAACAAGACAATCCGATCCACCCGAGCGTCATTGGCGCGCGTGCTGTAGTACTCCACGCTGCGCTTGAGCTCGGCCACCAGTTCGGCGAGAACGGGCATAAACGCGTCGGAGATCTCGCGCCGATTGCGCTCTTGCTCGCTCAGCACCTCGGGAACCGAGGTAACGGGAGCAGCAGCGGGAGCTGGAGCGGCCGCCGGCTCCGGCGCGGCCGCTACGGGCGGCACAGGCGGCGTATCCGCGTGCTCTTGCGGAATATCCCCGGCGGGGCCGAAGTTCATTGGGCCTACATCGGGCAGGGTGAAACTGGAATCCGAGCCGAAAACCGGTTCAGGCTCGGGGGCGCCAAACGTGGGGGCGGTTCCGAAGGCCGGCTCTCCAAATGTCGGAGCGTCGGCGGGCATCGGCGGGAAGTCTCCAAACACCGGGCCCTCGGTTGTGGCCGCAAAGCCGCCGGCTTCGGCGGGCGCGGCCGGTGCGGCCGGCGCAGCGGCTGAGGCGCTTAACGGAGCGCTGAAATCGATGCCGCCTCCGAAGTCGCTGAAATTGAACTGCTCTTCTTCCTGGTGAACCGGGGCGCCGGCTCCAAAGCGGGCTGAGGCGTCCGCCGCTACACAGCCGTGCTGCTTCTTCAGCCGCTCCGCGTCCGCAACGTCAATGCCCATCCGGGCCGCAACGGCCTCGGTCATCGCATTTCCGGCCACCGGGATCGTGCGGGGGAAGGCAAGCGTTCCGCCTTCGTAGATGCCGACGTCTGTTTTGGTGGACCCGATGTTCACCAGCGCAACCGTCTGCTTGGCGAAGGAGTCATCGAGGTCGAAGAGCGCGCGAGCGCCGGCCAAAGATTCTACGTCGATGGCGATCGGCGTGAGGCCGGCCTTCAACACCGTATCCAGCATTCCGGACACGACGCTGTTCTGCGCAACGGCCAGCAGAACGGACATGTTGGCGGCGTTGGGATCTTCAACGGCCCGGTGGATCGTTCGGAAGTCCTTAACCACCTCATCCGGGGAAAACGGGATGTGGCGATCGATCTCCCACTTCATCGTCTCCGCCAGCTCCTTGTCCGTCATCTTGGGCACTTCGATGACGCGGATCACGACGGAGGACTGGCCGGCGACGCTGACCATCACATTCTTGGTCTTGATGTTGTTCTCGGCCAGACATTGCTTCACCGCGGCCGCGAGGGTCACGGAATCAACGATCTCGTCGTTGACAATGCAGCCGGGCGGGGTGGGAAGGACGCCCACGCCGCTGACGACGAGTGCGCCTCGGCTGGGGTGCAATTCAACGGCCTTGATGAAGGCCGCCCCGATGTCAAGACCAAGGACCGGGGTTCCGCCCTTGTTGGTAACCGCCATGCGTTCCTCTTGTGTGGTTTGTTGCGCTATTCGGCCGCTTCATTTGCAGCCGCGCTGGCAGAAGGGGATGCGCCCTTGCTCCGGGCACCTGTTCATCTTAGTATTACGCTGCGCGCATGGTCAATGCGGCGCGCGTTTCACCAGGCGGGCATCCCCCGCCCGCCGCGCTCGCGGCGGACGGGGAGCTGCCCTGCTATTTCGTGAAATCCGGGCTCAACGTTGTATAGTAGACGTCGCTTGCCGACGACGCGTACATCAGACCCGTTAGGGGATCGTAGTAGAACGGATCGACGACATCGCGGCCGGCGATCGCATTCGCCAGGTCCGGCGCGCTCTTGCTGTTTCCGTAGGCGCGGCTGGGCCGGGTGCTGCTCCAGAACAGCCACATGCTGTTGTTGGCGCGCGAGTAATAGGACGGGTCGCTCACCGGGATGTTGCTCCACGGATCCTTGAACATCCACGGCATCGCGTCGTTCCCCTGGCCCTGCGTGGGCACGGCCAGCGGCTCGGTGGCCTCTATGGTCGGCAGCCGGAAGCTGCCGGTGGTATCCGTGCCGTAGTAGGTGGGGCTGCGCATGTTCTCGGGCACCCAACCGATGGTGAACAGGCCGCGGTTCGTGCCATTCACAACCACCTGAACCTGATCGCCGTCGTTGGCCTCCGTGAAGAAGATCCGCCCGCGATTGCGGTCCACGGTGAACACCGTGTCCACGGCGGCGCCGCGGTCATCCAGGATCTGCACGTCCGGCAAGCCGTTCTTGTCCAGGTTGATCACCACCGAAGACGGCGTGCCCGCTGCGACAGACGGGTCCTGTCCAACGTCCACTCCGAGGCGGTACGTCGTATAGAACAGGCTGCTCTGCTTCGTTGCGCCTTCAGGAGCCGAGCCGCGTCGCCACAACACCCACAGGCGGTCGCGCCGATACTCGAGCGCCGCGCCGTGCGAGATATCTTCCCTGGTCTCGCCCTGCCGGTCCTTGCCGGAGATCACTTCGTGGCTCTCATCCATCCAGATCTGCGGCTGCGAGTTGTTGGAAGCGTCGTCCACCGTCACGCGCAACGCATACGGGTTCATGGCCACATAGATGTAATCCTGCACCATCACGCCATCGTACAGGTGCGCCCGAGTCATGGGCGCCGGAACCGCAACGGGATCCGACGTCGCGAATCGCACGGTACCGCTGGCGGAGTTGACGAAGACCGAGACGTTCGCGGCGATCTTGGCGTCAACGTTCCCGCCCGTCGCCAGTTGGGCGTCCGGGTGCAGTTCCACCACATTGGCGTTGTTTCCGCCGGGGTTGCGAGCGGTGAACGTGGCGACCAACTTGTAGTCGCGGCTGCTCGCCGAGCCGGTGGGCTTCTGGAACCAGTAGATCACCGTACCCAGGTTTCGCCGGCCAAGCCAATTCACCCAGTGGCTGCGGTACACGGGCCTCGGCTCTCCCGCCACGCGGAGCAGCGGCTCCAGCGGCTTGTTGGCCTTCGAGCCCGGGTCTCCGCCCTTTCGGGCGAAGCCCATGCTGGCGAAGTCGCTGATTTTGCCGTTCTTGCCGTCCGCGTCCGACGTCATGGCGATGTAACGGGCGATGTAGATGTCCGGGTTGCGGCCGCTGCGGCTGTAGCCGGTGAAGGCCACTTCGATGGTGCCCTGCCGGTAACTGGCGCCGGAGGCGTCCGTCAGCACCTGCGGCCACTGATGGTAGTAGACGCTGGGGTACATGGCGCTCACCACGCCGCCGGGCAGCGGAAGTTGAACTGTTTTCCACGCCTCGCCCTGCGCGGGGGCCCCGTTCTGGTACTTCAGGGTGCTCACATAGAGCTTCCAGGCTCCTGGGGCGCCGCCGAACCACGCCACGCCAAGGCCCAATACCTCCTGGCCCGTTAGCCAGGCGGTGGGCAATAGCCGGCCGGACGCGCTGAGGGTTCCGCCGGACGTAATGAGGAACGGCTTCGGCGCGAATTTGGGCGAGAACGGATCCAAGCTTCGCTTCGCGTTCGCCACGTCAACGCCCACGGCTTCGATGGAGCCCTCGGCGGTTACGGCGCCGGTATCGTGGTCCACGTGCACGGTTGCGTAGAAGATGGCGCTGCGCGTTTCGGCGCCGATGCCCACTTGCCCGGTCCAGAAGATCATGGGCTTGAAGGGCTGCGCCGCCGTTTCCATGCCCTGGAAGTTCGTGATGACGCCCGGCGACGTGTAGTTCAGGTCCAGAGGAGCATAGGTGTTGGCCGGAACGCCGAGGGCCGTATTCACCACCTCGGCGCTGGGCAGCCAGGGCGACACGGTCGGCTCGCCAAACCAGCGAGCAGACGTGAAGTTGGGGAAGAAGAAATTGTTCGCGGTTCGGCCGCCGTAGTAGTTCCAGCCCCACGGGTTGGTGGCGATGACGCCGGTCAGGAACGCGTCCACGTCCGCGGTGTTCTTCACCGGCGGGTTCACCGGGTCGGTCCACGGCATCACCGTGCCGAAGATCCGGTACATGTCGCTGGGCGCATCGGGCGGCGCCGGCAGGCCGGGGATCGAATCTTTGCCCACCTGGCGGCGGTTGCTAGACCAGAAGGTGACCATGTCGCCCGTTGTCGGGTCGCGATAGGCGGCCGGAGTGGTATCCTGGGCCAGAGTTGCCCAGATGTGCGCCAGCTCCGCCGTACTGCCGGGCGCGCCGGCGAACGACGAGGCGAACGCCACGCCGCTGTCCGCGTTCGGCAGGAAGGGCTGAAGCTGGGCCACCTTGTCGGTGAGCCGCGTTTCGGAGACGTTCACCGTCACCTGCGCATCGGAGGTGATGCCGCTCTCAATCGGGGCGCCCGCGCTGTTCAGGTCCAGCACGCCGTTGTAGGGGCGGCCGGAGCCATAGATGCCGCCGGAGTCCTCGAAGAGCACGAAGCGGCCTTGCTGGGTGGTGTAGCGTCCCGGCGGCGTGCCGGGCGGCACGGCGATCGTCAGGTACGGCAGGCCCGCGTCTGTGTTCAGGAAGGAGGCTGAGCCGTTGCTCGTCCGCGCTCGCGAAGCGGCGGTCTGCCCGAACGGGAAGACGTCATGCACCTGGATGACCTGGCCCTGGCCTTCGTCGCCGAAGCTGCCCGGGCTGGGCTTGCGCACCGGCGTCCACAGGTTCGGGTCCGCCGGGGAGCCGGCGCCGGATTTGATGGGAAGCGCGTCCAGAGTGGAGGCGATGTTGGTGCGCTTGAGCAGACCCGAGGCCGGCCAGTTGCTCATCGTATCCGCGCCGAACAGGTAGTTTTCGTCGACGGAGGGCGCGCCCAGGTGCCCCGCGTTCGGGTCGTACTTGTCCACGCGCAGGTCCCACAGGTTCACGTTGCCGTTGTTGTACACGGCGAACGGCGAGTAGAAGTTGCGCTCGCCATACAGGAATTTGTCGGCGTCGCCGGGTTGAGCGCCGGCCACTGCGGCCTGATGGTCGTAGTAGAACTGGAACGGGATGTAGCCGCCGGGGATGGCCGTTTCCGGGCTGCGCGGCAGGTCGATGGTGGCGGTGGTAACGCGCATGCTCTCGGCCGGGCGCACCTGCGCCCCGGTGACGAACATGCGGTACGCCTCGCCCTGATCCGTGTCGGCGGTTCCGTTGCCGTTCACATCCGCATAAACCTTGGTCAGGTACTGCGTCTCCTGGGCGATGAAGGAGTTGGTGGCGGGCAGACTGTAGATCCCCGGAGGATCCAGCGGGCCCTTATAGGCCAGCGCCGCATTGTTGACGGTCACGTCGGTTGACAGCCCCAGATAGCCGCCCTTGCCGCTGCCGCCCACCGGGTTCCAGCCCATGATGGCGGATTGCACCGCGCTGCTGTTGGCCGGGTTGATCGTGTAGTAACCGGGGCCGACTCCGGGGGTGCCCTTTACCTGCACGTTCAGCGGAGCGTAGTTCGCCGGCTGGTACTTCGGAACCGCCAGGCGCAGGTAGAAGCGCGCCGCGGATAGGACCGGCGCGTCGGACCGGGTGGCGTCCGCTTCCGCGTCGCCCGCCAGTTGAGGCATCTCGATCCACGTGGCGCGACTGGCGTCGATGTCTGGGTAGTCCGAGCTCTTGTTCTCTTCGCCGTCGAAGTACGGCGGCTGCTCCGCGCCGAGGAACACGGTTGACGACGTGTCGTAGAATGTCGCGCGCCTCCGCGTCCACCCGTTCGATCCGAGCCACAGCGGTTCCGGGGGCGTCTGGAGCGGCCAGGTATTCGCGAAGGCGGCTCCGTCGGCGTGGAACAGGGGCTTATAGCAGGCAGCCGGGCCGCCCACCCAACGCATGCGGGCGGGCTGCACCTTCACCTTGAGGGCGATATCGTCGCCGGATTTCGTCGTGATGCTGTTCGCCAGGGAGCGCAGGTTCTGCAGGTGGCTGCGGTCAACAACCTGCATGGTCGTCGTGGCGCGCGTATCCACGCCGTGGTCGCCGATGACGCTGGGCACCACCGGGATGCGATCGAGGTTGCCGTTCCGCACAGCGTCCGGCTGGGCGGCGAGCGCGGATCCCGTTCCGGCCGTCACGATGGAGCCCGAGCTTCCGTCCTTGAAGTAGCCCGTCATGTTGATCGGGTTAGCCAGGTGGAACTTCGTGAGCGCGTTCATCTTCACGCGCTGCATCGGCTGTTTGGTTGCCACCGTCTCGCCGGGCTTCGCCGGGTTCGGCAAGAGCACGTCCGGCGGCTGGTAGTAGGCCGTCACCGTGTAGTACGGCGGGATCTCGCCCGGGCGCAGCATCTGGCCGTACAGCGGGTTGATCACTTCTCCGGTGGGATGGTTCGGGTAGAGCAGCGAGTCCGGCGTGCGACGCGTGAACGGGTCCAGATAGAAGACCTGGCGGGCGAAGCCCTGGGTGCTGGTCCCCTCGATGGAGGCCTTCAGCGAGCCGCTGGTGCTGGGGCCTGTGAGCTGGAACGTCACCGTGCCGCGATCCTCAATGGTGGAGGTGGCCGCCGCGGCGTTGTTCAGCGATGGGCCCCACGCCTGCACGAAGATGCCGTCGCCCCACTCCAGCACGCCGCCGCCGGTAACCTGGAAGTCCGCGTTGGAGGTCCCGATCGGCTGCGGGGTCGTGGTCTGACTGATGTTGCTCGTGTTGCCGACCGGGGCGCCGGTTGGCGCGGTGGGCATCTTCTGCGGGCTGCTGAAGCCGTAATTCCAGCCGGCCTGGAAGATATCCACGAAGAACTCGCCGGTGGCCTGCGTGAAGCCTCCACCCGGCGGGCGGACGCCCGGAGGCAGCGGAGGACGCGGGCGGTTCCGTCCGGTATACCGGCCGCCGCCGCCTGTGTTGCCGAAGTTGAAGGCGGACCCGAAGAGGTCTGCCTGGTGGCCCCATGCGTACATCAGGCCGTTGTCGCTGCCGGCGAACACCATGCCGGCATGGATGGTCGGCGTGGAAACCACGGCCTCCGGAGTCGACTCGATGATGAAGGTCGTCTTGGTGGCTGTGCTGTCCTGCACGAACGAGTCGCGCGGCGTCTGCCAACCCCAGGTCAACTCGCCGCCGGTGTACCGCGTGGCTGGCGGCAGCAGGTTGTTTTTGACGTCCACAATCGGCGAGGTGCGCATGGCGGTCGTATCGATCGCGATGAGCCCCTCGGAGGTGCCAACGTAGACCCATGACCGTCCGTCCAACGAGAAGTTCAGGTCGTTGGTATTGCCGGTGGCGGTGTCTGGTGACGTTACGACGGGGGTGGAGTACACGTTGCCGGACTGGCCTACGCCGGACGAGGTCAGCGGGTACGGCACGCGCCAGTATAGGCGGTCCACCGATGCGAGGCCCGCGTCCGTCTTCAGGGCGAACATGCGGCCCGTGGCGTCGATGGCGAAGAGCACGTTCTGGCCCGTCAGCGGGTTCTTCTCGCCGTCGTGGTTGCCAGGGAGGCCGGAACTGCCTTCAGTGGCCTCATCGAACATCTGGATGCCGGAAGCGTAGGCCGGCGTTACGTTGAACGCGGCGGGGCGAACCGTATAGTCCGCCGTGGAGCTCTTGTCGAAATCGGTGTTGACCGCTCGGGTAACGTCGTGGAAGCGGTCGAACGTCCACTGCACGGCGCCGGTCATCGGGTTCAGGGCCCAGATCGTGCCGCCCGAGAAGCCCGGCTCATTGGTGATGCTGGCGTCGGCCTGGTTGGTGGGCGAGACCACGAAGATGGCGTCCACGGTGGGAATCGTGGTCCCCATTAGCGCGTTCGAGTAGCCGGCGGGCGCGGAAGGCCTGGCCACCACGGAAGCGGTGAAATGCTTGCCGCCCCACTGGGATGGCGTTAGGCGGCCGTACTTCGTGCCGACGATCGAACTGGGGAGCTTCGTTGTGCCGCGTTCGAACGGATACACGGCGAAACCGTAGTGATCGAGCAGCGCGCGGTCCGTTCCGCCCGCGGCGCCGAGGAGTTGCTGCGCATCCACGTCCCAACCCGGGGCGGTTCCGGAGCGAATCGGGGAGCCATCCGCCACGTCCAGGGCATAGACCTTGCCGTCGTCCGCGCCGAAGAACACGGCCAACCGGCCGCCGGCGGCGGTCTGCCTCAACTGGCTGGCGGCGCCCGGCAGCCAACCCAGGGTCGGCGAGGTGAGGATCGGCTGGCCGGCCACGGAGTCCACCTGGACCGCGGTGTTGGCGTTCAGTTCGATCTGCGTCTGCCCCAACGGAGTGGTCTTGAACTCCCACTCCTCGAGGCCGGTTGCGGCGTCCAGGCAGAACAGGCGCCCCATGCCGGATCCGAAGATAACAACGGTGCGGGTCTGTCCGGGGTGGCTGAAGGCCGAGGAATCCAGCGCGATGTCACAGACAACCGGGCTGCTGGTGATGGGTCCGCTGACGATGGGGGCGGAGGGCGCCACCAGGGCGCCGTTCGTGAGGTGCACGTAGTCGGAGCCATTCTTGGAGGCAGTCCCCGGGTTCTCGCCCGGAGCGGTCACGTCCAATACCAGCGGATCGTTGGCGGATGTATGGTACATCGGCACGCGGGCCGCGGCGTGGAACGCCCATACCAGGCGGCCGGCCCAGGTGCTGGTCTGCGCCGTTCCGCCGGAAGCCGGCACGCGGCGGGCATTCCCCGGCATGGCGTCGAAGGCGTACACGTAGCCGTCGTCGGAGCCGACGATGTAGAGCTGGTTCGTAGTGAGGCCGGTGTCTTGAACGATCTTGGCCGGATCGCGGCGCTCGTTGCGCAGCGTCGCAGTGGTAGCGGCGTCGATCGCGTTGATGTGCCCGTAGTAGCGGGAGTTGTAGGCGATGGAAACGGAGCTGCCGAGGTTCGCGAAAACGCCCGTGGAGTTCACGGCGCCCATGCCGTTCTGCAGGCGGAAACGGTTGTCCAGCGGGCCGTCAACAACGTCGCCGAGCGTTTTCTGGCCGGAGCCCAGAATGTTGGCCTTATTGGCGGCCAGGCCAAATCGCGCGCCCGTGATGCTGAGGTTGTAGAGGCGATCCGTGAGGCGCTCCGGGATGTCCGGCCGGCCCAGGGCAACGCGGCCGGCGCCGGAATCGAAGCCATCCCCCGTGGCCTTGCCTACGGTGGCGGACACGGAAGGGGCCAGGTAACGCGAATAGATGGCCTCGCGGCGGTACTTCGGCTGCCGGTAATAGGCGTCGCCCGCAACGGTGGCATCCGGCTGCGGCTCGGGGCCGTATGCCAGTTCGTTGTTGCTGGGCGGCTCAACGCTGCGGGTCTCCCACGCGCCGTAATCGAAAGCGCGGACCATGGAATCCGAAACGTTGATGAAGAAGCGGTTCGCTTTCAGCGACGGGCTGTTCTCAAAGGTACGCGTGTCCGTGAGGCTCGGCGTTTCCGTATCGCAATCCGCGTAATACGGCAGGTTGCGCACGCCCCACCACCAGAACGGCTGATTCTGCCGGGTATAGTCGTTGTAGTCCAGCCCCGAATCGAGAGATATGGTGGTTCCGCTCAGCCCGTCCACGCTGAACACGCAACCCGCCTTGGTGTCCTGCCCGGATGGAGTGTCCAGATAGGAATACGGGTCCGCCGCGCTGTCGTAGATACCCCGCACCGTGTATTCGCCGGCCCGACCGTCCGAGGGGTCGTCATCGCCGCAGGGCGAAGAGATGTTCGCCAGCGAGGGCAACGAGTTGCGCAGATGCCGCCGCACGGTTGTGCCGGAGCCGAACATCACGGAAAGGATGTAGGTCGAGGGGCCTTCCACGGCGGCCACGGTGGGCGAGGAGTGGATTTCGCCCAGCGTGTAGCCGAGCGGATACTGGTTGCCGAGGTTATCCAGATCGCCGCCTTCCACATCCAGGGGGTAGATCCACGTGAGGTCCGGCGACATCGCCTGGTACGTCTGGCCGTTCTTCAGCTTCTCGGTGATGGCGAGGCTGGGGAGCTGGTTCGATGGCAGTCCCGCGAAGAGGGGGTCGGTTGGATCGAATCCGAAACCGGTGCGCTGCTCGTTCCAGCGGTAAGTGCGCTCCTGGCCCCAGGTGTCCGAGAAGAGCTCGGCCCGCGCGGCCGCGGCGGCGAAGAGGGCGATGCCCGCCACCAGAATCCAATTACGTCGCCTTAACATCATCATCCATTTCCCGGGCTGCGCCGGTCTCGCTCGATATTGGGAATACACATTCATGTTGACCAGCCGGAAACGCGGCATGTTCCCCACGCCGGCGCCGCGGCGCTCCAGTCGCCGGATTGCTCCGGCGACTGGAGCGTAAGCCCGCCAGGCAGGCGTCCGCTCCGCGTGGCCGCCGGCGAACGCCGGCGGAAACGGTTAGAAGATACGATCCGCGAAGGTGGGCCGGGTAAGCGCCGCCGTGCCCGAGATGGGCGGCGCCGTGAAGCGGAACGCGTTCAGCAGCGCGTCGTCTCGATCCTTCCCAGGGGGAAGCTGCAATGCCGCGACCATCGCCCTCGGCGAATACTCCACAACATTTCCGGTCTTCTGGTTCACAATTAGGATGTCGCCGTTGGCCATGTGTTTCGCCATCACCGTGCCGACGGTCAGGCCGCTCGTTCCGACTCCCGTCGAGGCGCTGGACTGGTCCATGGTGCGGTAAGCCAGCAACGGTCCATCCAGGCCAACCGGGATAATGCCCACGCCCGGCTTCGAGAGGTCCGGCCACAGGTCGAACACATTCTGTCCGTCCGTAACGGTCACGCGCCAGTCGAACGCGCCAACGCCGGTGGTGAAGTGGTCAAAGTAAACCGGGCGAGTTAGCGGGAACTCCGTGGTCGTCTTCTCATACTGCATGCGGTTCAGGAACCAGACAACGCGCCCGCGCCGGCCCACATCGGTCCCGCCGATCGCGTCTTTCAGCCCGCTCAAGATCACGATGCTGCCGCCTGGCGTGGCGGGGCGGTTGGTTCGGGCGCCCGGCATCTCGGCGAGCTGGATGTCCGCCGTGTTCACGCTCACGTTCACCACGCTGGCGATGGTGCGCCCGTAGTCCATACTGCCGTCGTTAGGATCGCCGGGCTTGTGCAGGGCCTCGCGCTGCGCCTGGTAGAACTTGTAGCCGGCGCCTTCGGGCCCGTTGCCCACCCACACCACGATGTTGCTGGCCTGAGTAGCCGCGTCTGGCGAGAAGCGCGACACGATTTCCAGGATGCGGTTGTTGCCGTAATCGGCCACCAGGGTGTGTTGCTCGCGCGCCGGGACCACCCCTTCCTCGTCGAAGGAGTAGGACTCCCACCGCTGCACGCTGGTGGGGCTGTTCAAGGCGTGGCTCTCGTTGGCGCCCAGCAGGCCGTACGGGTCCGCAACCTCGGTCACCTGCCATACCACGCGGCCCGATCGGTCCACTTCCACGACGCGGTTGTTCCCCGTGTCGCAGATCAAAGTGTTCGTGGTGTTGACGCGGATCGCCATGGTTGGCTGGTTCAGCGACTTCTCGATCAGCGGGTTCAAAGCGACGCCGCCCCACGGCGGGTGCTCCGGCCCGATGCCGGGCGTGCCGAAATCGATGGCCTGCACGGTGCTGTCCAGGCTCCAGACCACCGCGCTGCCGGCCCGCTCCGCCACGCCGGGCGTCGCTTTGTCCGGTTTCGAGTAGTCCGAAACCACTTCCAGTACGCGGTTTGCGTCTGTAATCAGCGTGCGCGGCGAGTAGAACGTGTACATGCCGACCGGGCTGTTCATGATCAACGTGCCGCTGCAGATCACCGGGTTCGCGCGCATGGCGAATTTCGGATCGGTTGGATAGCCCGCCGTGCCAAAGCCCGCGCTCACCGTGAGGTTCGGGAACGTTGCGGGAAGCATTGTGCGCGATGTGGGCGAACCGGTGGTGAGGAAGCCCACAACTTCCAGATCCGTCGGCAGCGGAACCGTCCAAACATCGCCGGAGTCCGAGCCCGCGTAAATGGAGCCGCCGGAAACCGTAACGCCGGTGCGGATGGCGCGACCCGAGGCCACCCCATTGGCGCTCGTGGCGCCGGGCACCGTGGCGTCGAAGGCGAGCAGCACGTTCGGGTTGAAGCCCTCGCCGCGCAACGTCTTGTAGTAGACGTCCGGGATATCGTTCTGCTGCGGGGTTGACGTGCCGGTGAGCACATCCAGCATCTGGTACGAAACCAGGATATCGGCCGGGCGGCTCAGGTCGATCGCCGGGGCGCCGACGCCGGAGGACAGGGTGCGGAAGGTGATCAGGCCGCGAAGCTGGTTCCCATAGTTGATGTTGTCAACGTCGAACACGCCGTAGCCCACCTGCTGCAGGTCGCCGGTGAAGCGGTTGCGCTGCGAGATGAGCACGCTGCTCTTCTGCGCCGGGTCCACCGGGCCGTGCAACAGCAGGCCAAAGGTCGTACCCTTCACGAAGAAGCCCGTAACGCCGCCGCTGGACGCCGCTGAGCTTGAGGCGTTCCACGATCCCCAGGGAACGTACAGGATGCCGCGATCGACGGCCGCTGTTCCCAGTGTTACCGGCTGGGGAACCGGCGTGCCGGAAGGCGTGCCGGTGGACGTTCCCATGCTGTAGATAAAGGTAAGCTGCGGGTTGTTCAGCGGCGGCAGGTAGCGCGGGTTGTTCAGAACGTTGAAGCCCAGGCTCTGCTGGCGCATCGTGACGCCGGTGATGATGGGCGGCTGGTTGCCGCCGTCGCCGAAGTCGCTGGCCACGAAATAGATGCCGCCGTCGGAGTCCACCACGGGTGTGGTGGTGATCTCCATGAACTTGTTCACCGTGCCCAGGATGTAGGACCACGCGTCGAACGACCATCGGGCGTTGTAGCCCCGGAACTTATCGGCCGGCATCTGCGGGATGAAGTCGTAATCGGCCCGCAGGTCGTTAACGTCTTCCAGGGGCGGCAGGTTGCCGGTGAGGTCCACGTACATGCGGTTGAGGCCGCTGGTGGCGTCCACCCGCATCGTGCCGGTATACTTCGTTCCGGACGAATCGTAACAAATCGGCTTGGTGGTCTGGATGGCGGTGGCGCCGGCGAAACGGGTGTTGAACCCCCAGTTGGCCGTGTCGGCGGCGCCGTTGAACTGGAGCTTCTCGCCGCGCACTCCGATGGGGAAAGCCATGATCCGCGAGGCCTGCAAGGCGCCCACGTTATCAGTAGACCGGATAGAGAGCGTGGGGACGATCAGCATGATGTCCGTTGCCCCCGAGTAACCCTTGTCCGGTATGGCGGCGATGGTGGGAGTGGCGCTGGGCAAGCCCATGCGCGACTGCGAGTCAACGGTGGCGGCCGTGTCGGTTGTGCCGTCCGGGCATTCCCACAACGTCCTCAGGCTGGACGGGTCCAGCTCCGCCACCGCGCCGATGCCTTTCGCGGCATCCGGGTTCTTGCGCTGTCCCACCACAAACAGCCGGCCATTATACATCACCGGAGCCGGTATGCGGTATACCTTTTCCTCGCCCGGCGCGAACGTTGTTGTCGTCATCCGGTTCTCGAACAGCTTGGGGTAGGCGCCGAAGCCGTCCACGGTAGCGACGTTGATCCTCGGCGTGCCGCTGATCCGGCCGCCCACGCGGGGCATGGCGTCGGCGTTGAACGCCCTTCCGTCTTGCAGCATTCCGTAGAGAACCGGCTTGTTCTCATTGTCGGCGACGACCAGGGACGAGCATGCCGGCCCCGGCAATTTGGCCTGCCACAGGATGTCGCACCCCGGGTACGTGCCGTCCTGGAGGCCGTCATTGGGGTTGCCGTCGCCGTCCAGATCGCGGGTTGGATCCAGATCGTAGGCGCGCAGGAAGCCGTCCGAGGTCGCGGCGTAGAGGATTCCGTTCCATACCACCGGGTCGCTGACGAACGGCGAGTCGGTTGCCGCATATCCCTGGCCGTACTTCGCCGGGAACTGCCACTTGGAGCCAAGGGGGCTGTTGAGGTCCTGGCGCGAGCCGGAAGCGTGGCGCGGGCCCATTCCGGACTGCGGGCTCTGGAACCGGTATGCGATGAGGTTCACCAGGAACTTCAGTTCGGCGGTTGGGATGAAGCGGGCGTCTCCGCCGCTGCGGAAGCCTTGGGAGAGTTCCGCGCCCACGCCGCGGCTGGTAACCACCACCGCGCCCTGGCCGTAGGATGCCACGGCCACCGTGGGCTTGCCTCCTATGGCGGTCTGCACGACCGTTTTCCACTCCAGAGAGCTCTTCAGCACGTCGGCGGCGAAGCCTTCGGCGCCGTCCGTAATGATGTTGCCGATGTTCGTGCGGTAGTTGTTCCGGCCCAGACGGCGGATCTCACGCGCAGTGAGCGGGTTCGGAGCGTTCATCAACGCGTTCAGGGTATCGCCGACCTGGTTCTGGCTGCCGGCGGCGCCCACCGCGAAGGTGGGCTGGATGAACACCTTGGTGGGGCCCGGCGCGGTCGTTACGGTCGGAGCCACGTTGTCCAGCCACAGGACGGCGCCGCCGTCAACGGCGCGGCGCAGCTTCTCGCGGTCATCGATGCCCAGCGTGTTGGATGAGCCATGCTCGTCCAGCGGCAACGGCATATAGAGGATGTCGTAGTTGCACAGCTGGTCGGCGTTCACCTCGTGGAGATAGATCTCCCAGTAAGGTCCCTGATCCTTGTTCAGGCGCGGGGCCATGCCGGCGGCGAGGGTTCCGAGGCCGTACCGGGTCGCCATGCTCTGGTCCCAGAACGGGGCGGCGGACGGATTCAGGATCTCCCAGCCGTAGGGCCGGATATCCGGGCGGGCATTCAGCGCGTGGAACACGAGGCTGAAGACATGCGCGTTACCGTTCCCGAGTGGGGTGATGAAGGCGTCGGACCACGAGTCGCGGCTCGCCAGCACAACGCCGCAGCGGATGGTCTGCACGCGCGTGTTGTACGAGTGCGCCGCCGCTTGCGCCGCGGGCGCGCCGGCCACAGCCGCCGCCGCAAATGCCGCCAGGGCCCATATACTTCGTGCGTTTCTCATACGTGTCACTCTTATGCTCCAGCGCCGGTATCCAGCTATCCCCAATGCCATCCCCCACCCGACGGATGACCGACCATCGGTGCGCGCCGGCTCACTGCCGGCGCAACCTACCCGCGCCGCCGGATGGAACCGGCGGACTCTACCCCGCCGCTTCGCCGAAGAAGACCAGATCCGGGCTCACCGGAAGCGCCGGGCAGGGCGGCAGCGGCCGGTTGTACTGATCGTACCTCAACGGCAGGCGCAGGCTCTGATCGTACATGAACACCAGGCCTTCGCCCGCGTGATCGCTCGTGCTGCCGTCCGGGCGGGACTTCGGCGTCCAGCCCCAGTGGCGCGACCAGGCGGTTTGGTAATCCTTGTCCGCCGGCGTGTTCTCGGTGATGGCGCCATTGATGACCACGCGGATGTCGGCCGGCTCGTAGTGGAACGGGTATGCGGAATGGCCGCCCTGGTTCTTCAAGTCCTGAAGCCTCCAGCCGGCGGCGGACGGGTTGGCGTAACGCAGCGAATCATCCAGGTTGGCGTTGCGCAGATCCACCGGGTTGCTGTTCAGCCACTCGCCCGGGATCACGAAGAAACTGCCCTCCTGGGCATACATCACGGCTTCGATGCGAACATCCATGGGCGACACGGCCACGCGCGAGATCCATAGCGGCTGGTTGTAGTTGCCGATGAACTGGGCCGCGGTGCTGTTGCTGCCGTAGGGGTTCTCGCCATAGGTGGGCCGGTAGATGAATGTGAACCAGTCCGCGAAGGCGCGTTTCTGCGCGTCCCACGAGGTGTAGTTCGTGGAGCCAGCCACCAACGGGAAGACGCGGTGCTGCCAGATGCCTTCCGCGGCGGCCTCCGCGCTCTGCGATGGCGACACCAGTTCCGGATCGCCGCCGGGCAGCACCTTCGCGTCGTAATTGGTCTGACCCAAAGGATAACCGTGCATGTAGATCACCGCCGCCGCGCCCGGGAAGCCTTCCGCCGTTTGCAGCAGGAACAGGTTCTGGCGGACGCCGTTGTTGTCCGCCGTGTAGGTGGACGGGTTCACCGCGCTGAAGCCGCTGGTTTCGTAGCGCTCGCCCGGCGTGCCGAGTTCCGTATACGGGTTGCCCAGCGCGTAGTTCCAGGAGCCCACGTTCGGTTGCTTCAGGAAGTACGCCGTGGTATTCACGCAAACGTAGTTCTTCGCCACGATGGTGATGCTGCCAAGCTGAAGCCCCTTGCCGAACTTGTTGACGTCGTTCGGCGCCGCGTCGCCCTTCAAGAGGTTGCCCTCAATGTAGGCGGTGCCCATGGTGACAAAGGTGAGGTGCTGGCCCACCACGCGCCCGCTCGTTGGCCCTACCCAGTCGGCCGGCAGCTTGCCCTGCAGGCGGAGGTTGCCCTCCACGAAGATCACGCCGTTCTGGAACGTCTTGTAGGCGCCGGTGGCGTCGCGGAAGGAGTCCTTGGGATCCGTGTCGTAGGTTTCGGTATCCACCACCGTCCCGGAGTTGTCGTAGACGCGGCGCAACGGGTAGCGGTAGCGGCGCGTATAGCCCTCCGCGCTGCCGTTCTCGTCTTTCCACTGCTTGCCGTCGTGGCGGGTGATGATGATCGTGCCCTGGCTCCGTCCGGCCGGGAACGACGTGTTCAGAGCGCTGCTGGGCGTGGGGTCCAGGTAGATCTCGGCGCCCGGCGGCGTGTACATATGCTGTCGCCACGCGCTGCCGGGGATGTTCTCGGTCTCACGGCCGGTGCCGGTCTGCGCCCATTCGTCGGTGAGGCGGCGGTACTGGTTGTCTGTTTGGATCTCGTTGTTGTTGTCGATGTAGATGCCCAAACCCAGGCCGTTCACGCCGGTGTTGTAGTTCTTGTCCTTCGGGATGATGCCGGTGGTGCGCGTCAGCAGGCGGTAACGGAGGATGCCGGTGGAAGAGTCCACCTCGTCGATCAGCGGGGGCTCCAGGCGGGAGACGCCGCGCACTTTGCCCGCACCGCTCTGGCCGGGACTGCTGTCTCGATACACGCCGCCCGCGGTGCTGAAGTTCAGGTTGTCCACGCCGGCCGCGGTCACGGAGGGCTGCAGGTTGTCGTCCACCACGGCCACGCCGGGCGCCTTGTTGGTGAGGTGAACGGCGTCCGCCGGGGCGGCGCCGCTGAACGGCCAGGCATCGTGGAACACGCGGCCGGCCACCGCCACGGTATCGTCGCGGTTCACGCCGGGGAGGGTGGGCAGCGCGAAGCTGTTCTGCTCCGCCACGCTGCCGCCGATGGGCTCCATCGCGTTGAGCGTGATCGTATTCAGGCCGGTCCACATCAAGTCGCCGTTCACGCGAATGGGGCCGATGAACTGGCTGCGGAAGAGGTCCTGCTCGGCGCCGCCCTCATCTTCGTAGGCCGGCGCAACGCGGAACGGGAAGGAACCCAACACCATCGTGCTATCCACGCGGTCTTTGTTGGTGATGTAACGGGCGTAGTCCGTGATGCCGATCGGCTTGTAGGCCACGAGCATGCGGCGCAGCGGGTCCGCGCCGCGGAAGGTGGTGGGATCGTCCGGATCCACCACGCCCCGACGGCCGATGCTTTCAATCTTGATGTAACGCCCCATGGGGGGATACTGCATGCGGCTGACGTCCTTGGTCACCTGACCTCCGGCGTCCACGGGTTCGCCGTCGGCGTTCAGCTCAACGGGCTGAAACGAGACGCGCAGCAGGAAGCGGCCATTTCCCTGGTTGAAGCGGGTGTAGCCGTTGTGCAGGAAATCGTAGTCCGGGTCGTTGCGCAGCACGGCATTCGTGCCGCTCATGTAGTCGGGCAAAGGTTCCGGCCGCCAGTCCGCCCCATCAATGGAGTGGGTGAGCTGTTGGTCCGCATAGCGGATGCCGGCCTCGGCGAGGTACTGCGCCTGCAGCACGTCACCGCCGCGAGCGGTGCGGCCAATGTTCCGGCTGATGAGCGTGAGGAACAGGCCGGCGATGAACGCGAGCAAGAACATCAGGGCCACGGCGATCACGATGATCTGTCCGCGCTGGCTTTGGTTATTTCGATGCTGGGACATAAGAGTGCAAACCTGCCCCTGCCCCGCGGGCATCCCCGGGGCGGGGACGAGCGGGGCAGGATCATCATCCTACTTCATTTGACCGAGGATCACCGCTGCGTGTTCCGAATCCGCACGCGGTTGGAAAGCGTGGTGGTGATCGGCTTCTGCGTCACCGGATCATAGTTGCGCGCCGTGAGGTTGATCGTGAGAAGCTCCCGGGTGAGGTAGTCCACCTTCACCAGGTCATCGGGGTCGTTGTTCTGATAGTAGTACGCAATCGTCACGCGGTGTCCGTTCGGCACCGGCTGCGGCTGAAGCGGGTTGTTCACGCTGGGGTACGGGTACCCGATGATGACCCTCCCGGCGCTGGTGACGATATAAGTGCGCGGCGGCGGCAACTGCTGCGGCATGCCGTTCACGATGGCGACCTCCTCGGGCACTTCGTAGATATCCTTTGTCGCCGAGGAGCTGCGGCTATACACCACCGGCCGGTATTTGGAGACGTTGCCGGGATCGTTCGGGTCGTCCTCCCAAACCGTCACCACCTCGCTGCCGGGCGTAATGTAGGCGCCGGGAGGCGTCGCCAGGCTGCTCAGCGGGTCGTAGATGGACGTGTTCACGGCCTGGCCCTTCTCGGAGTCGTAATCCGGCGCGGGCAGGCTGAACTCCACGGTGCCTTTGAGGCTGTTCCAGGCGAGGACGCGGTTCTTCTTGGACGGGTGGTCCTCGGCGGTTGTCGTAGTCTCGGAAGAGTCGAACAGCCGGTGCAGCGAAATGGCGCCCGTGTCGGGGTCCTTCTCCTGCTTGTAGACGGCGATCCGCGGCAGCATGCCGCTGATTCCCGGCGTGAAATTGGCCGCCGGCACGGTGCCGTCGTTCTGCAGCCCGGTCCAGTGTCCGTAAGCGGTCTTGTAGGTGGAGGGCTCGCGGGAATCGCCTTGCGCGGAGGCCGGGTCGGCCGCCACGATCATCGGGTTGAAGGTAACAAGGCTGTGCGCTTCCAGAACCGGATGCAAACCCGTAACGGAGTCCACCTTCGCCGTGTCGTCGCGAGTGAAGTCCACCAGGTCCATCGTATCGGTGGGCATGATGGCCACGGCCTTCTTGCGCCAGTAGGCACGGGCCGACAGTCCGCTAGGGCTACGGTTGGTGTCAGCGCTGGTGTCGTAGAAGAACTTCGGGTTCAGCGTCCATACGGCCTTGCCGTCCGGCGTCGTCTCGCTGGTAGCCACCGCCCAGTTGCCAATGTTCTTGTCGTAGGGGTCGAACTCCACGCGGTAGAGCGTGTACATATTCTGCTGCCCGCGATGGCGCGGCATGATAACGTTGTTCTGCCACTTCGGATACTGGGTCACGGAATCCGGGTGCGTGAGGCCAACGAAATAGCGCACCACGATGGGGTGCTGGGTCCCGTCGTCGGCCGTCGTGTGTTGCATCGAGAGCGGCTGGGTGATGGAGCCGGAGCTTTCGAGGCCCAGCGAGTCATGCGGCAGCACGATGTCCACCATGGCGTTCGGCAGGTCGTGTTCGATGCCGTTCTCGTCATAGCAGCTGATGGCGCCCGTTCCGCGGACCACTACCGGATCGCCCTGCCCTGGCGTGCCGCTGGGATAGTAGAGGAACGGCTCCTGGTCGCCCGTGGCGGCTACAACGCCCATCGCGTCGGCGATCTCGCGGCTCATCACTTCCATCGCGTAGCGCGCGGCATCCTGCACCTCCACGCTGCGACGGGCCCGGTTCGTGAAGTTGAACGTGGAGGCCAGCGGCGAGATCACCAGCCCGAGCAGCACTGCCGCCACGGCCAACACGACCAGCAACTCAATGAGCGAGAAGCCTCGCGCGCGATTCGCGGATATATGCTTGGTAGGACTCATCATCTCTTCGTTCTATTTACGGGTCAGGAAGGTTTCCAGGTCACGCACTTCCCAGCGGTGCGGGTCTTCGCGCCATACGGTGCGGACCTTCAGGCTGGCCCCCTGGACGAAGGTGAAGTTCGGGTTCTTCCACTCGTCGCCCGCCGCGGGTTCGGCGAACTGATTGGGGCCGGTGGCGGCCGAGAACGGGATCGCCAGGTAGGGGAACGCGCTGTTGCTGAACTCCGGAAGCTGGTATTGCCGGCCGGTTACGGTGTGCGGAACGTTATTCACGTCGTTCCAGACAAACGAAACGGCCACGGAGAGCCCGGAGTTGCTGCGCGGGAATGTGAGCACCGCCATATACTGGTCGTTCGGCGCTGTAACAGGCTGGCGCGCGCTGGCCTGGCCGGGCTTCAGGATCTCCGCGTCGAACGTGTTGTACTGAAGGTTATTGAAATCGATGCCAGTTTTCGCCGCCTGGTAGTTGCTCCAGGCCTTCGACACCTGCACGGCCCAATCGCCCGAGGCCTGGTAGAAGAAGCGCAAGTCGTGCCCGCGGATGTCCTGACCCGTCAGCGTCCCGGAAAACGGTGTGTACTTCGTTACGCCGGCTGGCACGCGCACGATGCCATTCGTGTAGTCCACCTGAAGGCCCGTTGGGCCCGAATTGTCCAGCAACAGCGTGTTGTCCGTCATGTCCAGCGCCACGAGGCTGTAACCCGGCACGCCGCCGGTGACGCCCGTATACACGGCCATGTTGGGCTTCCCCACGGGGTTATTCACGCCGGTCAGATCCGGATAGCGTCGCTGCGCCACCTTGAGGCTCGGGAGGGTGAGGTGAATCGCGTATCCGCGCGGATCGCTGACGGCCGGATTCGGCACGGTGCGCTCTTCGCGGATAATGTGCCAGTCCACCACCTGATAGTCGATGTGCGCCGTCAGAGGGCGAACGCCCACGTTGGTGCGCACGTTTCGACCTTCGCCAATGGGGTTAAACCCGATAGTGGGAGCGAAACTGAGCGCGTTGAACTGGTTCATCAGCGTGAACTGGTACGGATTCCGCTGGTCGAACGACGGCGGGGCGGTCCCATCGCCGGGAAACACCCAATCGAACTTCCGCGCCACGCGGTCGGAGTACGGCTCGACGTTGGCGGCGGAGACCGTCTTGCCGTCTGCCGCTGTGCCTTGAAGCTGATACATCACCGGATCGGCGCTATCGCTGTCTTTGACGGTGAGCACCTGCGTCTGGCTGCGGAGGACGTTTCCGTCCCACCACGCGAAATCGACCTTGTACTTCTGCGTCCAGCGAAGCGGCCTGAAGTAGACCTGTGCCTTGGTGTAGTCGATGCCGTACAGCCCGCGCTGGTTGAGGATGTTCTCCATCTCCGCCTCGAGATCCGTGCCGGAGAGGCCGGAGATGTCGGTGCGAGGAAGCGGATCGCCATAGATGAGAACATACTGGTCCGGCCATTCATAGCCAGGCGGCAGCGGGCGGGCGCCCGGGTCATCGGCCTTGAGGAACACCACCGGGGCAAACTTCAGGTTGTACATGCTGAAGGCGTAAGCCTTGCCGGCGCCATACGGGAGCATGGTGGCGGTGGGGATACGGGTGGTCTCGCCCCGGATCAGGCGAACGCGATTCACGTTGGACCAGTCCCACGGGTCGCCCCCGGCCGGTATTATGGCCGCGTTCGACATGTCGTTCGGGTTGTAGTCCGTTACCACCAAGCCCGTCGTGGCGTCCGCCGCCTCGATGCCGTCCGGCACGTTGGCCTCATACGCCTTCCAGCGCTCCACCTCGGCCTGGGCCAGGCGGCCGGCCAGGGTCACGTTGCGCGCATGGGTGAGGAACCGGAAGCCCTGCGGAAAGATGCGCGTGATGGAGAAGATGCCGATCACAAGGATCACCATCACCACCAGCAGTTCGATCAGGGACATGCCCCGCTGTGTTCGTTTCTCGGTTGCCATAGGTCTATCACGGCCGTCCCGGCGGCGCCGGGAAACGGGTTATTGCGCCGCCGCCTGCCAGCCCGCCCACTCGCCGTTGGGCGCGTAGACGTTCAGTTCCTGGCTTCGACGCATTTCCACGTGTCCGTCCAGGAAGAGGACCACGTCCGTGCTCTCCGGCGGAAGCAGGCCATGCATGGCCCAGGTCCGCGGGTAGTCGCGGTGGTAGGTACAGACGGTGACGATGGTTGAATCGTCGGGCCGGCGGAAGATCAGTTGGCGCGCGTAGTTGCGGGCCTGTTCGACGGAAGTCTTGCCCATCACGTTCGCCAGCGCATCGCCCACCTGCTTGTCGTCCGTCAGGTCCGCCTTGGCGATCCACTGACGCGAATAGTGTCGCTCCCAGGTTCCGCTGGCCGCGTTCGGCAGGATGGAGGCGTCGTAGCTGTCACCAAGCGGGAAGGCGATGCCGGAAGGGTAGAGCTTAGCGTTGCTGCCGCCCTGCACCCACGCGCCAACGCGCATTTCCGGCGCCTGGCCGATGGGGCCGAAGTGTGTACCCAAGGAACCGTCCGGGCTCACCAGCCGAACCGACTCCAGGGGATCTATGCCGCGCGTCAGCGGGTTCACGGGGCAGAGGAAGCTGGTGGGGCTCTTCACGTAGTGGGGCCAGAGCCCGTTCACAACGTCGCCCTTGGTCCCCTCGTCATGCTTGTGCAAGAAGCCAAGGAGCGCCGGCGGGTAGTCGCCGTTATCCAGGTGATACATCCGCAGCCCCCCGGCGATCTCCGCCAGGTTGGATGCGCACGAGTTCCGCTGGGCCTTCTTGCGCTGGGCCACCATCACGGGGAACAATAGCCCCATCAGCACGGCGATGATGGCGATCACCGTCAGCAGCTCGATGAGGCTGAAGCCGCCGGCGCGCCGGGCGCCCTGTCCGAATTGGAGGGTCTTGCTGTTCATTGGCCGATGAGGTACTTGGGCGATGCGGTCCAGTCGTACTGGCCGCTGCTGATGATCATCTCGTCGCTGGGACGCTTCTCGGTGTGCCCGTCGAGGAACAGCACCATGTCAAGGCTGTTGGCGCCCTTCGCCAGTTCCGTTCCGCGGTAGTTGCGGTGGTAGGTGCAGGCGGTAACGTACGTGCTGTCTTCCGGGTTACGATTCAAAAGCTCGCGGTCGCCCTGATCCGGTGTGGATGGGTAGAGGCTCGCCCAATCGCGCCGGTAGTGCTGCTCGTAGGCGCCGGTGACCGGCGGCACGCCGCCGGCGAAGATGGGGTACACCTGGCGGACGGCGCGGGGAAGCAGCACGCCACCGTCATAGGAGTCGAAAGCGTAGTACTGGATCGATCTGGATGCGTCTGGGTACCAGATCGGCTTAACATCGTAGCCGCCGCCGGACTTCGCCACCTTCTTCATCGGCACAGCGCCGCCGGGCAGAGTCGTTCCGGTGAAGGCTTCGGTCAGGCGCGTCTCGTCAGACCGGTTCGGATTGTTGGGGCACTTGAACTCCCGGCGACTGCGGCAGTACTGCGGGTAGAGAAAAGTGGTCGGCTCGGCGGCGCCATTCTCCAGCCAGCCGTAAAGGGCCGGCGGGTACTCGCGCTCATCGAGGCGGTAGAGCTTCAGGGCCTGCCCGATGCTCTGCAGGTTGCTGAAGCAGGCCGTCTGGTTCCCGCGCTCGCGCGTGGAGGAGGCGATCGGGAACACCAGCCCCATCAGCACCGCAATGATCGCTATTACGACCAGCAGCTCCATCAGGCTGAATCCGCGCCTCTGAATTGACCTCATGCTTTGTAACCTCGCCCGCACGTCATCTCTCACTCTTCATTGTGGACCGTTCCAGCATACGGATTGTTCCACGTTGGGCGGGCGCACCCGCCGGTTCCCCACGATTTGCGCCGAACGAAAACCAGCGCCGCTGGCCGCAAACGACGAATCGCTCAGGGCCTTCTAGCCCGCTCCCATCATCCGGCTCAGATACCAGGTGACGAACGCCGGGCCCCAGAACAGGGCGGCCAGGGTCCCCAGGATCAGATACGGACCAAATGGGATCGCGTGACCCCGGAGGCGCTTGCTCAGCTTCAGCAAGATGCCCACCACGGCGCCCAGGGTGACGCCCACGAAAAGCCCCACGAGACCGCCCACCAGGCCCAGATTGGCGCCCATGGCGGCGGCGAGCTTCACGTCGCCAAGGCCCATGGCCTCCAGCTCTTCGCCTTCGTCCAGGAGGCCCTGCTCATCCCACTGCTTCTGCTGCTCGGCAACCTGCTTGCGGAACAGAAGCGTGCCGCCCTTGGAAAGGAGGAACAGCAAGCCCGCCAGGCCAACGGCGCCGATGGCCGAAGCGCCCAGGCTGGGCGGCAAGCCGAACGCCGGAAGCCCCCACGGGTTGTCCATCGCGGAGTGCCCGCCTGCCGCTGCGCGCAGCAGGCCCACGCACACCCCGAAGTAGTTTAGTTCATCCGGGATAATGAAGTGGCCCAGATCGATGATAAAGGAGCCGATGAAGGAGGCCAAAAGGAGGCACAACAGCATTCCATTGGCGCCGAAGCCAAACTGCCACACCGTCAGCATGAAGACGAGGCCGGTCAGCAGTTCAATGCTGAAGTACCGCCAACTCACCGGCTCGCCGCAGTAGCGGCACTTGCGGCCGGCCGCCAGGAAGGAAAACAACGGAACAAGGTCCGGAGCCCGCAGCCGGTGCTTGCACTTCGGGCACATGGACGGCGGAGTTACCACCGAGATGTCTTCCGGGATGCGGTAGATGAGGACGTTGACAAAACTGCCCACCACGGTCCCGAAGACAAAGGCCGCCGGGAGCACGAACCAAATGGGCAGGATATCGAACCAGGTTGTCATAGAGTCACGCAAAAAGGAGTGAAGAGTGATGGGCGCGGCGCCGGGACCGCCCGGCCCCGATTCCGCCTCCCATCACTCCTCCTCCAACACTCGGGCTTACTTTTCGTCGTCGCCGCCGCCGCCGGACATCTTCGAGATGAGGCCGGCCATCGGCATCATGACCGAGATCACGATGAAGCCGACGATGGCGCCGAGGAACACGATCAGCAACGGTTCGATGGCGGAGGTGAGGCTGGCCAGCGCGGCGTCCACCTCATCCTCGTAGAATTCGGCGATCTTCGTGAGCATCGAGTCCAGGGCGCCGGACTCCTCGCCGATGGAGATCATCTGCACCACCATCGGAGGGAACTGACCGGAGCGCTGCAGCGGATCGCCGATGCGGTCGCCCTCGCGGATACTGGTGCGGGCGTTCAGGATGGCCTCGCCGATGATGTCGTTGTCCACCGTGCCGGCCACGGTCTCCATCGCCTGGAGAATGGGGACGCCGGAGACCATGAGCGTGGAAAGCGTTCGGGCGAATCGCGAGAGGGCGATTTTGTGGTTCAGCTTACCGAACACGGGCGCCTTCAATTTGAAGCGGTCCCAGATGCGGCGTCCGCTCTTGGTGCGCTGGAACTGCTTGAACGCAACGTAGAGCACCACGATGACCACCACGAAAACGACCTGTCTCAGCGGCCAACCCTTGGTCAGGAACGCCGTGAGGCCCATCAGGAATACGGTGGGACCGGGCATGTCGGCCGCTGTCATGCCGAGGTCGGTAAAGGTCTGGAACAGCTTCGGAAGAACGACCGTACACAACACCAGCACGATGGTGATGGCGGCGAAGACGACGATGGTCGGGTACATCATGGCGGACTTCACCTTGCGGCGAAGCTCCATGTCCTTCTCCAGGAAGTCCGACAGGCGCTGCAGAGACTCCTCGATGACGCCGCCCACTTCGCCGGCCTTGATGAGGCCGATGAACAGCGGGCTGAAAACGCGGGGGTACTTCGTCATCGCACGGGACAGCGTATTGCCCGACTCCACCTCCACCTGGATGTCCGACAGGATGCGCTTCAACCGTTGGTTGGTCGCCTGCTCCTGCAGAACCGAGAGGCAGCGCACCAGCGAAACGCCGGCGTCGATCATGGTGGAGAACTGCCGGCAGAAGACGGACAGCTCGGGGAGCTTCACGCCCCCGCCGAACGCGAAGCCCATCTTCTCCTTTTTGGGTGCCTGGGCGACGTTGGCCAGTTGGTTCTTCTTCGCGACGGCCGATGATTTGCTGCCCTTCAGCGGCCGTACGCTCTGAACGAACATTCCCTGCTCGCGCAGGCGATCGCGCGCCCCGGCCTCGTTGTCTCCGTCCACGTTGCCGTTCACGGGCTGTCCGCTGGCATCCCGGGCGACATATGCAAAGGTTGGCATCTACTTCTTCTCCTGGCGCCGCGCCACGGCGGCGCCCCTACGGGCGGCGTGGCGCATCAGGCCCCCTTGCCGTTCATCGAAGCGAGCATGCGCTCCAGCTCGGTGCGGCTCACTGCGCGGCTGAGGGCCATTTCCTCCGTAATGATACCATCCGCAACCAGCCCCTTCAAAGACTGGTCCATCGTCTGCATGCTAGATTCATACGACTTCCGGTCTCCGTTGGTCTGGATGATGGTGGTAAGCTGGTGAGTTTTGGCGTCGCGGATCATATTGCGCACCGGCGGGGTGGCGATCATAACTTCCATCGCGCACACCCGCCCCTTGCCGTCGGCCCGCGGCAGAAGCTGCTGGCAGAGGACGGCCTCCAGGTTGGACGCCAACTGATAGCGGATCTGGTCTTGCTGGCCGGGCGGGAAGACGTCCACCATGCGGTCCACGGTCTGTGAAGCGCTGTTGGTGTGGAGGGTGGCCAGCACTAGGTGCCCTGTTTCGGCGCAGGTGATGGCGGTGGCGATGGTTTCCAAATCGCGCATCTCGCCGACGAGGATCACATCCGGGTCTTCGCGCAGAGCGGCCCGCAGCGCATTGTCGAACGATCGGGTGTCTTGCCCCAATTCCCGCTGGTTGATGATGCTCTTGCGATGGTGGTGCAGGTATTCGATGGGGTCTTCGATGGTGATGATGTGGACGTTGCGCTCGCTGTTGATCTGATGGATCATGGCCGCGAGCGTGGTCGACTTGCCGGAGCCGGTTGGCCCCGTAACGAGGATGAGGCCGCGCGGCTTGCGGGCCATCTCGCGCAATACGGATGGGAGTCCCAGTTCATCCAGGTGCGGGATGCGGGCCGGGATGAGGCGCAGGGTTGCGGCGACGGTGCCCCGGTCGCGATAGACATTAACGCGCACGCGAGCCCGCTGGCCCATGGCGTACGAGAAATCGATCTCCAGGCTGGTTTCAAAGCGCTGGATCTGGTCCGCGGTCATGATATCGTAAACGATGCTTTGGGACTCAGTGCCGCCGATAGGCTGAAAATCCAGCATCGGCTCCAATTCGCCATCCACGCGCAACATGGGCGGCACCCCGGCGGTGATGTGCAGATCCGACGCGCGCCGGTCGATCGCCATGTTCAGCAGGTCGTCCATATGCGCGTCGCGAACGCGACGAACGCTGGCGACATGCGGAGGGGGCGCAGTCAGTACGACTTCATTCAACAGTTCACTTCCTGATGATAATAGAGGGTGATGATGTATTTAAGACGGATTGCGTCCGGCGCTTGCCCTGCCGGATGCGGGATATCCTGTTTGACGGCCAGCGCCAATGATCGGTTCCACGGCGGCCAAGCGTGGCCGCGCTGCGCCGACGGCCGCCTGCTTACGGGACATACGGTGGACGTAGCAAGAGACAGGCCAGCCTGCCGGCCGGAGCCCGTCAGGCGCGCACCATCCAGGCGCGCCGCGTGCATACGCTCACGAAAAGCGCGGAAATGAGCGTTACCAGCGCGGCATACGCCGCGCCGCCCCACGGCGGAAGCGCCAGCTTGTCAACCCGCTCCGCGACGGTCGCCAGCGCGAGGATCGGCAGAACCAGGTTGCTGCACGCCATATACGCCAGCAGGGGGTTCTGGCCGTTGTCGATCAGCAGGCTCAGCGGGCGGCGCCAGTTCCACACGTCCACGATCACCGTGAAGCCGGCCAGGGCGAGGTGCGCCAACCCCATGCACACGAAGAAGTAGCTGATGGTGGTGCCATCCTTGCGGATGCCGCCCTCGTACGGCTCAAAGCACAGACCGATGATCAGCCAGTAGGTCCCCCACTGGATAAGACGGGCCAGCAGGCGCTCTCGTTCGGACCCGGGCCGCGCAACGAGAGCCCACGCCAGCGCGCCCAGCGCCAGCGAAGCGAGCGTGCCGCGCAACACCCACCGGGCCTCCAGCGCCGAAAGGACCAGCGGGACGAAAGCGAAGGCCGTTGTCGCCAGCGCCGCATACCGGGCGCGCGCCCAGGTCGGCTCCTGCGCCGGGGCGCGCATCCCCTGCAGCAGCACGTCACCCACCACGGTTCCCGGCAGCACGATGATGAGGTACTTCAAGAACTCCATCCGGTAGAGCCAGTCCGCCGGGGTGAACTGCCAGAGACTGTGCGCCCAACCGGGCCACGAGGAGCCGATGCGCAGCGCCAGGAACAGCCCGGCCGGAGCCAGCCGCGCCCACCACTGACCGCGCGTGCAAAGCCAGATCAGCGAGCCCGCCACGCTGACGTTGGCCAGCACGAGGATGATGATGTCCTCAACGCCAACCCAGTTCCGGAAACCCAACCGGAAGGCGGGCTGCACGCCGGTGAGCGGCAGCAGCGCCATCAGGGCCGCGAGGCCCGCCCAGCCGACGACGCGCACCGCCGTAACGGTGGTTTTGCTCCACTTCGCCGGGAACCGCCCCCAAACGGGCCAGAGAACGGAGAAGCCGAGGAGGGCCAGCGCCCACTGCGTTTTGCCGGCGCTCGCGTCGCTGGTGAAGGCATAGGCGCCGACGTGGTCGTTATAGACGGCGAAGATCGCCAGCATGACGCCGCGCCACGCGATGCCGCCGAGGATGGAACGCATCGGCGTTCCCTTCTCCAAACGGCGCGAGAGGGCCAGCGGGATGGCGGCGCCCATGGCGAACAGGAAGAGGGGGAAAACGAGGTCCACCCAGGTCAGGCCGGGGACGATCGGCGCGGAGATGTAGGTGGGCGGCCCTTCCTGAGCGTGGTACATCCACGCCGGGAGGCCGTGGGGCACAATGCCGGAGAGGACCATGGCGAGGATGGCCACGCCGCGCAGGGCGTCCAGGGCGTAGGAGCGTTCCATTGCTTTGCGCGCGGGGGGCGCGGATTGGGCGGGTGCAGTCAGGTGGGGCCTCCGATGAACGCGGGAGGGGCCGGCGGAGGAATCTCAGCCCCCCAACCGGCCCCCCTGCGATCGCCTGTTGCCTCTATTGTAGCAAACCCCGCCGCCCATGCGGCATGCGGCAGGCATCCGGATCGTCGCGCGCCGAGTCCTCGCAGATAAGGCGGCCTTGGTAGGCGTCGTCGTAGCGGGCGCCCATCAGGATGAGGCCGCTCCCGGCATCCGCCTGCTACTGGTGGTTGCCGCCTCACTGGAAGGGCGTCGGCGTGGAGCCAATGCGGGTCGGCACGGCGTGAACTGGACAGCGCGAAGAGCGTCCCTGGGCCGCGCGCCCGCGTTAATCCCCAGGAACTGCCTCGTGATATGAAAGCGGAGAAGGTACGCCTTCGCGGCTGCCCTTCGGAGCGACGAACTGGAACGCGCTGGGCGGCATCCGCTTGATGGACCTTGTCGCCAAGGAGATCACGGTAACGTGTCCCCGCCGCGCCTGCTGCCGGAACTGCTGGATGAGCCCATCTTTGCGCCTCACAATGATGGTCAGCCTGTAAGGGTTGTCGGGATTGGGCTCCGTGGAATCCGTCCATGTGGCCTTCCACGCAGGCTGCCCCAGATACTTCACTGCGGTGATGGTCGCCATGGCCATGTCCTTCTTGGCGCTCTCATCGTCCAGCCAGGGGCGCAGCGAATCGTTGGCCTTTCTCCGCAGTTCACCCAGCAGATCCGCATGCTTCCGCCGCAGGTAGACCTTGGCCGCTGGCTCGTACAGGACGGATTCATCGCCATCCAGCCAGGTCTTGAATACGCGGCCCCCGAGCGTAACGGTCTCGGCGGAGTGGGTCAGGTCATTGCCCCGAACGACGTCCGTCTTGATGACGCGTAGCTTGCCTTTCCACTCAACGGTGGTCGTCTCCCGCATCTCGAAGGGATGGAACGTCTCCGGCGGCCTCCAACTGCGTTGAAACAGCTCGCGAATGGTGGGGATCCGCTCCCCAGGCGTGGAAAGCGCTCGGCCACAGATCGCCAATGCGACCACCGAGGCGATACTGAACGATTTGAGATAGCGCATACGTCGAATCCCTTCCAGACAGACAGCGGCGCAGCACATAACAGGGCTATGGTCCCCGGTCTGGCCGACTTGGCCTGAGCCACCAACCTACCGCCGCAACTGAATCCTGGCCGGTCATCGGTGCGTCCCGAGAACCGGCTTCCCGGTGCGCAAAGGCCCTGAAACCATCGCGCAGGAAGCCATCCATCACAAGTCATGCGGAGTGTGTGACGGTTGAGAGTGTGGCGCGTGTATCGATGAGTGGCTGGCCAAACGCGACCGCTCGCGGGCGCGCCTTCACCCCGAACTGCCCCGCTCCCGAAGGAAGCGGCGGACTGCCGGGTGCGCAAAGAAGACTGTCGAAGCCGTGATGATCATCACCAGGAAAACCACGCCAGGGCGCGCGTGATGAGCATCCGCGATCAGCGCGGTCACCAGCGCGAGCGGCAAAGCGAGATAGTCGGATCTCCAGCTCCAGTCGCTAAGGAAATCCCTCAGATCCTGCTGGAGTGGGCTTCGATGCCGGTGGTCTGGCAACCCTTCGCCGCGCTTGATGCTGTTGTGCGAATCGTTTGTAGGCGCTTGGCCCCTCCTCCTATCGACCGACACAAGGGCCTCCTAGATGATCGTCAACGTTAGCGTTCGTCCTCGCGTCAGGCGGTTGACATCTCGCTCGCTAAGGTGAACCTCTCGAAAGGGTTTGCCGGATAGCGACAGCGCTTGCACGTCGATGGCCGCCCCTCGCCGCGATCCGCATGCGAGTACTCCATGCGGAGGCACGGAACCGCGCGACCCCATGCGCCCCACGTCGATGACAGCCTGACGTGGACCTTGGAGCCCTTCGTCCTCTTGTGTTCATCGTAGCCAGCCCGCTCGCCAGAGTCCACTGTGGAGCGCAACGCGCGGCCGTCCAGGATCGCCGCGGAGGATCCTCGGAGCGTCCCTGAGCGCGGCGGATCATCGCTCGCAGGTCGTGTACGATCGCCTCAGAACAACCGGCCCGTATCCAAGGCTGCGTCTGCTGATACGCGGCTTCCCACGGATGGAAGCCGCCGGGGAGGTAGCGCCACGGGCTGCCCGTGCGGGCCAGCCACCGCAACGCGTCAAAGGCATCCCGCATCGCGTACGCCCGCTGAGGAGCGTCCTCGGTCATCAGGGTCAGATACCACGCCATGAAGGCCCACTCCGCATCGCTGACGTCGCTCGGGTAACGCTTTCTAGCACTCATGCACGCCTTCTACCCAATGTGCACAGCTTACATAAGCGAACAAACTGCGAAGTGCATACCGGCAGCTAGCCTTCGCGCCGGTACAGCAGCGGGTTCATTTCGCTGGCCGCCAGGTCGCCAGGCTTCAGGCCGGAGAACCACGCCGCAAGGTCGGCCTTCCGGTTGGCGTTGTCGGGTTTGAGAAGCCGCGCGCCGTCCGCGAAGTAGATAACGGTCATCACCTCGCGCAAGGTTTCGGTGGGGTTGCGGGGCGCGCCGTGCAGTGTCCAACCGGAATGGAAGGTCGCGTCGCCGGCCTCCATTTCACCCGGGGAATCCAGGCGAAGCCCCCGATCCGCGATGAGCTTCCGGAAAACCCGGTCGGACTCATCAGAGATCTTGAACTCCCCCAGGTAGCCCAGCCGGTGCGATTCCGAAGCGAAGGTCATGGGGCCGATGCCGCCGCGCAGAGGAACGAGCGGCATCCAGAGCGTAATCGTGTTGCTGGTATCCAACGGCCAGTAGTACTGGTCTTGATGCCAGGGAGTGGGGCCGCCGCCCGGCTCCTTGAAGAGCGCCTGGTCGTGATACAGGCGCACGCCGGGTACGCCCATGAGATCGGCGGCGATCTTCGCGAAGCGCCGGGCCAGGGTGAATCGACGCGCGCCGCCATCCTGCAGCCAGAGGTTCATGATCTGAAGGAATGCCTTGCCGTAGGTGTCCCGTTCCTTCACGGGCCGCGTCTCCGGGTTGCAACGGAGGGCGGCATCGCGGATTACGGGGCCGTAGGCGGAGATCTCTTCCGGCGAGCAGACCCCGCGCAGGCAGACATGGCCGTTCGCCCGGTACGCGGCGATCTGTTCGGCCGACAACACGTAATCCGTGGATAGCTCGGGCAATGCACATATGGGCATGGCGGCTGTCCTCCCTTCACCCAAGGTGGATGCCACTCATGATGCCAGGAGCGCGGACGTTCCGACCATGGTTACATGGCCGAACGGTTAGCGTCGGGTCTCATCGGGATGCAGCCAGCGCCGCGCCGAGACAGCGAACCGATCTGGCTCTCCGTCGCCGTTCAGCGCTCGGCGCAACTCGGCGACACGGCGGCTGAGCGTATCCATCGGTGAGGGAGTCTCGTTGTCTGCCGACATCAGCGGCCGGGGAAACCGGGAAGCGTTATCCATTGCGTTCTCCATAGGGGGGATTCCAGGGTGATGTTGGCCGCCCGGCCCTTGTGCCGCCCCTAACGGAATGCTAAGGTTCGCCGAGCAGGCTCATGCCGCCTCCACAGAATCTCCACAATACTGCAACGCATCGACCATCTTATAGGCATTAACATCTAATGTGTATTAAGTAATCGAGGGGATGCTCATTCATGAAGAGATGGTTGGCCGTTCTGCTCCCGGCGCTCGTTGTTCTCGGGCTCATCGGGTGGCGGCTCAAACAGAAGGCCGCGGACACCGCCCAACAGGCGCAAGTGCGCGACATGCGCAAAAGCGCGCCCGTTCCGGTGGCCGTGGCGCCCGCCGTGCGAAGGAACATCGTTGCCACGTTCGACTCCATCGGCAACGTGGAAGCGCCGTACAACGTCAGGATCTCGCCAAAGACAACCGGTCGACTGGACTACCTGGTGGTCCGGGAGGGCGACCTGGTGACCGCCGGAGAGGTGCTTGCCCGCATCGATCCGTCAGAGGCCGAGGCCAACGTCCGCCAACAACAGGCCCAGGTGGCACAGGCGCGATACCGGCTGGCCCAGGCGCGCCTCACGCAGAATCCGGCCAACGTCTCCGTGCGATCACAGATCCTGCAACAGCAGGCGGCGCTCGCTTCGGCATCCGCCACATTCAACCAGGCCCAGCAGAACGACGTCGCCCAACGTGCGTCCGCCGCGGCCGGCGTACAGGACGCGCAGGGCAAGCTGAACTCCGCGGCGGCCGGCATCGAGAACGCGCAGGCTTCCGTGCGAAGCGCGCAGGCCAACCTGAACAACGCCCGCTCAAAGTACAACCGCGTGCACGACCTCTACAAGCAGGGCTTCATCAGCGCTCAGGACGTGGATGACGCGCAAACGGCCGTGCAGATGCAGCAGGGCGCACTGGACGTGGCGAACGGACAACTGACGTCTTCGAAGGCCCAGCGCGATTCCGCGCAGGCCCAGCTCCACTCGGCCCAGCAGCAGGCGCTCATCGCCGCATCCAAGGGCGCTGCCGACATCGCCGCAGCGAAGGCGCAGGTGCAGCAGGCGAAGGCCACATTGGCAACGGCCCGGGCAAACACGGCCCAGACCCCGGCCTACCAGGAGAACCTCGCCGCGCTTCAGGCCGCCGTGGATGCGGCCGTGGCGCAGCTCCACAGCGCCCAGGCCCAGCTTTCGGACACAGTGCTCCGCTCGCCGCTATCCGGCTCGGTTACCGGTCGCTTCGCCGATCCAGGAACCATGGCCTCGCCCAGCCAACCCCTCCTCTCCGTGCAGGCCATTCGCCAGGTGTATGTCACCGTGGCGGCGCCGGAAGATGTGTCGCGGCGGATCTTCACCGGGCAGCCTGCCACGGTTCGCGTGGATGCCATCCCCGGCAAGACGTTCGCCGCCAAGGTGGCCCAGGTGAACCCAGCCGCCGACCCCGCAAGCCGCCAGTTCAGCGTACGCCTGATCCTCGATAACGCGCAGGGGCTCCTGAAGCCCGGAATGTTCGCCCGCATCTCCATTGTCACTCAGCGGGAGAACAACGTTGTGGTCGTTCCCAGGGAGGCCGTTCAGTCTGGGCGCGATGGAACGACGGTGACGATCATAGCCGATGACGCCGCCGAAATCCGGAAGGTGACCACCAATGCCAGCGACGCCGCCGGCATCGCCATCTCGTCGGGCGTGGAGCCGGGCGAGAAGGTGGTGGTGATGAGCGCGTCGCCGCTGAAGGATGGTCAGAAGGTGCGCGTTGGCGGCGGGAAGGGCCGCGGACGCGGACAGGGCGGGGGACGGCCGGGCGCCTAGCCTGGGCCAGCCGTCCCTGCTTGGAGGGAAGGGATTTCCATGGATATCGCACGATTCTCGGTGACCCGGCCGGTGGCCGTCACCATGCGCATAGCGTCGTTGGTGCTCTTCGGGGCGATCTGCGTCACGCGGCTGCCGGTCGACTTGCTGCCGCAAGTCTCCATCCCCACCGTGGTGGTGGTCACCAACTGGCCAAACGTGGCGCCGGAGGAGATCGAGGCCCAGGTCACGCGGCCCATCGAGGAGGCGCTCTCCGCCACCCCGAATATGCAGCAGGTCACCTCCACCACATCCGAGGGGTCATCCTCCGTACGGGTCCAGTTCCGGTGGGGCACCGACGTTGGCCAGGCGGCCGTGGACGTGATGCAGCTTGTGGAGCGCGCGCAGGGCCGTTTCCCGGACGACCCAACCCTCCAGACTCCGCTGGTGTTCAAGTTCGACCCCTCTCAGCTCCCCATCCTGATCTACGGGGTGTCCGGCATCCAGGACCCCGTGAAACTGCGCACCTTGCTCGACAACCAGGTAACGCCGATGCTGGAGAGCGCCGATGGCGTCGCCTCGGCAGTCGTCACCGGCGGTCAGGAGCGCGCGATCATCGTGGATGTCGATCCCGTCCGACTGCGCTCCGTACACCTCTCGTTGAACGATGTGGTGAAACGCATCGCGCAGGAGAACCTGAACCTCCCCGCTGGCATCGCCAAGCAGAGCAACACGGAGTACACCATCCGCACGCTGGGCTGGTACAGCAGCCCCGCGGACATCGCCAAGACGCCGGTTGGCTCCTTCAACGGCCAACTCGTGGCCCTGGGCGAGGTGGCGGATGTCCGGGACTCTCACACCGACACGCGGCTCTTTACCCGCCTGAACGGTCAGCCGGCCGCCGGCATCGTCATCAGCAAACAAAGCGGCGGCAACACGGTGGGTACGGCGCAGTCCGTTTTCGAGAAACTGGACAGGGTCCAGAAGCTCTATCCCAACCTCAAGTTCAGCCTCGCCTACGACCAGAGCCGTTTCATCGCCAACTCCGTGAACGACGTGCGCAACAACGCGCTGCTCGGCGGCGTGCTGGCCGTAATCGTGTTGCTCTTCTTCCTGCGCAACGTCCGCAGCACGCTGGTGGTGGCCCTGTCCATCCCGATCTCCATCATCTCCACCTTCGCCATCCTCTATATGTGCGGGTTCACGCTGAACACCATGTCGCTGGGCGGACTGGCGCTGGCTACCGGCCTCATCGTGGATGACGCCGTGGTGGTGCTGGAGAACATCTTCCGCCATATTGAGCGCGACAAGAAACACGCCCCGGAAGCGGCCGTGTCCGGAACCAATGAGATCGCCACCGCTGTGCTCTCATCAACCCTCACGATCATGGTCGTCTTTCTGCCGCTGTTCCTTATCAAGGGGCAGGCCGGCCAGATGTTCACTCAGTTCGCGCTCGTGGTGGTCTTCTCCATGGCGGTTTCCTGGCTCGACGCCATGACCGTTGTGCCGATGCTGGCAAGCCGCCTCATCAGCGGCGATGCGCATCGTGAGAGCATGGAGGGAACGGGCCGCCGCAACTGGCTGGAACGCCGGTTCCAGAAGTTCGGACAGTGGCTGGAAGCGCTGGATGCCTGGTACCGCAACGCGCTTCGGTGGACATTGCGGCATCGTTGGGGCGTCATCGGCGGCGCGATAGCCGTCTCCGCCGCCAGCTTCTCTTTGGTTCCCCTGGTGGGAAGCGAGCTCATGCCGCAAACCGATAGCGGCGACTTCCAGGTCATCGTTAAGCTGCCCATCGGCACGGCGCTGTCGACCACCGACGCCCTCATGCGCCAGGTAGAGCGGATTGTGTTGTCCAACCCCAATGTGGAAACCGCCTTTTCCGCCGCCGGCACCACGCTGAGCAACCGGGGAAACACCACCGCCCTGAACCCGAACCAGGGCTCGGTGACCGTCAAACTGAAACACGATCGCCGCCAGTCCACTCTGGTTGTGATGGGAGACATCCGAAAGGCGCTGAACCGCATGCCCGGCGCGCGCCCTCGCGTGAACCAGTACGACGTGGTGTCGCAGATCATGACCGGCGGGAACCAGACGGTGGACGTCAATATCTTCGGCGAGAACCTGGCCACGCTCTCGGCTCTCTCGCGCCAGGTCATCTCCCGCGTGCGCAACGTGCCCGGCTACGAGAACGTGGACGTGAACTGGCAGGAGGCTACGCCGGAAGTGCAGTGGAAGGTCGACCGCCAGAAAGCGCTGCAGCTAGGCGTCTCCTTCTCCGATGTGGCGAACACCATCAACACCGCCACCAACGGCACGATCGCCAGCTACTATCACGAGAACGGATTCCAGTACCCCATTCAGGTGCAGGCCCCGGAGAACACGCGCCAAACCGTGGCGGACCTTGAGAATCTGGTGATCAGCCCTTCAACGCCCTCCTCCGGCCCTAACCACGACGTGATGCTCCGCCAGGTGGCAACGCCTTCGTACAATATCGGGCCCAGCCAGATCACCCGTCAGGACCGACAGCGCTACATCGCCGTCACGGGACAGCCGCAGGGACGCTCCGCGGGCGACATCCAGAACGACATCAAGACCGCGTTGGTCGGCCTCAAGATGCCGGATGGCTACTTCTGGGATTGGGGCACCAACCAGAAGCGCCAGCAGGAGGAATTCTCAGGGCTGTGGCTGGCCATCCTGCTCGCCGTCGGACTTATCTACATGCTGCTGGCCAGCCAGTTCGAGTCATTCGTTCACCCGCTGACGGTGCTTCTCAGCGTTCCGCTGTGCGCGGTCGGCGTGATCCTGGCGCTCTTCCTCTCCGGAAGGGCCTTCGGCCTCACCGCGTTCATCGGCCTGCTGATGCTCGTCGGCATCGTGGTGAAGAACGGTATCCTTCTCGTGGACTACACGAACGTGCTCCGAGGGCGCGGGATGTCGCGTGACGAGGCCGTTCTTGCGGCGGGCCCAACCCGCCTTCGGCCGATCCTGATGACGGCGTGCGCGGCCATCCTCGGGATGCTGCCGCTCGCCCTCGGGCTCGGCGAGGGTTCCGAAACCCAGGCCCCAATGGCCACGGCCGTTTGCGGCGGCCTTCTGACATCCACGATTCTGACCCTCTTTATCGTGCCATCCGTCTACACGCTGTTCGACGATGCCGCTCGCTTCTTCCGGGGTGACGAGCTCGACCTGGCCGCCCCCAGCCTGGTGGAGCCGACGCTGGTCGCGGTGGAGGCCGGTCACGACGATCGGAGCAGCCATGCCCTCTAGCAAATGCCCGAATCCCTGTGGCGATCCGTGCGTGAAGGAGCAGGCGGGACATCTGGAGGCCGTGCTTCCGGAGATCATGCGGCGGCTGTTCCCGCTGGCCATGGAACACGCCATCGCGGATATGCCTATTGGCCAGCTCCGCGTCTGCGCGATTCTACTGACCGGGCCACTGAGCCTGTCCATCATCAGCGAGGAGTTGGGCATCTCGTCCAGCGCCATGACCCAGATTGCCGACCGCCTCGAGCGGGCGGGCCTTGTTGAGCGCGTCTTCGAGGCCGACGATCGTCGCGTGCGCCTGCTGCAACTCAGCGCGCATGGGCGCGCCGCGATGGAGGCGCGACGTCGCGCCCGCGTGGCGCGCGCCCAGGCCGCCCTGTGCGGCATCGACCCAAAGGCGCGTGAAACCCTGCTGTGCTCACTGGACGGCCTAGCCGCCGCCTCCCTGGAGGCCGTTCCCGCCGCGGATGCCCCGCGGCCCAAACAGATATGACTCGGACAAACAGAACACTGATAACTCCTTTGCTGGCCATGGCCATGTTGCCGGGCGCCGCCTTCGCGCAAGATGAGCGCACGCCGCCGGTGGCGCCAAACGTGCAGGAGACGCCGCTGCCTCCCGCCGTTACGCTGCCGCCGCCGGCCACAAGCCCGGCGGACGTGTCCGCGCGCGCCCTAACAGCGGACGAAGCGGCGCGCATCGCTCTCCGCTATCAGGCGAATATCGAGGCGGCCCGCGGCGGACTCGAAGCGGCGCAAGGACGGTCCCAGCAGGCGCGCGCCGGCCTTCTCCCCAGCCTCACGCTCTCCTCGGGGTACACCCACGCGGACACGCTGGCCGGCTCGGGGTCTACCAGCGGCTCCTCCGGGACGACCACCTCAACATCCGCCTCAAACGCGCCGGGCTTCCAGGCAAGCGCCACGGCGCGCCAACTGCTGTGGGATTTCCAGCATACCCGCGACACGGTGCGGCAGGCGAATGCGCAGCAACGCGCCGCCGCCAGCGGACTCACCCGCGCGCAATCGGACACGGTGTTCCAGGCCAAACAAGCATTCTATTCATTCGCCCAGGCGTTCCGGACCGTGGGGGTGAATGAGACCAACGTGCGGAACGCGCAGGCTCACCTGGCGCTGGCGCAAGCCCGTCTGAAGACCGGCCTCGGACTCCCTTCCGATGTTGTCCGCGCGGAGACCGCCGTCTCCGAGGCCATCCTCAACCTGAACCTCGCCCAGAACAGCGCCTCATTGGCCGGCGTGGCGTTGGCCGGGGTGATGGGTGTGGATCCGCGCACTCCGCTGACCGCCGCCGATTCCGATGAGCCGCCGGTGGAAACAAACGACGTGAACGCACTGGTGAACCTGGCCCTCCGCTCGCGGCCGGAGGTGATCCAGGCGCAGGCCAACGTGGATGCCGCAACGGCGGGCGTCGGCGCGGCCCGCACATCCGGCGCGCCGGCCGTATCGGCCACCCTGGGAACGTCCGCGCGCGGCCCAGGCTTCTTCCCGGGCAACCAGTCGCTCACGGTAGGCGCAACCGTGCAGTGGAGCATACTGGACGCCGGCGCCACGGCCGGCCGCACCCGGGAAGCGCGCGGGCTCCTGCAGACCGCCGCCGCCAACCTGACGCTGGCCCGGCAATCCGCGATAGCAGACGTGGCGCAGGCCTACCTCAACCTCCGCAGCTCCGAACAGCGAGTAACAACGGCCGACGCTGAGGTGGCCAACGCGCAGGAGGGGGTCCGGCTCGCCGAGGGGCGCTACCGTTCCGGCCTCGGAACCTTCCTCGACGTCACTGACGCCCAATCCGCGCTCCTAACAGCGCAGACCAACCGCGTCAACGCTTCCGCCGCCGTGGACACGGCCCGCGCAGCTCTGGCCCATGCCACCGGAGCCCCGCTGCCCGCGCCGTGATGCCCTTACAGAGAGAGGCAACGCCGCTCCATCCGCGTCTCGCGTGAACCCCCCGCCCGCGCCGGGGTTACGTCGATGGAGGGCAGGCCATGCGGAGCCAGAGGACGGCCGGGACCGGGTTCACGCTCATCGAGCTGCTGGTTGTGATCGCCATCATGGCAATCCTGGCGGCGATCCTTTTCCCGGTTTTCGCGCGCGCCCGTGAACGGGCGGCGGCAACCAGCTGCCTCGCGAACTTGAGGCAGCTGGCGACGGCTGTGCGCCTCTACCTGGATGACAGTGACGGCGTTTACCCGAATCTCCAGGGCAAGGGGACCTCGCCTTCCGTGATCGCCGACACCTTGATGCGTGACGACCCATCGGATGCATCAAACCGCTGGGACGGCGCTCCACTGATTCCGCTCCTCCAACCCTATCTGCGCTCGGGCGGAGTGTGGCTGTGCCCGGCGGTGAAAATCACGCCAGAGGACGGCGCCGGTACGAACTACCAGGCGAACGCTTACCTGTTCTGCAACTCGGTTCCGGTGGCGCCGAACGCCGCGAAGGGCGAACCCGGCCGTCCGCACGCCGGCCTGGTTCGGGAAGCGGAGGTTCGCAATCCCGCCGGGGTGAAACTCATGCAGGATTGGTGGAACCAGGGCGCGGGCTCTCACTGGGGCGGCGTGAATCTGGGAGTGTGTGACGGCCATGCTGTTTGGCAGCGCGCCGTCCCGGGCGGCGGCGGAGCCGTCATCGGCCCTTGGTGGCGATGATTCGCCACGCGCGTCTCCCGGTTTGATCGCGGCGCCGAGGAACGGCAGGCCCCGGCGAGGAGAGGCCCCACCAAAGAAAAGAGGCACGGAGCGTTGGCTCCATGCCTCAATCTGCTGTACACGTTGGTCGAAGCAAGATCAGCGGCCGAAGCCGCCGAAACCGCCGCCGCCGCCTCCGAAGCTGCTGTTGCCGAAGCCGCCGCCGCCGCCGAAGCTGCTATTGCCGAAGCTGCTGCCGCTGCTGCCGAAGCTGCTGCCGCTGCTGCCGAAGCCGCCGCCGAAGCTGCTGTTGCCGAAGCCGCCGCCGCTGCTGCCGAAGCCGCCGCTGCTGCTGCCGAAGCCGCCGCTGCCGCCGTTCATGCTATTTGCGGCGCGGTTGCTGCCCTGGCCATAGAGGGTGCCGTAGATATCGATGGTATCCGCGTAGTTCAACGGGATCTTCTCGATCTGCAGCACCGGGGTAACATCGGGCGCTGGGGCGGACGTATCCGGCGCGGTCGTTCCGCCGACCGGCGTCACGCCCGTGTCCACCGTCTTCGCCTCAATCATGTAGACGCCGGTATCGCGGTCCTTGCGGTAGCGCAGGCCGGCGGTCTTTGTGAGGATGTTCAGGGCCGCGTCGAAAGACACGTCCTGCAAGTTGAGGGTCACCGTTGGGGCGGCCTGGGCGGCCTCCGGGGTGACGGCGTAGTTCAGGCCGGTGCCCGAGAAGAGAGCCTGTACGGCTTCACGGATTGGCATATCCTTGAAGTCCAGACTTATGGTCTTCGCCTTCGGGGCGGCGGTTGTGGTGGGCGGCGCGGGCGAGGGAGTTGTCTCCTGCGCGTACACGCCGATGTTGCTGAGAGCGGCCAATCCCGCCAAGATCAAGCTGGCGTTGAGAATGGTCTTTTTCATCGAATGTCCTCCTGTGGCTTGTGGCCACTCACTCGTTGTCATACCACACGGATCATTTTACCCTGCCATGTCAGAGCATTCCACTCACGGAAACCTTCACCACGAAATCTGCAAATTTGGTCACGTTTTCCGGCCCGCTCGCGCGCTAGAAGCTCAATAGCAGTTGCCAGATGAACGCGCTGCCGAGCGCGTCCACATCGCGCCAGACGTCGCGCAGGATGTCCACGTCGCCGCGGATCACCGGCATCTCGGCGGCCCGCTCCTCCCAGGCGATACACTGCCCGGGCGCCGCGCTGGCGTCCGCGCGATCGGGGATGCCCGCGAGGATGGCTCGATCCGCCCGGGACCGCGGCACGTCCGCCGGGGGAACCGCCGTCATTGCGTTCGGATCAACATCCGGGTGGCCTCCGTATTCGCGAGTGGCCCTCGTCAGCTCGATCAGGTTCTCCACGCTGGTGTCGTTCTGCATGATTGCGCCGGCATCCATGATGTATCCGCCGTCCTGAGCCACGGTCTCCAACACGCGGCGGCAGAACTGGCGCACCTCTTCCGGGGCCCCGAAGCTCAGCAGCGTGTTCGGCACGCCGCCGCTGAGGGCGAACTTGTCATGCAGGCGCGCGTGGGCCTCGAAAACGTCGTCCTTGTCGCAGTGGAACACGATGCTGCGATCCGGCAACTCGCGGAACGCGTCGAAGTGCGCGGCCCACTTGCCCTCACCGTAGAACAGCGTCTGATGGCCGTGCTTCCAGAATTCCTCAATGATGGGCTTCAGCGTGGGCCAGTTGTGCGAAGCGAACTGACGGGGATTGACGAACGGTACGCAGCCGCGATGCATCCAGAAAGCGATGGGGACCAGGCGATTGGGGTCCGCGGTCGTGAGACCTACATGGCAGAGATGCGGCATCAGAGCCTCGCACGCGGCCAGTACTTTGTCCGGCTGCGTCTGCATGTCCATCGTGAGGCCGATATACCCGCGCAACTTGTCCGCCATGATATCGAACGGCGCCTTGAAAATGCCGGAGATGGCCGAAACGGCGCCCGCCTCCTCCCGCAGCCGCGCCGCCTGCGGCCCAAACGCGCTGAAATAGGCCAGCATGGCCATTCCGCCCTTCACGAGGGCCAGGTGGCTGCGGTAGGTGGATGGCTCGCCGGGCCGCGTCACGTCCTTCGACACGCGCGGGAGCCAGGTATTGTAGAGAAACGCAGTCGGGTCGTCGATGAGCGCGTCGTACTCATCCGCCTTCATGAAGGCGTCGTCCTCGGATGGCTCGAGGTAGTTGAACCCGTGTTCCGGCGGCACTTCAATGCCGGGAACGCCGTAATAGCGGAGGCCCAGCGCCTCGGTGAGGCCGGTCCACACGTAAACCATGTTCGGAACGACGGCGTCCCAGTCGAAATCCGTGGCGCACTTCACCGCGGCGTTGAACGCCTTGACGTAGTCGTGCGTCACCTCCTGGCACGAATAGCCGGCGTATTTCGCGGTGAACTCGGCCACAAACGGCCGGATCGGAACGCAATCCGGCTTCTCGTTGCGGAGCGCCGTCACGTACCGGCGCAACCGGAGATCATAAGTCTGTTCGCGGCTCTCCATCGCGGATCCTCCGTGCGGGCCAGCATCCCGCCTCGCAGCCTTTCAGCAAACGAAAGGCATAGTCGTCGGCATAACGTTCCGACGTTTCGCCGGGGTGAAACCCGAACCGGCGGCGGAACACGTGGTGGCCGACCTCGTGCAGAAGGACGTGGCAGGCCACATACCGTCGCAGGTCGCCAGGCTCCCAGACGCCCACGTAGCGCCCGCCGCGCTGTTCCACACGCATCCCGAACGCCAGTTCGTGGCGGTACCACTGTTCGATGTTGTGCGGCCGCGTATGCGGGATCATACGGAACTCATATCCCCCGCCGAGTGAGTAGATGTGAATCGTCGGCCGCTCACCGCCGAAGTAAGTTGCGTACGCGTGGTACGCCTTACGGGGACTCGGCGCCAGCCCCACGGCCCAGAGCCCGGCCAGGTCTTCAGGCGGCACGATTGCCAGAGTCTCTCTGACATCATCCAGAGTGCATGGATACTGGCTTCCCTCGGGCAGTGGACGTTCGAAAATGGTCATGGGCGGAAGAGACGGCGGCGGCGACGGTCCCAACGGCGGCGCCATGCCGTCCGGCGGAGAGCCATTACCATCATGTTCGGCCGTTTCGCCTGGGCGCCAAATACCCATGGCCGGAATCGCGCGTTAACGCGGACGAAACAAATGCAGCGCTCAACAGGGGCAGAACCGCGCCCGATAGGATAACATGGGTTGTATCGGCGGATGGTGGGGCGACCCGGCCAGAGTATGATCGGCCCGTCCTGGCAATGCCCCGCCTGCGAAGCGGCAACGGCACTGGGTGACGCCCATGAGCGGTATGGAACTACGGAAATTCGTGGCCCCGGAATGCGTTTTCGGGGTGGATGCCCGTCTGCTCGTCGCGAGCTACGCCTCCAAGCTCGGCGCGCGCAAGGCCCTGGTGGTAACGGACCCTGGCGTGATCGCGATGGGATGGGCCCGAGACGTAACGGCCCAACTGACGGCAGCCGGCGTGCCATTTGCCGTGTTCGACTCCGTGACCCCCAACCCGCGCGCGGAGGAAGTGGCGCTTGGCGCGGATGTCTACCGGGCCGAAGACTGCAACTGCATCATCGCCGTGGGCGGCGGTAGCCCGATGGACTGCGCCAAGGGCATCGGCATCGTTACCACCAACAACCTCCCCATCCTCGAGTTCGAAGGCGTGGACCAGGTTACGCATCCGATTCCCCCCCTGATCTGCATCCCCACAACGGGCGGTAGCTCCGCGGACGTATCGCAGTTCGCGATCATCGAAGACATCCGCCGGCGCGTGAAGGTTGCCATCATCAGCAAGGCCATCGTGCCGGATGTGTCGCTGATCGACCCGGTGACGCTCACGTCCATGTCCTCCGAGCTCTCCGCCGATACGGGGTTGGATGCGCTAACGCACGCCATCGAAGCCTACGTGTCCAACGCGCAGTCCGCCATCACCGATCCGCTGGCGCTGCATGCCATCCGCCTGATCTCCGCCTATCTGCCGGCCACGATCAGCGAGCGCGGGGAGGTGAAGTACCGGGCGCAGATCGCCGTCGCCTGCATGGATGCGGGGTTGGCCTTCTCGAATGCCGGTCTCGGCCTCGTGCACGCCATGGCCCATAGCCTCGGCGGCCTGCTGGACACGGCGCACGGCCGATCCAACGCGCTTCTGCTCCCTCATGTGGTGAACTACAACTACCCGTACGCCGAGGAGCGCTTCCGGACGATCGGGGAGGCCATGGGGCTGAACATGGGCGGCCTGAGTTCCGAGCATGCGTTGAAGGAACTACTAAGCGGACTGGCGGCGTTACGGGAGGCGGTGGGCGTTTTCGGCGGCCTCCGGCAGCAGGGCGTCCGCGAGGCCGACATCCCCGCCCTGGCGGAAAACGCGATGGAGGATCCGGATATCGCCACGAACCCGCGGATCCCGACGGTGCGGGAGATCGAAGAGGTATATGAACGAGCGCTCTAAGCAGTCACGGGACCTGAAGGTCCTCCGCGATAAGGTGATCGGACTGGGAGAGGGTTCCACTCGGAAGAGCTACTACCCGGAGCTTCAACAACGCCTTGTTCAGCTTGAAGAGAGTGAATCGCGCTTTCGAGCGATCTACGACTCAGTTAGCGACGCCATCTTCGTGTTGAGCGCTTCCACCGGCGCTGTACTCGACGTGAACCAGCGCGTTTGCGACCTGTTCGGCTACTCGCGCGAGGAGGTCTGCAGACTCGGGATATGCGGCCTCAGCGCGGATGGCAACTCGGAAACGCACACGTGCATCGTCGAGTTCGCCCAGGGGGCCGCAACCTCCAGGCCGCGCCTCCTGGAGTGGCACGCCACATCTCGATCCGGTTGCTTGCTTTGGCTCGAGGTCAGCGTGTGTCGCGCCCGCGTTGGGGGAGACGACTGCGCCCTCGTTACGGCGCGCGACATCACCGACCGCAAACTCGCCAAGGAAGCATTGAAGGAGAGCGAGGCCCAGTTGCGCACGCTCATCAATGCCATGCCGGACATCGTCTGCTTCAAGGACGGCGAAGGGCGCTGGCTGGAGGCGAATGAGTTCGACCTCAACCTGTTTGAGCTCCAGGGCGTTGACTACCGCGGCAAGAAGGACAGCGATCTCGCGGAGAACAGCGAGTTCTTCCGCGACGCCTTCCTCGCATGCGAGAAGACCGACGAAGCCGCGTGGCAGATCGGCGCGGCCAGCCGGGTCGACGAAACCATCCCCACCCCCGACGGCGACGAACGCGTCTTCGATATCGTGAAGGTGCCCACGTTCCACGACGATGGACGCCGGAAAGGCCTGGTGGTCATCGGGCGCGACATCACCGAGCGCAAGCGGGTTGAGGAAGAGCGCCTGGCCACCGAGGCCCACAAGCGCCGCTTCTACCGCGACACCATTCGGAGCGTCACGGACGGACGGGTGGAGATCTGCGACGCGTCCGAAACGGAGCCTTACGTGGCGGAAGCGCAGGTCAGTTTGGAGATCAATCACCCGTCGGAGGCGCGAAGCGCCCGGCTCTGCGCGGAGTCCGTCTTCGGCGAAGACGCGAATCGGCTGGGCGAGTTCACCATTGCGGTGGGAGAGGCGATCAGCAACGCGCTGAAACACGGATCCAGCGGGACAGTCCACGCAGGGCGCAATGAGGAAGAGATCTGGGTTGTCGTGGAGGACCGAGGGCCCGGCATCGAGTCGGTCATCCTCCCGAGCGCTGTGCTGCGCCGGGGATTCTCCACGAAGCCCTCATTGGGTATGGGTTTCTCCATCATGCTGGCCGCCGCCGATCGCATCCTCCTCAAAACAGGGTACGACGGCACCACCGTGGTGCTCATAAAGCGCTTACACGAGCGCGACCCGGAGATAACGCTGACCGATCTCTGGGACATGGCGGACGAGGCGATGGTCTGACCAACGAACGGGGCGAGGCCGTCGGCCAGACGGTTGGCCATGCCATCTGGCGAGCCGGCATAATAGCATGACGACGTCGGCTCACGACGCCGATTGCGCGCTGCCCCGCGCGGATGCGGGGCCGCCCAAAGGAGGGACGAGCGATGTTCAATACGTCTCGGATGCTCGCGCTGGTCACCTTGGCGACGGTGGCAATCTCCTCTGCTTCTGCCGGCCAACTCTGCAAGAAGCCCACTCCCCCAACGCCGGTGATCTCGAAGGTCACGGCGGAACCCTTCCAGTTGAAACAGGTGAACACGAGGAAGATCAGCGACACCGAATCCACCAGCCTCTATCGCGCCGACGCCGTTCTCACTGTGACGCCGCCGACCGCCGGCGCCAGCGCCGTTCAGGTCCCAGTGAAGGTGGAGCTTCGCACTCAGACAATCCTCAACGCGAACGGCGACGGCATGACGAACGGCGTGATCTCGCTGTTTGCGCCGTCAACGAAGCAGCGGATCACCGGTTCGCTTGTCGCCATCAATGAGAACTTCGGCGAACTCACCGGCACGATCGACGGCGCCATGGGCGGACGCAGCGCCGCACGCCTCCGCGCCGTGTTTACCGGGGTATTCGTGCAGGACGCCGATGGCAATTACACGCTCGTGGACGTGCAGACGCACGGCGTGCAGCTCACGTACGTCCAGACGGCATCCACGACCGCGCCGAGGAAGTGACGCGCGAGTCTATTGATCGGAATGCAGCCAGGCCGCCCAATTGGGCGGCCTGGCTGCATCCGGATTAGCGTCCTGAGCGATACCGCTTGAGAGGCGCCCACAGGCCTGCCGACTCGTCTCCCAACCGCCAGACGGCAATGCCGGCGATGCCGGCCTTGTTGGCCGCATCCAACCGCGCCTGCAGGCTGCGCCCAGTCTCGTAGTACACCTTGTGAGCGCCGCTCCCCACGTCGGGGTACTGGAACCAGTAGGACTCCCCGTCCGCATCCCATTTCGGAGCGGCGTTGTGTTGGGCGATCAGCGCTTCGGCCTGCACGCCTGTAACAGACGCCACCGGGCCGGCGGGCGGCCAGTCGTAGCCATAGAAAGGCACGCCCAGCACGACTTTCGACCGCGGCGCCACACTGGCGGCATAGGCGATTACCCGGCGCAACCAGGGCAGCGATCCAACCGGCCCCGGGTCGCCGCTGGCCCAATGCTCGTCATAGCACATCAACTGAAGCTGATCCGCGTGTCTCCCAAGGAAAGCGTAGTCGGCGAAGCCGGGCCATTCCTCGTCCGGCGCGTCAGAGTCTTTGCCCGGAAGGTCCAGCGTCACCAGCAGCTTGTCCGCGTGGAAGGCCTTGCAGAGGCGCTCCACGAAGGCGTTGTAGAGCCCCCGGTCTCCGTGGGCCACGCCCTCGATGTCCACGTTGATCCCATCGGCGCCGGACGCCTTCACGCTGCGCAAGAGCTCGCTGGCGGAGTGATCCGCGGCGCCGGCGTCGGCGAAGAGGGCATGCGCCACCTCAGAGGGCTTGCCCGACCCGATGGCCACGAGCGGCGTAACCTTCACGCCATGCGCGTGCGCGTACCGAACGAAGGTCCGGTCTGAGTGGTCCGTCAGCTTTCCCGCCGCGTCGTAGGAGAGCCAGGTGGGGGCCAGAGCCGTGAAGCAGTCGATGTGGTCCGCCAGCGTCCAGTACGGAGAGGAATCGCCCGCCGAAACGCTGACATACCCGGTGACGCTGCGAGGCGCGCTGCGCGCCGAGGCGGCGATGGCGCACGCCGCCAGGGGGGCCATCCAGATTCCAGGTCTCACAGGCAGGTTCCTTCCTTCGCGAATAGGTCGAGGATCAGGATCACCATCCGAAGCAGGCGTCCGGCGCGACGGCAAGCGATCCCGCCACCCAGTCCGCCGCGGCAAGGTAATCGGGGGGAAACGTGGTGGATACAGCCAGGCAGCGCATCCCCGCGGCGCGCGCCGCTGCGATGCCGTTAACGGCGTCTTCAACAACCAGGCAGGTATCCGGGGCAACGCCCAGGCGTTCGGCCGCCGTCAGGAAGATGCCGGGATGCGGCTTCTTCAGCGCTACGTCCAGCCCGCTCACGATGACATCGAATGTATCGGACGGCAGGCCGATTTCCCCGAGGTTGATGGCGATCTTCACCGGGTCCGCGCTGCTGGCGATGGCGAGATGCAGGCCCCGCGCCCTTGCTCGCGCGGCGAACTCCCGAACTCCGGGCGCAAGCGCCAGGCGGCCCCGCGCCATTTCCGCATAGACGGCGTAGGCCTTCGCCTTCGTCGCTTCAACGTCACAGGCCACGCCTTGCTGGGCTGCGAGGGCTTCTATGCAGCGGCGCTCTCCGGCGCCAACGTACGGGATGAAATCCTCCAGCGTTACGACGGCGCCGCATTCCGCCAGCGTCTGGATGATGGCGTCCGCCATCAACAGATCGGACTCCAGCAGCACGCCGTCCATGTCGAAAATGACGGCCTGGATCATCGGCGTCAAGCCGACGTCAGACGCCGGGAATCCTTCACGCCGAGGCTGGCGTAGATCTCTCGCGTAGCGGTGGATCGGTTCAGCGTATAGAAGTGGATGCCGCGCACGTGGTTGTCCAGCAGGTCGCGGCACTGCTCGGCGGCCCACTGCACGCCCACCCTGCGGATGTACTTGGGCTCGTCATCGCACCGATTCAGCGCCTTCAGCAGCCGAGCCGGGAAGCGCGCGCCAAGCGCCAGTTCCGCCATACGCATCAGGCCGCCGCTGGAAGTGACCGGCATAATTCCGGCAAGGATGGGCACGTTGATGCCGGCCAACTCGCACCGCTCCCGGAAATCGTAGAAGTCGTGATTATCGAAGAAGAGCTGGGTGACGATGTAATCCGCTCCGGCGTCCACCTTGGCCTTCAGCCGGTCCAGTTCCACGAGGCGGTTTGGAGTGGCGGGGTGGCCCTCCGGGAACCCGGCCACGCCGATGCCAAAGCCGCGCGGGTCTGGGTGGCTTCCCGATGCGTTGAACCGCTGGATGAAGCGCACCAGGTCCTCCGCATGGGGAAAGGCGTCCGCCGTGCGGTCGTAGTTGAGCGCGCTCTTCGGCGGGTCGCCGCCCAGCGCCATAACGTTGGAGATGCCGTGCCCCGCGTACCGCTCCAGGATGCCCTGAATCTCGCCCTCGGAGTGGCAGACGCAGGTGAGGTGAGGGACCGGATCCAGCGTGGTCTGGTCCTTCAGGCGCACCACGAGGTCGTTGGTGCGCTGGCGCGTTGACCCGCCGGCGCCATACGTGACCGACACGAAGGAGGGGTGAAGGGGCTCCAGTTCCGAGATGCCCTTGTAGAGCGCCTCGGCGGCCTCGTCATCTCTCGGCGGGGAAAACTCAAAGCTGAGGGTGGTACTGTTTCGGGCGAAAATGTCGTGAATATGCATGGGCAAACACCTGTCCCGCGCCTCCGGCGCGCTCGTAAGCATACTATAGCAGCGCCGCCCCCGCGCCAAAAACCGGACAGGCTCATCGCCGCTCCAGCGAACTACCGCGGCGGCAAGCCGCCCCTCCCAGAGGTATGCCATCCAGCAGGACGGCCGGTTCGCTGGGAGTCGCTGTGCTCCGTGCCGCGGGTGTTCTCGCCCTGCAGACTTGGGTTGATGTTGCAGAAGGACTGGCCATAGCCGGCCACTCGGACGACGAGGCCCCTGCGCGCCTTGGGGTGGGAGACCGCCTCGTTCACGCGAACGCGCCTGCCATGGCCAACGCCCTCTCTGCGCCAATCAAGGAAGCGCAGCTCTGCCGCCGCCTACTGCAGCACGCGCCACTCATACACGCCTGCCGAGAGGTCGCGCTGACAGTCGACAACCAGGCGCAGCGCATCCGTTTGCACGGGCTTGAACTCGGTCCGGTTGAGCCGGTCTTTCTCGACCGCATACGGGCCATTCGCCTCCACGGGCTTCCACGCGTCCCCAACCCGGTACTCGATGTGCCACGACGCCGGCGCGCCGCATCCGCCGCCCGGGTAATCGACAAACCAGTACACTTCCGCCCCCTTCACCGTAGCGGGGGCGGCGAAGGTATACTGCAACCACTCGGTTGTGCCCGAGTGGGGCCAGAAATCCATATGCGGCGTCTCCGCATCGTTGGAACTGCGGGGCGCCAATTGATCATTGATAGAGGCGGCGTCCACATGCATGAACGACCATGACGCCTTGCTCGCGCTGGCGATGGTCGGCGGCATGGCGGCCGGCAGGGCGCCGGGATTCTCGGGCGCCCACACCGCCATTCCGCCCGGCGTCCGGTTGTCCCACGCGAAGTAGGGGACGGCCGTAAACGACGCCTCCGATGGAGCGGCGCCCGGCGTAACCTGAGCGATGCACTGGCCGTTGAGAACTGTCACGCCGCCCAGCAGATCCGGCCGGGCCTTCGTCGTGATGCGCGCCCCAGCGGGAATGGCCATTCGCCGCGCGCGATTCGCATTGTCCACATCCTCGAAGCAATACACCACGGGGCCGCGCTGGAGCGCAACCTTTCCGATGTCGTACTTCACCTTGGGGTTGGCATGCACGCGGCGGACCGGCATCGGCATGGTCCAGGAGACAACGTCTCCCCGCTTCCAGGTCCTCGTAACGCAGGCGTAGCCCTTTTCCACGCGCATCCCGCGCGCGGGCTTGCCGTTGACTTTCAGCGTAACCGCGCCGGACGCGGGCATGCCTTGCAGTCGGTAGAGCGTGCTGGAGACGGTGGGGCCCTGACACCAGCCGGGGATGCGCAGGCGGAGGGTGAATGGGGTGGGCCGGACGGGAGCCACCGTCAGCTTCACGGCGCCGTCCCACGGGTAACGGGTGACCTGCGTGACCGTAACAGATGTATTGCGGACCTGCATGCGCCCGGTGTTGCCCATGTAGTGGTTCACGTACAGGTCGGTCGGCGTGGTGGCGTATACGAGGCCGCCGACCGTGGGGATGTATCGCACGAGGTTTGGCGGACAGCAGGCGCAGGCGAACCAGGCGGACCGCTGATAGCCGCCTCGCGACCCCAGCGGATTGCCGTAGAAGAACCGGTCTCCACTGAGGGACACGCCGCTGAGGAGGCCGTTGTACATACAGCGCTCCACAACGTCAGCGTACTTCCCATCCGCGTACAGCAGCGTCTTGCGCTGGTTCCACAGGGCTAGCGCGATCGCCGCGCACGATTCCGCATAGGCGGAATCGTTCGGGAGGTCGTAGGCGGTCGTGAACCCCTCGTTGGAGCCGGATGGCCCGATTCCGCCGGTGATGTACATCTTCCGATCAACCACGTCCGGCCAGATGCTGTCCATGGTCTTCAGATAGCCAGGGTCGCCCGAGATGGCGGCAAGATCGGCAACGCCGCAGTAGAGGTACATCGCTCGCACCGCGTGCCCCTGGATCTCCCGCTGCTGCCGTACCGGGATGTGGTCCTGGCTGTACTCGCCCTGTAGCGCGCGGCCGCCGTCTGCGTGGCCGCGCTCCTCAACGAAGAAGCGCGCGAGGTTGAGATAGCGCTTCTGCCCGGTGAGGCGGTAGAGCTTCACAAGCGCAAGTTCGATCTCCTCGTGCCCAGGCGCGTCGCGCCGTTTGCCCGGACCATAGAGGCGGTCGTAGTAGTCGGCCAGGCGGATCGCCACATCCAGGAACTTGCGCTTGCCGGTCGCCTGGAAATACGCCACGGCGCCTTCGATGAGGTGGCCAGCACAGTAGGTTTCGTGCATGTTCGCCTCATTGGTGTGGCGAAGGTTCAACTCCTTGCGGATGGTGTAATAGGTGTAGAGGTAGCCGTCCGGCTGCTGAGCCGCGGCGATGCGGTCGATAATGCTGTCGCACTTCGCCTCCAGCGCGGGATCCCGTCTGTAGGCCAGGGTGTAGGCGGCGCCTTCCAGGACCTTGTACACGTCGGAATCGTTGAACATGTACCCTTCGTGCTCGCCCGCCATTTTGCCGGCGGCCTTGTCGAAGTTGCTGATGCGCCCGGTGGCTTCGCACTCCTGGAAGTTGTGCGGCAGCGTGACCTCCAGATTTCGCTGGATGCGCGGCGCCCAGAAAGCGTCGGTGATCGTCACGCTGGTAAAGGGAACCGGCTTGAGCTGGGACGGCGGGGCCGCGGCAGCGATCGCCGATACGAACGCGAACGAGCCAAGGATCAGCGGGGATCTCAGGTTCATGGTCAACCTTCGCGGTGGGAACGAGCCGGGCGCTTTGGCGGCCGGGCCGTACGGCAGGGCAGGGAACCGGCCAGCAGAGCCGGTGAAGACGCAACGCAGCCGGGCAAGGGAGGACTCTTCCGGAGCGGTCTGCAGCGCGCCTACCAAGGCCCTCCCTCGCGATACACTGATTGAGCTTGCTATGAGTATACCGGAGTGCAACTTATCGCGTCAAAAGCGCCCGGCGCGCCGGAAGAGGCTGACTCCCGAGCGTTCGGGCGCGGCGATACTGAAGGACCAACGGAGGCAACGGCAATGAGCAGCAAACTCGGCGCGGCGGTGGTTGGCCTGGGGATGATGGGTGAGGGGCACGCGCGTATCTGGTCGGAATTGACAGGCACGCGGCTGGTTCAGGCGTATGACGTGGTTGCCGGCAGGGCGGAGGCGATCGCCGCGAAGTATGGCGGCCATGCCGCGGCAAGCCTGGAAGCGGCGCTGTCGGATCCCGACGTCCATATTGTCAGCGTCTGCGTAGACGACCAGCGCCATGTCGACTCATGCATCAAGGCTGCGCAAGTCGGCAAGCACATCCTCGTGGAGAAGCCGCTGGCCACAACGGTTGCCGACTGTGACGCCATCATCGCCGCCTGCCGGACTGCCGGCGTAACGCTGATGGTGGGGCACGTCGTTCGGTTCGACCCGCGCTATGCCGCCGCGAAACACGCGATTGACGGCGGAGCCGTTGGGGACCCCATTCAGATCTACGCGCGGCGGAACAACCTCATCGCGTCCGGCCTGCGCATCCAGGCGCGGACCTCGGTTGCCTTCTTCCTGGGCGTTCACGACATCGACATCATGCGGTGGTTCGTGGGTTCGGAGATTGTGTCGGTTACCGCGGAGAGCGCCCGCAAGGTTCTCACGGAGGCGGACGACAGCATATTCGCGCTGATGCGGTTCGCGAACGGCTGCGTTGGCTGCCTCGAAACCTGCTGGGTGATTCCGGCGGGCGCGCCCAACCCTCTGGACGCGCGGATGGAAATCGTGGGTACGGCGGGCCGCGTGAGCGTGCGGCTGGGCGACGAATCCTTCGAGGTTTGCTCCGATGCGCACGCAACGAGACCGGACGTAAGCTATGGGCCCGTCATCGCCGGCAGATTACATGGCGCGCTGCGCGCCCAATTGGAGCATTTCGCGGAATGCGTTCGCGCCGGGCGACAGCCGCTGATAACGCCCGAAGACGCCCGCGCCGCCGTCGCGGTGGCCGAGGCGATCCATCGGTCTCTGAAGAGTGGATCCCGGGCGATGGTCGAGTAAGCCCGCGCAATGTCGCCCGGGGCCGAACCCCAACGAAGAACGCCCGGCCTATGGGGCCGGGCGTTGCAGGGCGCGCGTTGGAGCGGGAAAAGGGTCTCGAACCCTCGACCTACTGCTTGGAAGCACTCAGGTTCGGATCTGGCAGTCCGCACGCCTAAGCAAGCAGACCTCCTGCTCTGTTCGGGTGGTTCTGTGAGTTGGTCGCGTCCGTAGGGAGCATCTTCTGTCTGTGAAAGGTTGGCGGGCAGGGCAAGCCCAATCGTTCCAACTAAGTGTGTTTTGCGCGTGGGCCACAATTGCGGAATGCGTAGCGGGGCGGTCGGAGGAGGAGGAGATCGTCGGGCAAGGGAGAGATATGGTCTGGCGGTATGTTGGGAGCGAGT